>JAXLZQ010000001.1:0-238356 GCA_046350875.1 Patescibacteria group bacterium
ACAAAAAGAAGCTGCATTAGCAAAGCTGAATGAATCTAATCTTAGCGATGCGCTCAAAGATAAATTCAAAGTATGGGCGCAATTTGGAGGTCAAATAGCTCTTTTTATCCTCATGCAATATCTTGCTGAAATCCAAAAATCTGCAAATCAGCAACATTAACTTTTCAGTTCGATAATCAAGGTTATAAATCAATTTCAACTAATCAATTGTCTGATTGACTTACATGCTGAAAAAAGCTAATATCATAATATGTCCCTTCATTTATTTTTAATGGGAGTAGAGAGGTTTCTCACCTTCACAAGAAAAGCATTATTTGTAGTAGTGGTTTTTGTAGTAGTGTTAGTGCTTTTCGGGACTTTTAGGAAGATGGACAATAAAGGTAGCGAATCCGCTCTTGCTTATCAAAAACAGGCTGCAGCTAGAAGAGTCCAAATCTATGCAGATATGGACGAAAAGAAAGACAAACTTTTCACTGAGCAAGATGTGTTAGCTAGAAGATTTGAGAGGGCAGTGTCTTGCTTTGCAATGGGTGAGCTTTGTAGCTCAAATCCATCAGATGTAGAAATGTATCGCAAAGAAAGCTTGAACTACAAGATGGCATCAGTTGTTGCGCTTCCCTTCAAGACTCCACCATCGTCATTTTTGTATATTGCCAAAAATTCACTTGAAAACTCAGGTTTTGTACCAAAAACATATGCTGCTGGAATTGGTTTCTATGCATTGTCTAGTTTTCAGCCCATCTGGAAAGCCTTCCGAGACCTTGCATATCTAGTGATAGTGATTGTAATACTGGTTGTAGGGTTTATGGTCATGTTTGGAATAGGTGGGGGAGGTAAGACTAGTGTGAGTCTCGAGACTGCACTCCCTAGACTTGTAATTGCACTTCTTGCAATAGCATTTTCATATGCAATAGCCGGCTTTTTCATCGATATCATGTATATATCCATAATATTAGTTGTAAGTTTGCTTGGAGGTCAGGCTGGTATGACAGCGGTGGAGCAAGGCAAGCTTGCTAGTCAGCTAATCACAGGAGCCCCACAGGACTTATTCCTACAGATGCTTGGAAATATCGGACATTCTGACACAAACTACTGGAACTTAGCCACTTCTATCTACAACATCGTTCCAAACTATATGCAGGCTACTGTAGATGGTATTGCAAATATCGTAGCAGGTACTCTCCTTGGATCAATGTTAACAATGAAATTCAAGGCGATTGGAATCAAAGATATTACGTCAAATCCTGGTATGTGGGTGAATTCTTGGGGAAGGATACTTAGTGGTATAGTTCCCAAGTTTGCCAAATTAAATCAATGGCTTGATGCCGGATCAAAAAGCGGGGGGGGATTATTTGGTATATCAACCGTAGCACTTCTTATTAATATTGTAATATCTGTTATAGTTCAGGCATTTTTGGGACCTATCATCACAAAGACTGTCATAATGACACTACTTATCTTGAGTATGGTGATTGTTGTGTTTCGGGTTATGTTCGCGCTGTTTTATATATATTTGGATATTCTTCTTGCAATAATGTTTGCACCTGTACTTCTTATGTTTGAGGCAATTCCTGGTCAAAATGCATTTGTAAAATGGATGAAGGGGCTACTTATTAACCTCTCAGTTTTTCCATTTTTTGCTGCACTCATGCTTGTGATACGTATCATAATGAGCAATGGTAATCCCGCTCCGATGTGGTCACCTCCATTTGTAGCGGTAATATCGGATCAGTTAAGTTTGCAAATGGTGATAGGTGGAGTGCTTCTATATAGTGTCCCGCAAATATTAAAGTTTTATAGGCAGAAACTTGGTGCCGAGTCCATGATGGGCTCATTGAATCTTGGAGTTGGTGCAATGTTTGTGGGTGCTGCTCCAATAATAACAGGTGTGAGTACTACTCTTGGTGCGTCTGGCATATCTCAAGCGATGGCAAAGCGTATGACTGCCCCACTTAGAAATGCATTTGATAAGACAGGAGATAGCTTTGTACAAACAGTGAAGCAAGCTGTGCCACCAACTCCATAAATAGGTAAATATAAAGTATTGCTCCGCTTATTCTAAATGTGTGCGTATTACATCATAGTAATTGATGCATTAGAAAATTTATTCATACTAAAAATTCCAAATTCCTTCAAACGTATCGAAAAGGCCTAAAAAAGCGAGTATGAATTTGGAAATTTGTAGGTAGATAAATATTGCACTATATAAAATATAGTATTGTTTCGATTTTTTTATCACTATCCAAGTCCAGGAATACGTAGTAGATCAACCCCAATCACCTTTAGGATAAATAGTGCGAATATTATGGTGATGAGACCGAAGAAGCAGCCGGTGATGAGCTTTTGGGCTTTCTGAACTTGGGAGGACTCACCCATGCTAAGCTGATAGAGCATTGCTCCATAAATCATACAAAGAATTGTGACAGCTCCTGCTATAGAAATTCCAATACCAAGAATACCTTCAGATATAAATCTCTCTGCTTTGTCCATTGGCATACAACCAAGAGCCGATTGGAAGCCTCCATATTGGGCACAAGCAAGACAGGACACAAATTCTCTGGTGTATGGATTTGTTCTTGTTTGTTTTATGATTAAATTAATGTCTTTTTGCACATCACGATTCTCTGCATTCAAATCCTTCTGAGTATTTTTATATTTTTCACCAAATACACGGCTTCTAAGTGCAGTTGGATTGGGGAATGAGACGTCTTCAGATTGGTCATCTACTTGTAGCAACCATTTTTTTAGTGCATTTTCGTCAAAGAAGAATTTATCTACTTCTTTTTTCACCCCAGCTCTTATTTCGCTTATATTTGTAGTTTTGATAATCCCACCTAGAAGTAAGTTTTTGAATTGATCAGGCAAAATGGCTCGCCATGGGCTGTTGTCACCTACCCCCATCACAAATCTAGTACAAAGAAGTACTGCTGATGTTGCAGGACCTGATGTTCCATCTGAGCAGTAACAAGCACTTGGGTCTTTGATAACTACTTTATCATCTTTGTATTCTATGGCATTTGATTTTGTGAATATCGGTGTGCCTTTGTTACAAAGAAGTGTGATGTCGGGGAAGTTGTCAGCATTTGTGAAAGTTTTTGACAGTGAGCTAACAGCATTGAAAAATGGAGTTTTGAATGCATTGCCAAACCAGCACCCAGACTTTTCAGGAATTCCAGTGCCTGGTCTTGGATCGGGTATACCCTCATAATTTAGTGATATTTCTCCATTGTAATTTGTTGGCTCCCACATAAAAGCCCTCTTTCCATCTTTTCTGACCTCATAAAACCATTCTTTTTTCTGGATACTGCAGTTAAATTTTGCAAAGAAGGTTCCGCCACATATATTAGATTCATAAACAGTTTTAAATACTATCCCACCCTCAGACTTTCCTTTTACGATAAGTTTATTTGCATCCACATCGTTTTTGAATGCACTTTCTTTTAATTGTCTATCGAATGCTCCCAAATCGTTCTCGATTAGAACGTCTTTGTTTCCTTCTACTTCTGCATCTGGAACTTTGTCACAATTTTGTGGCTGAAGAAAATCAAAAAACCCTTGTCTGTCACCAACACCCAATTTATTTCTACTAACATCAGGGTCAAAGCATTGACCTCCGTATTGACCTTGTAGCGGCCTGACACAACACCTCTCATTTTCTTTGCAGCCTGGCACCGTATCAATACATTTGTAATATTGTCCAGACAAAGCGTATGAGGTTGGTTTACCATCATCTTTTTCAAGCGCTGTACTTACACACATTGTTTCAAGACCATCCACATCAAATTCTCCGCACTGAAGATCTTGTGCAAATGCTTTGGTTACTGGCCCAATGAGATAAAGCGCGGTAAGAAGAATTAAAAGAAATAGAGAAAAATACCTGCGCATGATTACATGATAGCACAGTAAAAACACATCTGTCTATACGTGACTATTTTGGAGCCTCTTTTTTGACAGCCTCACTAATATATGTGACCATAATATATGCAAAGATGTATGTAAGGTACTCGGGAATTACTTCTTTGGCGACTCCCCACCAAGATGCTTGGAACATATTTGCAAACATTTCCATGTTATCAGGATTTATAGCATTTACTTTGGTGAAGGTCATGAGGTATTGGCGGATGCTTATAGCATCAAAACCGTGATGCTCAAACCAAGTGTAAGAGTTGGAGAAAAGCGATTGTCCTTCTTTGGTGAACATCTGCTTCCATCTGCCAAGTGCGTTTCGCACTTCTTGTTTGTTTGTAAATCCAATAAGCTGCATCTTGATAAGACCCAAGACAACAGGCATGAAGACATCCCCATCGCCTATCTCATCAGAACAAATTTTTCTAAATCCAGTGATGAGAGATTTGAGTTTGCCCCATTCTGCAGGTGTGCCTTTTCTTGCCGCATCTTTCATCATAACAAGCATGTTGGACATGCCACTTTCGGGTGCACGAGGATCAAGTATCAATTTATATTGTTCAGCCACTCCGCTGTCACCAGTAGATCTGAAGACCATAGTATTATCGGCGTTGAGGAATGTTTTGTGAATTTCACTATTGTCTACCATGAATGGTATTGCACCGAGGAATCTTTCACTGAGCATTTTTTGAAACCAAGTCATTCTACTCATTCTCTTTTTCTTATTCTCCAGAAGTCTTTTAGCCTTATAAATTTTTTCTTTGCGTTCGTCCTCGTCAGGGATTTCAAGTAGTTTGGGATTAATACCATTCTTTTCATTATTCAATAGATCTTTTTCTAATTTTGCCTCATCTTCAGAAATACCAGGCATTTCTGCAAGCTTACTCAAAATATCATTGTGAAGCATTTGAACTCGCCTTATTCGAAGTGCCAAAGCTTTGTCTGCGTTGTTGTTAGAATTCTCGAGTGCAACCATTGCGACATCCACTGTGGAATTTCCCTCTTCGATATCTTTTGCCATTTCTGGTCGCTCCTTTTTGATCATGAGTCTGATGAGCGTATCCTCGTCCAATACATAGCCTTTCCCACCATTTACTGATGATCGCAATTCATTGAAATTTTCTCCATAAATATTTGCTCCGCCAGATTTTGCCTCCCAAGAACTTCTTTTAGAGAGTATTTCTTTGTCTACTTCGGCTCTCAAATCTGCCTGGATCATAATAAGATCATTTTCGGTTTGATCCCAATATGACATGAGAAGTTTATCCTTGTCTTCCTTAGATCCTGACAAACTTCTTGAAACTTTTTGATCTATGCCACCAAGGGTTGTCAAATTTTGCAGGAAGCTACTATTATCTTTCCAGTATTGATTACGTATTTCGGAGTTTAGGGTGAGTCCATTTTGTTCATCTTGTGGCTTCAGTCGGTTCATAAGCACTGTAGGCGATCTTTCAGCTACGATACACATAAGTGCTGATTGCATCATTGGTTTCACGACACTCCCTTGAAGTTCTTTGCCAGCTGCTTCAAGTCTCTTTGGTGCATCCTTTTTTTTCTCCCAAATATTTTGTGCAATATCTTTGAACTTATTGACGAATTCATTTTCATCAGTGAAATATTCTGTAGATGAGCTGGTGAAGAGTTTTTTGTCTGTGAGGTATGTGTGTGGGAAGAGTCTTGATAGGGGATTGCTTGGTCCCAAATATCTCCTGTAAAGGAATCGAATGAAATCTTCCATCCATTTCATATTTTCATCAGATATACCACCTTTGCCGCCATTTGCTTCCTGCGAGTATTTGAACATATCAGCAATATCACCGTTTACAAATGCAAGCAAATCATTTGAGCCGATATTTTCGATAGACTTCCATAGTCTTGTGACACCGTCATATTTGGTCGTTCCACCATCTTTGTAAGAAGGAGTGAATTCAGGCATCCCACCTTGAGCTTTGAGTTTGTAAAGTCTTTTATCAATTACACCAAGATCAGCATATCGTCGCCAACCACGGAGAGTGTCATAGCCTCCAACCTGAAGTTCATTGGTTGGCCCCAGTGCGAAAGGCACATCATCATGGAAAAAGTGAGTCATATCCCAAGCAAGTCTTCCAAGTCTCTGATGATCACCTTTGTTAAACACTCCAAATCCTTCCTTACCCATTTTTTCAGCATCCCAAAGCGGCACATCTCCCTCGTCTTCGTAATTGAATCCTGGCATATTGATCCTAGGGTTCCAAAGCACACCTCGTAAGGCAAAATCATGCTTCCATTCAGGCGGATATCTTAGTAGTTTGTGGAAGGGGCTGAAAACGCTATTAAACATCTGCTTGTCTTCAGCCTGACCCTGAAAGCCACGGGTTGGGTTGGCATATGAATATATCTGCTGGAATCTGAATCTACCCGCGAAGACTATGGTAAAAGCATGTTGCATCACTCTTTGTCTTTGCCACTCAGGCATTTCAGGGTAATAGTTACGCAGATAGTTGAGAATATAGTTTGTCAGGGTACTTCCACCTTCTCCTTTGTTTAGGAAAATTTCCTCAAACATTTTTCCTTCACCTTCGTTTAGCCAACCCTTTTCTGCAAGTCTTTTTTCGATTTGAGCTTCAATGATTGAGGCAACTCTTACAATGTCACCCGCATTTTCCATTGCATAAATGCGATCTATGTTTTCTGATGACATGGAATATCTGAGATATTCACCAATAGACCCAAAGAATGATTTATTTTGGTCTGGTGAGCCCATGTTTGAAAGAAACCTGTACTGGTGTCCAGCTTCAAAAAAGCCATCATCAGTCTTGACCGTTGCCAAAAGTTCCTTCATGAAGTCATAAACAGTAGCGCCTCTTTTTTGTTTTCTTTGGGAAGTGAAGGTTGTGACATTTTTTCGAAGATCTGGATTGTACACAGTGGTCATGTCTCCAAGAGAGAGAACTGTGAAGTCTACAGACTCAGCTCTTACTTGCTTTGCCTGATAAGCAAGATTTGTAAGCATGTTCGTGAATTGTTTGAACATTTCTGTAGGATTGAGGTATGGATCACCGGTGTGCTGTAATGTTTGTCTAAAATCTTCTTTTGGATCTTCACCGGAGCTCAGGTAATTACGATATATATTGCTGACAGTATAAAGTACAGCTTCGCGTACTCTAGTGGCGGTTCGCTCAGATACTGCGGTTTTTTGCTCATCAGTAAGATTTTTATACTCTTCAAGGTCAGCCTTATCCTTGCCAAGTTCTTTGGCAATTTCGTATGAAAAATGCCTCTCATACATTGGTACAAAATTGCTCGCAATGTTTCCTGAGTTTCTTATTAGATCGAGTGCATTTCTAGAAGTTATTAAACTCTTGAGTTTTGCAATTTTCTGCTCGGCTTTCGGATCACGTGTTGTGCCTGATCTTGACTGTTCTAAACTATGTAAATATTTCTCAAGTAAATTCGAGGTTTTGAACCATTCTGCTTGTTCAGTCTGACTATTTGCAAAATGACCGAGCATTTTGTCAAGATCTTGTGCATTGTAAGTAACTCCGTCTACTGTGATAGCCTCAACTCCGCTTGTTGATGCTTCAAGCTCAAGTAGGCCAGTGACTTCGTTGTTAAGAGTGGTAGCTAAATCATTGTGAAGCTTTGCAACTCTTTGTGCTTCAAATGAATAACCACCCTGAGTATCCCGACTCTTCCCCTCAATCATTCCCTGTATACTCCCATCACCACCCATATCTTGCTGAGTGGTTTTTACAAGGTCAGGGACCACCTCAATTAACCTATCCTGCACTTCCTCTAGATTCTTCATTCCGGCAAGGGTTTTGCTTGATCCAGAGGAGTTGAGCTCTTGATAAGCTCTAGCAAGAGCTTGCAGTATAATGTCTCTCACAACCCCAACATCTTTTGCTGCAAAAGATTTCAGGTCTTCTTCAAGTTCCGTAAAAAGACCTGATCCCGGTGAGTTCATGTTGAGATAATTCTTCTTCCTAAATAATCCATTAATGAATTTCAAATACATTGGAGTGTATTCAGCAGCTTTTGGAGTATTTAAGGCAAGGGGTGCAAAAGCTTTTATCACGGCAATAATTTCTGCATATTTTTCTTCTGGGATATCTTTGAGTTCCTTAAGAATTTTATCCCTTTCCATTTTAGTAAGGCTTTGAAGTCTTTTGAGTAATGGCATTTCGCCATTTTTCTCTCTAAGAAGTCCACCAAGTAATTTTCCAACAGTCTTACTAACATCTTTTAGTTTTCGAGCTTTTGTTATTGAGGGTTCTAAAAGCTCTTTGAATTCATCTATAGATATTGTATCCATTACATCGGCAACCGAGATGTTTTGACCCGTTTGCTCAATATATTCTTTGATTAGTCTTTCTAGTTTGACATCATCAAGTCCACCTGCTGTCACTGTATCAACATCAGTTTGCCCTTGTGTAAATCCTTCTCTTAGCGATCTATTCTGTTCATCGCGCACAGTTTTTTCTTGCTCGTTCATACTTTCTTTCTAAAAATTACTAAAACATTTTGTATGGCTTTGTTGCCTTGGATAAATGCTATGGTCATTGAGTGGTCGGCGAAGTATCCAGAGAAAGATGCGCACGCGGCACAGGAGGGACGAGTCACGTTGAAAAGTACAAAATCCAAAATAAGGAGTCCTGGGATGAGCAGGGAAGAAAGTAATGCGCCAAATAAATGCTTGTGGGAATAAGAAAATCTATTGGGATTTTCTACACCCTTATTACTTTCAATTTTGGTGTTTTCAACCTTAGGCAGTGGTTGAGTTTTCGTCTGGGACATTAGACTCATTGTACGTGACCGGACTTGCTGATTGCAAGTCTATCATGAGCTCTCTAAAGCGTCCTTCACCAACAGAATAAGTATTAAGATTTGTGTAATTTTTTGTTATAAATTCGTGCACGATTCTTCTTTCGTATGAATTGAGACCTCGAAAAGGAAGGGCTCTTCCACCGTTTCTTACTTTTTCAGCTATTTCGGCTGCGATATTTTGAAGTCTCTCTATTTGCTTTTCACGATAATCATTGACATTTACTACAAGGTCTATTCTAGTTTGCAGTTTGTTGAAGCATGCCACTTCGAGTACTTTTTGAAGGGATCTGATGGTGTCGCCGTGTCGTCCGATGATGGCTGGTGCTTCTTCGCCAGCTTGGATGAATACTTTGAAAATGCCAGCGTCTTCTTGCACTTCAACTGTGGCATTGTTGACCATGAGGTCTACGATTGTTTTGACGATGGTTTGGATTGTGGTTACTGTTTCCATTATTAATATTTTATGAATTACTAAGTTTTAAGAATCAAGATTAAGCTCTCTTAGTTCCTAGAACTTAGTACTTAAACAATAAAGTCTGTCATTCTGGTAAGCCAATACTTTTGGCTCATCCAGAATCGGACAAAATTTTTCAATTTGCTGATTCTGGACAAGCCAGAATGACAAATTGAAAACATTCATTAACTTTTAAGTCTTTATCACTACTTAGTTTTCTTCTTTCCAATGCTCTGCATTATACTAAAAATCGAAAATATATTCCAGTACAAACTCAAACCTACAGGTAAGGTGTATGAGAAAAATCCAATCATGATTGGGAAGAAGTATTTCATTTGAGTATTCATAGCTGATTGGAACTCGTCCGAAAACGATTCTGGCTTTTTTTCAGTATTTTTGTCTCCGCTATTATTGTCTTTTTCGTTTTTATTGATTTCTTTATTTTCTACTTTTTTCACGGGTGTTGGTATGTTTGCACTTGCCTGAAAGTACTGTAACACCGCTGTGATAATAGGGATTAACAAATAGTATGAATATGCAAGGTTTTGGTTGTGTATCTGAAGACCAGCTTTTGTTGAGAATTCAAAAATCCGGAAATGAGAAGGCGACTGGGCAAGATTGAATATGAAAAAATTGGGATCTATTTTTGAAATTGTCAAACTGGGTGAATAGAGCATTTTGTTAATAGTCGCCACCATTTTGCTGTCACTACCTGCTGTGACAAATTTGTTCAATACTTGATAAAGACCAATAAATACTGGAATTTGAACAATAGCAAATAAGCAGCCTGAAGCAGGGTTTATACCATGTTCTTTGTACAAGTCTAGTTGGGCTTGCTGTAAACGGCTTTTGTCATCTTTGAATTTTGTTTCAAGCTCTGCGAGTTTAGGCTTCAATTCATTCATTTTTTTCTGACTATCGATCTGCTGTTTGAAAAATGGATGAAGTGCACCTCTAATTAACGCAGTAAGTGTGATGATTGCAAATCCAAATGAGTAGGGGACAGATATTATGTTTAGTCCTTTGTATATGGCAACCAAAGCGTTTAGGATTGGTTGGATGATGATTGTGTCAAACATTTTGTGAAATTAACAGTAATCAATAACAATATTCAAGTAATAGTCAATATCAAATCGAAATACAAATTCAATTGGTTTTTGTAATTGCAAATTACTTGTCAATTGATTCTTGTAAATTGTAGATTTAGACTGTCAATCTGCTGCGGCCTGTAGCTCTTCGGCGTGCAAGAACTTTGCGTCCATTTTTGGTAGACATTCGTGCTAAAAATCCATGTTTCTTGACTCTTTTTCCTTTTTTTGGTTGATAGGTGCGTTTCATACTCTAGTTATAAAGTTATAAGGTTCGTAAAGTTATAAAGTTATAGGAATAACTTGTTGAATTATATCATTGAGTTTGGCTTTTTGACGACTTTGATATAGAAATATTAATAGCTTCAGTAACAAATGGAATGTAAGGGCTAAGCATTTCAACTAATTCTCTATAGATATTTTTAAGTAACTCCCTTGATGAACTGTCTGATTTTTTAGCATCAGATTTGAGCGTTTCGATGTAATGGTCTGCAAACCTATGCCAGGTGAATTCGTGCAAATCAACAAGAGCTTGAGAAAATTCAAACTTTTCAATATTTTTGTGATAGCTCTCCTTGAGTGTGGCAAACTCTTTTTTGAGCTCAATAGTGACTGATTCAACATCAATGTTTACCTCAATATCTTGTTGGTGAAGAGGGCTCGGTAACTCGAGACTTTGGAGAAATCTACCAATATTCCAAATTTTGTTGATGAAATTACGCATTCCACGAACTTTTTCATCAGATACATTGAGATCAGCGCCAGGTGTCGTGCCAAATACAAGTGCTGCACGTAATGCATCTGAACCATACATTTTAGTAAGTTTGAGGGGATCAACAACATTTCCTTTGCTTTTACTCATCTTTTGACCTTTGCCATCTCTTACAAGTCCATGGAAATACACATGTTCAAAAGGAGTTTTGCCTGTCACGTATATTCCAAGCATCATCATACGTGACACCCAAGCCCTTGCAATGTCATATCCTGTTTCCATGACTGTTGTGGGATAGTATTTGTCAAATAGATCTAGTGATTTGAGTGTAGCAAATGGCCATTGACCTGATGAGAACCATGTGTCAAAAGTGTCCGTGTCTTGCTCTGGCGTACACTCTCCACATATCTCGCACTTCTCAGGTTTTTCAAGACTAACGAACCATTTTTCTAGGTTGTAGGTTATAGGTTGTAGGGTGTAGTTTTCTTTGATGGTCCGAGTTTTGATTTTCGAATTTTGATTAGTACATTTATATGCCGGTATCCTTATTCCCCAAACAATTTGTCTGCTAATGTTCCAATCTATGAATTCATCCAAGTATCGCTTGAGAATTGGGGAGAATCTGTCTGGGTGGACTTTGGTCTCACTTGTCTCAAGAGCGGCAATTGCTTTTTCGGCAAGAGGCTTGATTTTGATATACCACTGCTTCTTGGGTAATGGCTCAAGCAAAGATTTGCATTTGTAGCATTTTTTGGTGACCATTTGATGTGGCTCTTCTTTGACAAGTAGACCTTTGCTTTTGAGCTCCGCAATAATTTCTTCTCTGGCTTTCTTCACACGGAGTCCGTCATACTTGGTGTTTGTACCAAATATTTTGCCGTCGTATCCGATAACCTGAACCACAGGCAATTTGTGCCTTAGACCAACCTCAAAATCGTTGAAATCGTGAGCAGGTGTGACTTTGACTGCGCCTGTACCAAACGCCATATCAACATACTCATCGGCAATTACTGGAATTTCTTTTTCAAGAATTGGAAGGGTGACCGTTTTGCCAATAAGTAGTTGATAACGCTTATCACTTGGGTTTACCATTACTGCGGTATCTCCAAGCATCGTCTCAGGTCTTGTTGTTGCAACAGTAATATCTCCATATTTGATATGGTACAAAGTACCAACCTCTTCTACAGAATCTACCTCAAGGTCAGAAAAGCTTGTGCCATCTTTGCAGCAATAATTGACAAGTCTATCAGCTCGATAAACTAAGCCATCCTCAAAAAGTTTTTTGAAGGTTGTATTCACAATTTTTACGATTTTTGGGTCAAGTGTGTAGCACTCTCTGCTCCAATCAAGAGAAAACCCAAGTGACTTGAGTTGTACCTTCATCATCCCTTGGCTGTCTGCAACAAACTTTTTGATCATTTCATAAAGTGTTTCACGATCATAGTCAAAGCGGCTTTTACCCTGTTTTGCCAAATGTTTCTCAAATACAAATTGAGTTTCAATACCTGCATGGTCTGTCCCAGCAACCCAAAAGACATTTTTGCCCTGAAGTCTTGCATATCTGCACATAATGTCTTGATAGACGTACATCGCATGCCCAACGTGTAGACTGCCATTGGCATTTGGTGGGGGGAAAATGATGCAAAATGGTTCACCAGGGCTTTCTGGTCGGGCTTTGAAGCTTTCAGACTTTTCCCACTTTTCTAAAATGATTGGCTCCCAGTATGAAGGATTGTAAGATTTGTCCACAATAGTAAATTCAAATTTAAAAATTAAAAATGCAAAATTAAAGTTTCAAATTAAAAAATTATGTTTTTCCCTTCAATTTCAGGACACTTGAACCATAAATATTAGAAATCTCATTCAATTCGGCTAGTAGCTTATTTGCACAATCCCTTTTAATACTCGTAGTATCCCGAAGCAGAGCGATCCAAAATTTTGACTCATTTGCAGATTTCAAACTTATTTCAAAATATTTTAGAAAATCTCGCTTACTTGAGGCTGCCTGACCCTCAATATAATTGGCCAAAATGCTCGTAACGCTTCGTACGGATTGTTTTATAAGAACCTCAGTCACAGTGTCCTTGTGGATTGTACCAACAACATTTATGAATTCCAAGACAAAAGTATACTGTCTTTTTTTGAAATTCTCTTTGAAATTTTCCTTTTGATTTTGCATTTTGGTCTTTGATATTTGATCTTATTAATGAATTTTAGGAGATAACCCTTGCTTTTTCAATGAACTTGAGTACGATAGACGAGTAACAATCGAATAAAAACGACAAAATAAGAAATAAATAAAATAATAAATTTCATTATTCGTTAGATTATATTTTTGTAAAAACATATGCAATGGCTGATTGACACTCTTACTTGGTACTTTTACATGTTAATTCTGGGAGTAATTTTTCTTCCAGTTGCAAACAAAATTTTTGGAAAAAATGTTGACAAAGGTTATGCATTTGCAAAAGCAATAGGAATTATTGCGCTATCTTACATTTTCTTGTCGCTTGGAATTCTTCGTCTTTTGCCATTTGGAAGGGCCCAAATCATGATAGTGATGCTTGTTGTTGGTTTGCTTTTATATAGAAAGCAAATTTTTCAGGGCAAATTCAACTTGTCAGAATTCATCAAAAAAAATACCGAAAGTATCAAGTGGGCAATTGTGATAGAAGTGCTATTTCTTGCATCACTTTTGTTTTGGACATTTGTCAGAGGTCAGGAGCCAAATATAAGAGGTCTTGAAAAATTCATGGATTATGGTTTCATGCAATCAATATCAAGAAGTACTTATATGCCGCCAATTGATATGTGGTATTCCGCAGATACTGAGGTTCGTCCTAAGGGTTATTTCATAAACTACTATTACTTTGGTCATTTGGGTGGTGCCATACTTACAAAATTGACTGATGTTCCAAGTGAAGTGGGATACAACCTCATTCTCTCAAATCTATTTGCACTTGGAATGACCATGTCGTTTGCAATCGTCGTTAATTTGCTTCGGCTAGTGGAACAATTGTTTCATAATGGTAAAAAGAAAATGATGGATAGAAGTCTTGCGCTTTTTGGACTACTTGGAGCATTTCTCGTGAATTTTGCAGGTAATTGGCACATGATATACATCTTTACCAAAGGCTACCCCAACGAAAGCCCAGTTCCTCCATGGGAAGTTCTTCCAGACCTCAAGGCTATGGGAACTGTCATAGCTGCAAAATTTCCAAACGTAATTGGAGCTCTTGCCGAATATTCTAAATACTGGTATCCAAATGCTACAAGATTTATTCCAAATACCATCCATGAGTTTCCATCGTACTCATATGTTGTTGCAGATCTTCATGGACATGTATTTGATATCCCGTTTGTACTGCTTTCATTGTCTCTAGTATTTTTCGTTTTTTTGCCAGCAGTTGTAGAGCGGTGGAACAAGAGATTGGGATACTATGTAGATCATCAAGCTGAGCATCAAATTGAACACAACACAGAAGAAGCCGCTTTCAAGTCTGCGATAAAAAATACTTTTGGTGAAAATGCGATCTCAAAATTTGCAATAAAATGTATTGAAGCAAAAGCACATTGGACTTTCCTCATGGCATTCATGGCGGCAGTTCACTACATGACTAACGCTTTTAATGGACCTATCTACATATTACTTTTTGCATTTGTGCTTGTTGCGTTGCATTGGCTCACTATGGAGCTTGTATTAAATCTTGCGATACTTGGCTTTGGATTTTTCTATTTTTCTGCTCCATTCTCACTATTTTTCGAACCGTTTGTGAGCGGAGTTGGTGTGAATTGTGGATTCCCACTAGTCCAGAGTATGGTGAAAGCAGATGAGACGGCCAAAAAAATTGGGCCTTTCCTTTTTGAAAAAGGTAATTGTCAAATCTCAGCCCCATATCAGCTATTTTTGCTTTGGGGACTTTTCTGGTTTGTAGGACTCATTCTGACCCTTGTTATTTTCTTATCAAAGAGATTTATAAAAGTATCACAAAACCATCATGAAGTAGTTCAGGTGAAAAAAACAATTGTTCCAGATTTTGCGATACTTGGGATATTTTTGTTTGGCACAATGCTTATCATTATCCCTGAGTTTTTCTATATCAAAGATATTTATCCAACTCACTTTAGGGCAAATACAATGTTCAAGCTTGGGTATCAGGCATATATCATGATGTCTCTCATGATTCCGTATGTGCTTTGGAGGGTTCGTGAGTTGCCTTTGGTTTTCAAAAATGCCAGAAGGAATATGACTGTTGCTCTTGTGGCAGGAGTTCTTTTGGTGTCGCCATATATGTTTTTCGCAATTCAGTCATATTATGGTGATTTGACAAGACCAGTGAAGCTTGATGGAATTGCTTGGCTCAAGACCGAGATGTCAGATGTCGCGGATATCGTAGACTTTTTTAATACTCGAGTGCAAGGACAACCAGTAATACTTGAAGCACAGGGTGATAGTTATACAGACTACAATGTCATATCTGCTTATACTGGACTACCCACTGTGGCTGGATGGTGGGTACATGAATGGCTATGGCGTGGAAATGCTGATATAGTCGGTAAGAGAATCCCGTTCATTGAAAGTATTTATAGATCTGATGATATTGATGAAACACGAGCATACCTGCGCAAATTCAATGTGAGGTATGTTGTGATCTCAAGCAATGAGCGAAAGAAATATGAAGTCGACAAACTAAAGATCAATGAAAAGAAATTCCAAAAACTTGGACATGAAGTATTCAGATCAGGAGACGGTAAGGGAGTAGTGTATGAGATAAACTGAATTAAGAGCTAAGAGCTAAGAGCTAAGAGCTAAGAGCTAAGAGCTAAGAGTTAAGAGCTAAGAGCTAAGAGCCTAGTTTTCGAAGTGGAATTCTTCCATGCCTATACTTGGATAGTTTATTTCTTTCCATTCTCTAAATCTGTCAGCATTTTCTTCGTTGTTGGGATTTGTAAAGCTCACATCATAAAGTACTGTTTTGTAGTTGAACCTTACAGTGAAGTATTCGGTGTTGAGTGGACTTGCATTCATAAGTTTTTCTCTTTCGCTCCCGGCTTCTACCATTTGCTCAGGAATTTTAATATCTCCTCCAAGATTTTCTGGTGGTTGAGGAGTGATAGATGGGTTGTTTGGAAGTGTGGTCATTATTACAGTTACTCTAGATGACGTGTTAGGTGTTTTTTGATCGAAATAGGGCGTAGGTGATGTAGATGTGGGGTTTTGTGGTTGCTGGACGTTTTGTTTTATGAGAAGCAATATTATGTATGTTACAACCAGTAGTGCGAGAATTGAACTGGCAATAACAATTACTTTTTTTGACTTCATAATTTCTGTATTCATAGTTTATTTTTTTGAAACTAACATATATCCAGTAACATCAATTGAATATACACCTTTATATGGATATCCACCGTGCATAAATGCTGTTAAGTCCATTGGCGCCCTGGCACTACCCACGTATTGTGGTTGGAACCAATAAACATCATTTGCAAGTATGTGGTAGTTGTTGTCAATATCAACAATCCATATCCAATGACCACAACAAGGCTGATAAGATGCTGCTGCAAGAATGGTTTGGCCACTATCAATAAACGGTTTTAGATTTATGGCATCCTGATTGAAGTCACCAGCTAGATTGAAACCATCTTCCGTCATATGCAATTGAGCCTTAGAATAATTACTCATTATAGTTTTTAGTGTTCCCACTCCTGAGCCTGCGCAATCTACTCCGTTCAAACTACTTGCAATACGCATAGCATCAAGAGGGGTGAATGCAGAATTTGCATATGAGGCAATTATTTCAGCAACAGATGTTGGTCCACAACCTGCATGACAAGTCATGTTTTGTTTCCCACAAGATCCAAATGCATATTGTGGGTCACATTGGTTGTAATATACAAGATTGCCATTTGGAGGTTTGTAGGAAATTTCTCCATTTGATCCGGGTGTAGGAGTAGGAATAGGAAACTTAAATGCTTTTTGCAACCCTCTTCATGAGTGTCAGAGCGCCAATTGTCCTATTAGTATGGGACTGAAGGTGTTTGTATTGTAGTAATGAAAATGAAAATACATGTCCTGATGATGCTGCATCCATGCATCTAGAGGATGCCATATACGTGTCTATCTCCAACAATATTTTTCACCTCCTGGCCTACACTGTCCCATGATCAGGAATATCCACAGTACCCGTTCCTCTTGGCCAAACACGTCCAGTATATTTCCATGAGCCACCTGAAAGAACTACTCCCATCGCAATTCTCCTTGTGTGAGCTGAATTAAATGCGAAGTAAACTGGCCTGCGAGCATCTCAGTATGCATTTGGTCATGGGAGTAGGAAGATTGTTGTTTTTAATAAAATCTAGTGCCCAGCCTTTTTGCTGGTTCTTCCCCTCAGATATTTTGGCAGCATCAATGCATGACTCTAGTTGTGTACTATAAGTTTTCCTCCTCTGTCAGGCTCAGGTTCGTACCAATTGCTTCTTCCGCTTATTAGGGATCCATTGGGATCCTGAAACTACCACCGTTAGTATTTCTATGTAGTGAATTGCAGCTGCAATACTTTCCCATGCGTACTCCGTTTGTTTTGCTGCGTTAACGTTTTTAGTACATCAATGTACCTTGTCAGGATTGATTGTTTCTGAGGTTGTTAAGGGCATTGCAGAGTTTAATAATGATCTGTGCATCTGTCCTGGAGGTGTAGGATTCACCTGTTGGCAATGATTTTTTCGTAAGTTACCTGATACTTAGTGTGCTTCAACCACAGGGCGGGTTTGAACCGTCAGATGGTGTGGGTGAAGGGGTTGGTGTAGCTGTGGGGAAAAGAGTTGGCATGAGACTTTTTGCTCCACCAATAGCTTGCATAAATATATCAATTAGATTTGATCCGGCTTTTTTGGTTTCATTGGTTTGTTGTTCATAATTATTTCTTGCTCCGGTTCTTGAGTCTTCTATAAACTTTTGTTCTTCCGGTTCAAGATTGTAATCAGCAGAGCTAAGAGTAGGGGTAGGTACTCTTGTCTCTGGTGGATCAGTTGGAATTATATTAGCTGCAAAAGATTGTTTTTGGAAAATAATTATTAATACAAAAGCTAACAAAGTGATGTATCTAGTGTTGACTTTGTAAAAATTTCTGTTCATAATAATCGGTAATGTCCGTCCTTGATTTTATACGAAAACCAAACCAACAGTCAACTGCACAGGTACCTGGGCAGTCAGTTAGCAGTTCATCTCAGTCTGTCATAGAGCCCCAAGGCACTGTGCAGACAACAACTACAACTGTGACCACAAATCAAACACAACCAACAGATCCGCAAGAAATTGCAAGACAGCAGTACATAGCAGGACTCTTGAAGAAACAGCAAGAGATTCAGAGTCAAAAGGCTGCTGCAAACGGACAAACGCAGGCAGTAACGCAAACTCCAAATCAAGTGCAAGCTCCAGTAGCGACTCAGTCAAAAGCTCCACCTATTGATCCCAACGCCACAAAAACTGATGCTGTTGTTCCTCCTGTTGGAGCTAACGCTCAAGTACCAAAAAACGGTCAACAGCCAGTTCAACAAGCGAATCCTCAAGCGCCAAAGGATCCAAATGCCAAAGATGAAACAGGAGCAAAAGGAGTAGTTGGAGCGGATGGCGGAGAGATGACAAGACAAAGACTTTTGGAGATAATGACACACCTGACCCAGAGGTCAAATAGAGTCTTACTAGCATCTCAAGTAAAAGCTCGTGAGTATATGGCGGAAAGCGTTGATAGTGAACACTTACTAGCTGGACTTATAACTGATTCTGAGATCATAAAACTTCTTGCAGAATTCAAAGTAGAGCCAGCAAAAGTAGAAGCAGAACTCGCACCACTTTATAGGAAAGGTAATACAAAAGTCACCCCACAGCTTTCACCAAGATTCAAAAAAATCATTGAGAATTCACTTCTAAATGCGAAGAAAAATGGACTTGAATATATCTCACCAGAACATATTTTACTTTCTCTATTTGAGGAAGGTGAGGGAACTGGTGCTAGAGTTCTTGCCAAACTTGGCATCACACTTCAGGATTTGCAAAAGAAAATAAATACTCAAGTAACTGCTCAAAATCAGCA
This sequence comes from Patescibacteria group bacterium, assembly GCA_046350875.1. Classification (GTDB taxonomy): domain Bacteria; phylum Patescibacteriota; class Microgenomatia; order UBA1406; family GWC2-37-13; genus JAGOLU01. The sequence goes on from JAXLZQ010000001.1 coordinate 19,060, forward strand.
AGCAGTTGGACCAGATGGCAAGCCGCTTAAGGCTGGAGAAGCTAAAAAAAGTGCACTGGCTGACTTTACCATCGACATTACAGCCAAAGCCGAAAGAGGAGAGCTTGATCAGTGTGTGGAAAGATCAGAAGAAATAGAGAGAGTGGTGCATGTACTTTCACGCAGAACAAAAAACAACCCAGCACTGGTTGGTGAGCCTGGAGTTGGAAAGACATCAATAGTTGAGGGATTGGCGCAGAGAATCACAGCTCACCAAGTACCTGATGTTTTGACAGGCAAAAGAATATTGCAACTTGATCTTATGGCAGTGCTTGCGGGAGCATCACACAGAGGTGAATTCGAACAGAGAATGAAAGATCTTATAGAAGAGGTTGTTGCATCAAATGGTCAGTATGTCATGTTTATTGACGAAATGCACACAATAGTTGGAGCAGGTGGTACAGGAGATGGTAGTATGGATGCAGCAAACTTCCTAAAGCCAGCACTAGCTCGAGGGGATCTCCAGATGATTGGTGCCACAACTCTTACCGAGTATCGCAAATATATCGAAAAAGATCCTGCTCTTGAGAGAAGATTTCAGACTGTCATGATCCCTGAGCCCACCGAAGAGCAAGCAATCAAAATGCTCAAAGCCTTGCGGGCAAAATATGAGAATTATCACAAGGTAAAAATTCCAGATGATGCAATTGATGCAGCTGTAAAGCTCTCAAAGAGATATGTGGGTGATAGATTCTTACCAGACAAAGCTATCGACCTCATGGACGAGTCTGCAGCAGCGGTGAGACTTCCTCTAATGTCTCTACCTGAGCAAATTACATCACTTGAAACTCGAATCACTCAACTCAATGCCGACAAAGCAGCAGCGCTTGCCAAAAATGATACTGTAAGAGCAAAAGTGGTGGGTAACAAAATTGCAGACCTTGAACCAAAACTCAAGGCAATGAAAGACGACTATGAGCACAAAAAGACTTTGTCCAATGTGAATGTGACTGAGGATATTGTGAAAGACGTTGTGTCAAGATGGACTGGGGTGCCAGTCTCCAAAATGTCAGGATCAGAAACTGACAAGCTTGCAAAGCTTGAGCAAATAATGCACGAGAGAATGATTGGTCAAGAAAGAGCAGTAACAGCAGTCGCAGCCGCAGTAAGACGAGGTCGAGCAGGGCTAAAGTCCAACAAAAGACCAATTGGAAGCTTCATATTCCTTGGACCAACTGGTGTGGGTAAAACAGAACTGACAAAAACGCTTGCTGAAGTGCTTTTCGGACAGGAAGATTCTATGATCAGATTTGATATGACGGAATTTATGGAGAAGCATGAAGTTGCCAAGCTTCTTGGACCTCCTCCTGGATATGTAGGTTATGAGGAAGGTGGTAAGCTGACTGAGGCAGTGAGAAGAAAACCATATTCAGTAGTGCTTTTTGACGAGGTAGAAAAAGCTCATCCAGATATTTTTAATATTTTGCTTCAGATTTTGGACGATGGAAGGCTTACCGATAACAAAGGTAGAACTATTTCCTTCAAAAATACTGTAGTAATTTGTACCTCAAATATTGGTACTCAGCTCATTCAAGATAGGTTGCTTAAAGCTCAAAAGAGCAGGTTGGCTGATGATAGTGGTGCCAAAACGGAGACTGTTGATGGCACCCAAAAGAAAGAGTTTAAAGCTGGTGAACAATCTGACAAGAAAGTAGCTGAACTTGATAAGAAATCCAGAGAGTTTACCGACATGAAAGATGACGATGTGGCAAAAGAATACAAAGGTGCTAAACCAAACTTCAATGAGCCAGAGCTTGAGGAAGGATTTGAATATGAAGACGAGGCTGGAGGAGATCTTTCAAATTCTCAATACAATGAGCTAAAAGATGTTGTAATGGGAGAGCTTAGAAAATTCTTCAGACCAGAGCTCATAAATAGATTTGATGAGGTGATAGTCTTTGAGCCGCTCATGTTCAAGCACATGAAAAAGATAGTAGATTTACAGCTTAAAGCCCTTGCTAAGCTTCTTGAAGAGCAGAATATGGGTCTGACAATCACTGATGCTGCCAAAGAGCAGATAGTGATAGCTGGATTCGATCCTGTGTATGGAGCAAGACCTCTAAGACGTGCAATTCAGAAGCTCCTCGAGAATCCAATATCAGAGATGATCATTGCCAAAAAAGCACAAGATGGAGACATAATCATTGTTGACTTTGATGGTAGAGATCTGGTCTTCAAGACAGAAAAACCAAAAGAAGTGGTGAAGATGGATGATAAGAAAAAATCAGATGAGACAAAGATTAACATAGCTAAAAGTGACAAAGCTGAAAAGTATCCAATGAAAGCATTTGTCTGTGCAGAGTCAGGCTTTGCATTTAAGACAGCAGTTTATCCAAATGCCACAATCATCTGTCCAATAAATGCCAAAGAAAAAGTGAAAGAAGCTGAAGTAAAAACAGATGAAAAGCCAAAAGTCGAAACTGTTGACGATAAAAAAACCGAGACTGTTGCACCAGTTGTCCCAAATAATGTCCTAAATGATGCAATTCAAGAGGCATTTATGAAGTCACAACAGGAAGCGAATACATTCGCAGCAGGACAACAACAGCAGGTTGCGGCAGCGTAAGTTTACTTACATCAAAAATATGGCTACAAATGCAGTCAATTATCTTGCAACATGCATCAAAGTGGGAGCTCAGGAAATATGTGATGCTATTCCTACGCCAGCAGCTGGTGGTGGAGGAATTGGTTCGCGTACTGCCACGTTGGGTGACCTTGTCAGTAGGTTAATGCTTTTTGCTTTCCCAATTGCAGGTCTAATTCTATTTGTAGTTCTTATCGCAGCTGGATTTGAGTATATGAACTCCGCAGGTGAAGCGTCAAAAATAGAATCGGCCTGGAAGAAGATCACTTATGCTCTCATTGGGTTTGGATTGCTGCTTATATCGTTTTTCATAGTCAGGACTGTTGCTGCGATAATTGGATTTGAATCACCGATCTAGTTTGTACAAAATATTTGTAACTTGAAATTTGAAATTTATAGCTCAATAGTAATTTATTTGAGTTAAACATTACATGTTACAAATTATAATGGCTTAGTTCTGTGAGCTAAGATATAATATTGAAAATTACGAATTACGAATTACGAATTTAGAATTTCGGATTTCGAACCTTCGAGTTTGGGATTTGAACATGTCGAAGTGGGAATAGTTGCGTATGAAAGTAAAAATTGATAATTAATATTTTGTTGTGCGACCTCCAATTGATGGGGGTATTTTTTTAGCTATATGAGCAAAATCAATCTTACGAGTCCTGTTGTTATGTCTATTGGGGGGTCTTTGCTTTTTGACCCTCAAGGCAAGCCTAACGTAGATTTCTTGAAGAAATTGAATTCCTTTGTCAGAAATCATGTGAAAAATGGAGTAAGGTTCATGCTTGTGTCTGGTGGAGGGGCAATTTGCAGGACTTACCAGAATGCAGCTCATGAAGTGATAAAAGGTATGAGTAACTACGATCTAGACTGGCTTGGCGTGCACTCTACAAGACTAAATGGTCACCTCCTTCGTGCGATCTTCGTTGATATTGCCCACCCTAGAATGATCGAAAATTATGACCACAAACTCGAAAATTGGGTTGAGCCACTTGTGATAGGGGCTGGATGGAAACCAGGGTGGAGTACGGACTACTGTGCAGTAACTTTAGCTCATGATAATGGCGCAAAACTCATGATTAATCTCTCGAATATTGACTATGTGTTTGATAGTGATCCAAATAAAAATCCAGAGGCAAAAGCATTGATAGAAACAAACTGGGAATATATCCATTCACTTGTTGGTGAAAAATGGGTTCCAGGAATGAACACTCCTTTTGATCCTGTCGCTACCCAACTTGCCAAAACTATAGAGCTTGAAGTGGTTGTGGCAAATGGTGCTAATTTTGAAAATTTAGAAAAGCTTTTTGCAGGAGAAGAGTTTGTGGGAACTATAATACGATAAGAGCCTAGAGCCTCGGCCAAAGGCCGATCAGCCTCTGGCTGATAGCGCCTAGAATTTGATATCATTCTTCAGTATTTAAATTGATTTTTACTTGTGATAATCCGAGATATTTTATTGTCGAATTTTCGAATTTATAGTGAGGAGGAGGGTTTTGAATTTTCTCCTGATGTAAATGGAATAATTGGCGAGAATGCTCATGGCAAAACAACTCTTCTTGAAGCCGTATACATGATAAGTCGCGGGAAAGGGTTTCGTGAAAAAGAAGAGTTCGAGCTTCTCACATTTGGCGAAGAAAATGGTCATCTTATTGGAACACTTCATGATGATGAAGGTGTATCCCATGAAAGGGCCATAATTTATAGAGGGACAAAAAATGGCGAAGATGAGCCTAAGCTTGAAAAAAAGTTTTATTTGGACAAAGCTCCAAGCGGTCAGGTGAGGTATGCGAGAAGTAATCCACCAGTTGTTCTTTTTGCTCCGCAGCACATGGATATTGTAGTGCATGGTCCGTCATACAGGAGAGAGTATTTTAATAATGTGATTGCCTCTAGAGATCTGGATTATTATAAAGCTATTAGAGAATATGATGCAGTCCTGAGGCGTCGCAATGCCCTTCTTGAGAATTACATTGACATGGCTACTTTGTCAAAAGAAATTGTACACTGGAATGATCTACTTCTAAGTAATGCAAAAATTATCCAAAATGGCAGACAAAAATATATTGAATTTTTACATGAAGAATCGATATGTGCTGGTAAAAATTTCCAAGTGATTTATCACAAAAATAGACTTGATGAAATGAGAGTGGAAGAGCTTTTTGAGAAGGAAGCTTTTGCTAGAAGAACTCTTGCAGGTCCTCAGAAAGATGATTTTGAATTTCAGATTATGACAAGTGAGAATAAATATGTAAGTGTGCATGCATATGCCTCACGCAGTCAACAAAGGCTTGCAATCCTGTGGCTCAAGATGAGAGAGCTTGAATACAAAGTAAGTGCTGATTCAAAACCAATACTACTTCTTGATGATGTTTATTCTGAGTTTGACACAAGCTACAGACACATCATCACATCAATTATTCCGCAATATCAAACTTTTGTGACTGCAACTGAGGAGATCGCTTTACCTTCAGACATCACCCGCAACATGGCTGTTTTGAGGGTATAATTCTTTAGGTTGTAGGTTGTAGGTTGTAGGTTGTAGGTTGTAGGTTGTAGGTTGTAGGTTGTAGGTTGTAGGTTGTAGGTTGTAGGTTGTAGGTTGTAGGTTGTAGGGAGAGGTGCCAGACCCGCTCAAGATTCGCATTCGCAAGCTCTGAGCGGGGAGAGTGGTCAATCGAAATATGCAACAAATAGTATGCATTACACATATGTTTTGAAAAGTTTTAAAGATTGTTTGCATTATGTTGGGTTTACGCACAATCTAAAAGAAAGATTCAGGAAACATCAGGCAGGAAAAGTTCAGAGCACCAAATCGAGAAGACCTTTATCACTTGAATATTATGAAGCTTTTGCTGTGGAAGAACTTGCTAGAATTCAAGAGAAATTTTATAAGACTGGACAAGGAAGAAGAATACTCAGAAAAAATTAAACATACAACTAGATAAAATATTAGGCGAAGAAGAAAAAACTAAAACAATATCAGTATAGCGGAGACGTGCCAGAGTGGTCGAATGGATCAGTTTCGAAAACTGACGTGGTCGCAAGGCTACCGTGAGTTCGAATCTCACCGTCTCCGCTATACTGATATATAAAGGATAATTAAAGTGCCAGACCCGCTCAAGATTCGCATTCGCGAGCTCTGAGCGGGGAGAGTGGTCGAATGGGCTAGTCTCGAAAACTAGTATAGCCGCAAGGTTATCAGGAGTTCCCCCGATAAACTGGTCAGTTTATCGGGACTAGTCCCGAAAGTTTTTGCTTTCGGGGGAATCCCCCCCTCTCCGCCTTCGCTTCGACGAAGCTCGAAAGAGCGTAGTCTAGCTTCGCATAGCTTCGGTAATCAACCTCATCATCAGGTATACTTCGAAAGTTGTATAAGTTAAAGTTACTTTCATATGGACTTCAGGAAACAATCTCTTCTAAAGCACAAAAAGTTTGGTGGAAAGATCCAGATAATAAGCAAATTTCCAGAAATAAAAAGCAGAAATGACTTAAGCGTTGCATATACACCTGGTATTGCTGCTGTAGCATCACATTTAGCGAAAAATAATAAAGATGCTTATGAATATTCAATAAAAGGCAACACCATAGCTGTTGTGTCAGACGGTTCTGCGGTATTGGGTCTTGGAAATATTGGACCATATGGAGCACTTCCTGTTATGGAGGGGAAAGCTCTACTTTTCAAGGAATTTGGGGGATTAGATGCATACCCAATCGTTTTGGATACTCAAGATACCGAAGAAATTATTAACACTATAAAAGCAATTGCGCCAACATTTGGTGGAATTAATTTGGAGGACATCTCAGCACCTCGCTGTTTTGAAATACGAGAAAGACTTATAAAAGATCTTGATATCCCTGTATTTCACGATGATCAAGAGGGTACAGCGATTGTGGTTCTCGCTGCTCTTATAAATGCGCTCAAGGTTGCAGAAAAGAATAAAGAAAATGTGAAAGTTGTTGTGTGTGGTGCTGGCGCTGCAGGAATATCTGTAACGAAAATGCTGTATAAGTACGGGGTGAAAAACATTGTCGTTGTAGATTCAAGGGGCATAATATCGGCAGACCGTAAAGATCTAAATCCAGAAAAAATAAAAATTCTCAAAATCACAAATAAAAAAAATATCAAAGGCTCATTATCTGATGCCGTGTACGGAGCTGATGTTTTTGTTGGAGTGAGTGCGCCAAATATGTTAAAAAAGAGTGATGTAAAAAAGATGAATAATAAAGCCATAATCTTCGCCATGGCAAATCCAATTCCAGAGATAATGCCCGATGAGGCAAAGGAAGCTGGAGCATTTATTGTTGGAACTGGAAGAAGTGATTTCCCGAATCAGATAAACAATGTTTTAGTTTTCCCAGGGTTATTCCGGGGTCTTTTGGACTATCGCATAAGATTTATAACGGATGAGATAAAAATAGCTGTAGCAGAGGCACTTGCAGGGTATCTCAAGAAGAGTGAGCTCAACCCAGACAATATTCTTCCAAGTATATTGGACAAGAAAGTCTCTCGAAAAATAGCAAAAACTTTGGAAAGGTTTAAGATAATATAATTATAGTATGTCTACTTCCAAATCCACCATATCATTCATTTTGGAAAAACTTGGAAATAATCCCAGGTTTTCAGCAAGGGCTATGTTTGGAGAATATGCACTCTATGCAGACGGCAAAGTAGTTGCCCTAGTTTGTGATGACCAACTATATGTTAAGATTTGCCCAGCAAGCGTTATGCTGGAAAAGATGTGCGATAAAGATGCTCCATATCCTGGTGCCAAGCTACACTTCGCAATAGGCGAAGATCAGATTGATAAGATCGTAAATCTTCCAGAGATATTATTTGCAATAAGCACCTCGCTTCCTGCTAAAAAAAAGTATAAATAGATATCTAAACCTTTATAATGTTAGATATTCAATTTCTTAAGCATAAATATGATTACAGAAGAAAAAATTAATGAAATATTCGACATCGTCTATTTGGAAGTAGAAAAAACAATAGCAGAGAAGAACCAGCCTTTTGGTGCTGTAATAACTGATCATGCTGGAGAAATACTGGCGGTTGCACACAACGAGGTTGTCACAACTTGTGATCCTACTTCTCATGCAGAAATAAACGCTATTAGAATTGCATGCAAAAAGCTAGGGAATAGAGATCTCAGTGGTTGTTCGATCTTTGTAAATTCTGAGCCATGCCCAATGTGTGCCGCGGCAATTGCAAGAGCCAAAATAGCGAGAGTTTACTATGGTCCATCACAAGAGGTTGGAGTGAATCCAGATATTAGTGCAATAGAAATTTGGAATAAATCAAAAAACAAAATACAAATCCATTCTGGTCTACAATCACATAGATTTCAAGATCAAATAGAAAAATCGCGAAGAATCTTGGATGGCAAAGCCAGAGAATTCAAAAAAGGCTGAGCTCTTACAATAAGTTAGCATTGTTCTTCAGGCAATCTTCAATTTCCTCCTTACAATTACAGCATTATATTTTACGTTTATGTCACACTCACATGTTTCCAAGTATCATGAAATATTCGGCACTAGCTTCGTTTCCTCTTTTTGGTGTGGTTGTGATGTGGCTTATAACTACTCTCAAAAACGTCGATTATAGTCAGCACACAATCTCTCGCACGATCATGCTTCTCAAAAATCCCACTCACAGGTTGATATATCGAGCGAGTTTTATTGTGAAGGCAGTTATGGATCTAATATTTGCAATTTATGTGATTCAAGACCTTCGACTGTTCTGGTTATCGCCAATTGGCATATCACTTGTGCTAATTCCAATTCTTTTTGGATCACTTGCATATTATGTAGAAGGTGAGTTTGATATAGCTCACAAAAGGCTCGTTTATGCATTTATTATCTTGTGGGGATTTTGTCAGATATCACTTTCTTTTGTGACTCAAGACCTAAGCTTTGTGCTAATGACAATAGTCTCTTCAATCATTGTAGGTTTGCTCGTTTTGTATTATATGTATAGAAATATTGCAAATATTTATATCCAAGGCTTCTGCACAATCATGTTATATTTCTGGCTTTTTGTTTTTGTTACGAAGTATTTGTAAGTGTTAATCGTATTTAGAAATAGTAGATATGGGTGAATATATAAATATTTTTTCGTTTATTTTGTATCGCCAGTATTCTTGCTTATCGAGATATTTATCAAGGTATATTTTGTACTCGGGATGTTTATAGTCCGGAGAATCTTCGATAATGTTGCGTATCGTAGGACGGGCAAAATATTTACTCCTATAGTCCCAATTTTTATCAAGAGCACTTTCAAGATCTAATATTTCGCCTGTTTTCATATTGATCACAAGGTTGCTGATGGAACTATCTGTATTTATAACTTTCAATACGAAATTGTCACCTGTTGTGTAGTCGTCAAACGATATCACATCTTTATATTCGCCTAAATCAAATAATTTGAATGCATGACCCAAGTGATAATAAAATAGTTGATGATTTTTTACTAATAAGTCTCGATGATGATCGAAGTAAAAAACATCATTGCCAATTTCTAAAGAGCTCGAAATTGTGTTGTCAAAATAAGCTACTGCGCCATTTTCTATATTATAAAGAAATACTCCTGGATCTGAAGAAAACTCAACACAAAGGGTAAACACGACGTACTTGTCCTCAATAATCTGTGCAACTTCAATTTGTTCTCTGAAAGTTTCTCTTGTCGTATAATTCTTATAGTAGATTTCTGCAATTGTAGGGCTATCTATGATTTTCTCCCTTAGATTTATTAGATGTTTTTTTCTCGTATCAATAATATATCTATCGAAAACCTTGCCTGCACCAAAATGTTTTCGGTTTGCATTTACCAAAACATAATTATTATCATCTGAAACTTCATAAGAATCTAGCTCATTAACACCTGGTATCGTCATATAAACACCGTTTTCATTTCCTTCTTTCTTGTAGAGTTTGTTGAAGACTACTTCATATTCATTGTTTAGATCTTTGTTTGTCAATTTTCTAATGTCATCAATTGAGGGTACCTTATTATTAGTCTCGTTTGGGTTGTATTCAACTGTCAGAATCCCTCCAAGTGGCCAGGTGTAGTAAGCTTTCACAGTTCTACCGCTTTCGCAAATTTTTTCATTTTGTAATTTGGCTGCAAGTGCGTTACTTATTGGTCTACTTATTTTGGATGGACTATCTGTCAGATTGATAGAGTAATTATTGATACGTAAACTTTTTCTATGATAATGTTCATGATCCACTCTGCACGTGCCTTCGTAATACTGGACATCATTTGTTAATGTCTGATAAGTCATATACGTGGTAGTGCTAAAAAATGCAATAATGCCCAAGAAACTTCCAAGAAAAAAAGCTTTCAATTTCCAGCTCATTTTTATTTTTAATCCTGAGTAAGCTATATATAGGCATGGGATGCTAGTTATAATTGTGACCAAAGATGAGTAGACTAAAAATATAGATAGCGATGTTTTCCAGTTGTTGCCAAAAAGAAATCCTACTTCAGGGTTGTAAAATATTAGAAAGGCGATATATAGGATATATGGAGTGAAAAATGCAGTAAAGGGAAATCTTATTTTGCTGAATATATTTTTGTTAATCGACTCTGGATGATGGATTGGGAAGAAGTAATCGAGTAGTATCAATCCACCAATAAGCGATAAAAAAATGGCTAATTCAACAATATAGCTTATATTCGCATAAGCAATGAAAAATATCCCTACACCAATAAATGATGTTGGAATTAGCAAAATCTTTTCAAATATATTCAGCTTTTTATCTCGAACAGAAAGAGTTTTGTACTTGATGCATTTGTAAATATATGACAATGCTTTTCCAGCGAAATACAGAATCGTTGAGTATAAAAATATCCAGAGCAAGAAACCCATATTTTTTTCCAATCAAAAGAACAAATTATTAATCCAATCAGGCTTTAATTCCCCGATATGCTCATACGTCGTAGTGTCATGGTGAGCCCTCCGGGCAGAAGCCCTCTGGGCTGGCGCCTGCCTAAGTCCATGACATGTCACACGTTCGGCAAGCTCAGTGTGACAGATACCTCTATACTCTGCGTCGAAAAGCATCATTTCTAATAGGATATATGTTTGGATATTCCATTTCTTCCGCACTTGCTAAGAGTCATTTCAACAAGTACCCGCCATCCACTACAACTATTTCACCTGTCATGTATCCTGCCATGTCTGACGCCAAAAATAGTGTCACTTTTGCAATGTCATCTGGCACACCTTGTCTACCCATTGGCACATCCATTTTGGGAGCATCTGGGAATCTCTCCGTCGAATTCTCCTTGCCTTGAGTCTGCATTGCAACGACGCCTGGTGTATAAATTCCTCCTGGAGCAATAGCATTGACCTGGATGTTGTATTTCGCAAGCTCTAGTGCAACGTTTTTGGTGAAGCCCCATACGCCGTGCTTAGAGGCATCGTAGTGAGCGAGTCCAGCCATCGAGGGGTGAAGTGCATCAATACTTGCTATGTTTACGATTTTGCCTGACTGAGGGTTTTGTTTTTTCATTTCTTCTGAGAAATATTTGGTTGTGAGAAATACTCCACGAAGATTTGTGGCTATTACTTTGTCAAATAGTTCTGGAGTTAGGACATCTAGTGTGGCAAATGGGAAGATGCCTGCATTGTTCACCAAGATATCTACTTTGCCATAAGTCTCGAGTGTTTTGGCAAGGAGGTTTTTCACATCTGCTTCAAGTGCGACATCTGTAGAAACTGCTATTGCTTCCCATCCCTTAGCTTTGAGTTCGTTTGCCGTTTTTTCTGCCTCATCAAGGCGTCTTGCTGCGATAACTACTTTTGCTCCAGCTTCGGCAAGTCTATAAGAAATTCCAAATCCAATTCCAACTGATCCTCCAGTTACAACTGCTACTTTGCCCTTGAGGTTCAACAACTCACCATGTGGTAAAACATTCATATAAGTGATAAAAAAATAACTTTGTAATCATTATTATGTGTTTTTGAGGTAAATGCAAGTCAACAATCACAATCATTGTCCGTTTATTACAAAATCCAAAAATATATCTGATAAAATTGCCGGTCTTTACTAATTATTCATAACTATGGCTGGACAAATGTTTGTAAATCTTGCGGTTTCTAATCTGAATGATTCAATCAAGTTTTTCAGAGAATTAGGTTTCACTTTTAATCCTCAGTTTACTGATGAAAACGCTGCATGTATGGTGATAGGTGATAGCAACTTCGCAATGCTTCTCAAAACCGACTTTTTCAAAACATTTACCAAAAAGCAGCTTGTAGACGCCAAGCTTAGCACAGAAGCCATCATCGCGCTATCTCAGGATAGTAAAGAGAAAGTAGATGAGATATTTACAAAAGCTATAAATGCTGGGGCAAAAGAGGCAAGAGCCACAGAAGATCATGGATTCATGTATGGAAAAAGTATTGAGGATCTTGATGGACATATTTGGGAGTTTTTCTGGATGGACCCGAAACATGTGAAATAAATAGGAAAATATTGATTTGGATTGTCGTGAAGCATAGAATGTTGAATCCTGACAGAAATAACCTATAATATTCAAATGGGTTGTGAAAATAAGCAAAAGCTAGTTGGTGGCATCGAGATAGCCTCACCGTTTAGCTTAAATGGATATCGAATAGGGATGACCGAAGATAGTGCTTCAAGGAAAAGAAGAATCAAGGAGGTTGATGAGCTTGGTAGTATCTATGATTATAGATATGCTTATGGTTTCCCAAGTGTTGCGGTCGCTCCTTTGCGTGGTCCATGTTACACCTTATTTGCGTGTAGATGTACGCTTGGAGTTATGTTTGCCAAAGCCTCTACGATATTTAGAAGCTCAAGTATCACTGATCCACGCAATCCACTTTACCATCTTTCTCATAATGACAATCCTACACCAAGACAACTTGTGCGTTGGGGATTTGATCCTAACACTAATTTTGATGATCTTGACTGGCCTATTATTTTTCACTTATTACATAGATTTGAAACTGACTTACCCCTTGTCAACGAAATTCTTTTTAACTCGGTAGGAATAACCACCAAGCAGATTACTGGTGGAGTTTTTGCAAGCAATGGTGAAACGATGCGAGAAAGAAAAAATAGAATGTATCAAGAGGAACTAGGCTTAACACCAGTTACAGTTGAAAGTGGTTGTCAGTCAGTTGACTTAGTGGTTGATGTACCAAACAAACAAATTGATTTTTTTCAAAACAGAGGTTTTGTTGATTGAGCCAGATAGCGTAAAATATACTTAAGCGCAATTCATTTTTTACATTTCTTGTCCAAAAACTATCTCAACTATAGTCCCCGATATCCGTGTGCACATGCGATTCCACTTGGGATTTAGTTGATTGCTTCTATGTTCTTCGTCTGCATCAAATACCCACTCTATCAGATGTGTTCCTGACAGCTGGTAGCCATATGAGTTGTTTTCACCAACTGAGACAAATCTTGGCAAATTTTGCCAATTTTCATCTTCATCAAGATAATCTTCAAAGCCTTTGTGTGAATCCAATCCATTTATTGCTTCTAGTTGTTTGATGCGGTAATCAGCTAGTCGACAAAGTGGATCACTTATTGGTAGTTCAGACAAATCATGAGTCACACGGTATTTGTTTATAGCTTGTTCAAGTTCTTCGGGCGTGCTCATTACTGGGTCGTCACCTACATATGTTCGATAAGTGTGGTCGCCTACTTTTTCTGTAGTGCCCCAAGGTATTGTCGGTAGAGGTGACCAAGATTCAGTTTGGACAGTCTTGACAGATGATGGCGATGCTTCACCTGATGCATTATTATCTTTTTGTGCAAAACTCTGAGGGATGAGAGTGGGAGATGAGGCGTATTGTCTTGCTGTGCCACTGAGATTCCAGGCAAGATTTCGCAAACCGTAATGTGCTGATTCTGCCAAAAAACTCATATTCAACACAAACACAGAAAGCAAAACCAATCCGTTTTGTACAAGTTGTTGCATCATATTAGTATTCTACAACTCATTGTAACTACAAAGTGAGGTAATGTGTAAAAAATAGTGAGAGAAATTTGTTTTTTTAGACTGTTGGCTCTTGCTCAACTGGCTTGTCATCACTTTTGAGAGCTTGTTTGATATCTGTGAAAAGCTTCTTTCTATCTCCGTGTTTTGGCTAGTATTTGCGATTCTACTGATTCACCAACAAAATACTCGAGTGAATGGTCTGTGCTTTGAGCAATTTTCTCAAGCATCTTGAGAGGTGGCTCAATGCGTCCAGACTCGTATGCAGAAACTGATTTGTCGCTTACTCCAATAGCCTGCGCTAGATCGCTCTGTGTGATTCTTTTTGTTTTTCTTGCTTGTCTGATTTTTTTACCTAGGTTTTCCATAAAAAATTTGCTTATTGACAACTAATATCTATTTTGGATAGAATAATGTATATTAATATGGGAAACATACTTCTTCTAATACCAAACTTCAATCTTAGACAATTATATCACGAGCTACTACTCACAGAAAATATAGAAATATTTCCTGTCTCAAAAGTAGAGAATACAATTCTTGTAGAATCTATTAATACTTATGACATACTTGTGATACATACAGACGATATTGAACCAGGCGCAGTTAAATCTCTATTAAGACTTCAGAAAAGAATTGAAAAGTTCTCATCTGTAAAAATCGCGTTACTTACCGCAGATGAATATGCATATCACAAATGTTTGACAGGTGGAGACAAAGTGATAAATGTTTCGAAAAAAACTCCAGTTGATACGGTACAAGAGATCCATAGTATGCTAAATAAATCAGTATGAGAGTATAATGCTCTTCAAGGTGAAAAGAATTCAATCTATTCCACAAAATCTTCGCCCAAGAGAAAAGCTTCTTAAAAATGGAGCGCAAGCATTATCGTTGTCAGAGCTTGTTGCAGTAATACTTACGACAGGGACAAAAGAAATGGGAGTCCATGTAATTGGTAGTGAAATTGAAAAAATAATTAATACAAAAATCCAAAAATGGCAGAATTCTGAAAAAAGAAAAATTTGCAAAGAGGAACTTGAAAAGCTCAAAATTGGTCGTCACAAAACTGCTCAAATACTTGCAGCTCAAGAATTTGCAATTAGACTCACATCCAAAATTGATATGCAGATCACTTCGCCTGAAAAAATATTTGCATATTGCCATGACATCAAATCCAGTGATAAAGAGCATCTGGTTTGTTTTTATTTGAATGCAAGAGGAGAACTTCTGAGAAAAGAAACAGTTGTTATAGGATCGCTCAATAGAGCAAGTGTGGTGCCATCTGAAATTTTCTCGATCATCAAGGAAATGCCTGTCTCATCAATCATTCTTGCTCACAATCACCCTTCTGGTAATCTGGAGCCATCTGTCGAGGATATTTTGTTTACCAAAAGGATCAAGAAAGCTGCAGATATACTAGGGATTGCGCTACTTGATCATGTTATAGTGTCTATAAACGGATATAAAAGAATAAAAATTTCCTAAAATACAGAAACTTATGAATATTCTTACTTCTTATCACAACCCAGATCTTGATGGTTTTGCATCTGTATATGCGTACTTTGAACTTTTACAAAAATTTGGTACGGACGTCAAAATATTTTTTGAAGGTGATCTGAATTTGGAAACAACATATCTTGTTAAAAGACTAAATCTTGATTTGTCCTATTCTTTAGCAAATGGTATCACAATAATGGACAAAATAATTCTTCTTGATACTAGTCAAATAAACGAGCTGCCAAGAGGGATTGTGCTTGACCAAGTTGTTGAAATTGTTGATCATCACCCAATTACTGATGATAAGTATTTTACGAATGCCAAAAAACAAATAGAAATGGTTGGGGCGTGTGCGTCTCTTGTGGCGGAGCGTTATCATGATCGCAATATAAAGCCTAGTCTTTTTGCAAATATTTTGCTCTATTGTGCAATTGCCTCAAATACATTGCGATTGAATTCTAAGATAACTACAGACAAAGATAGAAAAATGTTCGCGTGGCTTGAGTCAAACAATTCCAATATGACATCTTATGTAGATGAATCATTCAGAGCAAAATCAAATCTCGATGGGGAACTTCTTTCAAAAGCGCTCCTTGGCGACTCTGCTGAAAAATTATTTAATGGCAAAAAGGTGATAATATTCCAAATTGAGGCATATGACGCAAGGGTGGTGGCTGAAAATAGAAAAGCAGAAATTTTGGAGATTATAAAGAACTTTATTTCTGAATCAGGAAACTATGATTATGCATTTTTGTCACTTCTTGATTTGCGAGAAAATTGCAATGTATTTATAGCAATAAACGATGAGAGCAAAGCGCTTCTCACAAGACTTTTGAATGTCACATTCCTAAATGGTATTGCAGTGCGTCCTGGGTATATAATGAGGAAAGAACTTTGGGTAATGATAAAGAATGTATTAGAAATTACTTAATACTCTTATGACACTCATCCGCAAGACTGTACCACATCACCTCTTTACAGAGGACGTCAAATTTTTGCAAAAAGTGGTTGTTTTTCATCCAAAAAAGAAAGATCTTTTTCTTGCAATGAAAAGACCAGAAACGGCAAAAAGCAGACCGAGCTGTTGGGATTTGCCGGGTGGCAACGTGACGTATGGAGAAAGACATGATGTATCCCTGCGCCGTGAGATCGTAGAAGAGACCTCACTTGAAGTAAGTGAAATGACACCAGTGCATGTGATCACAAATTATGATGAAATAAACAAAATATATTATTTGTTTATCGGATACAAGGCTCAAGCAATAAGTGAGGAAATACATTTGAGTCGTGAACATACAGAATATAAATGGGTTGATCAAAAAGAATTTTTGGAACTTAAGTCTGCAGATTATTTGCAGGATCATGTGATGAAGGTGTTTGAACAAGTTAGTACCTAGAGCCTAGTTCCTAGTGCCTAGAAAATATTATTTTCATTTTATGGATAGAATGATAAGTAAAGATTACAGAAACAAACCATGCCCTACATGCGGGTCTTTCACAAACAGAGGTCCATGCATTGATGCGCTTATTATCCGTGATGAAAAAATATTACTGATCAAACGTGCTGCCGAAAACTACACTGGATATTGGGCGCTGATTGGAGGATACTTAGAGTGGGATGAATCACTTGAAGATTGTGTGAAAAGAGAAGTGAAAGAAGAGGTGGGGCTAGACGTGACAAATGTGAAATTACTAAACATTTATAGTGATCCTGAGAGATCGCCTGTTCAAGCCATAGCTGCTGCATATGTGGTTGAGGCATTTGGTGAGCCAAAAGCAGGGGATGACGCGGCCGACTTCATGTGGTGCCCACTTGAAAAGTTGCCAAATGAGATGGCATTCGATCATAAAAAAATTATTTCAGATTATTTGGAAAGAAGGGAAGAGTTTGGGTAAAATAGATAATATAGAGATGTAGAATAGTAGTTCGTAGATTAATTTGTCATTCTGGCAGAGTCCAGAATCTGACAAATCACGAAAGTATCAGTATATTTATTTATGCAGAAACATCATTATCTTTATCTAGCAATTGTCATGTTTGGGGTTGCGGTTGTTAGTGGATTGGTTTTTTATTTCACATCTCTCAGGTTGGTAATAAAAAACAACTCAATAAGTATAGAAACCAAAAACGAAATCAATCAAGAACAAGAAACAAAAGTGAAATTCGTACCAGTGGATCCCGAAAACCCGGTTGCATTGCCAAAAGGAACTGTGGGCGGCATGACTGCGTGTGAGCGTATTGACAACCTTATTGATTGTTTGGGAATGAAAAACAAAAATCTCCAACAACTTGTAAAAGATGAAATTGCTTCAAAAGGCGCTACGATAGAGGAGACCTGTGGAAATAAAATGAACGCAATTATGAAGTATCGCATGGAATCTATTAAGTCAGAATGTGTGTTCTAACTTGAGTGGAAAAACAAAAGTCGGAAAACTTCGTAAAATCCCCAAAGTGCGAGCAATATAAATGCAATCGATCCAAATAGCGAAACATAATTATTTTTCACCACCCTGATAGTTGTTTTGGGCGACATGAAAAGACAAAGGTTGAGAATCATATGTCCCGCGAGCACTCCAATTGAGAAACCAAAGACATTTACAATATTGAATACCGGCACATACCCTGCAAAATCATCGAGACCCAATATAAATGGGACAGTAAAGCTTACAAAAAACAAAGTTAAAAAACTTAATCCCAACTTTGGTTTCATAGAAAGATTGGGGATTATCTTCGATAACAATATGTCTGTTTTGGTATTTATGTAGCTTAGTATTTTTTCAATTTTTTGCGCAATAATAAATGACAAATCAGGAGAGTTGTTTTTGGTTTCTCTTATGTGTTCTAAACCTTCCTCAGCAAGCTTCAAAAGCACTAGTGCTGCAATAAAAATCATGATGGCGAGGAGCCAGGTAATTTCTTTGAAAAAGCTCCAAATGGCAAGTACTATGATAGTGCCAAGAGCATTTCCGACTGCTGTACCTATTTCGATAGCAATTCTATCTTTCCAGGTAGAATAGCTTTTCATGAGGTTGCCAATAAATATGGCAAAGTCCACACTGGTTTTAAGGTATATAGTCATACCGATTATTATGTCCGCAATGAATATTTGGGTAGAAATGCATTGTTTGCTATTTGTGCATGCCGGCTGCAAAAAGTTTAGGAGACGAATCTCAAGATAAACCAGAAAACTAAGTAATAAAAATATTACTAATGTCAATACAATAGGCAGGGTTTGTTTTATATAATTTGTCCACTTTTCCATGATGTCTTGAATCAAAAGTATAGCGTAAAAAAATATTTAATATGATCAAAAATAGTACAAAAGCCAAACCAGATATAGAATGTATTCTGCGAACTCTCAAAAATCTTTATCCAACAGCCAAAACCGCACTGGATTATGCTAAACCACATGAGCTACTTTTTGCAGTCATCTTATCTGCTCAAACAACCGATAAACAAGTAAATAAAGTTACTAAGGCATTATTTCAAAAATATAAAAACCTTGAAGATTTTGCTATGGTTGATATTTCAGTTTTCGAAAAAGATATTTCATCTATTGGTTTGTACAAATCAAAAGCAAAAAGTATAGTAAATGCAGCAAAAGCCATTGTCGAAAATCACAAAGGTATAGTACCAAAAAGCATGTCAGAGCTTGTGGCTTTGCCTGGAGTGGGTAGAAAAACCGCAAATGTGGTATTGGGTGAGCTGTACGGAATCTACGAGGGTATAGCGGTTGATACCCACGTCAAAAGACTTGCCCAAAAATATGGACTGAGTATATATTCAGATCCAATCAAAATAGAAAAGGACTTGATGAAAATAATTCCACAAAAAGAATGGCGCGAATTTACTCTTCGAATGATCCAATATGGTAGAGATTATTGTCCGGCAAACTGCAAAAACTGTCCAAACTGTCCACTGTGGAAATGTGTAAAATAGGCTTGTAGGCTTGTAGGCTTGTAGGCTTGTAGGTTATACGTACAGCAAGGTCTTACACCTTTCACCTTACGGCTTAAACCTTGCAACTTTACAAACCTTAAGAACCTTATAACTTTTGTACTTATTAGTACCTTTCATTCATTGGCTTGATGGTGCCTGATTTGTCCACAAGTACATACTGTGCATATCCGTAGTTGAAAATGCCTGAGTTTACGAATTTGTTGTCCATATCCACTTCAGCCACATGCACATGTCCAAAGAAATACACTGCATTTTCATTTACTTCTGACATTTTGCGAAGAGCACTTTTGATTTGATTGTTCATTTTGCCAAAAAGCCACCCAAATGCCACAACTCCAAAAATTTTGATCATCTCAGCCTGAAAGAACTCTGTTATGAGATTCACGATTCTATTTGGGCGTTCCAACCCAAGCATTCTATCTACTTTCCATACATATTCGTCCCCATGCTCAAAAGTGATATCTTTGCCCGCATAATTCAAAGTGTATCTTTTGGCTGCTATACTGCAAAATTCATTTCTTCTTTCATCTGAGAACGATTCTTTGTCATGGTTTCCGTATATATAAATTGCTTTTTTTGACTTGAGAAGTGGGAAAAGTCCATTCCATTTGGATTTGTAAAATTTGTCAAAATCAACCCTGTAACCGTCCCAGAAATCTCCATTTAGAACCACTGTATCTGCGTTTTCTATGATACTTTTGAGTTTGTTGAATTTGTTTGGGTAAAAACGATCAGTAAGGTGTGTGTCTGAGATAACGGCAAGAGACATAAGATTAAAAAACAATAAGCAATAATCAATTAACAAAAAAAATACAAAATGACTTTGGCAATATATTCTTCGAACGACAGTGAGAAGTTTCATGT
Organism: Patescibacteria group bacterium; assembly: GCA_046350875.1. Lineage (GTDB taxonomy): Bacteria > Patescibacteriota > Microgenomatia > UBA1406 > GWC2-37-13 > JAGOLU01. The sequence goes on from JAXLZQ010000001.1 coordinate 38,992, forward strand.
TTCTTGGTTCTCATTTCATTCGAACAATAAAACTAAATGTTAATAAAAACTGAGTATATTAATTATATAAACTAAAAGACTGACTTTCACCTACCAAAGGATAGTTGGTTATTAATTTTGAATCTTATTGTTGTAACTCAATCAAAGCTATAAGCTCTAATATAAGTATATTTGTATTGCATTTATTCCCCTTGTAAATACATATACAAACTGCTTTAATTATCTAAGAGAAAAGTAATAGATATCTGGAGTAATATTGTTCACATTCACTCATAAATAAAGTATGAAGTCACGGATCTATGTAAGTAGAGCCAGGCTAGTTCTGGTGGTTTTGTGTCTCTTTCTTTTCACCCTCACTGACACTCTCAAAGTATTTGCCTCCTCATCTCCCTTCACAAACACCGATTGGTCAAATGTTTCTGATTACTCATCCAAATCAAACATCAATACAACAGTAGCTGGAGAGATATCACTTAATCATGCAGGCAGTGATTGGTTTAATCAGGCGTGGGGATTCAGACGCAAGATAACATTTGATAACTCTTCCCAAAATGAAAATCTAACTAACTTTGTAGTAATGGTCAAGCTCGACAGCAACAGAGTCAACTACGCTAACACTCAAAACAATGGAGAAGACATACGGTTTACCGATAGTGACGGAACGACTAAGTTAAGTTATGAAATAGAGAAATGGGATGAAACAGGAACATCAATTGCCTGGGTAAAAGTTCCACAAATAGATGCATCATCTTCAACAGACTTCATCTACATGTACTACGGTAACACTACAGCAGCCAGTGAATCAGATGCATCAAGTGTATGGACAGATACAGCCAGGTATCACATGAATGAAACAACTACTACTGATGCTAATCAATTTAAAGGTAGTGGAACATATGAAACAGGTAAGTTTGGTCAAGCTATTGGAGTATATGGTAACTCCTCTGGAACATATGGCTCAACACTCACCTTCAACCGTGGCGCTCAGATTAGTGGGAATAATTATGAGCATTTTAACAGTAACCAGGGAACAGTTAGTTTTTGGTTTAAACCGAATTGGAATAGCTCAGACTCAAGCACACATTTTTTGTTTACGAATGGACAGAGTTCCCATACTGGTGGGTTTAGGACAATTTCGATAAGAAAAGTAAGTAATTATTTTGATATTGCATTATCGGGAACAGGACCTAAGTTTATGCTGGCAAACCCCACTATAAATGCGGGAAGTTGGTACCATGCAGTTGTTGTTTGGGATAGTAAAAACACTGTGAATGGTAGCTCATATGCTGCAGATTTTTATGTAAATGGCGTATCCTCAGTTTACAATAACTCAACCGGAACCTCGTTTGTTCCATCTTCTGTTTCCGACAAACTAAATATCGGTTCCAATGCATTGGGATATCAGACTGCAGATGCTATAATTGATGACTTTGCTATATTCGATAGACCCTTAACTACAACAGAAATTTCAGATTTATATAATGGTGGTACTGGTAGAACTGCAGACTATGTTGCAGATAGTAGTTTAAAATTTTATGCAAAACTAGATGGTACCGGTACATTAAATGCAGTCAATTACAATACTGCTGGTAATGTTGATAAAACTGCTTATAACTCTAGTACTAATTCAAATGGGAATTTAGTTGTCAACGGTGATTTTGAGACTTCAGGCTCGTGGACTTTATATAACAGTGCGCCAACGATGGTCATTACATCTGCAGAGAAGTTTTCCAATACACAATCAATTCATGTTGTTACAAATGGTCTTACTCAGACCCAGGGAACACTGCAATCATTCGCCGCTACGCCCACAATTGGACAAAATTACCATGTGGAGGCTTGGGTAAAAGTAGTATCTGGATCAATGAGGTCAGCAATTGGTTATGGATTTGAACAGATTTTAACCGACGACAATGGAAATTCCACGATAAGTTCAAACCAATGGACGAGAATTAGTACAGACTTCAGAGTTAAAACAGAGAATACAAATACCATCTATTTTACCCAAAGCGACAATACCGCCAGCGAGTTTTATGTTGATAATGTTTCTATTACTCCCAATTTAGTAAATAATGGCGGGATGGAGGGGACGATTTCAACCAATTGGTCTAGTTTAAATTCTACAATTGAAGCCGATTCCACAACAAAAATGAGTGGATCACAATCAATAAAAGTTTCGGCTTCTGCAGATTACGGACAAGCAAATCAAACCATTACGCTGGTTACAGGTCAAAAATATCTGCTTAAATATTGGTATAAGGCTTCTAATGGAGATGCGGTAAGAGTTTTAGGGTATGACAATGTTAATGCTTCAACATTTTATGATTCAGGAAATATTTCTGCAACTAGTTGGACAAAAATAAGCACCGTAATAACAGCCCCAAGCACTACTATGGTATTAAGGCTTGCCGCTAGATACAACACAGATATTGTATGGTTTGATGATGTTTCTGTTATTCCTCTCGACAATATTTCTACTAGTTTTCAAAGTGATACAAAGGTAATTGATTCTCTGTATGGAAGTGAAATTGCTACGACCAATTCAGGATTTGAGACTGCTGGGACTGGTGGAACGGATGTGTTTTCCAATTGGGCTGAAGCTGTGGATGCAGGATCTATTGTTAATGAAACAACTTCAGTTCACACAGGCTCCTACGCTGCCAAACTCACAAATGGTGCAAGCGGGACTACTAGAGTGGCGATTCCTTATGTGGTGCAACCTAACAAAACCTACAAATTAACTTTTTACTCAAGGGGTGATGGGGCAAATTCTGGTAAATTCTATCTCGATAACGTAAATAATGGTACGAGCATCATTGCGAGTACTAGCGTTTCGGTTTCTGAAACCAGCTTTAAAAAGATTGAAAGATACTTTGTTGCTCCGGTAGGTTGCAACAACATTTCGCTGGGTTTTACCGCCCCGTCGGTTAATGGTGCAAGTGCCTACTTCGATGATGTTTCACTCAAAGAAGTCCTAAACCCCCTCTCAATCCACGGTGATAGTGATGGAGTAGTTAGTAACACTAGCAGTAAAATAGGAAATGGATATACATTTGATGGATCAACAGGATTTTTAAAACAAAAAACTTATGATACTAATGTAGGTACTCTAAGTTATGGTACTAATACCATTAGTGATACAGGACAAAACTTTGATGATTGGGATAATGATGATGGAGGTATAGCTGAATACATGCTTGTAGCTACTAACTCTGATAATACTACAAGCTGGGGATACTTATGTACTAATTCTTCTCCTACTACCCAAGTAACTATATATACCAAAAAAGACTGTTCAACAGGAGCTAATGGATTTAATGGAACATCTATTACAGGTAAAACGCCTGTTGGGTATGAGATTAGAAAAACAGATTTTCAGATAACGGGAGCCTTTACAACAGGGGCGTGGATATATGCTAATGCAGTTAATAGTGCCCGCCCAATTATCACAAAGTCTAACTTTTCTAATGGCTACGATGTTCAGCCATATGTACTTATGATTAATAACGGCTATCTCACGGGTAATATAGGTAATTCAGGTGGGCCTGTAGTAGGCTCCCAGATTCAACCAAATACCTGGTATTACGTAACTTTAACATATGATGGTTCCGTAATTTCTCTTTATAAGGATGGTGTGCTCGATGCTAGTCTCAGTAGATCTGGATTAATTTATCAAAGCTTTGATTACTTTTCCATTGCTGGTAATACAAATCAAGCATACCATTATATTGGATCCCTCGACGAAGCCTTCATAAAACCCTCTGCTATGACTGCAGAACAAATAGCAGCTACATACAAAAGTGAAAATGATACATTTGGTACTTACGGGAGTGAAGAACAATACTTTGCATCCTCTGGATCTCTTACATCAAACATATTTGATACTCAGTTATCAAATGTTAGTCTCTGGGGAAACCTTACATACACTACCACAGTTCCAACAGGTACAACACTTTCCATAAAAGCCAGAAGTAGTAACTCACCTACTATGTCTGGTGCCCCAGCATTTAGTACCTGTGTAGCTGTCTCATCAGGCACAGACCTAAGTACCAACTCTTGTATTACAGATGGTCATAGATATATTCAGTATGAAGCAACACTTACAAGCACCAATGGAGTCTCTACACCAACTATTCAAGACGTCTCAATAGCCTTCTCATCATCAGACTCAAATCCTCCAATACTAACACTTAACTCACCATCATCACCAAACTCAGATTCTACTCCAAGCGTGACAGGTAATACCCAAGACTCCATAAGCAGCATCCTGTCAGTTGAATACCAATCCGACAGTAGCAGTGGTAGCTGGTCAAGTTGTACTGCAACAGATTCTGCATTTGATGAACAATCAGAAGACTTCACGTGCACACTTTCTACTCTAACTGATGGCTCACACACCATATACTTCAGATCATCAGATGTGAATGGTAATACAACTTCATCAAGTTATCCCTCAGTCTCTATTGTCATAGACACACAAAATCCAACAACACCAGGTACCCCCTCAACAAATACTCCAACAAGTGACACAACCCCAAGCTGGACATTTACTGCTAGTTCTGACCCAGGAGGAGGAGATGCAAGTGGACTAGCCAACCCTGCATATACAATTGAGTGGTCTCAGTCATCATCTTTCTCATCAAATGTACAATCCTCAACAACAAACTCAAACACCTTCACCCACGTTACTCCACTTACAGATGGAAGATGGTATATACGTATCAAATCAACAGACAATGCAGGAAACTCTTCATCATACTCCCAGGTAAGCTTTGTTGACATCAATACAGGAGCTCCAACAGGAAGTGTGAAGATCAATGGTAATGATGAGTTCACAAAGACCAAAAATGTCACTCTCTCAATCTCTGCCTCAAGTGGATTTTTTACAGACTCATCAAATATCCAAATGAAGATCTCAAATCTACCAGATCTCTCTGACGCAAGCTATGAATCATATATTCAATCCAAACCTTGGACACTGCCTGATGGTGTAGATGGAGAAAAGACAATATATATCCAGTTCAAAGACTCAACAGGTAACACAAGTGGTGCATATACAGACTCAATCGCTTTAGACACAACCCCACCAACACCTGCAGAGATCATAGATCCTGGGAACAATAGCTACACCAGTTCCAAAAGACCAACATTCAAGTTCAAGGTAAACAGTAACCCTGACTCTTTGTCTGGAATATCCAAATACAAACTTACTTTACGAAATGAAGGAGATGATAATCAAACATTTCCAATAAATGATATCCCAGCAAACAGAACTGAAACATATGAAGACTTAAGATACACAATCACCTATCACAACTTCAATGACAGTAACAATGACAACAACTACATCTCAGTCTCAACCCATGACTCACTCACCTGGGGAAGTGCTGACAACAAAGGAGAACTCAAAGAAGGTACAAACATCTGGTCTGTAGTTGCAGTTGACAAAGCAGGTAATGAAAGTGAGAGTAGACGAACAGTGTTTGCTGACTTTACAGGACCAAATGTTTACCTTCAAAATGTGAATGAAGCAAAAGTTAATCCAACAGACAATAGAGTGGTTGTTTCAACCACAAACACAAAACCAGTAATAAGCGGAAAGATAGAGGATTTAAGAAGTGGGATGCGAAATAGTTTGGTCGTGTCAGGTCCAAATAGTTTAGAAATCGGATTAGAAAAATTGGGATATTTTGGAACTTATAACTTGATTGGTTTGACCACTCTTAGCATCAAAGATATTTATTTTGCTGGATCAGATAAGTCAGTGTTGGTTGACGACAATTCAGTCCAACAATATGACAAATTCTCATCATTTGAATACAAAGTACCACAGGATTTGGAGATTGGGCAGTATAGACTCAAGCTAAGAGGAAAGGACATTGCTGGTAATTTTGGCGCAGAGAAAATTATTGAAATAAAAATCGGCAATTTCGATGATGTAGCTTTGCCTGAGCAAAAAGCAGAGGTGAAGCATGTGGTCGAAGAACAAATATTAACTCCGACAATCAAAAATAGTGAAAAGGACAAAACAGAAGAAAATAAGAAGAAACTAATAGAAGATATTGGGAAAAAAGTAGAGATTACAAATGTGAATAATACCCCAGACAAGACAGCTTCGATCAAAACAAATCTGCAAATATTTGATGCAGGAAAAAATACATTAAGTTTTGTGAGAGACGTATCACTTAGTGCGTTACATACGTCGTTTAGAGGAATACAGATAGTAGGAAGCATTATTGGGGGAGGTGTGAATACAATTGGAGAAGTTTCAAAAAGCACAACAAAAGTAATTACTATTGGGGCTGCTTCTGGTTTGCAGTTCTCAGTCAAAGCCATTCAGCAAGTAGTTGGAACTGTAGGTCAATCTTATTATGGTCTAGCCAAAGCTGCACCAATCTTTTTGGGATCGAATATGAAGATTTTGGGTGATGGTGTGACGTTTATTGGAAGTAATATATTCTTGGCTGGTCAAAAAACCACACTCTCAATAGGCACAATAAGTGGAAATTCTCTAAAGTTTGCAGGTACAAAAGTCTCGGAAATCGGACAAAGCATTACTCAAGTAGCCGCACCACCGCTAAAGAAATTGGAATTAACAAAAGATGTTTGGATCGGGTCTGAACCAACGCGAATATCAAATCTGAAAGTGAAAGAAATGGGTAAAAACTATGTTGTCATATATTGGGAAACGAATCATTTCGCAACAAGCAAAGTGAGTTATGGTGACTCTTATGATTACGGCAAGGATGTGCAATCGGATGAGAAGGTCAAAATACACGAGATCAAAGTTTCTGGGTTAAAACCAAATACTACTTACTATTATGAGGTCATGAGTCAGGGAGTAAAAAACTACGTGTACGATGCCAGACACGAATTTAAGACTCTTCATTTAGACAAATAAAAAATCCACCTCACCAAGTCCATATTCAGAAATTTGGTGAGGGGGATGACCCTGAGTTTCAGTCGCGTTTCACCTATGGTGAAGGCTATAGGGTCACTTTTCCTGCATTGCTCGCACAATGTTTTGAGGCACTTCCTCATAGTGACTTGGCTCCATGTATGATGTTCCACGTCCTTGAGTAAGAGATCTAAGGGTTGTCACATATCCAGATAGCTCAGCAAGTGGTGCGAGAGCTTTAATGATTGTGGTTTTGCCTTTTTTCTCTGTGCTTGAAACTCTTCCGCGCTTTGATGAGATATCACCGATGACAGTTCCCATGAATTCATCTGGGACATTGATCTCAAGCATCATAATAGGTTCAAGCAGTGATATACCTGCATTTTTACATGCATCAACAAGTGCCATTGATCCAGCGATCTTAAAAGCAATGTCAGATGAATCTACCTCATGGTAAGATCCGTCTTCTAGTGTGAACTCAAGATCAACCATTGGGAATCCTAGAAGAACACCTTTTTCAAGTGCTTCCTTGACACCTTTTTCAACTGATCCGATGAATTCATTTGGTATGTGTCCACCTTTGACAACGTTTTCGAACTTGAAGCCCTCACCTCGTGCAAGAGGTTTTACAGATGCTATTACGTGTCCATATTGACCACGTCCACCAGTTTGTTTGATGTATTTGGCTTCTGCTCTTGCTGGTTTTTGGATAGATTCTTTGTATGCTACTTGTGGCTTACCTACATTTGCGTCCATAGCCATTTCACGTTTCATACGATCCACCAAAATCTCAAGATGAAGTTCTCCCATTCCTGACATGATGGTTTGGCCTGTTTCGTGATTTACCTTGACTCTAAATGTTGGATCTTCTTCTGCAAGTCTCTGGAGACAAAGTCCAAGTTTTTCCTGATCTGCTTTGGTTTTTGGTTCAATAGCAAGTGAAATGACAGGTTCTGGGAATGTGATCTGCTCAAGAAGTAGTGGATAGTTCTCGTCAGCCAAAGTGTCACCTGTTCTTGTGTCTTTTGGACCAACCAAAGCTACTATTTCTCCTGCATATGCTTTGTCAATTTCTTCTCGCGAATTTGCGTGCATAAGCATAATGCGTGATACTCTTTCGTTGATGTTTCTATTCACATTATGAACATATGAACCTGATTCAAGCACTCCAGAGTAAATTCTAGTGTATGTGATTTTTCCCACATGAGGATCAAGTTGAATCTTGAATGATAGAGCAGAGAACTTTTCGTCATTTACAAGTTGTCGTTCCTCTACTTTTTCTGGATCATGAGGATTGTGTCCAACTACTTTTCCAAGATCAGCAGGGGATGGGAGATAATCCACTACAGCATCAAGTACTGGTTGTACACCTTTGTTGCGAAGTGATGTTCCAGCAAATGTTGGAACGATTTTGTATGCAATTGTTGCCTTGCGAAGTGCAGCTTTGATCTCGTCATTTGTGATCTCTGTTCCTGCAAGGAATTTCTCAAGAAGTGCATCATCAGTCTCTGCAACTTTTTCAATCAGTTTTGCTCTATACTCTGCAACTTTGGCTTTCAAATCTTCTGGGATTTCATCAGTGAGTGTATATTCTGTGCCATCTTCTTTCTTGTTGTATATGTAGGCTTTCATTTCAACAAGATGCACAACTCCAACAAATTCACTTTCTTTACCTATTGGGTAGGTTATTGCGACTGGATTTGATCCAAGTCTGTCAGCAATCTCTTGGAGTGTTCCCTCAAAGTCTGCTCCAAGTTTGTCCATTTTGTTAATAAATACTAGTCGGGGGACTTTGTATTTGTCAGCTTGTCTCCAGACTGTTTCGGATTGTGATTGAACGCCTTCTTCTGCATCAAACACCACAATACCACCGTCAAGTACGCGGAGTGAGCGTTCTACTTCTGCGGTAAAGTCGACGTGTCCCGGAGTATCTATAAGGTTGAATCTGTATCCCTTCCAGAAGGTGGTTGTTGCTGCTGATACTATTGTAATACCTCTTTCGCGTTCCTGTTCCATCCAATCTAGCTGTGTATTTCCTTCGTCAATATCACCAATTTTGTATGTTCTTCCAGTATAGAAAAGTATTCTTTCTGAGGTTGTTGTTTTTCCGGAATCAATGTGAGCAATTACTCCAAAGTTGCGGATTTTATCAAGTGCAACGTTGCGGTTGCTTGTCTTGACTGGTTGTGCTGCCATAATAATTCTTAAAAGTTATAAAGTTTATAAGGTTTCTAATGTTTATAAAGTTTATAAGGTGAATATTTTGATATTAAAGATCTTTAAGAACCTTAAAAACCTTTCACCTTATGAACTATTTTTACCACTTCAAATGTGCGAATGCTTTGTTCTGATCTGCTTGCTTTTCTACAGAGGTTTTCTTACTGACAGCTCCACCAACTCCTGCGATAGCATCTTTGAGTTCTACAAAAAGTTTATCAGAAAAAGTCTTGAACTCTTTGTTTGATCTTGCTCTTGCTCCCTCAACAATCCAATTTAGTGCAAGGAAAAGCTTTCTTTCTCTTCGAACTTCTGTTGGCACCATGTAGGATGCTCCTCCAAGTCTTCTTGGTCTTACTTCCATTTGAGGTGAAGCATTTGCTATTGCTTTGGCAAGTGCTTTAACAGGATCCTTCTCAATCTCTTTGAGCTTTTCCATAACATCATAAACTATTTTTTCGGCTACGGTTTTTTTGCCGTCCACCATGATGTAGTTTATGAGCTTGGCAACTTCTAAACTGTCGTAAACTGGATCTGCTCCAGGGTTGCGTCTTTTGTATGCGCGACGTGGCATAAGATAAAAAATTTACCCACAGACGAGAAAATCTGCGTTTCCCAAATATTTGAAATATTTAATTCGCCGTCTGTAGGCTACTCTTTGGGAAACGTCCAATATTATTTGATAAAGCGGAATGTGAATGGATAGCGATAACGCTCTCCATTATGAGCTGCTATACCAGCGATAATTGGCAATATTACGCTTGCAAGAAAAAGTCCTAATATCATAAATAGACCTACAATCAAAATTATGGCGATGATGCTTATAAAGAGCCAAATATAGATTGAGATGTTGAAATTTACTGCTTCTTTTCCATGATAATCGATGTATTCTGATTCTTTTCGTTTCATTGTCCAAAGCACAAGCGGTGCAAGTATATTTCCAAAAGGAACTATAAGACCAACAAAAGTAGACAAATGAATAAACAGAGCGAACTGTTTTTCATCAAATGCATTATTTGTGGCAGGAGCAGTGTTTTGGACTGGCTGCTGAGTTTGTGCTTCTTGCATATGAGTTTATTCTACATTATTTAGGCTTTTGCTGCTTTTGGTTTCTTTGTCCCGTATTTACTTCTACTTTGTCTTCTTGGATCTTTGGCACTTGGTGTTCCTTGAGTTGAAACGCCTTGTGTATCAAACTTTCCACGTACGATGTGGTACTTCACACCTGGCAAATCCTTGACACGGCCTCCTCGAACAAGCACGATAGAGTGCTCTGCAAGATTGTGTCCGATGCCTTGGATATATGCTGTTACTTCTTGTTTGTTTGATAGTCTTACACGTGCTACTTTGCGAAGTGCAGAGTTTGGTTTTTTTGGTGTCATGGTACGGACAACTGTACAAACCCCTCTTTTGAAAGGATTCAGAGTTGGAACGTATCTTCTTTTGATACCATTGAAAACTAACTGCAATGCTGCAGAACGTGATTTGTATGTGCGAGATCCTCGCTTATTCTTAATGAGTTGGTTGATTGTTGGCATATGTCTTTTGGAATTTCTGATGATAATCTTCTATAAGGTTTTGGTTGACTGGGATCAAACGGCCGATTATAACATTCTCTTTGAGTCCAAGCAAGTAATCTGTCTGTCCTGCAATTGCAGCTTTTGACAAAACACTTGTGGTTTGCTCAAATGAAGCGGCTGATAGCCAGCTTTCTGTATAAATGGCAGCTCGTGTGATTCCAAGAATGATGACTTTTCCGGTTGCTGGTTTTGCACCAAGTGCAAGCACTTTTCTGTTTTCCATCTCATATCTAAGTCGTGAGACGATTTCGCCTTTGACAAGTGGAGTGTCACCTTCTTCTTCAATGGTGATTTTGTCACTCATCTTGCGGACGATTATTTCAAAGTGTTTGTCATGAATTGCAATACCTTGTGACTCGTAAACCTTTTGAATTTCGTCTACCAAGTATTGCTGTGCGTCAGCAAGTCCACGAATTGCAAGCACATCATCAACGTCAAGATAACCTTCAGAAAGTGTTGATCCGGCTGCTACCAAATCTCCATCTTTGATCTTGAGCTTCTGAGACATTGGGACTCTGTATTCTTCTTCCTCATTGTCTGTGGAAGTGATCTTGATCTGATAGGTTTCTTTCTCGTTGTCTTCAACCACTGTGGCTCGACCACTGATAGAGGTGATTGGTGAAACGATTTTTGGTGTTCTTGTTTCGAAAAGTTCCTCGACTCTTGGCAATCCTTGAGTCACGTCTGAGATTACGATACCTCCAAAGTGTCTGACACGCATTGTAAGCTGAGTACCTGGCTCTCCGATTGATTGCGCTGCAGTCACACCGACTGGTGTACCAATTTCTGCTGGCTGACCATTTGAAAGGTCCACACCATAGCATCTTTGGCAAAGTCCTTGTCTGCATGCACAGTGAAGTGGAGAATACACATCAAGTGTCTGAACATTGCTCTTCCCGATTGCTTTGGCAATTTCATCTGTAATAAGATTGTTTTTCTCAATGATGGTTTCACCATTTACTGCAACATCTTGAGCAACAAATCTTCCACGAATTCTTTCACCAAATTTTTCACCTCTCTCACCATCTCTTGAGACTGTGAGATAAGAAGTTGTATCACATTCTTTTTCACGGATGATCATGTCGTGTGCCACGTCATGGAGTCTTCTTGTAAGGTATCCTGCATCGGCGGTTTTAAGAGCTGAGTCTGTGAGACCTTTTCTGGCACCACGAGCTGATATGACGTATTCGAAAATGTTCAAACCTTCGCGATAGTTTGATTTGGTTGGAACTTCGATGATTTTACCCATTGGATCAACGACAAGTCCTTTAATAGCTGATAGCTGTTTAAGCTGTTCACGTGATGCACGTGCTCCTCCGGACTTGATGATGATCTTGACTGGATTTTCTTCATCTATTGAATCCCAAGTCATGTCTGCGAGTTTCTCTGTTGTCTCCATCCATAGTTTGTTGGAGTATCTCTTTTTCTCATCTTCTGTGAGAAGTCCTTCCTGGAAATTATTTTCAATTTCTGTGACTTGAGATTGAGCCTCATCCAATACTTGTTGCTTTTCGTCTGCTATTGCACAATCAAATACAGAGACTGAAAGTCCACCTGCAATTGTTGATGCCCAGAATCCAATTGATTTGATGTTGTCGATAAGTAAGGCGACTTTGTCATGATCATTGTAAAGCTTAATTGCTTTGGTGACCAAGTTCTTGATGTCTCCAGCTTTGACAGCATCATTTATGAATTGGAGCTCGACAGGTAGAAGATCATTGAACATGATTCTTCCAACTGTTGTTTTGATTGCTTTTTCTTCGATTCGAACAAAAAGTGGCTGGCGAAGTTCGATCTTGCCCATGTCATAAAGACTTCTAGCTGTTTCTCGGCTTTCTGCCATGGCTAGACTTTCATCTTTGACATTGTTGTATCCTTGATCCATTGAGGTCATGTAATATACACCAAGTGCCATTTCTTTGTTTGGAATTACTATTGGTGATCCGTCTGCAGGCTTAAGCAAATTGTGTTTTGCAAGCATTCTGTTTTTGACTTCATCAATAGATTCTTTTGAAAGTGGAAGGAAAACACCCATGGCATCTCCGTCAAAGTCTGCATTGAATCCTGCACAGACAGTTGGATGAAGACGAATTGCATGATCATCGATAAGCACTGGATAAAATCCAAGAATAGATAGCTTGTGAAGAGTTGGTGCACGGTTTAGAAGGATTGGATGATCTTTTACTACTGATTCCAAAATGTCATAAACCACTGGCTGCTTTTCCTCAAGGAAATTCTTAGCGGCTTTGATGTTTGGAGCATGACCTCTTATCATGATTTCGTGAAGGATAAATGGCTTGAATATTTCAAGTGCCATTTCCTTTGGAAGTCCACATTGGTCAAGTCCAAGATTTGGACCTACGGTGATTGTCGAACGAGCTGAGTAATCTACACGTTTACCAAGAAGATTTTGTCTGAATCGTCCCTGTTTTCCACGCAAGATATCTGACAATGATTTCAAAGCTTTTGCCTGTGATGATCCGACAACTCTTGCTTTTCCACGAGACTTTTGAAGATCGATAAGAGAATCTACTGCTTCTTGAAGCATTCTCTTTTCATTTCTCAAAATGATTTCTGGTGCTCCAAGCTCAATAAGCTGTTTGAGGCGATTGTTTCTGTTTATGACTCTTCTATAAAGATCATTAAGATCAGAAGTTGCAAACTTTCCTCCAGAAAGCTGGACAACAGGTCGAAGATCTGGTGGGATGACTGGAAGCATCGAAAGCATGAGCCACATTGGGTTTATGTTGCTTTTTATGAATGACTCAACCACTCTCATTTTCTTCAATACTTTTGTTCTTCTTTCACCTCTGACTTCGTGAAGAAGTGCCTGACACTTCTCAAGAGTAGCTTTGAGATCAAATTTCTCGAGGATAGAGTATAGAACTTCAGCTCCCATTCCAACTTCTGCAAATCCATCAAGTTCTTTTTCTCTGAGGAACAAAAAGTCTTCCTCTTCAAAAACTGTATTTATTGCAGCTTCCTTGACAATTCTTATAACTCTGTCATAAGTTGCTGTTACTTGTGCCTTGCGATCAACAAATGCGTCTGACAGTCTCTTTTGTGATTCACGTTCTTTCAAGTCTACTTCAGAAAGTGTGATTTGAAGCTGGTCTGCTTTGGTGATCTTTTTACTTAGATCATTTTTTTGTTTTGCAAAATCTTCTGCAAGATCTGCTCTCTTTTTCTCAAATTGTGATTCAACATCCTTGATTTCTGTCTCTTTCATTGCCTCAAGTTTGGCAACAACTTCTTTTTGTTTGTCGTTATCAACTTTTGTTACAAGGTATGCAGCATAGTAAATGACTCTTTCAAGCATTTGGGCTGGTATTTCAAGAAGTGTTGAGATTGGAGCATTTGGTCCTTTGAAGTACCAAATGTGAGCCACTGGTGTTGAGAGTTTGATGTGACCCATTCTCTCACGTCTTACAACTGATGCAGTGACCTCGACTCCACATCGATCACAAATAATACCTTTGTATCTGATTCTTTTGTATTTACCACAATAACATTCATAATCCTTGGTAGGACCGAATATTCTTTCATCAAAAAGACCGTCCTTCTCTGGTCGGAAAGTTCGGTAATTTATGGTTTCTGGTTTTGTAACCTCTCCTTTTGACCATTTGGCAATATCATCAGGTGATGCGATGCGGATCTTGAGGCCGGAAAAGTTCAGGTTTTGTTTTTGGTCATCCATATTTGCGTTTATATTACTTAAAAATTAAGGATTAAAAATTATGATAAAAGGTCCGCAACTTCCCCTGGTCTTGGTTCATTGCCAAGATATTCAACAGCAAGTCCCAAAGCATTGAGCTCTTTTACAAGCACGTTGAATGATTCTGGAACTGATGACTGTGGGATAGATATTCCTTTGATGATTGATTCAAATGCTTTTTGTCTTCCTCGAACATCATCTGACTTGATGGTAAGCATTTCCTGAAGTACTGATGGTACACGATGTGCTTCAAGTGCCCATACCTCCATTTCTCCAAATCTCTGACCTCCCATTTGACTCTTTCCACCAAGTGGCTGTTGAGTGACTAGTGAGTATGGTCCGACTGATCTGGCATGGAACTTATCTTCGACCATGTGGATAAGCTTCAAAATGTATCCAACACCTGTCAGGACTGGTCTATCAAATTGTTGACCAGTTTGACCATCAAAGAGTTTTTGTTTTCCATCTGTTGGGAGACCATATTTCTTGAGTTCCTCAATGATGAATTCTTCTTTGATTCTTTCAAATATTGGTGTATCAATTCTCACACCTTCTTTTTGAGCAATCTTACCTAAGATTGTCTCAAAGATCTGACCCATATTCATACGGGCAAGAATAGAGGCAGGGGAGATGATGATGTCAACTGGTGTCCCATCTTCTAGGTATGGCATGTCCTCAACAGGAAGTACTTTTGCAATAACTCCCTTGTTTCCATGTCGTCCTGCGAGTTTGTCTCCGACTGTCACTTTTCGAAGTGAGGCAGTGTGAACCAAAACTCTCTTTAGAACTGATGGCTCAAGTTCGTTTGGATCTTTCTGACCGTCTATGACGTCAACTCCAACCACAACACCTCTTTTGCCGTATGGCATTCGAAGTGATGTGTCTTTGACATCTTTTGCTTTTTCTCCAAAGATGGCTCTCAAGAGTCTTTCCTCAGCTGTGAGCTCTCTCTCACCCTTTGGTGCCACTTTTCCAACGAGGACGTCGCCACCCTTGACCTGGATACCTTCAAGCACAAATCCATCTTTATCAAGGTTTGCAAGCATTTCCTCACGGACATTTGGAATATCACGTGTGAGTTCTTCTGGACCAAGCTTAGTGTCAACTACATCAGCTACAAATTCCTCCATAGTGATTGATGTGAAGACATCTTCCTTAAGAAGTCTTTCTGAGACCACAAACCCGTCTTCGTATCCATATCCATGAAGTGAGGTGTATGCAATTGTAAGGTTTTGCCCAAGTGAAAGATGGCCGTTGTCTGTGCCTGGTCCATCTACAATCACTTCACCTTTTTTGACTTTTTGATCAGGTTCAACTTTTGGTCTTTGATCAAAACATACATCTTTATTTGTTCTGACAAATCTCTCGAGATTGTATTCGTATTTCTCACCTGATTTACCTTTTAGAGTCACTTTATTTGCATCAACATAGGTCACTGTTGCATCTTCTGGAGCAACAATTGTTCGACCCAATCCTTTGGCAACTGCAGACTCCATACCTGTTCCAACAAGTGGAGCAGCAGGCTTCACAAGTGGGACACCTTGACATTGCATGTGAGTTCCCATGAGCGCACGTGATGCATCGTCATTTTGGAGGAATGGAATCATTGATGCAGATACACCGACTGCCTGACGAGGAGATATATCTATGTATTCCACTTTTGAAGCTGGGACTTCTTTTACTTCTCCTTTGTATCTTGCGACTACAAATTGATCTTTGATTGATCCATCTTCTGCAATTTGGGTTCCGGCTGCGGTGATGTAATGATCGTCTTCATCATCAGCTTGAAGGTAGACGATTTCATCTGTGACAACTGCTTTCTTGCCTTTTTGCTCGACTTTTTTGTATGGAGTTTCAACAAATCCATATTTGTTGACTCTTCCGTACATGGCAAGATAAGTCACGACACCGATGTTTGGTCCTTCTGGAGATCTGATTGGACAAATTCTGCCATATTGTGATCCGTGAATGTCACGGATAGAGAAACTAGCTCTTTCTTTTTCAATACCACCTGGTCCCGCTACTGTGATACGTCTTAAGTTATCAAGTTCTGCAAGAAGATTGGTCTGATCAATGATATTAGAAAGTTGTGAGGTCTTGAAGAAGCTATTAAGAGCTGATGCTACTGGCTTTGTGTTTATGACCTGAGCAGGTGCGACTTGTGTCTCTGTTGCAACCAAACTCATTCTTTCTCTTACTTCTTTTTCGACTCTGACCATGCCGAGTCTGATGCCATAAAGGGCAACGATTTCTCCGACAGTTCTGAGTCTTCTGTTTCCAAGATGATCAATATCATCAAATCCTTCTTGAGTCTTTGTGAGAGTCATTAGTTTTTTGAGGGCTTCGATGATGTCATCTTTTTGGAGAAGTTGATATTCTTTGGTGTTTTCAAATTTGGTACCAAGTCTTTTGTTGAGCTTGTAACGACCAACATCACTTAGGGAGTATCTCTTTGGGTCAAAGAATACCATGTTCAAAGTCTTGAAAGCGTTTTCCAGAACGAGTGGTTCTCCTGGTTTGACTTTGCGATAGAACTCCATGACAGCATCTTCTCTCGAGTGAGTTCTGTCTTTTTTGAGAGTTGGCATGAGGTATTTTTCGACAAGCTCTTGATCTATATCTTGGAAGTGTGATCTTATGGTTGCTTGATCATCACCATCGAAAAGCTTCAAAAATACTGTAGCTAATGTCTTTCTCTTTCTATTGATCTTGGCCTCAATAACGCCTTGCTTGTTTATTGTAAAGTCAAGCCAAGCTCCGATATATGGTCGAATTTCTGCGTTGTAGAGTGTCAAACCTGTGGATTTGTCGATTTCGGCTGTAAAGTAGACGCCAGGTGATCTGACAATCTGAGATATAACCGCTCTTTCGATACCATTTATGATAAATGTACCCCTGTCAGTCATGATTGGAAGGTTGCAAAGATAGACGTCCTGTACTTTGACCTGATTGGCTCTTTTATTGTTTAGTTGGAGTTTGAGGTAAACTGGTCTGTCGTATGTGAGTTTTTTAGCTCGACAAAGCTCAATATCGTATCTTGGCTTACCAAATGAGAGGTCGATAAACTGTAGATTGAATTTCTTGGCTGTATAGTCATCTATTGGGAAAAAGCCCTGGATAGTTTGTTTGAGAAGCACATCCTCAAAGTGTTTCCACGATGCTTTTTGAACTTCTATAAGATCCATTTTCTCAAGAGGTGTTTCTTTGGTTCCTAAGAAAAGGGTTTTTAATGGAGGTTTTTGGTTCAAAATAGATTTTGCCATAGAGCCTTGCAAGGGCGCTTATAAAATTTTAAAATTCACAGAAAGTAGAAAGCCAGCCGTCTAAGCTTCAAATTATACTTAAAATACAGAGAAAGTCAAATACAAATAAACCACCCCACCTCTTGGGATGGGTTGGTGATTAATTTTGATTAAAAGACAATATTATTTTTTATTTGATTTAACTTCTTTCTATATATATTTATATCACAAATATCAGTACATTTCTTGTTGAATTTAGCCTCAAATTAATGCACATTAGAACTTATCCAGTCATCTTTTTGGTTTTTTCAGCCCAGTAATTGTTAGCTCTTAGCAAACTGTCAAATGTACCGGCATCCTCCCAAATACCATCAAGCGTTGAGACTTTGAGTTCACCTTTTTCTAAGTATTGATTGATGACATCAGGTATCTCAAGTTCACCCCTGGCTGATGGCTGAACGCTTCGTGCAAATTGTGAGGCTCTTTGATCTAGGATATACAAGCCCACCATCGCATATTCGCTTTTGGGTTCAGCTGGTTTTTCGACAATCGACAAAACATTATGATCTTTGTCAAATTCGATCACCCCATATCTTTGTGGGTCTGGGACTCTCTTGGCGAATACATGACCACCTGTTTTGAAGTTTTTGACGATATCTGAAAAATCTTCGTCAAATATATTGTCTCCCAGAATCATTGCCACACTATCGCCTTTGATAAATTGCTCGCCAACTATGAATGCATCTGCCAAGCCTCTTGGCTTTTCTTGTATCTCGTATGTGAATCTGCACCCGAAATCTTTACCAGATCCCAAAAGATTTAGGAAATGTCCTGCATACTCAGGCGCAATAATGATAAGAATATCTTTGATTCCAGCTTTTATGAGAGTCTCTATAGGGTAGTAAATCATCGGCTTGTTGTACACTGGAAGGAGCTGTTTTGATGTGATCTTGGTTAGAGGTCGAAGACGGGTTGCGCTTCCACCTGCAAGGATTATGCCTTTCATATTCTTGATATTGTAGGTACTTAGTCTGAAAAATCAAATTTCGTACCAAATTAATATTATCGAATTGCGATAGTAAGCAAGAAAAACAGCACTGCGACACCAACTAAAACATACTCCAGCATGATCTTGATTCGCATAGTTTTGGTGATAACGTGATGGTAGATACCCCAAATAATATAAAATCCGCAGAATGAAATTACTAGAAATATTTGGATATTTTTTTCACCTGCAAATACTTTCATTGCTGTGACAAAGAAGATTGCTGCAGTGCCAAGTAGAAGATAATCAAAAACATGATTTTCCCAAACTTCTTTTTTGATGTGGTGGACTAAATGTTTCATAAATGTGTCATAAAATACCGCCTCTTCCGATCATAAATATCCCAATTAAGGCTGCGGCAAGAAAAATTAGATGAGCAATATGTTTGCCACGATGTCTGTGGTAGTCAGTTTTGCTGAGGTGATAAAGATCTACAGCAAATGCAATGATGAGAAATGCCACAAGAATTCCTGACAAAAATTGATAAGCGGGAAGCAAATTGATAGTCGGTGTACGGATTGTTTGGGGAATTCGTTCTGGTTTGTCTGGATTGACCTTTGGCACATCAACAGTTTTGCCGCTATTTGTGGCATGAGGTGCTTCAGAAGGTGTCTGAGCTTTCACCTCTTGTAGATTTGTGGGTTTGGTTACATCAGTTTTCAGATCGTTTAAGCCTGCAACGGTGGCGTTTTCTTTGTCTGTTGTTTGGCGTCCAAACATCTGGACAACAAGGGTTGTCTCTTCGTTATTAAGGGTGCCATTTACTACTGCATACCCAACTTCTTTGTAGTTGCCATTTAGGATGTTTCCACGGTGTGTGGGAGAATTCATCCATGCTTCAACCACAGAGTCGCTTGTCAAAAAGTTTTTGGCAAGGTTTTCGCCTGCGTATTCATAATCATAACCAGCTCCCAAGATAAAATTCCATGGAGTCTCGCCTGATGGGCCAAAATGTGCCCAGTAACCTTTTGCAAACATGTCTTCGGCTTTTGCTCTGGCTGCCTGGTTAAGTAGAGAATTTTCTCGGAGAGGGGACAATCCATTCTCAATGCGCTTGGCATTGGTATCATCGTACAAAGCTCTGGAGTTTATATCTGTTGCAAATCCTAAAACATTATCATCGTGATATTTGAGATTTGGGAGAATTGATAAGGCTAAAATTGACAAGAGAAGATAAGCAGTCAGGCTAAGGTGAGATATAGAGTGAGCTTGATGATTATTGTGTTTGCCAGGAACGAAGACGTGATGTAAAAAATTTCTTATTCTTTTCATAGATTACTGCCAATGAGTATACCGAAAATATTCCAATCGAGTCAATAAGCACATCTCGTATAGTTCCTTCGCGGGTTGGGACAAAAGTTTGATGATATTCATCCGTCATCCCATAAATACTACTGCCATAACAGCGGCTTTTAGAGCAAGGGATTGCCAATTCTTCTTGGGGAAATTTATGATTAGTGCGAATAGATTGAATACAGTAAGCGCCGCATATTCGATCACATGAAGAGTTTTGAAGATTGCAAAGTTTAGCCAGTAGCTTTCTGAGGCACTTATTCTTGATCTTGAAGATAAGAAAAAAATAAAGCACATCCAGGAAATGGCTGGTATCCAAGACGCTAATCTTCCAAGAAGTGGTATTTTTCGATTGACCAGTTTCGCCATAAATCAAATGCTAATGCACCGGCACCAACACTACAAATAATTATTAGTAATAATGTCATTATAGAGTTTGTTGCAATCAGGGACAATAGATCTGTTGGGTTTGAGTCTGGTGGAATCTCATCCTCTTCAATGTCTGAGGTTGCTTTTGGTTGGGACACTTTTGTTTGAGAATTTTTTTGCGGAGTATAGTCAATTTTCATTGTTTTATTGCTTAGATTTATTGTTGAAGCTCCTTCGACACTTCCTGTCATTTTTGAATCTGATGATGTTTGGTATTTGGCAAGAGCTATTAAAACTTTGGAGGGTGTGGGGGAGCGTGTAGGAGTTCTTGTCCTTGTGGGGCTTGGAGTTTTGGATGGAGTGGGGGTGGGTGTACTTAAATCTGCGCAATAATTATTAAAAGCATTTTTGCTTTTTGGCTGTAGACACCAGCTTCCAAAATCATCTTTCTTTCTTCCCCAGGTATACAGCTCATCACTTTCTGAATAAGTGAAAGAATCTACAATTTTTCCATTGTTATTGTTTAGATAAACTGTATCACCGTCATTATTGAGTTTACTTGATGTAAATGATATTACGGCAAATCTATAAGGATCAATGTCTGTTGAAAAGTCTAGATACTGAGGATCATCTTCGTCACCAATTGACCAATTATTAAGTGTCACTGGGTAGCTATTGTCATTGTATATTTCCACCCATTCATTCTGATCTAGAGAATTTGTTCTTGGTGAGAATTCTGTGATGTATACACCATCAATCGATTGTGCAGTCGGTGTTGGAGTCATCGTCGGAGTTGGGGTTTTTGTTGGGCTAGGTGTTTTCGTTGGGGTAAGTGTTTGCGTTGGAGTGTCTATTATGCATTCATTATTTTGCAAATTTTTAGATGGGTATTGAAGGCAAAAAGACTCCTCTGTAATTGGATTTTTGGCTCCCCAAGAGATTCCAGACCTAGACGATAGGTATGAGAATATTTTTAGCTCGTTATTTTCATTATCCAATAATCTGACAAAGTCATTGTCATTGTTTAGGAGTGATCCAGCAAGTTCGATTGTGCCATAGCTATTTGGATCAAGGTCAATACTGAATTTTTGTGGAGCTCCTCCTGAATCTTCAAGATCATCAATCCAATAATCTGTAAGTGATACCTTGAAGTTGTTATCGTTGTATATTTCAACCCACTCATTGCCAGATGTAGGATTGGGCATGATTTCGGATAAGTATATTTTGTTTTTGAAATATGTGGGCGAAGGAGAAGGTGTAGATGTTTGAGTCAGTGATGGGGGAATTGTGACGTCTTGAGTAGGAGTAGGGGTTATTGTTGTAGTAGGTGCTTGCGACGGAGTGAGTGTGGGGCTAGGCGTTGGAATAACAACTAGTGTAGGAGTTGGTGTGAATATTTGGCTTTCACAATTTACACCGCTACTGTTGTAGTAACCAAGGCTAGCACTTTGTTGTGAAAAATTTCCTGTTCCATCTGGGACTCTTGAATAATTAATTCCATTTTGAGGTGCTGAAGAGTAAGAATAACTATCAATTATGATTGCTCCGGGAATATTTGGCGGAGTGTTTTTGTCAATCAGTCTCACCGTATCTGCACTAGATGAATTAAAATTAAAATCAGATTGAAACACTTTACACTGATATGGAAGAAGTGATGTGGAGCTTGGAACTGTGTAATAGGTTGAGCCACCAGAATCATCTAGATAGTACCCACCAATGTCAACACTCTTGTCAGTAGTATTTATAATTTCTACGCTTTGCGGACTTGAGATCTGGAACTCGTTGATAACAATTCCGCTTGCTGCAATGACTTCATTTGTGAATGGAATAAAAATTATTAGAAGCAAAAACCAAACTCCTCGAAAGGGATTGTAAGAAAAGTTTGAAAATCTATTCAAACACCGCATAGCGGCCTGAGATACTGTAATAGTCAGACACTTTTAGGTCTGGACCATAAATCGGATCATTCATGATGTATTCTCCATTTTCAATTCTTTTTAGCACAACATAATGACTCTGATTGCGAACGGAAGATATTACAGGTATTCCACGATTGAGATAGCCATCAATTTCATCGCGTCCTATCTCACGATATTTCAAACCACCTGGCCAACTCCCGTTAAAAGTATTTGGGGTACATGCATATGCTGTGGCATATGAGGTAGGGAAGCAGCCCGACGAGGAGCCACCATAAAAATACCTGGCACTACTTGCAATTGTGGCAGGTGTGTAGTCATATCCATAATATTTGAGTACCATAGAAAGTGAGCTTATGAAGCACCCTACATCAAGTACCGTTTCTCCCGAATCGCCCATTCGCATGTTTGCCCATCTCTCATCTCTTTGAGAATAGTAGTAACCACCGACTCCTGAGCCAAGTGCTCCAGCGCTTATGATGTTTGTACCTGTCGAAACAGTGAAGCTTTTGAATGCAGAAATTTGCCTTTGAGCTTCAGCGATAATATTTTGATATTCATTCTCACGGTTTTTGGTTGCAGATATTAGTACCTTTTTTGATTCTTGTTGTGTTTCTAAACTGCTTTTTTGTTCAGCTAAAACATCCTGGAGCTGTGTAAGCTCTTGTTGTTTTTTCTCACGCAGACTTTTCTGCTCTTCAAAATTTATTTTTGTTTCTTGGGTTTGGATGAGGAGTCTTTGCCTGTTGCTTTGGGCCAGTGAATGGTACTTGAGTGAAGAAAGCATTTCCTCAGCATTTTCGCTATTTAGGATCAAATCAAAAATACTAGCAGGCCTTTGTTTGTATGTTGCATAAGTTGTAGCTAGAAATAGTCTCCACTGGGTATCAAGTTTATCGTCGAGTGTATCGATTCTTTGTGTGAGGATCTCAGCTTCTTTTTTGACTGCCTGCATTTTATTTTCTGTTTCTTCAATCTTAAGAGAGGTGACATATGCCTGTGTATCGAGGTATTTCAGTTGATTATCGAGAGTGTCTCTTTGTTTGCGAGTTTCATCAAGTTTTTTCTGATACTCAGAAATCTTTTGCTCAAGTCTAGACTTTTCTGCAGATTGGGCAGCGTTTGGGGTAGGAGTCGGGGTGTTTGTAGGGTCCTCAGCAAAAACAAAACCAAAAAAATAAATAAAATAAAAAAATAATATAACAAAAAGAAAACAGGAGGAAATAAACCGTCTCATTATGAAGTAAAAACTATCATATTTTTAGTCTTATAGCAAGGGGAACAAGATAGGTTGTAGTTTGTAGGTTGTAGGGTGTAGGAAATACAAATTTCTAATTGATAATTAACTACTTCGCCGGCAGTTAGGCGAAGCACGAAAAAAAATACAAATATTATTTTGTAATTCTTCTAATATATCAACTTCAGACTTATTAATTCATAACTTTCAATGCAGTTATGTCGAATTTCAAGATACAAGTTCCAAACTACAATATATTCTTTGCCTTTTGGCCTATTTGATGTACTTATCTGTAGCTATTTTGGTAGAGAGGACGTTCATTATAAAGATGTATACAAATACCACACCCACCAAAGATCCAATAGTCATAATGTTTAGAGGCCATATATCAAAGGTAACAGTTGATATTGGAAGAGACAAAGATTTTATGCCAAATAGATATGCAGAAGCAGCATCTTTGACGATAAACAAAAGTCCTAAGAAAAGTCCAATTGCTGTAGTTGTCGACATGATTGTGATGATGTTGCCTTCATCAAAAAATGGTCTTGAGATTTTTCCCCTTGTGGCACCAAGAAGTTGCGAAAGTTCAATCTCTTCACGTCTCAAGGCAATCTTAAACATGACCATAGTAACAAGTGTGATTATTGACATGAGGGCAAGATATGTCGCAAGTACAAAAACTGAGGTTCTCAAAATATTTGTTACAGTAACCAGTCTTTGAACTGTTTGTTTTTCAAATTGAACTTCATCTACGCCAGGTTCAGACTTAAAAAAATTTGCAATTTCAAATAGATATCTTGGATCTTTTGCTTGTATTTCAAATGATGGAGGAAAATTGTCCTCTGATGTCATTTCGAGAAGTAGGGGATTGTTTTGATTTTGTGTTTTGTAAAATTCAAAAGCTTTTTTCTTGTCTATATAATCTAGATTTGCAACTTTGCCGGACTTGATAAGCTGCTCACGAAGCTTTAGGATGTCAGCTTCTTTTGTAGCTGGTTTGAAGTAAACAATCACAGGTATTTGAGTTTCGACTTTGTTGAATATTGCTACAAGAAAAATTGTGGCTGAAATGGAAGTCAAAAGAAGAAACGCGCTAAAAAACTGTATTAGAAACATGCTGGTTGACTGGAATGGTGTGCGGCGAATATTTCTTAGAACTTCCATATTATTTTGTATCAAATGTTTTGTCTGAGACTATAGCCCCTTTGTCTATCGTAATGGTTCTTTTTTTGAGACTGTTAACAACATCAATATTGTGTGTTGCTATTAGAATAGTGCGTTGTCCGGCAAGGTCGGTGAATAGCTTCATCACATCCCAAGTGGTTTTTGGGTCTAGATTGCCTGTTGGCTCATCGGCCAGAATCAGGTGGCGGTCACCAGCTAGTGCTCTTGCAATTGCCACTCTTTGAAGTTCACCCGCAGAAAGTTGAACTGGGAATTCATTTGTTTTATTTTGGAGACCTACTTTTGTGAGAGCATCCATCACTTCTTGTTTCTGAAAGGGTGCTGGAACATCTTTGGCTTTTAGCGCTAAAAGAACGTTTTCAAAAATATTTTTATAGGGGAGCACCTTGAAATCTTGGAAAACAAACCCAATATCTTGTCTATGTTTTGCAAGTCTTGAACCTTTGAGTTTTGGGACTTTTACAGGATTTTCTCCAACCTCAACGACACCTTTTTTCGGTTTCACAACTCCCATGATGCAACTTAGAATTGTGCTTTTGCCAGCGCCTGATGCTCCAACCAAAAATACAAACTCATTTTTGTTTATAGTAAAAGATACATTGTTTAGTGCTGTTACTCCGTTGCCGAATGCTACAGTTACATCTGAAAATTCGATCATAAAAAAAATTATTTCACAATCTCAATATACCCCACATCCATGAACCATCCGACTTTTTCACTTGTATGAGTTTGTCCCCACACTTTTACTTTTTTGCCAACAAATGGGGTTAGGTCTATAGTACTTGATGTGAGATATGCTGTCTGATCTTTTGCACCTCTTTCTAGGTGGTGACTGCCCTCACCTTCAAATCCTCCCTCTTTCAATACTCCTTCTGCAGAATCGGTGAATGTTTTTTTGTCTAATACTCCTGCACTTTGAGCATTTTTGCTGTCTGTATTTTTGATTACTTCTACTTTGTTGGAAGATGTTGTTTTGGGTGTGAGACCTGCAACTGCGCCTCCGGTCAATATACCAAGCACTAAAACCGATAACAAAACTATAGTAATTGTATTTTTGGGAACTTGATTTCTAGCCATATCTTTTCTCTCAGGAATATTTGCAACTGGGTCGATTTGATGGATTACTGTGTTATCCATATTTAGTGGGTTCAGGATAACAAAAATTATGAAAATGTGCAAGGATATATAAGTACCAATAAAGTAAATTTCTAAATTCTAATTACTAAATCCCTGCCTCGCCGGCAGGCAGGCTAAACAAGCTCAAATATAAAATATCAAAATAAGTATTGTGTTTTAATAATTGAACATTGGAAATTAGAATTTATTTAGACATTAGATATTAGGATTTTGAATTTGTTCTGACTATTATTTGACTCGAGTCAAATAATAGTCAGAAGTTGGTACAATGCAGCTATAAAAATGGCTTCAAATAATATTCAAACTATCATCGACGACATCAAGTCCAAAGTAGATATAGTGGATTTTGTTGGATCATATGTAAATCTCAAGCGAAGCGGCAAATACTTCAAAGCAAACTGCCCATTCCATCAGGAGAAAACCCCTTCTTTTGTGGTTTCTCCAGAAATTCAGAGATGGCAGTGTTTTGGCGCATGTCATGAGGGTGGAGATATTATTTCTTTTCTCATGAAATGGGAAAATATTCCATTTTCTGAAGCATTGAAATTGCTTGCCGAAAAAGCAGGTGTGACATTGTCTGAGAGTTTTCAAAAGAGTGGATTTGCGGATTCAGAATCAGAAAAGAGAAACAAAATATTTGAGATGAATGAGCTTGCTGCAAAATATTACTCATATCTATTGAAAAATCACCCTTCAGCAGAAGGTGCGCGCAAATATTTGGCATCACGCAACTTACCAGAAGGTATGGCTGATAAATTTAGACTTGGATACTCGCCAAATGCTTGGGATTCGCTTGTCGAGTTTCTCAAAAAGAAGGGATACAAAGATGAAGATCTTGTTATGGCTGGTTTGGCTGTTAAGACAAGTCGAGGTGGGGCAATAGATAGATTTCGAGGTCGACTGATGTTCCCACTCGAAAATACTTTGGGGCGAGTGGTTGGATTTTCAGGACGACTTCTGGGAGTTGAACCTTCAGAAAAAACAGGAGCAAAATATGTCAATAGTCCCGAAACACTTGTTTATCACAAACGCGAAACACTGTATGGTTTTTCGATCTCCAAAGATGACGTAAGAAAGCAAAACTCGGTGATAGTCGTAGAAGGTGAGTTTGACTTTTTGACTCCATTTTCCAAAGGAATAGAAAATATTGTAGCGATAAAAGGCTCAGCATTTACAACAGAGCAACTTAGAATGCTCAGACGTTATTGTGACAAACTGATACTTGCTCTTGATAATGACAAAGCAGGACAAGATGCTTTGCGAAGAAGTATTGTTGAAGCCGTTCCGTTTGGATTTGAGATTTATGTATGTGAAATGCCAGGTGGCAAGGACCCAGATGATGCGGCACGTGAGCATCTAGTTGAATTCAAAAAAATTATTGCCAATCCCAGTCAGGTTTTTGACTATCTATTTGAATCACTTTCGAAAAATGTTGATTCAAAAGATGCCTACAGTAAGAAAAAATTTACTGAAAATTTTGCAGAGTTTCTGGTGCTTCTCGAAAATCCTATAGTCAGAGAGCACTATATCCAGAAAGTTGCTGATTTCGTATCGTCATCCAAAGAATCGGTAGAGGAAATATTGAGAAATACAAAACGCAAAAAATCAATAGTGCAAAAGTCAGTAGAGTCAGAAGAAAAAAGAAGTCTTGAGACTCCTCGTACTATTGTTCAAAAAGAACTTCTCACCAGTCTTTTCAATCTGAGTGATAAAGAAATGGTTGAAAAAGTATTAACTACTCTCACAGGGCATGAATTTGACGAAGGGCCATATAGACAGCTTTATTTGGCTTGGACCGACGAGGCAAGAAGGGGGCTTCCAGTAGACATTGCCAAATGTCTTGTGAAAATACCTCAAGAATCAAGGGCTAAGGCAGAAGAGTTGTATTTGGCCTCAAGTATAAATGGGGCTGATAAAAAACATGAAGCCAAAGAAGTCTATAGACTAGCACTAACACTCAAAAAACACTACGCATTGCTAATGCTCAAAAACTCTGGGGACAATGATGGGGCAGAAGACTCGGCACTTGCAGCAGCTAGTGAAATGATCAAATCAGTGGAAAAAGAGCTTCAAACACTGTAAAATATCTTATAGAACTTATACCCATGCTCCCGAAAGCGCATTTTACAAGTTTTTGAGCTTGTAAAAGAGATCGCAAGTGGACAAAGATGTATGGAGGATTGACATTCTTCTATATTGTTGTCTACTAAGGAATCTTACGCTCTTGGAACATGAACCATAAGTCATTATTAATACATTCTGTTAAAAAACCTCAACCATATGGCAAAAACTACCGCAAAGAAAGCAAAAAAAACAAAAGTCACAAATACTACAAAAACTAAGCCGACAAAGAAGATTGCCAAAGTGGTCAAGGTGGTTGCTAAACCTGCAAAGATCGAAAAAAAACCAAAAAAAATAGCTGGAAAAGAAACAAAAAAGGTTGATGCAAAAGTGGAAGCTCCAACTACTTATATCAAGCATCTTCCAAAATCCAAAGAAGAAGTCAAACTTGGCAAACAAGCAAGAGATCTTTTGAAACAAGGAAAAGATGATGGGTTTTTGGTACAGGACGATATTTTGATGATCTTCTCCGAGCCAGAAAATCACATTGAGGAAATAGACGAGTTCTTCATTCAAGCTTTTCATGAAGGTATTGATATCTTCGAATCCATCTCAACTCGTGATGAGGCGGACATGTTCAAATCAGCTGAGGATATGGAGAAAGAGCTTGAAGCGCTAATTAGTCTCAAGCACGGAGAATCTCTAGATCCAATCAAAAAATATCTGAAAGAAATAGGCCGTACTCCACTTCTCAAGTTCGAAGAAGAGATTGCCCTTGCCAAAGCTTATGAGAAAGGTGATATGGTTGCAAAAGAAAAACTTACAAAAGCAAATCTAAGACTTGTTGTCTCTATCGCCAAAAAATATTTGGGTAGGAGATTGTCTTTCTTAGATCTTATCCAGGAAGGTAATAAGGGGCTTATTAGAGGAGTTGAAAAATACGATTGGAAAAGAGGATTCAAATTCTCAACATATGCCACTTGGTGGATCAGACAAGCCATAACTCGCGCAATTGCAGATCAATCAAGAACTATTCGTATTCCAGTGCATATGGTTGATCAGATCAATAGGTTCTACAAGACACAAAGACGTCTCGCTCAGAAACTTGGCAAAGAACCTGATATCAAGCAAATCGCAAAAGAAATGGAGATACCAGTTGACGAAGTAGAGAATCTAATCAAAATTTCTCAGCAGCCAAAATCTCTCTCAACTCCTGTTGGAGAAGACAAAGAGGCAACACTTGAACAATTTGTCGCAGACACTACTCAGCCAACGATGTATGACAGAGTAAGTCGAGAGCTTCTAAAAGACGCTGTTGGAGATGTCCTTGAGACACTTTCACCTCGTGAAAAGAAAGTGCTCGTTATGAGATTTGGGCTAGAAGATGGCAAGCCAAAAACACTTGAGGAAGTTGGAAAAGAATTCAAAGTGACTCGTGAAAGAATTAGACAAATAGAAGCAGAAAGAACATCACTGCAAACTCAAGCACTTGTCCCACACGTGCTCGAAAAACTCAGAGTTATCTTCAGGTAAAAAGAGCTTGTTTTCAAACAGATCATTATCTGGTACGATGTTAGCTTGATATATGGAAAAACACGAGGTCAAAGTTGTTGAAACTCACAAAAGCAAAACTCATCATGTGCGCGTAGTGTCACCCACCCAAAAAGCTTTCAATCTATGGGGTATTATTGTGATAATCTGGGCTTTCTATAGATCTACAATAGGCGCCAACTCACCGATTACTTTTGATGAATTTATTTTCAAGCCAGTTGTATTTTTGTGGCCTGTTTTGTATTACGTGACTTCTATAGAACATAAAAACCTAGAGGCAGGTCTTTGGATTGCAAAAAGAAATTGGAAATCAAATGTGAAGTTTGCTCTACTTGTTGCTGCTCCGGTTTTTACATTCGGGCTATTTGTGAGCTTTGCAAATGTTGGTGTGCAATTTAATTTGAATAAAACGATATTGTATATGCTTATCGCGCTTGCAATATCAATCACAGAGGAGACTTTGTCTAGAGGTTTTGTAGCAAGACATATTTGGGATGAGACACATGGACTTTTTAAGACAGTATTTCAAGCAAGCTTACTTCATATGTTTCTAAGAATTCCACGAATCATGACAATGCCTGAGTTGTTTGGGCAGAAGCTTATTGTATTTTTTGTGGCAGAGTTACTTCTAAGTTTTGTTTTAACAACCATTTTCCTCTACAGGAAGAGTCTCATACCAGTATATATACTGCGATTTGCAGCCACCTTCACACTGCTTATGTTGATGGCATAAAATAGAGATCCAAATTTCTAAATACTAATTTCTAAGCTCTAAATAATTGTGGAATTAAGCTCATAATTCTAACTATGAATCAGTAATTTAATATTTTGTAAACAGTTATTCTTGAAATTGGAGCTTGTAATTTGTTTAGTAATTAGAAATTAGAGCTTAGGATTTTATTGGTTAATTATTTTTTTGATTTTTTGTTTAATTAGGTATTTGTAGAATTGGAATTTTTGGAAAGTATCTGCATGTTTTCTTGTGAAGTATATTTGGTGTTCATAGGCAATTTTATTTATCTTTTCTTTATCGTAATATGAGCCAATAGTTGATTCGTGTTTGTGAAGTACTCTTATATCTTTTGCGAAATACACTTCATAACCGTTCTTTTTGGCAGAAAATGAAAGATCCACATCTTCCCAATAAAATGGAGAATAGGCTTCGTCAAATCCGCCAAGTTTGTCCCATAAGGATTTTCTGAAGATGGATGAACCACCCTCTGCCCAACAAGTGGTTTGTAACTTGAAATTTGAAGTTTGTAGATCGACTCTGTTAGCAATGTTATTTTTTGTGCTTTTGAGATTCATGTTATAAGTTTCATGATTCGAGTCTATTTCTAGACCAGAGTGGTGAAAAAGACCATTTCGGAAGTAGATTTGGTTTCTGCCGGATACGTGTCCTGTCCCATCATCTTGTGCAAAGCTTATTGCAAATAACTTGGGATTTTTTTCAAAAACCTCCAATGCTTTGATCCATTTGTCATCCTGCAAAAAAACATCTGTATTAAGAAGCATAATGAGATCAGAGGAAGTATAAGAAACTGCCTTATTCACACTTTTTGCAAAACCCAAATTCTTCTCATTTTGAATAAATCTGATATTTGCTGGTATTGGGATATCAATTTTCAGATCGGATGGGAGACGAGAGTTTGGATCGTCATTGATTATGAGGATTCCTGAATCTCCAAAATACTTTAGATTATTAAGAAGACTATCTCGAAAAAGGTCTAATTTTTTGTAGACTGGGATGATTATTGAAGTTTGGAGCATCGGGTATCAAAGAATTTTTTTGTAAATATTTCTCAACGTTTCATCAAATGCTTTTTGAGTGAACAAGGAATCAATTGTTTCTTTTGCATTTTCTCTGATTTCATTTTGCTTAATCTGATTTTTGCTTATAGCGATAATTTTTTGGCTAAGTTCCGGCAGTTGGTTGAATGTAAAGCCATTCTCACCATCTCTTATAATCTCTTTGATACCGCCAGATCTGTAGCAGATTGTGATGCAGCCTCTTGCCATAGCTTCAAGAGGAGTGATGCCCAAGTGCTCTGTCCGCTCAGGATGAGCTGATTCATTTACCTGCCAGCCAGCAAAATGCAGATAAAAATCTGCCTGAAGATATGCTTTCTCTAGGTCAGCTGCTGATATGTTTGGCTTGAACTCAATGTTTGGGTAATGAGTCGCTAGTTTTTTGAGAGAGTCAAAATACTGGAAATCTTCCTTTTTAAGTCCTCCAGCAAGAATCAATTTGCTATTTTTGTAGTCTGGATATTGCTCAATAAAGTTTACAAACCATGCAACTGCTACATCATGTCTTTTGGAATGTAGATGTCTGAAAAATCTTCCAACATTTAGGAAAGTGAGCGACGTGCCTGCTCCAACATGGTCACGAGTGATATTCTCCGGTATGTCAAGAATGGGATAGATGACTTGTGATTGGATACCAAATTTTGACAGATGTTTTTGGGTGAATCTGGAGTTGCTCAAAAACGACCATCTGAGTGTCTTAAGCCTATTTACCAAATTCATCCTGTAGAGCTTTTCCTCGGGAACCATACAAAAACTTATGGTGTGCTTAGCTGGAGAATAGAAATATGATCCATCAGTTGTGTAAAGCAAAATATCTAGAGGTCTCAAATAATGCTGTTTTTGCGACCATGTCATGCTTTTTAGTGATGGAGCCCATACTGTATTTGCGGGAAGAGTGAGATAGCTTTTGCTCTATTTGCTTTTGGATATTTTTATTCCAAAATACCGTAAGTTCGTAACCATTTCTAACAAAGAAGTTACAAATTTGAAAAAGGTGTTTCTCACCTCCGCCAATAGTATCAAGATATGGGTTCCAAAGTCCGATTTTTTTAGGCATGATTGCGTTTGAATAAAATATAATAGTAAAGTCCTGTTATTGTAGGACCATCATTGATTTGACCATCTAAGATCATTTTGTTTATTTCATCAAGTGTAAAGAAACTTTGATCAATAATTTCTTCACTTTCCTCACGATTCAAATTCAACTCATCAAAATTTTCTACTAAGAAATAAAAGCACTTCAAATTGCTAAAACCTGGCGCGACAAAACATTCTCCTATTTTTAATTTTGTTTGCTGAGAATCCTGCTTCTTCTGAATTCGTTTAGCAGCGTCTAAAGGCTCTTCATTCATGTCGATATTTCCCGCTGGTATTTCATATGAGATTGATTTGCTTGCGGATCTAAATTGTAGAAATTAGAAGTAATTTATTATCTTTTTCTACTACGAGAAAGCTCCTCCTTGTGAATTTCTAGTATATATATACATTTCTTTAGGTGTTCCGTCTTCCAATATGAGACTTTCGTATGACTCAAATATAAAATTCATTTTTATAAACGACTCAGTCAAATCTCTGTTTGATATTATCTTTTTCTTAATTCTTCAATTTCATGCTTTGTCTTTGCTTTTGACATACTTTTTTTCGTAAAGTAATAGATAAGTTATCGTTTTTGAAAATGCCTGATAAAGCGATTCTAATATTCCAAACTCGCCGTCCATGAAGCCTCCTTGCTTGATAAGACGTCTCCACATCTCCCCATAAAACTTGCGGAAAAATATCACACGTTTGCATCACGACCTCCATTTAGGAGGAGATCTGATTCTATATTCTCAAAGTTCAATGTTTTTGTAACCATGTTCTCAACGTCTCCGTGGAAATAATGGAGTATGGGGTTTTCAGTATTCCCATTTCACCTTTTATCACAGGTGTGGAGTGAATACGTGCGGGCCACTCGACAAATGCTGCCTTTTTGATAAGTCTTGTTTGGTGGTCGGGCCACCAGCCGCCATGGGATAACCATTTCTTGTGTCCGAAGATGTTTTTGCGGGGAACGCGGAAGTAAGTTGTAAGTTCAGGTTTGGTTTAGGGTGTAGGGTTGATTTGTCCAAATTCGACTACTGACTACGTCAGTAATCTCCTCAGCTAGTTCCTTTGTGATTCGCTCGTCGGCGTCCAGGATAAAGACCCACTCTGTCTGGCACTCCTGAATAGCAAAAGTGCGCGCTGGCTCGACATACTGAGTGTGTGGGAAGAGTAATATTTTTGCCCCCTCACTTTCTGCTATTTCACGGGTTTTGTCGGTGCTGTGCATATCAACGACCATCACATCTTTACTAAGTAGTTTGGCAGACTTCACACAATCAGCTATTTGGTTTTCTTCATTTCTGGTATTTATGACTACAGTAATCATGGGCTTTATTGCATCCATTATACCCTTAAAACTCGTCTCTAATATATAATAATTGCTATAACATGATTAACAAAAAATATCTGATTCCGGCTACTCTAACAATTTTTATTATTATTGGATTTAGTCTTCGTGTTTTGGGCTTTTGGGATATAACTTTTGGCTATGATCAGGCGAGAGATATGATAGAGTCGATGAAAATAATCACATCTGGCGACTTCCTCAAGCTCCAAGGACCAATGACTGATATTCCAGGTCTCTTCCATGGATCTTTGTATTGGTATATCCTTGCTCCATTTGTTTATATGGCAAAAGGTGGGCCTGGATTTGCGAAAGTGATACTCATATTGATCAATCTATCCTGTATCCCTCTCATTTATTTTGTTTCCAAAAAAATGTTTTCAGACAGTCGCATTGCACTTCTTTCAGCATTTTTATTCGCTGTTAGTTTTGAAGCAGTGGAGTATGGTAGATGGATGTCAAACCCATCACCAGCTCTTGTACCTCTACTTCTGTCGATGTATGGACTATGGTTAATGACAAAAAAGGACATAAAGGGAGTCTTATGGTTTTTATTGTCCTGGCCTTTCTCTATACAGTTTCAATTCGTGTTGGCTTATCAATCTATATTTTTTGCAGCTATTCTTCTTTGGAATTTCCGTCCCAAAGATATTGTTAAAAACTTTAGGATTTTGATATTTGGATTTTTGGGTTCTTTAGTATTAGTGTCTCCATTTATCATCGGTCTTATCAAGTTCCGTTTTCAGAGCATAGGCGCCCTCCTCACTCACCTCTCGGAGAAAAAGAGTGGAGGGACAAGTATCATAACAAAAGCTATTGATTACTTTTTTTATTCAGTGGACCCCTTCACAAAAAATTTGCTGAGCATTGATAAGAATCTGAATGTCTATTTGTTTGTTATATTTTTACTTACTGCAGGCTTCATGGCATATAAGGATAGGAAAAATCGCGGCACCATATTATTTCTCATTTTTTGGATATTCTCTCCATTTCTAATATTTTCCACTGGCTCGTTATCAGCGTATTTTTTGACAATAGGTAACTTGTATGGATTCCTTATGATTTCTGCATATTTGTTGATGAGAGTTTATGATCTTAAGCTACTGACCGACAAGAGAATTAATATTTTTATTTTGGTCACGTTGATTATTGCTATAACATTTTCAATTTGAAATTGCTAGCTGACAATTACTCAAAAGGTGAGGTAATATTTAGTGTGCAACAACAAAATATCTACTCAAACGTGACAAAAACCGTAGACGAGACTTATAGGCAAGCGAAAGGTGCTCCTTTTGCCATAAATACAGTGACAAACCCACTTTTTGTAAATACCACTTGGGCTTACGCATATGAATATCATGGCAAACCCAAATATGGCTACTTGCCGATTTGGAAAGGACTTGATCAAACAGGTCGTTATGGTGATGATGTGAAATTTGGATCCAAATCTCCTCAAAAAGATCTCATGCTTTTTACTATATTTGAACCAAGCGGCGGAATACCAAAAGAGTACGTTGCTGCGTACAGTTATTATGACAATCTT
Source organism: Patescibacteria group bacterium (assembly GCA_046350875.1). Lineage (GTDB taxonomy): Bacteria > Patescibacteriota > Microgenomatia > UBA1406 > GWC2-37-13 > JAGOLU01. The sequence continues at coordinate 74,218 of JAXLZQ010000001.1, forward strand.
AGATCTAATAAACTTAGTGAGACCGAGATTGGAAATTACAAAATTGAAAAAAGAGTTTTCACAAATGAGATGGGTCTAAATCTAGATGATATAGTGAGCGGCAAAATCACAATCAGACAGAAGGATGTATATTGATATTCCACCAGCAAACTAGAATCTTACTTTTGTTTGAGTTTGTAGACTTCAATTCCGTTGAATATTTTTCTGGTTCCCGTGATCTCTTCTGTATTTTCTGGAATATTTTTCTTTTTCCACTCTACTTGTCTAAACTCAAAACCCTTCCATTCAGGTTCTAATATATACCAACACTCATTGTTTATGAAATCATATCTTGGAGTGTCAATGTCTTTTGCAAGATAGTGGGTGAGCCAAAGATAATCATAAGTATGAGGTATTACAGGTGGTGTAAAAACTCTTGCACAGAAGGTTTTCTCATTTTTACTTTTTTGACTTTCGACAATATAGTTGATTATGGTTTCTGGAAGTTTTAACCCTGACATTGTAGATTTCCAAGAATATATTTCTACACCTTTACTAAATGTTATTATCAAAACAAGTAATACTACAGCTGATGTGGCAACTAAGTAATATTTCTTGGAAACTGTATATATAGAATAAGTTATTGATAAAAAAATAACTAGAAATCCTAGCTGAATCCCTTCGTAATAATTCATCCAAAATGGGTCTCTATAAACTAAGCAGTAAAGAAAAAGTAATGCTAATAATACGCCAAGTGCAAAAGTGGGTTTGATTATTTCATTGTATTTGGCAAATATAATTGATTTATTACTTTTACGAAGCTTAATATAAATTATTATTCCCAATACCAAAGTAAATGCGAAAAATATTACTAGCCATGGACTTCCTAATGCTTGTTCAATGTATGCTTTGAATATAGATATGCGCTCTCCAATAACGTCGGAATATGGTCTTGGGTTGTAAAGCTTGGGTTTTGTAAAAAAACCAAGTAAAACTTTTGTTTGAATAAAGCCATTTTTTAACTCAAATAGCAATCTGGGTAAGAAGGGTATCAGTATCCCGGCAAAGAATGATGCATATGATTTAATATTTTTGAATAACTTTCTAAAAAATGGAATAGTCAAATACATCGTAATAAGAGATGGTATTAGAAATATTCCAAATGAAAGTTCTGTTTCTGCTGTAAAGCCTGCAAAAATTCCCAGAAGAAAAATCAAGCTCAACCTAGATTTGTCGGAAAGTTTATTTTTTAGAAGACTAATAAATGTTAGTATCATGAAAGTGAATGAGGGTATAGTCAAGATATTGTTTCCTGCAAAAACATGATTACTTACGTAATAACTTCCCGAGGCTATTATCAAGCTTGACCATAGAGCAGTAAGGTCATCATAATTTTTCCGAATTCCCCAAAACCATACAAATAGAGATATTAGATGTAATAAAAATAGAGAGATATAGAAGTTGATTGGATTTGGACCGAGAATCAAAAAACTAAGAGCTGTGAAATAATACCACCAAGCGCCATGAAAAACTCCGCCGATTCCAGTTGTTGGGCCAATAAAAACTGGGTTTTTATCTGTTATGATTCTGGCTCCTGCTATAAAATCTCTACCTTGGTCGTATGTATATCCGACATTTCTTGCACCTATGATTGTTAGACGAAAATAAGAAAAAACAAGTACAATTGCAATAAATAGGGTAAAGGTAATCCATTTGTTAAATCTCATGTCAACAGTATATCAAAAGGTGGCTCTTTGCATTTTGGTGCTGTCGGTAGCCACTCTTTCTTTTTGGTCTTGGGTCCTGATGGATCCAAACTTCACTCTTATCTCACATGCTGACTGGACGCTTTTTCGGGAATTTATGATAAATATCGGTTACAAAAACAGAGGTTTGTCTTGGAATATTTACCTCCCATCAATAATACTTCTTAGCCTCTCGTCATTATACTTATCAATCAGGCCTGTCAAAAAGCCATTTGTTTGGGTTGTGCTTGTTGGAATAATCGCTGCAATTTTTAGCTATCCAGCACTTTCTCATGACCTATTCAACTATATTTTTGACGCGAAAATATTGACTGTGTATGGTCAAAATCCTTATCTTCACAAAGCCTTAGATTTTCCAGCAGATCCAATGATTCGATTTATGAGATGGATTCATAGAGCGTACCCTTATGGACCGTCCTATTTGCTTCTATCACTCATTCCCTCCTATCTGGGTTTTGGAATATTCTCACTGACATATTTTATGTTCAAGGGCATGCATCTAGTGCTTTATTTATTTGCAGCCAAAAGACTCGAAAAGATCTCAAAAACAGCTGTTATGCTTTTTGCCTTCAGTCCACTCGTTATTGTAGAGGGGCTCATAAATACACATAATGATTTTATAGCACTCACACTTGGGGTTATTGCAGTAACTTACATTTTTGAAAACAAAAATAAATTACTAACAAGAGTTTTGCTATGGTCGTCAATGCTAACAAAATTCACAGCTCTCCCAGTGGTAATATTGTCTGAAAGATGGTTTTTTACTATTTTGTCGAAAAAAATAAAACTTGTCAGAGTGTTAATCGACGTTGGCTCACTTGAAAAGACATCATTTCTTGCACTGCTTACAATTATTGTGTATCAATCATTGAAGATGGAAGTGCAGAGTTGGTATTTTTTGAATCTACTTATTTTCATTCCATATTTCCCCAGACTCTTCAAGTGGATGTCTCCATTTATATTCTCGCTAATACTTAGTTATTATCCATATATCATTGGAGGAGAGTGGGGGCAGGGAGGGGATGTAAATGTAAAAAAGATGATTATAAATGTTGGAGCTTTTGTAAACGTTGTCTTAATATTCGCATTCCTATACATACCTCAAATTATTGTAGAGTCAAAAAAAATGTTCCATACCGAAAGACCGTCAGTTAAGCCAGTTTGAGATTTATTATGATAAAAGAAATTGTGAAACATTACTTCAATATCAAATCCCTTACAAAACAAATATCAAAATATAGGTTATATATTTTTCTTTCAGGTTTGTCTTTGGCTATTTTCTTATCAAATTCTATCTATATCGCATATCCAGATGAATTTGTAAATGTTTTAGGAGGAAAAATAATTCTACAGGGTCTGCTGCCATACAAAGATTACTTTGATCACCATATGCCTTTTGCTTGGTATCTGGGATCATTATTGCTTTTTATTAGCAAGGGAAACTTTATTATCTTCCGAATTCTTTGGGGAGTTTTGCAATATCTACTTTATCTGATGCTTGGACTTTGGATCTTTAGAAATCATAAAAAATTTGCTCTTTGGTATTTTGTATATTTGCTAGTAGTACCCGCATTCAATGAATATTTTTGGTTACATCTATTTTTGGGTGATGCGTTGGCTGCGATTTTTTTCACGGTCAGCATGATTATGATATTTCTTGAAACTCTTGAAAGAAGTAATTCAAAACTTATCTGGATTGTTGCACCGCTTAGTGTCACCCTTCTAATCTTCTCGTCTTTGTCTTTTTTGTACTTAGGGATTGTCCTTTTGCTTTGGATTGCTTATTTGTATTTCGATCATGAGCTCAAGAGGGAGTGGGAGAGTATTCTAAAAGTAAAAAATCTCAAACGCATATCACTGCTAGTTTTCGTATTTGTGTTACCCTACTTCATATATGGAGGGTATTTACTCATTACTGGGTCATTCAAAGATTTTTTGTTTGCCAATTTTACTTACAACACCGAGCATTATATATCGATTGATGGCTATGCTAGAGCGGCAAGATTCAACCCGATCAGATTTTCACTAACACTAATAAACAATTTCTGGAAAGCATTTCTTCCTTCAATAGGTCAGTTGTCAGATCTTACTTTGTATCAACCTATCGCAAAAATGTCATCTTTGGCTCTATTCTTCCTGATGCTAATATTTTTCCGAAGGAGCAAGATTTATGGTGTTTTGTATTTGCTTACTATTTCGTTTCTTGCGCCTAGAAGCTCACAGCTTGTGTTAGCCAAAGAAACAGATTACCAAATGGGTGTTTATCTAACAGCAGGTTTTTTTGCCAGCTTTTTTGTACTTTATGTAATTACTACACTGTATAAAGAAGAAAAATATCCTTACAAAAAAATTGTAAATGGAGTAGCTTATATATGGATAGGTCTCTATCTCTTATCATCAATCCTCTTCATGTTGTACAACTCATACTCTGTCTGGTACGGCAGGTATATGGGTACATTGCCTCCTATAGTAAATTATTCTTATGTCGCAGAGTACATCGACAATCTCGTTTCTCCAGGTGAAACATATTGGATCGGGCCTTTTGAAGCTCATAATCATTACTTTGTAAAAAAAGGCAAATTTGCCAGTAAATATCCATCTCTACTTCCACAATTTGCCGAAAGTGATTATCTGAGAAATGATTTCATAAACGAAATGGAGCGAACAAAGCCAACACTCATCGTCTTCAAACACGCTATGGGAATTTTTGGAACACCTGCCGATAAGTTTGGTGCATTCTTTCTTGATTGGATGAAAGGTAAATATGTTAGTTGCAAGGAACTAAAAATATTGTGCAAGCAAAACTTGAGGGATTTTGATGTGGTGGGGGATGTGTATGTTAGAAAAGACAGGATGGATATTATTGAAAAGATAAAATGATAGAACCAGATTTAGATAATGATTTAAATATAAATCAATCTTGGATAAAGTTTTTTTCTATTCTTTATCTTGCTCTACCCTCGTTTCTATTCTTCTTTAGTTGGCTTAGATTTCCTTATAATGTAGTGTCTATCCTAATGTTGAGTTATCCACTAGCTACATATTTCAGATCATTACGCATATATAAAAAGCCTCAAATTATTTTTTCTAAGACGGTAGTAGTACTTGTCTTGACTTCTTTAATACTTGGTGCATTGTCTGGTGCAGGACAGTTTGTTTGGCAAAAACCTGATTGGACAAAACATAATGTAATCCTAAATGATTTGATTAGTTATGAGTGGCCCGTATATTATGGCAAAGGTCACTTTGTAGAACAAACATCTCTCGTTTACTATATCGGATACTATTTACCAGCTGCATTAATAGGCAAAGTTACAAGCTATGACTTTGCACAGATAGCTCTTTTTCTATACACGACCTTAGGCCTTTTATTGTTTGGATTGTTGTTAAAAATGAAATTGAAGAGAAATATTATTTGGATTTTTCCCTTAATTTTCCTTATTAGTGGTATTGATATTTTGGGTCAATTTTATACAAAAAATTGGTTAGTCGGACTCTTGCACCTTGAAACTTACACACCAGGTCTTCAGTATTCATCAATCATGACCATTTTAACGTGGGTGCCACAACATGGGCTAGCGGCTTGGATACCTGTTGCGTTATTTCTAAATGACAAAAAATCCAATATAACAATTTTTGGACCTTTTGTTATAGCTCTGACTTTCATTTGGTCACCCTTTGTGTCAATTGGATTGTCTATAATGTGGTTTCAGTTTGTAGTGCTACAGGCAATCAGAAGCTACAAATTCTGGTTGATCACTAGCATTTCAATCGCCCTGAGTCTTATTTTCCTTTTGTACTATAAAAGTCAGCTTCCTCTTGGCACGTCAAAACCTACAATATTTTTAATGACGAACAATGATTATGTGGGTAACATAAAAAACATGTGTTTATTTCTTGGATTAGACTTGTTCATTTTTGCACCTATTATTTATTTTCTTTGGAAATTTATTTCATGGCAGGACAGAATACTTATTGTAGGGTCCGCTATTATTCTAGTATTAATGCCTCAGATAGCATACGGTCAAAATAATGACTTTGTTATGAGAGTGTCAATTCCACATTTAGCACTCCTATTTATATTAATATTAAGTTATTTGCCTCATACGGTCAAACTCAAGTCTTGGCAGGTTGGAGTAATCATTTATATTTTAATACTGGGAATGGCAACTCCATATTACGAAATATTACAGCTTGCCAGTCCTTCACATTTGGGAACCAATGAGAAACCAATATATAATATTTTAGAATCCAACAAAAGATATGGTGTATCTCACCAACAGTATATGGGCCTTGCCACGAAAGCATTTGGCAAATACATAGGTAATTATGAAAAGTATTATAAAAAGTAAAATCTTCTATTTATTAATATTGCTAATGTCTGTATCTGCAATATTGTATGTTTTAAATCTTAAAGAACTTTATTGGTTTGAAGGAGATATTGCAAGAGACACACTAAAGGCACTTCAAATTCTCAGAAATCGGCAAATCACCATGATAGGCCCACCACTATCGTTTGGGCAGTACGGCACACGTGAAATTTATTTTGGATCATTGGTTTATTATTTTGGAGTAATTGGACTTTGGCTTTTCGGCGAAAATGCACTTGGACCTGTATATGTGCAAAGTGCACTTATGGTTGTCAGTATTCCTTTTTTTTATCTGCTTACTCGGTATTTTTTTCGTAACAAAAAGATTAGAATTTTGGTCACCTTATTTTATGCTCTAAATCCTATAACAGTTTTGCACTCTAGATTCTATTGGAATCCAAACTTTATTATTCCATTAGCGGTTTGGTTTTGGCTATTAATTTTTAAAGGTATATCTAGTCAGAGGAATCTAATTTATCTTTTTGGAGCAGGGATAGTAGGTGGGCTAATTATCAATCTACACTATACAGTAGCCCTTCCTATTGGATTAGTAGTATTGTATTTACTAATAAAGAGAAGGACCAGAGAATTAGCTATATATTTTCTAGGGTTATTTTTTGCGCTTTTACCTCTATTGCTTTTTGAAATAAAAAATAATTTTTATCTAATACAAGCTTTTTTATTCAATCTTCAGAAAATACAAAATACTACGTATCAACCAGGCCTGCACAATTTGAATCGTATTTTTGAACTGGGTAGTGTTATACCAATTCTCATTGGATTAAGACAAGAGTTTCCTTTTGATATTAGGTATATTGTCTTGCCAGAAAGTTTAATAATGTTTTTAGGGTTTCTTTCACTTGGTGTTTATTCATTTCTGCTATTAAAAAGTAAATTATCAAATGGCAAAATGGTACCTTTTGTGGTTCTTTCTTCAATTATTGCGAGTGTTTTACTTTCAAAGGAAAATTACTCAATACGTTATATGTATGCGGTTTATCCACTGCTTCTTATAACTTTATTATTAGTTATAAAAAATATAAGTGACAAGTGGAAAATGACAACTTACGTATTTTATTTAATCACTCTAATGAGTTTAATTTCCACATACAAAATTGTTACAAAACAAACTATCATCACCATTAGTAAATATCGAATGCCATCAATTGAAGATTTAGAATATGCTGCCAAAATCATAAAAAACGATTATAACGGCAGAAGTTTTAATATTACGGAAAATATAACCGGTGATTCTAGAGCTACTTATTTGAGGTATTTTGTATATAGAGATGTGAGTAATGACAAACTTAGAGGTGTTGAAGATTATGGAGGACTTGAAACGCTATATGTCATTACTCCCAGCCAAAAACTCACTGAAGCAGAGAATAGGTGGGAGTTCAACGCGACATATAATCTAAAATTAGCAAAAAGCTGGGACATAAAGGAATATAAATTACTGAGATATGATGTTCAAAAATAATTTGCTTTCTATAAAAAAGAAAATACACACAATCGATATCGTTACGCTTATAGTCGTTTTGATTGGCTTTGTTGCGATAACTTCAATATCTATTCCATACGGATGGAGGCAAATGTGCGTTGATGGCAAATGCGGAGTTTATTTTGCAGATAGGTACAGAGCCAGAGATGAGCTATGGCATATGGCTTTGGCTTCTGTAGCTTACAATTCTTATCCTTTCAAATTGCCGATTTATTCTGGAGTTGAGTTGCAAGCTTATCATTTCCTATATTCATTTGTACTCCACTTATTGACGCTTCTTGGTGCTAATGTTCTTTTTGCTCATTATGTGTTATTTCCAATAATTTGGTTTGCAATTTTTACATTACTTCAGATAAAAATATCAAAAATACTTTTTCCAAACACCACATATGCAGTTCCAATATTTCTATTTTTTTCATATTTTTCAAGCAATTTTTCATATATTTTAAGTTTACGTAATCACGGAAAGTTTTGGCATGATATTGGATATTTTTCGAATCAGCCAGGAGAATATCTTATTAATCCGGCTTTTACACTCTCAATTTTATTCTTTTCCTATATCATATATGTTTCTCTCAAAAAAACTTGGAAAGTTTACGATATTTTGGGCATTTCTATTACAACATTTTTGATTTGGGGATCAAAATTTTATGGTGGGCCAGTGGTAATCGCTTATTTGGGAATGGTTTTTGTATACAAGGTATATAGCAGAGAGCTTTCCTTAAGAAAGGCGTTTATTTTCATTTTGTCAAATGTCATAATGACGCCTCTTGCAATTATTATTTTTTATAATCCATTTGCAGTCGCAAAATCGAGCTCCGTTTTTACTCTAGATCCATTAAAAACTATACATCCGATGGTTGAAGACTCTGAGCTATTGCCGATAAGAAACCTGGCTCTCGCAAGGTATTACTTATATTCAATTCCAGGATTTTTCAAACCAAAATTATGGGTTATTGAGATGTTTACCTTAGCAGTCTATTTAGTATTTTCATTCGGCACAAGAGTTTTTGGTTTTTTGTTTATATTTTGTAAATCAAAAACAAAATACTTTTACATAATATCTTCACTCACGACAATAGTGGCAATATCCTTTTCAATTTTATTTATACAAAATGGAAGTGATTGGTTCAATACTATTCAATTTTTGGCATATGGACAATTTCTAATGATTTATCTTGTTGCTGGGATTGTTGTTCAGTTGATATCTTCAAAGAAGGCTATTAATGTCTGTATTGCTTCTTTAGTAATCATTGCTAGCTTCTTGGGGTCACTAAATCCAATTATCAAATACACCAGTAGGATCTATAATCTTAGTAATCTGTATGGATACATGAGGGCTCAGCCTCCAATATACTTATCAAATCCAGAACTAGAGGCGTTGAGGTTTCTGTCAAGACAGAATAAAGGGGTTGTTTTTTCAACTCGTAACTTAACCAAAGACTATTCAGGTAACCGCATAGAAGAGTTGTGGCAGTATAGTGATACTGCCTATATTTCTGCATTATCAGGAATGCAAACATATTTAACTAATATTGATCAGTTGGATCTCATGTTTATAGATTATAAAAAACGCCTGAGAGAAGTTGATAGTTTGCACATCAATCTATTTGATGGCAACAAGTTTAGATATATTTATATCCACAAAAAGGATCCATCATTTAGCAGGGTTGCAGAATTAGCCCAAAATAAATTTAAAGTAATTTTTGAGAACAAAGAGGTGACAATATATGAACATTAAGCTTTTATCTCCCAAACATTTTATTTATGAATAAGTGAATTTTTGTGCGGAGGGGGGCGTATTTCATGCCAAATCTCATTCTAGAGTTTTTCATCCATATTTCATGCATCTTAGATCCTGATCCGCCTGTGCTTTGGGCGTTCTTGTGGTAAATCACAATACTTGGATCATAAATAAGTGGGATTTTTTTTCGTGCAGCTCTTACGGAGAAATCAGTATCTTCGTAATACATGAAATATTTAGTGTCCCAAATACCTACAATGTCATGCACTGACTTGTCGTAGATGGCAAGACAGCCTGTTACAAAACTTGTATTTTCCATATGACTGTATTTCACAGAATCTACCTCATCTACTCCGATGTGAGATGCCATAGCGTGGTTCCAGTCAATTTTGCCACCTGCGTACCACAATACCCGCCCCTTTTCTTCTTCTGTATATCGATCCTTATGATACTCAAATCCTTTCGCGTAATATATTTTCCCTCCAATTAGGGTCTTTGGATGTCTTGAAATAGATTGTGTTGCATGGAGAACAAAATCTTTATCAAAAACAATATCAGGATTCACTAGAGCAAATCTAGTCAGGCCGTCTTTCAATGCTGATTTGATCCCTTCATTCAAGCCATGAGCATAGCCGAAGTTTTGAGTTTCGATGAAGCTGTATTTACCTTCGATTTTTCTTATCCATGGGATAATCACTTTTTTGTCAGTTTCTGTTAAATCTACGAAATATACTTTGTAAAAAGAAGATGATTGCTTGCTCAGAGAGTCAATGAAGTCGTGGAGGATTTCGTAATTCCGGTAAACTACAGTTATAATGGCTAACATTATGATTAAAACTCGAAATTCGAAACTCGAAATTCGAAAAAAAGTAAATAATCTAATTGATTGTATCAAAAGTAATTGGATTACTGGTCTTATAGTGATTTCTGCATTCTTTTTGTATATGTTGGTGATTTATCCATCTGGTAGTTTTCAATGTATTGATAGTAAATGTGGAATTCATTTTTGGGGAGCACACGAGCATGATGGTGTTTGGCATATCGCGATAATTGAATCAGCTTTCCAGTCCTACCCTTTCATTTTTCCAACGTTTTATGGTCAGTTTTTGTCTGGATACAATTTTCTATTAGATATAGTCATATTATTAATCGTGAAATTCGGAATATCCTCATGGGATGTGTATTTTCGATTACTTCCCACAATTTGGTTTATTGTATTTGTATTAGTTCTTAAGAAGTTTTCAGAGGTTCGGAAAAATTCTGTTGGATATTTCCCCATATTATTATTTGTTATTTTGTTCTCTTCATCGCTTGGCTTTATCATTCAGTTAAAAAATAATCATAATATATGGGGTTCGTCTGGCATTCCTACTATGCAAGGTGCACTTAGTATGACTAATCCACAGTATCTATGGAGCTTGATATTCGTTTTGTTGCTTTGGAACATGCTAAGAGAAAATAAGAGGAATTATCTATCGGGCTTTTATGCATTTATTCTTTTGGGATTGAAGTTTTACGCTGTCCTACCAGCTATAGTGATGATCGGAATAGCGGGGATGCGAGATATGATGCAAAAAAAGTGGAGTAGTCTAATACATTTGATCATTTCTTCATTCTTGGGCGGAGTTTTAGCCTACATGGTTTTTTATTCTTCAAATAAGTCTTCAGGGTTAGTTTTTTCACCTATGTCTTTGCCAAAACAAATTGTTGAAGACCCAAATATGTGGCATATGGCATCTATTATCCAGACTTGGTACACATTATCACAAGCAGGGAACATTTTTAGTCCAAGACTTTGGATAATTTCTTTTATCATAATTTTGTTATTTGTAGTTTTTAACTTTGGAATTAGACTGCTTGGAGTTCTTGCTGACATTGTAAAGTTGTTAAAGGGAAAACTTACTTTTGACAATGCAGTAATAATTACTGTGTTTTTTGCATCGATTTTAGTTCCTGTTCTTTTTATTCAAAAGGGTGATTGGTGGAACACCATACAATTTTTGTACTATGGAATATTTGTGTCAAGTATATCTTTGGCGAACAACATACATAGTATATTTATTAAGAAAAAAATTGTATTTTGGTCGCTGCTATTAGTTCTAATACTATTATTCTTGCCAGCCCAAGTAGATCTGATTAGATCATTTGCATTGGGTGGATCAACATATATATCCAGAGATGAGTTAGATTCGTTAACAAAACTCAAATCTTATAAAAATGGCATAGTTTTGGTGCAGCCTTTTTTTGGTAACTCTACGAGTATTCTTGCTGACACAATAGATACATCATATGTATCGGCTTTATCTGGCAAGCAAACATTTATGGCTGACGAAATACAAATGAGACTTCTTGGTATCGATTATAAAGGTAGAATGGACACGCTAAAAGAAAATCCTTGCACATTCCTGTCGCAGGTCGACTATGTGTACATTAGAAAAAATCATACTCATAATCTCCTTGGAAAATGTATTAGAGAAGAGTCGAGCTTTGTGATGTCATACTCTAATGACACCACTGAAGTCTGGAGGAAAAAATAGGATTATTCTGATCTTTTTATATAAAACTCATTATCCATTAATTTTCTTGCAGGTTCGTTTTTAATAAAAACGAATTTATCAAAACTCTCCTGCTCCCAGAACCCATACTCGTTATATGGCATTGTTTTGGCAACCTTTTGATACTTACTTGGAGAGTATGGTCCGCCATAAAAAAGCAGATATATATATGCCTGTCCAAGTGAGTTGTCAATGTAGATTTTGTCAAATTTGTCATAGTTTTGCCACGCTTTTGTTGCAACCTCTTTCATGCCGCACTGCCAAGAGAGTTTGGTTTTTGGGTCATTCAAGTAAGTATTGAAGTATTTGTTCCAGTTACCATAAACAAAAAATATATGAGTGGCAATAAGGAGAGAAGTAAGTGTCAGAAGCGCATACTTGTTCTTTTTAAGGTAATGAGCCAGAGAGTATAAGCCAATGCTCGAAAATATTATTAGTGGAATCAGTGCTAAGTAGCTTCGTGTATTTGAATATTCTGGAAGTGCCAATGCTGCAGGAATTACAGATACTAAAGTAAAAAAGTATAAAAATATTATTCCGAAACTATGCTTTTTCTTCAATTGCGATAAGCCCCATAACATGCCCAAAACAAAAAGTATATATTCAACAATTGTCATTAGGGGCAGATAAGACGCCCCATATCTTGGGTTTGGGTCATTTTTCCAAAGAAGAAAATCAGGGGATATATAACCTACCATTCTAGAGAGGATTTTGTATGTTCCATAGACTGGTTTATTGTAAAAGATAGCAGAGCCACCATTTCTCCTGCCTTCCTGTATCTCATATGTGAATGCCGGGTTTGTGAAATAAGAGAGATTTGAGAGCCTGTTTGTAGGGATCATTAGCTCTGTCGAGGTAAAAAGTAAGATGCCCAAAAGAAGTGTTGCTGTGGCAATTGCCATATTTCGCAATCGTGATTTGGTCTCACCGCCTGTATTTAGAAAAACATACATGACTGTGAAGATTGCTAGGGAAGGAATTATGATTTTGCCACTATGATATGTGTACAAGCCCAAAAAACTAAGGAGTCCCAATATCAAAACTCTTTTGAATGACAGAGTTTTCTGATGAAATAGGGTGGTGATGTACAGGAGAACAATCGCAGCGATTATTACAGCTTCGTGTTGGTGGCGACTGGTAGTTTGTAGCCACACATTCGTACTTGCAAAAAAAGCGGCAAATAACCCAATTATTTTATTCCTAAAGATTGCATAGCTTGCAAAATAAAAAAGAATCGGGAATAAACTTCCGATAATCATTACTGGTAGTCTTACTGTGAGCTCATTTAAACCAAACATTGCAATAAATGGTGCCGAAAGCAAACCTGTAAGAGGTAGTTTATTTTCTCCGAATGATAAATACCTCAAAGGAAGATTGCCATATTCATCCCTACCAGTCTTAAGCACAGAGTACGTGTTATATCCTTGGGCAGCTTCATCTTCATTCAAACATAAGTTTTGAACTTTGTAAAAATGTAATGAAGCGGATATGAGTGTGAAGAAGATAAGGAGTGAAACGATCCATTTATTTACTTTACTAGATTGAAGGATGGGCATAGGTCGCTATTTGTTTATCACTGTTTCGTTGTACCAAAGATAACCCTGATATTTTTTGAGATCGGCTTGGAAATATCCGAAAAATCCGTTTGCTTTGAGCATCTCTGGCATTTCTTTAACAAATTTGATGTAAACTTTCCCTTTTCTTTTGTAAATTAGTTCGTTTGATGACTTTAGAATCACTTCTGCATCATTTGGGATCACAAAAGTTTTTGTATTTCTGTCATTTGGGCTAAGCAAAAAATCTAAGCTTTGGAGATTGCCTGAACTGAGGACAAAAAAGGGTTTACTATTTGGAATATTTTCTGGTCGGAAAGTAGAAGTAGTTGCTGCATAAAAATCTCTGAATTCCCAGAATTTTTCTGCATCAATTCTCTTATTTTTGATAACTTCGCTAATAAAATATTCTTTGTACAAATTTCTAGACAATGGGTTGGAAAAATATCTGAATTGTCCTAGAAAAAATATAAATCCAATTATGAATATTATTCCTACACCAATGCTCAGGATTTTTTGGTTTTTTGTCATAAGATAGACAATTATATTATAATCCCAAAAGCTAACTTATAAATGTAGTTATTGCGTATAATGAGATAAATATGGAGTTACTTCGTAAATTCAAGGCTGACGTTGTATTTGCCTTACTTCTAATCGTTTTGAACATAATTTTTTCATTCGATTATTTGTGGCACGGGACAAAACCTGCTAATTTTGATGCTATCGCTCACATTACAACGATCGCTCAATATCACAAATCACTCTCGGATGGTGAGTTTCCAGTAGGGTGGGGTGATGGATTTGCAAACTATGGATTGCCACTTGGCACAATTGCCCACCAAATACCTGCCTATGGTGGGGCATTTTTGACATTTCTTACCCATGATGTATTGCTCTCTTTTCACATAATGTATTTGATTGGGGCGGTTGTTTCCGCAATATTTTTTTATATATTACTTAGAAAGTTTTTTAGCAGCGAAGCTGCTTTTTTTGCCACAATTATTTATTCTTTAGCTCCATATAGAATAATCAACTTTTATATGAGAGGTGCGATGCCAGAGTTCTTCTCTGCGGTTTGGGTACCGGTCATAATGCTTGCAATATATGAACTTCATCAAAATCACAAGCGTTTGTGGCCTTATGTTTTGCTGCTTGTGGGTGCTGTGGGGCTTATTTTGACACACCCCATGATGCTTGTTATATATGCCCCAATACTATTCTTGTGGTTTTTGTTTTTCATAAAGTTAGATTATAAATATTTCATTGGAATTGGCGTGGCAGGATTGCTGGCAATTGGAATCACAGCATATTACTTCCTGCCCCTCAATCTTGAAACAAAGTATCTTTATCATGGCATCACAAACAGCCATTATGCGCCAAATCAAACAACAAGCATAGAATCATTCATCAATCCTACTTGGCTTTACAATTGCACTTTCCGTAATGACATTTTTGGTAGATGTCATCTTATTAAAGCTGGCGTCACAGAAACATTTGTTTTGGTAGTAGCAACAATTATTACCATTTTATTTTTAATATTTAGGAATAAGCCAAAACTAAAATCTGAAAATAAATTAATTTTTAAAATTTGGTTATTTGCACTAATTGGCGGATGGATAGCAATTGCCTTTAGTAGTGTGCTATTTGAACAAATATATATGCGAGTTCGCATACTTGGTAATATCCAATATCCCTGGAGATATTTGTCAAGTTATTTATTCATGCCTCCAATTCTTCTTGGAGTAATGTATGAATGGTTGAAGGAAAAACGTTGGGTTGTGTATGTGTCTTTAGTTCTTGTAGCTTTTATTGTGTTTGCTAGATTCCCACAACTATATGGTAAAAACTACACATATTTGCCACAGTCATATTATTACTTCACTCCACTCAATCTACACTCTTTCATGATGAATACTATATGGTCTGGTAATACTGATGAATATCCCATCAAGCGCGAAAAAGCCGAGATTGTTGAAGGAAGAGGCGTCATAGAAAGCAAACAAATAAAAAATGCATCACGAATTTATAAAATCAATGCTGAAACAAATTTGACAGTCAGTGATTACACCTTTTATTTTCCGGGATGGAATGTCTATATCGATGGGAAGCTTGTGAGTATTGAGTTCCAAAATCCAAACTATCGAGGGGTTATCACTTTTCAAGTGCCACCTGGTGAACACACGGTGAAGGTGATGTTTGAAGATACAAAGGTACGACTATTGGGCAAATACATTACTGTTGGATCAGTTGTAGCAACATTGCTTATATGTGCAACTTACTTGGTGATAAAAAAAAGGCGCTTATGAAGACAGTATCCAAGCTTTGAGTCTGGCAAATATCGCTTCTGTTCCTTTTAAAAGTTTTTCTCTCCTCATCCAATAGATTACTTCTTTGCTTGTGGTTAAAAACATTTGATTTACAGACTTATGAAGCGATACACTTGAAACATCGTTGTAACCACGTTTTTCCCAGACAAAACAAAAGACCAAGATGCAATAAAACATTTGCAGCACTGCCAGCAAAAATCCATGGACTCCATCTTTGTAACCTTTCTCGGCAAAAAATCTAGAAATAAATTCTGATGTGGCACGTCGAGTTGCTTCAAGAAGAGTGAATTCTTTGTCCTGTGAGACGATCTCATCCGCTTCCACTCGTGAATATCTTACAGCTTTTTCTAGGTATTGGATTATGCCAGTATAGTTGTGGTGGACTATGGTGCGGGCATTCATTTCTACTTTTTCATTTTCAAATGCGGGAATCACATAACCTTTGCCATTGATGAGTGGTTGAGAATGGAGGATTCTTGGCCATTGTATGCTATCTTTTCGAAAAAGTCTTACCTGGTAGTCAGGCCACCAGCGACTATGTGATATCCATTTTCCAAAAATATAATTCTGTCTGGGGATTTTGAAGTGAGTGTGGCTCTCAATGATATTTTCGGGTAATGTTTGGATATATCGCACCAAGTCAGGTGATAAATACTCGTCCGGATCAAGCAGCAATATCCAATCGTTTTTGGCAAACGAGAATGTATCTTGGCGGATGAGCTCGACAAATTCTGGCTTATCCATTTTCTCAATTAGCATATCCTCGTATTCAGCTTGTATTTTGAGACGAGTAGTCTTCTCGATGCCGATATCCACCAAAATGATTTCGTTGGCGATTTCGCGGGAGCTACTAATCGTGAGATTGATATCTGGACAAGCTCCTTCAGCTACTATGATTGCACTTACATTCATATTTGTCTTTTATTATAACACTAATAGGTTGGTACAATACAATTATGTTAAAACCGCTTGTTAGTCTTGCAACAAACCAGGAAGTACTCGGTAAGAAAATAGCTGAATCTTTGACTGATAAAAAATTTCTGCATATTATTTCATTGAATACGGAAAATGCAATGGAAGCGCAAAAAAATCAAGAATTTGAAAAAATATATTTCGATCCGGACAGTGTTGTTATAGCTGATGGGATAGGTATAGTGTTAGCGAGAAATTACTTTGGACTGCCAAAAGTAAATAGGATTACTGGAGTAGATTTGATGACCAGACTTGTTCAAACATATCCCAATAAGAGAATTCTATTTGTTGGTGGAATCGATGGCACAGCTCAAAAAGTAGTTGATTATTACAAGAGGACAGTGTCACAAAATGGTGACTTTGACTGTATTGCGGATGTTGATAGAAATGACACAGATCTTATCCAAAAAATTACATCAAAAAATCCTGAAATATTATTTATTGCATTTGGATCTCCATTTCAAGAAATTTGGATCCAAAAAAATAAAAGCAATCTAAAGGGTATAGTTTGTATGGGTGTGGGTGGTGGATTTGACTTCGTTTCTGGCAAAGTAAGAAGAGCGCCAAAAATAATACGGGATATAGGTCTTGAGTGGCTCTTCAGACTTATTATTGAGCCCTGGAGATTGAAGCGTCAGTTGGTGCTTCCTCGATTTGTTTTGTCTGTGGTACTCTCCAGATAATCACCTTCTTATCTTGTTAAGAATCTGTTTGTATGTTTCTTTCAATGTGTTATAAGGAATATTAAAGTCAAATATCTCAATCCCAAGCTGTGTTTTGGTAAGAATCAAAATCAGAATAAATGTAGATGACAAAATGATCTGAGTATAGGCAAAACCAATAGGACCAAAATTTGCTGTAAAAATAGGTGTCAGAATCCAAGTAGTTGTGGTCCAGATGATCATAAACATGAGTGGGATTTTGGGTTTTTTCAATGCATTGAATACATTTAGAAGTGGAGTAGAGAGAGTTGAAAAAAGTGCAGCTATGCAAAATATATAAAACAATGGGAGAGCAGATTCCCATTTGGAATATTTTGGAATATATTTCACGACGTAAGGCATTGCAAAAGCGGCAAAAGCCAGTGTCGGAGCTAGAATAAGAAATTGAATCCAAACCGTAGACACAACAGTTTTGCGTAGTGTTTCTTTTTCATCTTGAAGTCTTGAGACAAGAGGAAATAAAATCTTTGTCACATTGTCCATGATGATTCGGATTGGTGCCTCAGCCCATTTTTTGGCCCACATGATCTCACCAAGTGATTGAAACCCCAGTGTCTTACCCAGAAATATAACCATAAGATCGTCTTTGGCGAGAGCCAAAAATGAGTTTAACTGAAAAGGCACACCGAATGAGAGTAAGTCACGCAGTGATGACATATCAATATGCAATTTTGGAGTCCATGGACTAAGTCTATAGATTAGTAATGTGCCAACAATCGATCTAGTCAGAAGTGCGATTGCAAAACTAAATAGATTCAAATGCAAAATAATACATATCGACACAACGACATAAAATAGAGTATTTTCTACTATTTGTACTTTAACAATTTCTTTGAAGTTTACAGATCTTTCCAATTTGACTGAAGGAATTGTCTTTAGTGATGAAATAAAGAAACTGACAAGCATTGCATAATACAAATATATTGCATTTCCCGTGAGATTATAAAATTTCAAAACCCAGGTGGCTGCAAAAAAGCCAATCACAACAAGTGTGCCTATTATTGACTGTTGTACTGTAAAAACTGTTGAAAGATCATTTTCTTTGATCTCTTTTTTTTGAATTAGAGCTCCAGCAAGCCCAATGTCTGAAATATAGTTGAATATTGAAATGGTAGCTAGAGTTGTAGAGTAAATTCCGAAAACATCCTTTGCGGCAAGAATAGTAATAATGATATTTGCTGCAAGTCCTAAGACGGCAGAGTAACCACTTTGAAAAAATAGAAACCCAAGACTTATGAATGAATTCTTTTTGTATGAGTGTGTCGACATAAGGCAAAATAGATTGAAAGACCACTAACTAGAATACCAAGCATTTGATAATAAGGATTCAATGCGAATTTGTCCATTTTATTTTTTAGGATAATTTTATCCTTGTCTGGAATATTTTGGTCTCTGAATTTTAACCAGTAGTTACGATCTACTGATTTTGGCAAATACTCTGGAGCCTCATATGCTGCTGAGTTTGAGATATAAGTTTTTGATAGATATTTGTTTGAAATTTCCCCCTTTGGCAGTTTTTGAGCTACAAAAAATTTTGAACTTCCAAGAACTACAGCGCACAAAGTCATGAGTAATATTAGGTATTCAAGATTCTTTGTTGTGATAATAAAACTGTAAATTTTGTCAAACTCATGAAGCTTATTACTTAGAAACTCAAAAAAGTGAGAGCTGCCTAGAGCCAGAAATGGTAAAGTCATTGCTAAAAATCTCCAAGGGAACTGGATCGCTTGAATGAGTGGAAATGCTTGCCACAATCCGTTTGAATCTGGCAAGGTCATAAAAATTAGAAATGTAACAATCAAAAGCTCAAAATAAATCTGACTTCTAACTTTCTTCCTCCATAGTGCGATCAGAATTCCTATTACAAATGTGACAATCTGCAATTTTCCAAGCATAAAGCTCATCCCATCATAACAACCTTTCATAGATGCTCCATACCCCCAAAGACCTGACCATATTTGATCAACGCACAAAAAATGATCGCGGTAATTAATCATTGTTGCAACCTCTTTGGCGTATGTTTGAGATAACTGAAGATATGCTGGAAACCAAAACCAAGAAGTTGATAGCACACTTAGTATGAGAAACTTTACTCTTGCCACTCGGTCAATTTTGGAAATAAGATATCCATACACGAACAAAATTGGAATGAACAGTATCGATAAGGCGTTGTGAGAAAGAGTGGTCAAAAAAATAAAAAATAAAGATTTTTTTGGGTACTTCTTGTAACTGTGGGTAGACCATAGTGCCCAAGGAGCAAAAGCAAGAAAAGCACTCGTTGCAAGATTTCCTCTCACAAAAATTTCGCTAGCCCACCAAGGGGACAATGCATACAAAATAGCAGAAGTAATTGCAGCAAAGTTGTTTTTTTTACTTATTTTTACAAGAAAGTAAATTCCAACAGATCCAGTTAGCCAGAAAATGAAAAAGGATAAGTCTACTGCTTCTATTACACCAAAACCCAACAAATTTATTATTGAGCTTGTGTAATAAGCAACAGGTGCATAAAACGCAAATATCGGATATCCTAGTCCAAAGTTCATATCTCTGGCATATTTGGTTAGGATGTTTAATGATTTTATTTCTTTTGTGTGTTCATAAACTCTTGCAAACTGCGTCATGTCATGAAAGGTAAATGAATCGCCACGTAATGGAGACATGTCCCTTGCAATAAAAATAACAGCAGAAATCAGCGCAAGTATAAAAATATATTTCAATACCTTAGAAGGGTTGACCAAGTATTTATTCATTTACAATTTTTTTATTAACAGGCAAATTTTTTAGTTTATACAGATAGACTGCACTAGGATCACTACCTGGTTTTTTGAAAACTTTTACCTCGTCCATCACTTCTCGCCAATGAACAGGAAAGTCATTTCTATGAGAGAAAACAATATACACGAGATTCCTATCCGTTTCGTTCAGTTTCTGATAAATATGTTCTTCATTCAGTGGCCAGTAACCTTCAATAATGATTCTGTCTCCGGGCTTTTTCATCACTTCAAGTACATCAGCGATCAGGCCAAAATTTCCTTCGGCCAGAACAACAGCCTGCTTGTCGGTCTTTGCAACATCATCACGTATTATTTGCATGAGCTCTTGTGCTCCCCAAACTGCAGTTTGACCTTCTATGTATTGTCCTCTGTCAACTGGAGGCAGTGATATGGCTGTAACATTGAATAGTATCGGATATGACAAACCTGCTAGCAATAGTGTACTGACAACAATTGATACGAATCTCATGCTACGGTCTTTGATGTAATTTAGGAATGTAACGGTCAAAATTATGAGAATACTTGGGAAAAATATGAGATATCTTGGAAAAATAACTTTATTAAAATTAATTATCAATAAGAATGGCAAAATGATCCAAATCGACAAATACATAGCAAGAAGCGGTCTTTTCTTAAACATCATCATAAGACCTGCTATACCAAGAATCATCGGCAGCCATCCACTCTCCCAACCGACATAAAGCGGAACAAATTGTAGATTGCTTGGCACGAGTGAAAATGGATGCGCTAACCATTCAGAAGGTGACTCAATAAATGTGAGATTTTTTTCGGCAATATAATGAAAGAATGGAGAGAAAAATTTTTGGGTAAGATAAAGTGATAATGAGATGCCAAAAACTATTACAAATAGCGAGTAATAATCGAGTATTTTCGATTTGTTCTTCTTAATCACTGTAATAAGATTTTTAATAGAGAATAATGCTGACAAATGTGGATGTGATTCTTCAATAAGTATTAATATTCCAAAAACTGAAAGTCCCAGAAACATAATCACTGATGATTTTGCCAGAAGTCCAATACCTGCAATAAATCCAAAAATCATTGCCAAATCAAACCTTCTAAACTTAGGAAGTAAAATAGACAAAAATAAAATCCAAATAAATGATGCATTGACCCCTGAGTCTACAAGAGCGAGCCTGTCATAAAATAAAAAGTAAGGAGTCACTATATACAAAATACCTGCAATAATAGCTCCCCGCCTGCCATATAGATATGCACAAAGTGCCATCATACCAAGTAATGCAGCGTAGCCTGTCATTACAGAAAAAAGTCTTCCTGCAAATAGCAGATTGTCTGGGAAGAGTTTGATAAATGGGATTGTACCCCAAGTTTGAAGTGGTTGCTTGCCGTCTGTGAGCGAGATGAATCTCCAAGCGGGATCATCTGAAGCTATTTTTGCCCATCGTATATATATGCCTTCATCTGAAAATATTGGCAACTTAAGAAGGTTTGTGAGTCTGGTAGTGAAATATACGACTGCAAAAACTAATGTTAGAATGATGTCGCTTCGCTTGATCGTTTTTTTGAGATAGTCAAATAATGCGGTAGTTGAATTCATACTATTATTATAGCCTAAATTAGGCTTTTTTTCGAAGTGCTACAAGCGTACTTGTCTTGCAAAATGGCGTAGAGCTATAAGGGGGATTTTGGGCTTCAATTAATGACTTATTGATAACTGGGTTTTTCAAATCTTCTTTTGAAATAACCAGAATGTCGCTATTTGTGGCACTTTTCATGATTTCACTCTCACGATACACAAAGTCTACAGGCAAATCTGAGTAGTATACAAATGCAGGAGCAGACCCATATATGAACGAGCTACCAATTTGCAAGTTTGCAGCTTCTATGACATTTGCATCTTTGCGCTCTTGAGGAAGAACCACGTAAGTTATATTCTTTGCATTTTGCTTGTTTTTGCCTATACAAATTCCAATAATGGTTTTGTCAGTTGGTGTATACCAATCAGCCTGGATATGTGTAACTGACAGTCCAAAAAGAACTAGTACAAATATATCCAGCCCTATTGTGCCGATTCTAATTATCAGACTTTGATTTTTAGAGCTAGCTCTTAGTATTTGATCAATGGAAACAACTGTCCAGATTGATATGAATGGAATAATAGGAGTGATGTACCAGTGAAGTTTTGATTTGCTAATCGTTAGCAAAGCCAGGTATGTGATTGGTAGGGCAAAAAGAAAAAGGTAACCCCTAATATCTTTTGGCAAACTCTCATTTCTTAATCGTTTTCTAATTGTGATAATTGTAAAAATAACAACTCCGACTACAGATAAAACCAAAATAATATTTGTTACTTCGAATAATTTGGAAATATAAAACCACTTATCACCGAAATGAAGCTCAATAGGGCGGGTGACTCGTGAGACCATGTGATCTAGGAAATGTGACTTTATAAAATCTTGTTTGTAGACGATAATCATGTATATATGCCACAGTGAGGAAAGTGTTATTAAAAGGGTCCATTGAAAAATTTTCTTGAAGGTAATTTTCCGATATATGACGCTTACTCCTATCTCTGTAAGTAGTGGAAAGAACCCAAGAAGTGATTTGCTCAAAACTCCAAAAATAAGCCCAACAACTTTGTATAAAATATTGTTATCCAGATAGCCAAGAGAATAAACTAACCATCCGAATGTTAGCATGATGTCAACATTCACAAGTAGCGATCTGTCTATATACATTGAAGAATATGTCGTGAAAAGTAATGCCGATACTGCCAAATATTTGGAAATTTTTAGCTTTCTGACTATCTTAAAGATTGTTAATAAAGATAATAAGCTCAAAAAGACGGAGATTGATCTTGCTACAAGTTCTTTTTTGACGGGGATTAACCACCAAGATAGAGCATACAGAAAGCTTGGCAGAAAGGGTTTTTCAAACCAAGCGCTACCATTATATGTAAGTAGAAATCCAGGATTTCGCATGAATTCTTTTGCAACCTGTGCATAGATTGCTTCGTCCCAATCATGAAAAGGTACGATATTGCTTAGGTTTACTAGTTGATATACGAGTCCTAATACAATAAACAAAGATGCAGAAATCACTAAGAAGTTTTCAATTTTTCTTTTGTTTTGAAGAAAGTAGTTCATAAGTAGTCAAGGCTATTATTATATATCCTGGAACAAAAAGAAGAATGAGGTATCGTGGTGACACAGGAATATTTAGGAAATAAACTATGTTTAGTAGTAATGAAATCGAAAGGTACTTTGTTGTGCTGTATTTAAGAACATTTTTAGGTAAAAACCTTGATAAGTTCCAAAACAAAGAAAGCAAAATTAATCCAAAGCTTATGGGCCACATGACGGTCCAATCCTCATACGAAATGACTGGATCATTGCCCCACCAAACATAGTACTTATTAAAAAATATTAATGGGAAAAGACTTCCAAATATTTTATTAGCATTTGCTGCGTTGTCAGTCCAATAATGAAGCGTCCAGAGCTGTGATCGAATGAAATCTAAGGGAGATCCGTGAAAAGAAATGAAATATACGGAGTATGTGAGGATGTATACCAACGCAGCGATGAACGGAACTTCCAATATTAAAATATATTTTTTCAAATTAACGAATCTTTGTTTGAAAAGTAAAGTGATGATTGTTGATCCAAATACTAGAATTGCAGGAAAATACATTTTTGTTGATGCTAGTAAGCCTAATATTAGACCACTAATAATTAGATTTCTTTGATTAATCTTGGAAAATATTTTGTCGGAGTATATGAGGTATAAAACTAGAAAAAGAAGCTGAATAATATCTAGAAGTGGGGCTCCAGTTACTTGATATCGTATGTTTGTGTCCAATACGTAGAAAAATGAAAATAGCAAAGAAGGCATATATGATTTTGTCTTTCGATATAAATAAATATTTACTGTTATAAGCAATGTGACGACAAAAAACCAACCAGACGTTTTCCAATAAGATGTGATAATGAATAAAAGTCCAATTAGGTATTTCCCAAATGGAGGATGCTCGGCATTTAAAAGTATTGGATTTGAGCCTTTCACATATGAATAACCAGCGTGAGCATAAAAAACTGCATCACTTATCGGGTTTTTGGATTTTGCAATAACATACTGTGATTTGTCATACAGATTGGACAGTTCTTTGGGAGTATGGTTTTCTGACATCTCAGATAGTTTGGCTGGTTGATAAGAGTAAATCGTTAAAATAACTAGAAAAATAAGTCCGATCACTAAGATTATTTTTTGATTAAGTAGTCTAATAATTTTATTCATTTTTTTAGGCATTGTATCTACCTTTTAAGTCATACCATTTTAGTCGTGCCATATCTGTTAGTGATTCGATGACATCTTTTACAAAGCTAACTCTCTTGGTTTCTACATGTCGCCATACAACTGGGACCTCTTCAATCTTGTATCCAAATTTTCGGGCAAGGTAGAGAAACTCAAGATCAAAAATAGCTGAAACAGACGCTTGTCCTTTCACTTCTTTTCTTTTGAAAACAAGTAGCTTGTCAAAAATTGACAATGCGACATCTTTTTTGAACATTTTAAATCCACATTGAGTATCTTTGATTCTTGCAAGACCAATAAGTAGTGTTCTCAGTGCTATCATCCCAAGAGCCATAATCTTTCTAGTTAATGGAGCATCGGGTCGAGTTGCACCGCGAGAACCTATAACAACTGGAGAGCCTGTTTCTTGTTGTTTGCTTATGAGTTTGCTTGCGTCCTCAATAGGTGTGGCAAGATCCATATCAGTCATGAAGATATAATCGCCCTTTGCCGCTTTTGTGGCAGCTATCACTGTGTTTGCTTTGCCGCCATGAGGAAGCTCAAGTAACTTGAATTTGGGAAAAAGTTTGAGGTACTCGGACTTAATTATTTCTTTTGATTTGTCGGTTGATGCGTCGTCTGCAATGATTACCTCAATGTATTTGGGATCGTCTTTGGTATAGTTTCCAATTTTATCCAAAACTCCTTTTTGGATATTTGTTTCTTCGTTGTAGCATGGGACGATAACTGATATGCTCATATTTCAAAAACTCAGGCTAATAATCCTAAGATTGTATCAAATTTTAACTAGTATGCCTGTTCGCGGAAAAATCTAAGCTCCGCTGCTCGCCCTTTTGTTCGTAAATCCAAGACTTGTTTAACATCGACAGCAGAAAATGTATTTAAAATATTCGATGCGTATCTTTGCAGGCTTTCAGGAGGGTGATTTCCAGAATAAGGTAAAACAGTTGCGGAGTATACGTTCCAGTTATGAGGAGTGTGTTCTATAAGTGAAGGGTACATTTGTAGGTCATTAAAATGCACTATCACACCATTTGCTTCATGATAAAACTTTAGGTTTGCAATTGGCACTACTAATTCACCGAATTGGCGCAGATGTTGATAGCCAGTTTTGAGATAATTCGCAACCACATCATGATCTAAGCCACATTTAGCTAGAGGATCAGCTTCTAAACTGCTGGCATTTGCCAGAAAAAGACTGCTTTGGGTGCCACTTTGTCTTAATTCTCCAATTAAAGCTCTCAAAAATTTAGATAGGGTCTTGTTTTCTGTAGGTATAAGATGAGGATAGCGACCATTAGAATTTAATGGCTGCATAAGAGTGTTTTCTAGATCAACTCCTAGACATAAAGGGAACCCGGCAATTGCGACAGACTTTACTTTTTCAATTGCCTCTTTTAAGACGTTTGGGACAGGCTCGCTTTCTGTCTTTCCCATATCAAAATATTAATATACTAGTTTGTATATGCGGACAATGTCGTCAATTGTTTTTGTTGCCTTGTTATCAAATTTCCAATTTGGATGTCTATTTTGAAAATCAGCAAGTTGCCACTGTGCATTTCCAGGTATATCGCAATCTTTCTTATCAAGGGTATGACAAATTACAAAAAGTTCTTTGGGGTCTCCAAGTGTGTCTGCAGGCATTGGTCTTGCTCCCAAAATTTCAAGATAATATCTATAGTGACCTTCGGTTTCATAAAATGGCAACCCAACAACCTGGAAGCTGTCTGAAGTTTTTTGAGATTTGATATATTCAGCCACAGATTTGGCATGTGAAGCTTGTGTATCTGTTTTGTGTGGCTCAAAAATGAATTTGAGATTTGGATACTGATTGTATAGAAATGCCGCAATCAAAGCGGCGGATAGAAGGGTGATAAATACTTTCCACCAGATATTTTTTAGGAATGAAAAACTTTTGTCAAAAAGATATCCGGCTAGGAAAAATGAAACCAAATATGACGGATTATAATAGTGCACATGCCTGCCTGTTTCTATTCTTGATAAGGCAAGAATGTTGACTAATATTACAGCAATAGATCCTCTCGCAAAAATTGATGAATCATCTCTTTTTCTATATGCAATAAATGTAGCAAGGATAAGCACAAGAAGAAAAATGGTGAGTGCAAGAGATCCGTCAAAAATATTGATACTAAAAGCATGAAGTAAATAATATTTCGCTGTATCGTTAAGTCGTTGAGAATATGTAGTGTTTGCAGCTTGTATTTCTCCAGAAGAAGTAGCTCTAAATAGTGTCTTGGTGTTTATGAAACCATTTTTTATTTCAAATAAAATGAGGGGAGTGAATGTGGCTATTGCCACAAATGTGGCAATAGCCACACCTATTAATATTTGTTTTTTATTACGTTTCACATGCTCAATGCTCTTTTTCGAAAAATCAAAAAATCCTAAAGTAAAAAAAGGAACTGCTGCAGCAATATAATGAAGCTGGATGCTTGTGCCAACAAGCAAACCTGTTGCAACATATGCAATTTTCTTATTGGTTTTGTGTGCATAAAACATGGCAAGAAGAGTCAAAAATGCGAAAGTGGATAATGGATTTGGATTCCAAGAAAACCTCGACTGCAATATTTGATTTGCCGAAAATGCTGTCAATATCAAAAATATCGTTGCAATTTTTTTGTTGAAGAATCTGGCAGTGAGGTATGTGCACAATATAAGTCCAAGAGTGTTTATTATTGCAACTCCATATGCAGGGCCGGCTGGATCAAGACTCCACAAAGCCATAAATGGAGCAACAAGATAATAATAAAAAGGTCCTGTGAACACATTTCCAATCGATGTAGTTGGGCCTACAAATACAAATTTCTCAAGAGTTACAAGACGTTTTAACACAATAGCATCACGCCCCTGATCAGACAAAAACATAATTGTTTCAGGTAGTCGATATGTTCGAAGATAAAAGGTAGTTGTGATAACTACAACTACAAAAATGTAAAAGAATTTATTCTTCATATTATCTGAAAATTGACCAATCAATAATGGGTGCCTGATTATTCAATATGAAATTTATTGCAAATAGATACATAAGCGGAATACTGGCAATTAGCGCCCATCTGAAATATTTTGTTGATAAATGATCATGAAAAGCATAGAAAAACAGTGGTGCCAAAGGTATTGATAGCCTCATGATATCAACTTGTGGGATGATAGATAGCATTCCAGCATAGACAATACCATATATCGCAAATAAATACTTTTTTTCGTTTAATAGCTTTGCGATCATTGCAAAAATTGCTATAAAATATAGCGCAGCAGACTCCATCCATCCAGTTCCTACCCATTTTTGCGCATAATTGAACATGGAAAATGGAAGGGCTGCAGACATACCAACAAGCTTTTGGGCTTCAAAATATGCATTGAAATTGCCAGTCTGCAAAAGATAGTAATAGCTTACTATCAGATAACCAGTGAAGGCAAATATAATATTTATTAAAGGTATAAGATTTAGTTTTTTAGTTTTAAATGTTTCATAAATCCACATTGCCAAGAAAGCTACAGGAATCGAGATTGCCTGAAACTTAAAAAGAGTTGCGATAATAGCAAGTGATGCTCCGAGAAAATAGCTTTTTTTGTCCCATAAAACAAGAGCGGCAAGTGTTATCCCCACAAGTAGCATTTCAGGTCCAATTACAGCTCTTACAATCCAAAACCTTGGCGGGAATATTGTAAAAGCAAATGTAAGCCATAATGCATGTTTTGAAACATTGCGGATGAAATAGAAAAAAAGAAAATTCAAAACTACTCCTGATAAAAGTTGCACAAATATTGCTGACCAAAAAATTGGTAGAACAAACGCAAATAACTTAATAATTAGTGAGAAAGCAGGGAAGTGAGCAGGGTAATATGCGGCAACATTCAAAAAAGGTTTAACTTCAATTTGTGCTGGAGAGTAATTTGTGATTGAGTTGTAAACGTAGTTGGGTCCATCCCAGTTGGCAAAAATTACCTGCATTCCTGTTTGCTTGAAGGGGATGCCCCAGAAACTATTAACATGAAAAATAAAAGGAAGATAAATGAGTAATACCGGGAGGAGAGAAATTAGGGCAATTTTTGTTAAATTCAGACCTTCTTTTTGTAAGATTCTCATGCTAGAATGATTATATCAGTCACACACCATAAACTATACTCTATGAAACGAAATCTAATAATACTTGGGATTATTTTGCTTGTTATAGCAGGAATAACTATATATTTTTCACGGAATCAAAACAAAACTACAGGATCAGCATCTGCTCAAGAATCACCAAAATTTACTGTTAAGAAAAACAAACTCACAGAAACACTTACTATTTCTGGTGAGATTGCAGCAGATGAGCACGTGTCTTTGTTTTTCCCTCTTGGTGGAAAACTCTCTTGGGTTGGAGTCAAAGAAGGTGACTTTGTAAAAAAGTATCAGGGGATTGCCTCACTTGATCAGAGAGACCTCCAGAAGAAGCTCGAATCTAGTCTCAATACCTACATGATCTCAAGATGGGATTTTGAACAAACCAAAGACGATAACAAGGATGCCGATGTGACAAGTGGAGAGCTTGGAGAGAAACTACGAAGGATAGTTGATAAGGCGCAATTCAATCTAAATAATTCTGTCATAAACGTGGAGCTTCAATCACTTGCAAAAGAAATGGCATATATGTATTCGCCAATAGAAGGTATTGTTACAAAAGTCGGAGGACAGTTTGCTGGAGCAAATATTGCTGCAACACAAACATATGAAGTGGTCAATCCCCAAACTGTTTATTTTTTGGCATCAGCAGATCAAACTGAAGTGCCACTAATAAGTGTTGGAGATACTGCAAAAATCACACTTGATCCTTATGAAAATGAAACCATGACTGGTGTTGTAAAATCAATAGCTTTCACTCCAAAGACAGGTGACACAGGTACATCTTACGAAATCAAGATTGATTTTGGTTCAGTAAATGATCTTCTTAAGTATAGACTCGGTATGACTGGGGATGCAGAGTTTGTGACAAAAGAAATCAAAAACGTATATGCAATCCCACTAAACTATGTAACAACAGAGAACAAGAAAAAATATGTATATGTTTTGAAGGATGGTAAGGAAGTGAAGACTGAAGTGCAGCTTGGAGAAGAAGGAGATAGTGACGTTGCCGTAAAGTCAGGAATCAAAGAAGGTGATGTGCTCGTAGAGAAGAAATAAATCGTAACTTCAAAAACTTATGATCGAACTGCGTGATGTTTGGAAAGAATACCAAATCAACAAAGAAGAAGTATTTATCGCTCTAAAAGGAGTATCTCTTACTGTGGAGTCAGGAGAATTTGTAGCGATCACAGGACCTTCAGGCTGTGGTAAATCAACAACAATGCAAATATTGGGGCTACTGGATAAGCCAAGTCGTGGGGGAGTGTTTATAGCTGGAAAAGAAGCTGAAGTATTGCCTGACAACGAGCTCTCAAGACTTCGGAATGAATATATTGGATTTGTATTTCAGCAATTCAATCTTATAAACAAGCTCACAGTGCTTGAAAATGTACTTGTTCCAACAATCTATGCTAGAAAAAATTTGGGTTATGACGCACGAGCTAGAGGAATTTATTTGCTTGAGAGATTTGGTCTTAAGGAAAAGATGAATTCATACCCCAACAAAATATCTGGTGGTCAGCAACAAAGAGTGGCTATTGCAAGATCGCTTATTATGAATCCTGACTTTGTACTTGCAGATGAGCCAACTGGCAATCTTGATACAAAAACTGGTGATGAGATTATGAAGCTGTTTTCAGAGCTTAACACCCAAGATAAAGTCACAATAGTTCTTGTGACTCATGAGGCTGATATTGCAGCAAGAGCAAAAAGACAGATACATATGAAAGATGGATTAATTGTATGAGTATATAAACTAAGTAAAAGTATTTGTTTATGCTTCGAAGCAATGCTGAGAAGTTCCCTGCCTCGCCGGCAGGCAGGTCATTTCATTCGAACAATAAATTAACAACAAGAAGTTGACATAAAAAATGATAAATCAAGCAAGAAGAATCAATTATTTGGCATTTGTCAGCAAATCCGCAATAGAAGATTTCGCAAGAAATAAAGTCCGGACAATGTTGACATCTTTGGGAATTCTTATTGGTGTGCTTTCTGTGGTTCTCATTGTGGCATTTGGATTAGGACTAAAGAAATCTATCAATGAACAGTTTGAGAGTCTTGGATCTAATCAGCTTATTATTTTCCCTGGTCAAGTTGTACAAAATGGAAGGTTTCAGGGTGGTGGAGGACTTGGGTCTACTCGATTTGATGAAAAAGATCTGACAAAGCTCAAAAGAATTAGGGAAATGAAATATGTAGTGCCCCAGCAAACTCAGCCAGTTACTGTGACAGCTGGGGGCAACTCCCAAAGCGCCACACTCTTCATGTCTTCTGATGAATATTTCCCATCAAGAAATCTAAAAACTACATCAGGTAGCTTTTTCACTCGCGAGGACAATGACAAAAAGCGCAAAGTGGTTGTTCTTGGTAACAAAATTGCAGAAAACTTATTTGATACTCCCGAGAATGCGGTTGGCAAAAAGATCAAGGCAGATAATCAATCGTACACCGTTGTTGGAGTTCTGAGCAAAATTGGAGGAGGTGGCTTTGGCGGGCCAGATCTTGATGGTTATATATATCTGCCATACAAAACTGGTTACACTTTCAACACAGAAAAGAAATTTATTTCTCTTATTGTTATTCCAAATGTCGATGTTAGCACAGAACAAGGCAAGGCACTTATTGATGAGCAAATGCTCAAGCGCTATAAAAAAGATGATTATTCCATAGTGGAGCTTGCAGAAATTCAAAGAGCAGTTACTGATATTTTCGGAATATTAAATACAGTTTTGGCTGGGATAGCTGCCATATCACTTCTTGTTGGCGGTATAGGAATAATGAACATTATGTATGTGACAGTCTCAGAGCGTGTCAAAGAGATTGGTGTGCGCAGAGCACTTGGAGCAAGACAGAATGATATTCTTGCCCAGTTTATTATTGAGGCAGTGATACTGTCTGTATTTGGTGGACTACTTGGGATCATTCTCGCCTGGCTTATTGTCCTTGGTGTCCAAAGCATTTTCCCAGCCTATATTAGTCTTGAATCCGTAGCATTAGCTCTTGGCGTGTCTTCTGGCATTGGAATTGTATTTGGAGTATTCCCAGCTCGCAAAGCCTCCATGCTCTCACCAATCGAAGCCATTAGGTATGAATAGTGGGGACAGGAAAATAGGCCTTTAGGCTTGTAGGCATGTAGGATTTAAAACAAATTTCTAAATATTAATTTCTAATTCCTAAACAATTCCAAAAATTACACATATTAAGTATTTTTCTAATTGTTTGGAATTATTGCATTGGTATTTATTTAGAATTTAGATATTAGATATTAGGAATTAGGGTATGGTCTTTCTTTGCTCTATCAACTCTGCTCTCTGCTCTGTTTAAATTTGGCATTTTGGGCAATACCATGTGCTACGGCCATTTTGTGAAATGCGTTTGATTTTCTCTCCGCACAATTTGCAAGGTTTGCTTTCTAATGAATAGACTAGGAAATGGTCTTGATAATGACCTTTGGTGCCATCAGGCAATCTATAGACATAAGTCTTTGAAGATCCGCCGTGTTTTATTCCATCATGAATTACTTTTTTTATGGCATCAAAAAGTATTTTACTTTCACTTATACTTAAACTATTGCATGTTCTTATTGGATTGATTTTTGAAAGCCACAATGCATCATTTGCATAGATGTTGCCGATGCCTGCGATTAATGTTTGATCAAGAAGCAAAGTTTTTATATTCTTTTTTGATTTTTCAACTATTTTTCTAAATATTGAATATGTGAACTTTTTATCAAGCACGTCAATGCCTTTTGATGTGTGAAGTTTGTTGTCTATTTTGATCCATCCAAACTTGCGAGGATCATTGAAATACAGTTTGTCTTTGTCATCGAAATGTATGATGGCTCTGGTGTGAATGGTTGGCCAATGTGACACTCTGCCAGACATTTTTAGATGAATCTGAAGGAAGTAATCATTTGAGAGATTTAGGATAAGTACTTTTCCATGTCTTGAAAAGCTCAAAATCGCTTGTCCCGCAGCTTTTGAAATATCACCTAATACTTGTTTGGGATTTACGACTTCGATCGTTTTCACTGTCTTACCAACGTATTTTGGTGCAAGGTAATTCATGATGGTTTCAACTTCTGGGAGTTCTGGCATATGGGTGGATTATAAGAAATATTTTTCGCTTTTGTTTCGTTATGGTTCGACCCAGCTTATTGACTTAAATTGTACAAGCTGGGGAGAACTACCTATGTGAATAGACTTCTCATTTCATTCGAAGAATATAACGTGACAAAAAATATCTAAGTTTTGTTTAGAGGTAAAAAATGTCACCCTTCGGCAAGCTCAGGGTGACAAATATCTTTTCTATTTATTGCGTTGCGGTTGGTGTAACTGTTGGCTTTGCTTTTAGGAATGAATTCATGAAGTTTTGCCAGGAATTTCTTATTTCTTCTTGAAATGTTTTTCTTTCGGTTTTTATCTGATTCAGCATTTCTTTTTTTTGGACCTGAACTTCTGCTTTTACATCTTTACGCTCCATTTTTCCTGTAAGTCGAACATCTTTTCTTTCCAATGTGTTTGTAGCTTTGAGTCCTTTACTTAGATCTTTGTATTTAAGATTTATTGCTGCAATTGTTGGACCTGATGCTCCAGCTGTGATTGCTGCTTGCATCTCTGTCAGTCTTTGTTTGTTGAGGTCCATCCATTCCTGATTGTTTTTATCCATCACTTTTTTCCATTCTGCTTCTTGAGTAACTCGAAGATTTTTGATTTCTTCCATAGTCTGATCTCTGAATTGGGTTCTGGTCTCGATTACTTGTCCGTTGAACTCTTGCCTTTCCATTTGGTTTGTTTGTCGAAGCTCTCTGGCTTTTTCTCTTGCTCCAGTTGGAAGCATTACTGCAGATGCAGCAGGTGCTGATAAAAGAATTAGAGCAACTCCAACTAAAATTTTGTCAAACATATGAAATATTAGAATTTCTAAGTACTTCGATTGTGCAATAAATGCGTCTAATTGTCAATAATTGAGGCTTGTAGTTTTTTTATGAAATTTTCTTCACTACAAGAATTAGCAAACTCTTTGGCGTTATTTTTCATATTCAATAAGCTGTTTTTGTCTAACTTTTCAAATCGTTGAATTGCATTTTCAAGTGAACTTACATTTAGTTCTGCGAAAGCTATTCCAGTTTTACCATCTATCACGGTTTCTTTGACGCCGCCAGATTCAAGTGCTATCACTGGAGTGCCATATGACATTGCCTCAACAGGCACCATACCAAAATCTTCATTGAGTGATGCATAAAGAAATGCTTTTGCACCAGCATAAAGTTTGGTAAGCTCTTCGTCGTTCACTGTGCCAATAAATTCAATAGTGTCTCCCGCGATACTTCTCAAGTACTTTTCTTCGTTACCGGTTCCAACAATTTTCAGTTTCAATTTCATTTTATTAGCAACTCTTATTAGTAGATCAATGTGTTTGGTTGGGGCTAGTCTAGAGACTGTGAGGTAGTAGGGTGTAGGCACCGCCCGTAGAGCTACGCCCGGAGGGTAATAGTCTTCTTCTTGTTTCTTGTTAATTGCTGATTGTTTATTTGTCTTTATCGGTGGGTGGATGACGATTCCGTCTTTTTTATAAAATTTCAGAGATCGCTTTCTAATTTCTTCTGAATTGAAAATGAATTTGTCAATTGTTTGACTAGATCTATAGTCATACATTCTGAGGAAATGATTGACGACTAGTGCATACAATCTCACAAACCAATACTTTTTAAGAGAGCTTTCATCATATCCATATAAATAGCGTGGGGGAGTGTGGAGATAGCAGAAATAGGTGGTAGGTGGTAGGTCGTAGGTGGTAGAAGAATCTTTTTTTTCTAGCTCTCTGCTCTCTGCTCTCTGCTCTGTGATAGTGATACTCCCTTACACATTCCCCATGATGAGGAGCATAGCACTGCATCATATCCACTTAGATCGAAAGATGACCAAATCATGGGAAGCAAAAATCTGAGAGGTGAATATAGTTTGTTAAATAGTGGAAACTTTCCAATTTTGCTTTCGTGTATTTCCCAACCCTCAAAGTTGGATGCATGTTTTCCAAGTCTCCTGTAGTCAACAAATGATGTATATAGTGGCGCATCAGGGAATGCTTTTTTCATAGCAATAAGTACTCGCTCTGCACCACCAAACTCTGCTAGTTGGTCATGAACGAGTGCTATTTTCATATATTCTTTTTGATTACTTCTAATAGTTTAGGAAACTCTTTGTAAGCAGCTCCCATTGTACTAATACTGAAGTGTTTTTGATCTGGAACAATCACAAGCTCACCACCTGTTTGACTTTGCAAGTATTTAGCATGATCAAGTGGGCAAAATGGGTCATTATCTGAATGAATGTATGTGAACTTTCTACAATTATTTCTGCATTTATCGAAATCAAAAGGAACAGAAAAAAGCTCATTATTCGGATCCCATTTGAGAAAATCATTGTCTTTGAAACTCCCAATAAGTAACGCAAGCTTCACAGGGTTTTTAATATGAGGTAAAAGGTGTAATATTTGGACTGATCCTGAAGAGTGGCCAATAAGCAATGTATTGTGGTCAATTTTAAAAGGTGCATGTTTCAAAATAAATGGAACAACCATTTTGGGATTTGGTTTGTTGGTGTTTGGTAGATTGGGGCACCAAACTTGCATCCCCATTTTCTCAAGTTCTTTACTCAGCCATTGAAACCAGTTGTCGTTACTGGTGTTTCCTGTGCCATGAAGTATGATTGCATTAAGTCTTGGAATGCTTGACATGGCTTATATTATACTTATTAGGATAATATTAGAATATTACTTTAGAAATATATGGATTATTTGCACAGTGTAATACTTGGTGTGGTCGAAGGGATCACGGAGTTTCTTCCAGTCTCATCCACTTTTCATTTACTTTGGACAGCCAAATTGCTCAGTATTCCACAAAGTGACTTTGTGAAATTATTTGAAGTTTTTATTCAGGCTGGAGCAGTTTTTTCGCTCATATTTGTGTTCCAAA
Organism: Patescibacteria group bacterium; assembly: GCA_046350875.1. Classification (GTDB taxonomy): domain Bacteria; phylum Patescibacteriota; class Microgenomatia; order UBA1406; family GWC2-37-13; genus JAGOLU01. The sequence continues at coordinate 109,876 of JAXLZQ010000001.1, forward strand.
AAGAAGTTTGGTTCAATAAAAAACTTTATCTCAAACTCATTATTTCAACAATGCCTATTTTAATTGTGGGTTTTTTGATGAGAGATATAATCAAAGGTGTGTTTTTTGAAAATGTATCCAACCTAACGTATATATTCATGGGAGTGGGGCTCATTTTTATTCTGCTTGAATGGTACACGAGTAAGCACACCTATAGACTCCAAAGAGGGCTCACAGACATTAGTTATAAAGATGCTTTGATCGCGGGTATATTTCAAATGTTTGCAGTAATTCCCGGTGTATCTCGTTCTGGATCTGTTCTTGTTGGTATGATTTTATCCAATTTCAAACGCGAAGATGCCGCATCGTACTCGCTTGCACTTTCTTTGCCGACAATTTTTGCTGCAACAGCTTATGATCTTTATAAAAATAAAGATTTGCTAATGTCCTCGACAGCTACATCGCAGATTGATATTTTGATAGTTGGATTTATTGTTTCATTCATCGTGGCATATTTTGCTGCAAAATGGTTAGTGAAATTTTTGCAGAAACATACTCTTTTGACGTTTGGAATCTACAGACTCATCGCTGGTATAATACTTCTTGCTATCGGATTTGTATTGAAGCCCTAAAACAAGCTCTCGTAGCTTAACTGGATCGAGCGCGGCCCTCCGAAGGCTGATATGTGGGTTCAATTCCCGCCGAGAGCACCAATAAGCTAAGAGCTATTAGCTAACAGCTTATGACTAAACCGGGCCCGGAGTTAGACGGCACAACCTGCCTGCCGGCAGGCGCTGAATTCGCACCGAGCCCGACGCATATACAGGGCCTAGAGTTAGACGGTACAACGCCGCATTCGCATTGCGGAGGAGGGGGTTCAATTCCCCCTAGGTCCACCAGTATTTATATGGGCGGGTTGAAGAGGAGGCAGTTTCCCGTTACGCATATAAAGCTATCGGGACTAACTCGCTCTAAGCCGCTATTTACAAAATCGACAAGAACGAGTTGAGCAATATACTCGGGTCCACATTGTCAGCTCTTAACAAGCGTAGCGAGTTTAGAGATGACAATGCCCGTCTAATACGAATACATGAGCCGGAAATTATTTGCTTAGGCGAAAGTATGAGTATTGATGGGCTAAAAAAGTATCGCATCTATGTCCAAAGATTATTCCAAACAACTAGTGAAAGACTACAAATACTGGACACTTAGTGTCCACTCAAATCAATGCTATTTGGGTCGATGTGTGGTCTGGTGTAAAAGAAATGATGCGCTAGATATGGCAGATGCGACACCAGATGAGCAAAAAGAATTGTTCATAATACTCTCCGAACTCAGAAGTGCTCTCACAAAAGCATTTTCTCCAGACTGGTTCAATTATGGATTTTTGGGCAATGAAATGAGACATTTGCATGGACATATAGTGCCAAGATACTCCAAACCTGTTACTTTCAAGGGAGTAGATTTTGAAGATAAACTTTACGGCAAACACTATAGATCAGATCACGCATTCAAAATACCTGATGAGATATTGTTTGCGATAAGGGATGAAATCAAAAAAAATATATAATTTTTGTCTGATTCTGGAAATGGCCAGAATGACAAAAATAATTTTGATTTTCAATTTTCAATTATTGTCTTTTTCTTGTATGACCCATATACCCGATGAGATTGAGTCAAAGTTTTACCCTGTAAATATTGAGGAAATTAGGAAGAGTCTTGTTTTGCTTGGAGCAAAATGCAAATCTCCCATGAGGCTTATGAGACGATCTGTATATGATCATCACAAAAATCCGCAAATTCCTGTGGCATATATACGGATTCGTGACGAAGGAGATAAGATAACATTTAGTGCAAAAGATTATGCAGATCCAGAAAGAGGTCACGTTCACCAAAGAGAACTTGTGGTAAATGTAGACGATTTCCAAAAGACTGTTGACTTGATGAAGCTCATCGGTCTTATCCAAACCAACTATCAGGAAAGTAAAAGAGAAACCTGGGAGCTAGGTGGCGTAGAGGTTTGTATTGACGTCTGGCCAGGACTCCTTCCTTATATCGAAATAGAGGCTCCAAGTGTCCAACAAGTAAACGAGTTGTATTCCAAACTGCCACTTCAAAATTCCAAAAGGTACGAGGGTGGACTACTCAAAGTATATATGGAGGTATATGGATGGGAAAAAACGGAGGCACATAAGCATGTAGAGTTTATGACCTTTGAGAAAGTGGATTTCGAAAAGAAGTACTAGAGAGGAGCATTGTGGCTTCAATTTTCTTTTATTTGGATATATAATACTCATCTAAGTTAGCGTCATTAGCTCAGTGGTACCGCGCTCGCCTTGTAAGCGAGAGCGTAGCGGGCGAGGAGCACCATTCTTACCCGCCTGCCATCGCGCATGTAGCTCAGTGGTAGAGCGCCATTCTTATAAAATGGATGTCGATAGTTCGATTCTATCCATGCGCACTAGAAGCGGCGGGCAGGTAAAATGGGTTTAGTTTGGTTCCCCCGATAAACATGAAAATGTTTATCGGGACTAGTCCCGACAGAAGCGTCGGGGGATTCCATGCTGACGCACACTAGATTTTGTTTCCAATTTGAAAAATTGGAATTACAAAATCAGTGCCCTCCTTCAATCGCTCCGTGAGGCGCAGCGGAAATATGTGAAGGGATTGTTTCTAAATAGAATTTAGAAATACAAGCCCTCATGTCGCAAGAAATTGCGACCTAAGCCGATCGGGAAGATGTGGAGGGCTGAGAAGAAATATAGAGCGAGATACCGAAATCAGGTGGGCAAGAGACAGAAAAATTCATTCATGTTTCCCATATTATTTGATAGAATATAGAGCCTTGATAAATAGAGTATTGCCGAGATAGCCAACCCCACTTCGCCAAGTCAGACTTGGCTACGAAGGGGTGAAGCTACTAAGTCAGAGAACCTTTTTTTATTAAAGTATTTGCTGTTATAGAATTACAGCCGAGATAGCCAAGGTGGTCACGGCGGGCGCCTGAAGAGCGTCAGATGCGTGTTCGACTCACGCTCTCGGCACATTGATAGCTATTAGCTATTAGCTTTTTGCTATTAGATAATGTATAAATTCGAGAAGCTTAAGGTTTGGCAAGAATCGGTCGAGTTAATTGATCTGACTTATTCCTTTTGCAAAAGCTTACCAAAATCTGAGCAAAGGAATTTGATAGATCAACTCGTAAGATCAGTTACTTCTGTAAGTTTGAATATTGCAGAAGGTGCGGGATCTGACTCAGATATGGAATTTAAGAGATATCTGAATGTATCTAAGAAATCATTGTTTGAGGTTGTCGCAATTTTAAAAATCGTAGAAAAACTGTATAAACGAAACATTCAAGATCTCACAATTAAAACTGAGATTGTTGGAAAGATGTTGTCAGGTCTTATAAATAGTCTAAAAGCTAACAGCAAATAGCTATCAGCTAACTTGCGGGCGTAGTTTACCGGTAAAATGTCTCCTTGCCAAGGAGAAGACAGAGGGTTCAATTCCCTTCGCCCGCTCACTAGATTTTGTTTCCAGTTTGAAAAATAGTTCTTTTATTTTTTGTATTTTTTTCTATAATCCACTATTAGGTTTGTAGAAACAAAATTTTGATAGAACGCAAGAGTCAAAGTAATAATTACTTTTTCTTTGGCCTTTTATCAATTTTCAAAATTTTTAAAGACAGTGTCAACTCAATCATCATCGTCAGGTCTCAACCCCCAATCAGCTCCAGAACTCGAGAGCTGGCGTAGGGCCCAAGCAAAAAAAATTCTCCAAAAATATCCAGTCGAAAAAATAAAAGAATTAGTAAAAGAGCATGGCAGTCCGATGTATGTCCTTTCTATTCCAACAGTTAGGGAGCAATATCAGACGCTCAAAAACTATTTGCCACGTGTGAAGCATCACTTTGCCCTAAAACCCATGCCGCACGAAGAGATTGTGATGGTAATCAAAGAGCTAGACGGATATTTTGATCTTGCGACAAATGGTGAAGTAGATCTAGTCCAGAAACTAGGTATTGATCCTGCAAGAACTATCCATACCCATCCTATCAAACGACCATCAGATATAGAGCACGCACTTGCCTATGGTACAAAAACTTTTGTTTTTGATAATGCTTACGAATTCGAAAAACACGTGCAGTTCAAAGATCGCATCCAAGTTCTCATGAGGCTCAGTTTCCCCAACAAAGAAGCACAATGTGATCTGTCTGCTAAGTTTGGTGTTTTGCCAGACCAGAGTTTTGAAATGTTGAAAAAAGCTGTGGGAATCGGTTACAACGTGATTGGTCTTTCTTTCCATGTGGGTAGCCAGATGGGCAGTCCAGCCAAACACATCGAGGCAATCACGTTTGCTAGTGAGCTCCTCGAGAAAGCTAGAAAAGAAGGAATAAATCTGAAGGTGCTTGATATGGGTGGAGGATTCCCAGTCACATACACCACGCCAACCATGCCTTTTGAAGATTTTGTAAAGCCAATAGCAGAAGCAATCGATGATCTTGTGCCAGATGATGTAGAGCTTTATTCAGAACCAGGGCGATTTGTCACAGGACCTAGTATGACCCTCTTCTCGTCTGTCATGGGCAAGGCACTTCGTAACAATCAAGAATATTACTATCTTGATGACGGTTTGTATGGCAGTTATTCAGGCAAGCTTTTCGATCATGGAGACTACCTGGTATTCTCACTCCAAGAATTGGAAAACCCGGAAATCGAAAAATTCAAGAGTACTCTTGCTGGTCCAACATGCGATAGTATAGACGTCTCATACACTGATATCCTAATGCCAAAGATGGAGCTTGGAGATATTCTAGTGAGTCCTGTCATGGGTGCATACTCTGCAGCTCATGCCACGACTTTCAACTTTTTACCGAAGGCAAAAGTAGTGGTGGAGAAATAATGCTTATATACCATCTCCCATATATTGGTCGTAGGGCTTCATGCCTTGTATGAGCTTTAATACTTTTAAAAGCAATGGGCTTATGCCATGAGATAGTTGTTTTATTGATTCTGCAGATCTCCCGCGTAGATCATCTGGAATGGTTACATTTTGATTAAAAACTTTAAGGGGTGGTGCTGTAATTCGCATATATACACCATCTATTAATTCTTCAGGAATATTTGCAAGATCTATGCCTATGGGTAGATCGGTGTCCGGTGTTTGAGTATTTATGAATGAAGTAAATCTTTCATTTTGGTGATATGTTGTTGCAAATAAAATTTGCATATATATCAATCTCTGATTTTCATCCATCCATTGAATTTGGGAGCAATTCAACATTAGCAATCTATATCGCTGCGGATTAGTAATAATCTCTCTAAGGTGTTTAAACCTCGTATCCCATGGGTAATCGTTATTAAATAGGTATCTATATCTAGTAGTTTTGTCCGGATCTGGGCATAGTAATTTTGCGCATGTTGTATCGTTGACAAGAAATCCTTCATAAGGTGGCAATTTTCTCACATCAGGCATTTTGGCAATCAAAGCTTCTGTTAAGGGTTGATGTTGTAGTGCTTCATCAATACCTTCATAACTATTCTGTTCAATAAAAGTTCCGCCACCTGGCGTTGAAAATATCCCACCTGTAACATCATAATCTGCTCCTGATACACCAATACTCCAAAGTCTCTTTTCACGATGGCTCGAAATATGAGTTCCAAACCCCATAATTCCTGCCAAAGCTGCCTTGTTAGGATTTCCTGTGCAAATTGCAATTGATGTAGGAAGTGGTCTATCACCCTTGAATTTTTGCTTTAACTCTTCGGCAAGATAGTGAGCTAGTCTTTGATCGGGTTGCATTCCAAGCTCATGAATATTCATCATACTAACCTATAGTATACCATGGAGGGGGGTTTTGATATTTAGCTAAAAATACTCATTAGCTCGTCTAGCCTCTCTATAGTTTGGCTGACTTTGCCATAAGTCTTGAGGTTCTCGTGAGTATCTTTTGGACCGAGAGCGACTACTGCGCCAATTCCGGCACTGGTTGCTGAAGCAAGTCCTGATTTGGAGTCTTCTATTACCATACAATCTTTTGGTTCTAATCCTAATTTGTTTGCTGTAATAAGATATATGTCAGGTGCAGGTTTCCCAGGAATGTACCATCATCGTAAACCACTTTTTCAAAATCAAACCACTTCTCAAGTTGTAGATGTTCGAAGAAAAACTTTACATTACTGATCTCAGATGCAGTTGCTATTGTGTGTGGTATTTTTTTACTCTTAAGAAAATCTAAGAACTCGACTGCTCCAGGAGATAGTTTGAAATTATCACCTATCTCGAGACACATTTTTTTGTAAATACTTTCTTTATCAATTGCCATTTTGGCAATTTCACTTCTTGTTAGTTTGCGGTTTAGTAAGTATTCGATCGTGTCTCCATTTGGTCTTCCATGTACGTAAGTTTGATATTCATCATGACTTAGTGGCGTTCCTCTAAGTTGTTTGGAGTATTCTGCCCATGACCTTTCGACAATATCAGAGTCCCACCACAAAACTCCATTGAAATCAAAAATTACACCTTTTATATTATTCATTTTTTCAGAGTTTCAACAATTTTTGCACTATCGATTTCTTCATAAGTTAGAAGCTCAGAAGGTTTACCGCTTTGAGGCATTTCGCGAACCGATAGTGAGATGATAGGTGATCTGTCATTTCCAATTGCAGATCTCTGCTTCTGCTATTCCACCTTCTTCGTAATGGTCTTCGACAACCACTATCTTTTTCACACCTTCTGTGACTTTGAGAAGTGTGTCTTTGTCGATTGGTTTCACTGAGTATAGGTCAACGACTACTGCGTCCACCCCTTCTTCAAAAAGTACTTTCTGGGCTTTCAGTGCCTCGTGAAGGGTGATACCAGCTGCAATGATTACTGCTTCATGTTTATCTCCAGTGAATTTGTGAACCTTACATCCACCTATAGGGAAGGTTTCCTCTGGTTTATATATCACTGGTGTTTTGGCTCTTGTGGTTCTAAGGTATGACACACTCGTGTTTGGCAATTTCAGAAGTGAGCTTTAGGGTTGAGTTGCCATCTGATGGGTATACAACAACACTTCCAAATATGCTTCGCATCATCGAAATGTCCTCAAGTCCCATTTGAGATGTTCCGTCTTCTCCAATTGACACGCCAGCATGAGATCCAACCACCTTCACATTGCCATACCCATATGCAGCCATTCTGATTTGGTCATATGCACGTGTTAGAAATGCAGCAAAAGTTGAGACAAAAGGCACTTTGCCTCGTCTTGCCATACCTACTGCTGTACCCACCATATTTTGCTCAGCTATATACATTTCAAAAAACTGATATTGAGCAGTTTTCTTAACACTTTCTGCGTAAGTGGAATTGCTTGTTTCGGCGTCCAGTGCCACAACATTTTTATTATTTTTTGCAAGTTCACCTAGTGCTTTGCCATATGCTTCACGTGTTGCAACACTTTCACCCAATTTGTAGCTTTCAGTAATATCAACTTTCAAAGCTTTGTTGGGAATTTTGGTTGATGTTGGTTTTGTCAGCTCATAAATAATATTTGTTTCTTTTAGGCCAAGCTCTTTGACAGCTTGCTCAAACTCTTCTTTTTTCAATGCAACCCCATGCTTTCCTTCTTTGTCCTCAAGAAATGATATTCCTTTGCCTTTGAATGTTTTTGCAATGATTAAGACAGGTTTGTCTTTGATACTTTCGGCAGTTTTGTATGCTGCTGAAATATGCTCCAAGTCATGACCATCTATCACAATGGGGTACCAACCGAAAGCTTCTGCTTTGGCTTCAAAACTCTCAAGGTTGTGTCCATATAGCGTCTCACCTCTTTGACCTAGTCTGTTGGCAGTCAAGTATTCCAACCAGATTGTCTAGGTGGTAGTGAGAAGCTATCTCCATCGCTTCCCATACGCTTCCTTCTGCAACTTCACTATCACCCATAAGAACAAATGTTCGCGAGGCTGTTTTGTCCAAGTATTTTGCGCTAAGCGCCATACCCACACCAACCGATAGTCCTTGTCCCAGGGATCCTGTAGGGACTTCAGTGAATGGGAATTTCATGGTAGGGTGGCCTTCAAGTCTTGAGTTTAAGAGTCTCAGGGTCTCCAGCTCTTCATGCTTTATCCCACCTGCGAGTGCCCACATAGAATAGTAAAGAGGGGCCGCATGTCCTTTTGAGAAAATCAATCTGTCATTTTCTAGATTGTCGGGGTTTTCTATATCGTATTTGAAATATCCATCAAAGAATAGTGACGCCATAAGGTCAGCGCTTGATAGACATGATGTGGGATGACCTGATCCAGCTTTTGTTGTTGAAAGTATGGAATAATATCTCAAGAGTTTGGCTGCATATTTTGTGTTTTTCATAAATCCTACTACTATATCAAATATTTGTTAATACGTAATTGCTAACGGCTTTATTGCAGAGTTATAATAGTGTTAAAATCTATGATTGCTGCACTTTCTCTTATAGCGCTATTTACAACCATTGTAATTGGCATCATCAAACCCAAAGTTAATATCGGGCTTGTGGCACTTGCTTTCGCTGTTCCTATTGGTATGATCCTGGCAAAACTAACAGAAAAACAGATTGTTACCCTTTTTCCATCTGGATTATTTTTGACTCTGCTTGGTGTAACTGCATTTTTTGGTGTTTTTGAACAAAATGGACTTCTATCCTATCTTGCAGACAAAACTCGAGGAGTTGCGAAAACAAGACCTTTTATGCTGCCAATTTTATTTTTTATTTTTACTGCGATACTTTCTGCATCAGGTCCTGGGAACATTGCTTCAACAGCGATGATTGCACCAATTGGCATGAGTATGGCTTATGCATACGGAATAAGCCCACTGCTTATGGCTATTATGATTTGTACCGGTGCAAATGCTGGAGCATTCTCACCAATAGCGCCAACTGGTGTTATTCTTTCTGAACTCGGCAAAAATATCAAAGTAATAGATCCAAACATTTATCTTCAAATCTTTTTGTCAGCATTTGTGATCCAAAGTATTTCTGCAGTTTTAGCATTTTTCATATTTTTTAGAAAGCGGTACAAAGACGAAAAGATAATGAGAGAATCAAAGTTGGAAGAAAAAGTGTGGACTTTCAAATACACTGTTTCTGTGTTGGCCCTGATTGTATTGCTAGTTGCTATAACTTTATTCAAATTACCACTTGGTTTTACATCAATTTTATTGGCTGTAATTTTGATGCTTTTTGAAGTTTCTGATACGGAAAAAGTGTTTTCAAATATACCATGGGAGGCACTAATTCTTGTTTGCGGAGTGAGTGTGCTTATAGGAGTGCTTGAGAAAGCTGGAGGATTGGAACTTGCCACATCGCTTCTGGCTAATGTTGGAGGGAAAGGTAATATCAATGGTCTTCTTGCATTTACAACAGGTGTTGTGTCGGCATATAGCAGCTCATCAGGTGTTGTGATGCCTGCATTTATCCCGCTTGTTCCAGGTCTTATATCAAAAATTGGTGGAGGAGATACAGTCAAAATGCTAACATCTATTGCAGTTGGTTCACATATGGTAGACGTGAGTCCCTTATCAACACTCGGCGCATTGTGTATTGCTCAAGCTAAGGGTGACAAACAAAAACTATTCCGAAGTCTCATGATTTGGGGTTTGTCTATGGCAGTCTTTGGTACTATCATTTCGTATGTGATCTTGGATTTACTGTGAAAGATGTTTATTGCATCATCACCATGAATGACCCCATGATGACTACAAATAAGCCAGCTGGGAGACCAAAGGCGAATGTGATCCCAAGTCCTGCAATGAAAACTAATGTGTAAATGAAAAAGCTAAAAAATCTATGGATGTAAAATCCAAATCTAATAAGTGTGAGATATCCAATACTAAAAAACGTAATACATCACTTCGTCCCATCTTCCTTCTTCATAATATGACATTTCTTCAATACTAGCTCTTGCTCTTGGTGAGATGCTTACAGTCACGGGGGCAGTAGTTGGTGTGAGTGTGGGGGTTGGGGTATCTGTTGGGGCTGCATTAACTTTGCCAGTCCCAATAAAGAAAAAGTAAAAAAATTAAAATGTAAAAGCTAATGGAGTAAAATTTGGTTTTTGTCACAATAACCCATTATATCTAAAAACAAATATCTGGGTGGTTTTCATTTTACCTAGCCATTGCTTCAAGCTTTGCTATTCGTTCATGAAGTGGAGGGTGTGTTGAGAAAAGCTTTGCGAAAAGCGATGCATCAAATGGATTTATGATAAAAAGATGGGCGCTGGCATTGTGTCCCGGATCTGCTTCCATGGGATATCTTTGGGCGTATCCGGATATCTTGCGGAGTGCGTTTGCAAGTGCAAGGGGTCGTCTTGTGAGGTGGCCTGAATATTCGTCCGCCAAAAACTCCCTAGATCTTGAAATAGCAAGATGGAGGAGTGTTGCAGCAATTGGAGTGACAATTACCATGAAAAGCAACCCAAGAGGATTACCGCCTCTATCGTCATCTCTGCTTCTCATACTTGGTCCAAAATACATAGCCATATTGGCAAGGTAGGAAATTGCTCCAGCAATTGTTGCAGCAATTGTTGATACTAGCATATCTCCATTTTTCACGTGTCCTAACTCGTGTGCGAGCACTGCAGTTAGCTCCTCATCAGTAAGTGCCTGCATAATTGATGGTGATACGGCAACAACAGCATGATTTGCATCTCTACCAGTTGCGAAAGCGTTGGGTGTTGGCATATCGATGACATATACCTTGGGCATAGGCAGATTAGCTTGTCTTGCAAGGTTCTCAATTAGGCTATACAAATGACTGTATCTGGCTCTATCTGCTTCTTTTGCTCCATATTGTGCAAGTACAAGTTTGTCCGAGAAAAAGTAGGTGCCAAAGTTCATAATAGCGGCAAAAATGAACCCTACAAGCATGCCTTGTTGGCCTCCAATCATATTACCAACAAACAAAAATAGACCTGTTAGTGCACCCAGAAGTAGGGTTGTTTGAATAGTCTGATTCATAGGTATTTAGCAGAATTATAATATGTCTGCTAGTGATTTCAAGTATATAAACCGAATATTGAAAAATAGCTGAAAAATGTGTATCAATTGGACTTGAAGAGTGGACAGACATCTGTCTATACTTGAAAGTTAAGGATACTACTACCACCAGCATCACAAAATATATTTAGAGACTATGTATCTTGTAGTGTTTTTACTTCTAAATTCTACATAGATAAAATACCACAATTAGCAGACGGACGATGAGAGTGCTAATAAGTCATGTAATAGCTATCCGGGTTGTCAGAAAGGGATTAGTTGAAAATACATGAACTATATAGGTCATTTGGAGCTATGGAGGTGTAAAAATTTAATTGCAATTAATTTGGCAAGTGACATTTTATAGCGTTATTTTATTTACTTTTGACACCATAGGTGTGGTGAGCTCAATATTTACCGCGCTGTAATGCACCTAAGCACAAAAGCTGGCTCATTTCGAGCTCAAATGCGCTCTGACCTTCATCCAAATTTTGCCCATATTATTTTGGCCTTTGCCGTCTTTGCCTATACCCCAAAACTCGTCAACTGGGTGGTTTTCTATGATGTTTCGGTTGCCAGACTTCTTGAGAAGCATTCTTACATCCTCGTGTTCCTGAGCTTTGGCACTTAGTATCTCTTCCATGATCTTAAGTCTAACTTCGCGCCAATCTGGACGAACTTTTGCTTGATTTTGCCTCGCTAGTTGGAAAGCAGACCAAGGGCTTTTGGCATTCAGAATATCTAGATATTCACTCGTATTTGGGTCAAATTTGGCACTTTGGAAGGCATGCTCGGCAGTAGGGAAGGTTTTGCCCCAAATAGTCACTGTATGCGCTGACCAATTGCTAAGTGCATCAAAAGCCGGGGTGAAAAATGCAATTTCGCTCTTGTTTTCATAGTTTAGACCTTCACTTGAATCGGGATACATATGGGTTATTGTAAACAATTTGTGAAATTATCTGCTCTTAAATAGTTTATCAATTTATATTTAGGACAAGGTTGCAATTAGGTGGGTAACTTTCTATACTGCCGACTAACGATAGTGAACATTTATTAGTAAATAATTATGAATACTTACAAAAGAGGGCTTATATATGCATTTGCAGCAAGTTTCATATCAGGTATATCAATATGGCTAAACAAGTATGCACTAGGGACAATCTCATCTCCAGTCCTACTTACCACATCAAAAAACATATTAGTAGGAGTGGCTTTTCTTAGTTTGTTAATAATTGCCGGAAAATTGAGGAAGATATTTGAACTGCCAAGAAAAGATCTTCTCAAACTTGTTCTCATATCCTTGGTGGGAGGTTCTATACCTTTTTATCTTTTCTTTTCAGGTTTAGCAAGTACCTCAGCAATTAATGCGGCAATTATCCAAAAAACACTTGTTATCTGGGTGGCAGTGTTTGCTACATATTTTCTCAAGGAGAAAATTTCAGTGTTGGGTGTTTTGGCAGTGACTCTTCTATTTTTGGGCAATATCCATGTCGGGGGCTTTAAGGGGTTTAGCTTCTCAAATGGAGAAGTCATGATCCTTGTTGCTACATTTTTGTGGGCCATCGAAAGTATATTGGCCAAAAAGGTACTCAAAAATATCGAAGTGGAAATAGTTGCGGCGTTTAGAATGGGGCTTGGATCTGTTGTGCTTTTGTCACTTATGTTGATCCAAAATACTAGTAGTATTTTGACAATATCTTCTTTTGGTTATGAGCAATATCTTTGGTTGGGTATTACCGCAGTCCTTCTTTTTGGATATGTGTATACATGGTACAAGGCTGTTTCTATGGCACCTGTAGTGGCTGTTACATCAGTGCTGGTAGTATCAACACTCATAACAAACGTCCTATCAGCTGTGTTTGTCACCCATACCTGGACTGAAGGAATGATGACCCAAGCAGCAATTCTTGCAATAGGAGTGCTCTTGGCATACGCTGCATTTAATAAATTAGATCTAAAACAGAAGGAGAATATTGTTGCAGATGGGCGGGCATGAGCTAGCGCAGACTACTCAACACTTCATCAGTCCAGTGCTTCAGATTCGTAAATTCTTTTGATGTGAGTTTTTTCACGATTTGTCCCCAATGCACGCAATAATAGTCATTTACATGAGGTTTTATAAATAAGGCGCTTTTTGTATTCATTTTGACCCTTTTTGTTTTTGCCACATATCCATTCTTAATTCTGTTGAGGTTTTCAATATTCATAATCAACCCATTACCGCTGACTGATTCTATCTCCCCAATCCTTATCATGCAATTATTTATTGAGTTTAGATTGAAGGGTACTGATCCACTTGCTTGCCCCACCCCAACATGCAAAACCTGAAATAAGTGATGTGGAATGAATTTCTTTGGGACTTTTCGGGATAGATCATCAGTCAGCCATTTTGGCACTCCTTGTTTTATAAATTCATTTATCAATATTTCATATCCACTGATTGGAAAGTTTTTCAGAAGCTCATTACCTAGCCAATATGCCTCAACTACTTTGTAATCATGAAACTTTAGTTTTCTTACTTTGCTAATAGTTTTTAGATATGGATAGAGCGTGATGAAGCTTTTTAGCTCTTTGGCAACCCCTTCACATTTGCCGTATTTGATGCATTTTTGAAATTCCGAGTTTGCACTATCAAGACCGCAGTAGCCACGCGAGTTTGGTGAATAAGCAAAAAGAGATGCTAGTTTTAGAGCTTTTTTGTCCATAAGGTACAATGAGTTTTGTTATTGTAATTCATATTATGAAAAAAATCGTATACGTATTTGGCAATGAGGATGTAGAAATGGATGCGAAGACTTTTGAGTATGTTGAGAAATTGAAGCATGATTTTGACAAACTCGAATTTGTTAGGGTTTCTCCAAACTCTGATGTCCCATTTAGCAACAAAGAAGATGTCATCATATTCGACACGGTTCTTGGCATTGATAATATTCACATATTTTCAGAAAAAGATATTGATAAGGTTCAGCTGTCTCCAAGAACTTCAGTCCACGACTTTGATCTAGGATTCCAGATCAAGTACTTGTTGAAACTAGGGAAACTCAAGAAGATAAGAATAATTGGAATCCCGATGAACAAACACGTTGACTACTCTTCAATCCAGGAGACCTTCAGGAAATTTGTTGCGCAAGACATGCATGGGTCATAAGCTCTTATAATCTTTTCGGCATCTTTTTGCAGCTCCTCTTTGGTCTTGTGGAGGTTTTCCTGGAAATATTTTTTGAGATCATTCTCGATATTTATTTGGTTTTGAGAAGTTGGGACTATCACATCATAATCTTTGATGAGTCCTTTTTCATCAGTCTCTGCCATATGGTAGAGTATGCCTCTTGGGGCTTCAATTACTCCAACACCCATACCAGCTCTAATCGGAGCTGTGGCAACTTGCTCTTTCTGTATTTGTATATTTTTTAAGATATAAATTGCCTCATCAACACAGTGGAGTATTTCAATCGCTTGAGCAAGGTTGTTGTGATGGATATTGTTTGAAGGGAAGACAGAGAGATATTCAGAAATGCTTGCTACTGTTTCTGGTCGCAGTAAGTCTTTGTTCAAGTTAATTCTTGAGAGAGATCCTGCAAAATAATCATCATGAGTATCTGAGAACACATAGCCTTCAGATTGCGAATAAGGGATGACCACAGATTTCAGGAATTTGTGAAAATCACTCTCGGGCACTCTTTTGCCGCTTGAGTTGACTATTTCGCCTTCCAGAAAGTCAAAAGACTTATCATTTCGAAGTGCCAAATAATCAGCATTTCTCACAAGGGTTTCTTTCCAATCATAAAATGTTTTTATACCTCTTATTACTTGTGGACGAATTTTCTCAAGTTTTGCAATAAGATCGGGGAACTTGGCAGGGTCTGGCAGTTTGTGAAAACCACCTACAGCAGGATATGGGGCATGGATTGCTGCACCAATCACAACATCTGTTATTTCTGATCCGACAGACTTTATATCGAATGAATCATGAAGAAGTATATGTCCAATATTGTCGTGGTCTTCGGGTATATCAAGAATCGAATCAACTCCCAAAATATCTGGCAAAACAAAAAAGTATAAATGGAGTGCGTGATCTCGTATCATGAGTCCATCATATGCCAATCTCCTCAGGGTTTTTGTTTGATCTGTCAGAACTATTCCTTGTGATTTCTCAACAGCTTCAAGCGATGCAAAAAGATGAGCAACAGAGCAGGTGCCGCAAATGCGTGACAAAAAGGTTGGGATAGACGCAAGAGGTTTGCCTTTGACAGCCTCAGTATAAAATCTTCTGTAATCTTTGATTATGAATTTCAAATCTTCTACTTTGCCATCTCTTATTTTTACTTCTAGTCCAGCAGAACCTTCTATTTTTGTAATGTTTTCGATTGTGATGTCTGCGGAATGCATAAGTTAATTTTCAACTATCAATTACAACTTTCAAGTAATAATCAAATTTAAATATTTTCTGAACATCTGAATAATGTTTTAAAACAATTAATCAAGACTTTATTCCAAATAACTTCAGGTATTTATTGACAGTTTTCAAAAACATAAGTGTTATCATGGGGCACCCGTTGACCTTGTCATCAACCTTTATAACGTCTTCGAGTTTTCTCACTTTATCGCTATAGTCAAAATGCGACAGATACCATCTGATGCGCTCTGATATTTCTTCGTTCACGAAGTAATTTCTCGCGGTAGACGGTGATCCAGAACACGCACATGATCCAATAGCTACGACATATCGAGTATTTGCCCTTATTTTTCTCACCTCTTCTGCCTGAGATTCTGATGAGATTGCACCCTCAATAAAAGCCACATCCAGATCCCTCAATTCATTTTTGGTTTTCAGTACCTGTAGATGTCGGAATTCGATGAGATTGCGCCAGGTGTCAAAATGCTTATTCAGAAGTTCTGTAAACAGAATTGTGCTGTCTTCACAGCAAGTGAATGAAAACCATCCTATTACAAGTTTTTTTCCGGGAATGACAGGAATAGTGTCTATGATTTTGTCACTAAAAGGAGTAAAGGTTTTCGGAACCGCTGCAGTATTTGTATCGGCCATACTTAATGATAAACTATAGCACAAGAGAACTTGCAAAGCAGTATTTTCACTTACACTTTGCATTTTTCATTTTTGAATTTTGTATTGGAATTTTTATGTGTATTGCAGCTCCTGGGAGAGTGAAAGAGATAAATGGCAGAGAGGCACTAGTCTCTTATCCTGGCACAACTCAAAAAGCTTTAGTAGGTGTGAAAGATCTGAAGGTAGGGGATAGAGTGCTTGTTCAGATGGGAATAATAATAAAAATAATCGATCACAAATCTGAAAAGCAAATGACAGAAGCTTGGAAGAAAAAGTAATCAGCCCTTTTGCTTCAATGCAAGTATCTGTGGATTCCAAGCAATTGTTGCAATAAACAATTGATCTTTTGGAACATTGTATATTCCTTCGCGACCTGGCAAATGGGTAGGGTAGGGGTCATTTACAATGTATTCGTCTTCAGTTTGACCAATGATAATGACAAAGTGTCCAGTCGCATGTCCTTTGACATCGTGATATTCTTGCTTGCCTGAAATTTTCCGTTTGCCCCAGAGCCATGACTCTTCCAAGCAGCAAAGCACGAGATGTCCATCAGATATGCATTGATCTATAAGTTTGGTCGAAAGATCTTTGATTTCCAAGTTTCCTCCTTCTTGCAAATAGAAAAGAAGAAAAAGACTCTCTCGTAGGTACGAGTCTTTGTAGTTGTGAAGGACCCATTTTTTTAGCTTTTCTATGATCTTTTCTTTAGATTTATTTTTCCAACTTGGTGATACAGAAAAGGGATTTGAAGAAATGATTGTAGTTTCGATATTGTTGTCGTTGAGGTGTCTAGCAAGCTGTGGGAGATGGGTGGAGTCTTTGTCTGTGACGCCAAGGTCATGCAAAATAACACTAAGACTTTTGTCCATTCCAAATGAAGCGTAAATATTGTGTAGACAACTTGGTCCACAGGTTTTGCTTCCGACTTCTTGGAGTGTGTTTGGAAATCTGACCATATATTAGAAATATACTAGTGATGAGTTTATTATACTCACAAATAAACTGCAAGAAGTTCTATTGCTTACAAACTTTTGTCTACAAGCCAAAAAGTCTTATTTCTTTTGCTTGTATTTGCCGACTTTGTTAATGTCGTATGGTGTTTCTTGATAGACATAGTAGTTCAGCCAGTTTGTGAAAAGCAGACTTCCGTGACTTCGCCAAGTGACGACAGGCTCCTTTTTGGGATTGTCATTTGGGAAGTAATTTTTGGGTATATCGATCTTTAGACCTTTTGAAATATCTCTTTCGTATTCGTCTTTTAGTGTATTTGGATCGTATTCTGAGTGACCTGTGACAAAGATTTGTTTGCCGTCTTTGGACATGGCTATGTACACTCCTGCTTCTGTAGAGGTTGATATTAATGTTAGATTTTTGTGATTTTCGATATCTTTCTTTTTGATCTCTGTGTGTCTGGAGTGTGGTGCGAAAAATTCATCATCAAACCCACGAACAAGCGGGATGGTTGGGTCTACTAACTTGTGTTTGAAAACTCCAAATACCTTGGCTTTCGTACCGTATTTCTTGATGCCATAGTGATGATATAGGCCGGCCTGAGCACCCCAACAAATGTGTAGTGTTGACGTTACATTTTTCTTGGTCCAATCCA
Organism: Patescibacteria group bacterium; assembly: GCA_046350875.1. Taxonomy (GTDB): domain Bacteria; phylum Patescibacteriota; class Microgenomatia; order UBA1406; family GWC2-37-13; genus JAGOLU01. Next base: position 127,530 of record JAXLZQ010000001.1, read on the forward strand.
TTATCTGGCAAAGCTCTTCCCAATAATCCACATCAGAAAAGTGCATTTGCTCAACAGGTGCACCTGTGATGATCATGCCGTCATATTTATTATTTTTCACATCTCGAAAGTAGAGTAAAAGCTTTTGAGAATGATCTACGTGTGTATTTTTTCCAATGTAGCTTTCTGTATGGATGGTTGACATTGTCTGAAGAGGAGAGTTTGAGAGACTTCTCATGAAATGGAACTCGGTTTTGATTTTGAGTGGCATGAGATTCAAGATCAAAATATTGAGCGATCTTATGTCTTGTGGTGGCTCTACTTTGTCTCATAACCAAATGTTTTCATCAAGTAAAGATTTCACTGCTGGGAGTTTGTTGGGGAGGACGAGGGGCATAAAAAATACAAATCAAAAAAGTAATAAAATAAAAAATGAAAAAATATAAATTTTTGTAATTTATGTGGGGGTGAAGGAGGATTGTAACATGTTAAAGTTAAGTTACTTACTTTTCATTTGTGTAACTCTAAAATATTTTTACGCGCTTAATAAGCCGCCTAATTTAGTAACGATCTAAATATAAATATTAATACCAGCGGACGCTGGTATCAGAAGATAATTAAAGTATATATTTACCACTAGATCCGTCGTACGACGGAATGACTTGACTTTGATGCTACTTGCTATCGACATTGTGACGCGGTACACGGCAAGCAAAGTTATAGTGTCGTTAAACTACGGATGAGTGTGGTTTGTGATAAAATACTTCAGTTATAGCTTTAAAATGGCACGTTGGTCCCGATTTTCATCGGGATAAACTCCGTGCTTCGCATTAATACTTATAATTGATGCGAGGGAAAAAAAAGCTTTGTGTTGTTTGAAATTTAGTTCAGGCACGTTGGCGAAGTGGAAACGCGGGAGTCTGCAAAACTTCTATGCGCCGGTCCGATTCCGGCACGTGCCTCAGATAGCTGTTAGCTCTTGGTTATTAGCTCTTAGATCAATAACTCTGCAATAAATAACTTCGATAACAAGTAATAGGATGATCTGACGATGAGATTTACGAAATTTGAAGTATAATAATAGCCTTACGATTAGACTAATGGAGAGGTGGTAGAGTGGTCTAATACACCAGTCTTGAAAACTGGCAGGCGAAAGCCTCGCGAGTTCGAATCTCGCCCTCTCCGCATTGACATATCTTAATGAACGAAGTGAGTTTAGAGATGACAATGCCCTCCGATAAATGAGAGCATGAGCCGCAGCAGGGATATGCTAAGGCGAGAGCCCGAATATGGAGGGCTCAGAAGGATAAATACTAGGGACCAGTCCCGAAAGTCTTGCTTTCAGAGAATCCATACCTACCAGCTGCCCTTTCCGCATTGAGAGTTTGGATTATAAAATGTTTGAGATTTGGTATTCGAATAATATTATTTACTGCGAGATCCTAAAATTGCGTTGATAAGTGCAATAGTTGATATTATAAGCAAACCATAATTGATTGCTCCAGCTGAGCTATAAATTACATAAAACAATAGTGTGCTAAGGACTATTATTATTATGTTTGACAAAACAAGCCAAATCTTCATATATTTTTATTAATTTTATAACAAACTAAGAGTACTTGCTTGTACCTGCCATTGCAAGTATTCTCCAAGTTCTACCCATACTGTCCGCCTTCACTTCGGCGAGACGATGTCCGCCTATGCACTATGTTTATATTCTTAGGTATAACGACAATCAGACATATCTCGGTTGTTGTGAAAATCTAAAAGAAAGAATGCATAGACATGAGAATGGACATGCGCCAGCTACAAAAGATAGGCAACCGGCAAAACTTATTTCTTATTTTGCATTTTCAAATAAATACGTTGCCTATAATTTTGAAAAATATCTGAAGTCTGGGACTGGTAGAGCTTTCTTGAAGAAGCACAATCTCTCTAGATATGCAAATCAAACATATGGGTAACATATTTATTTATTTTTTACCCTCAACTTAAACATGATTAGGTCATCGAAAAGTGGCATGCTAAAAAGTCACTTTGTTTCAAAAGTTGTGTTAAAGCAGTTTTGTGGAAAAACAGGTAAATTGAGTGTATTCAAAAAACAAGGAGGTGTTCCTCTTTTGAAATCACAGAGTGAGTTCGCATTTGTGCGTCTACCAAGTGATGTATTTTCCAATTCGGAGGATAGATGGAACCGAACTGAGAGAAGATACACTGCCTGTATAGATTTAATTAATAATGGTGGTTTTTTTACTCATAAAAAGTGTGGGATATGTGCAGAAGTCATAAAAGTAATCATGAGCATACACTACGTAAGGAGCTTAGCTTTTTATTCACTGTTAAGCACTAAGGAAAAGGAAAAATATGATGAGTTAGTTGAAGAGTTTGAAAAAATAATTAGTGACAAAGCAACCTTTAGAAAAAAGTGGATTATAGACTTAATGGTTACTTTGCCAGATATCATCCAAACTAACATAAATAAAGTCTTAGATGAGATAGAAAAGTATAGTCTTGAAATAATAAAAGCTCCAAAATATAAATATTTTATAATTGGTGATGTGCCAGTAGTCACATGGAATAAAGATGGACATGTGGGATTTTTAGATGGAGTGGGTCTAAATAATAGTGACATAATTCTCATGCCAATATCTCCTAAGTATGCGGTTTCATTAACATCACATAAAGGAGGGTATATTTCAGTATCTGTAAAATGGCTTCGCTGGATAAATAAACAAATAAGAAAAATTTGTAGGTATGAGTTCTATGCCTTACCTAAGTAATTGTTGGGGTTAGTATTTCAAAAATAACTATGGCTATCCACAGCTCTATAGATTCACTTCTTGGCGAGTCACTACCCGAATTATTATACATAGCGCAGGTGTGTATATCTTCTCATAAAGACCCTAAACTTTGGCCAGCAGGTGGTTGTTATGGATATCCTGCAGCCCTGCTTTTGCTATCTATAGCAGATAGTATAGGTTCTTATGTTATTCAGAAGAGTACGAAAGAAAATTTGAGAATTCTAAATAATCCTAATTACTATTGTTTAAGTATAGAGGATAGGCATCTTGATATTCTTTACGATCACTATAGAAATCCACTAATACACAATAGTGCGATGCTAATTAATACAAGATTGCGAATAGGTAATAAAGATGATCAAGTTCTGATTATTAAAAATAATGTACCAGTGCTTAGCCTAATTCCTTTTTATAACTCAAGTGTTATAGCAGTCGAAAACTTTCTAACTAATTTGCCTGAGATTTCAAAAAACAATAGACAAATTAATAATATGATGAAAAAATCAATTACAAGAAAGTTTGGTTTAGAAAAACTACCATGCTAAGATAATTAATATAATTGAAAATACAAATCTTTAGCCTTGCACTGAAGAGAATGTGGTGTCGACGTAATCATGCAGATTGTTTTCGGTTATTTTGAGTGTCTGATACTTGCCAGACACAATATCCAAAGCTGCTTGCCTGACCATACTATCTATCACCCGCTCCAAACTTCTTATACCTGGTTCAAATCCAAGAGGTCTCACAAGCTTTGGCCATACAGCATCATCAATCGAAAACTGAGTCGCGTCAAGTCCAGAGAATGATAACTTTTCTGGAAGTACGAATCTTTTACCAATCATCATCTTTTCGTCGTCGTTGTATGATGGCATTTGTATCACCTCAAGTCTATCAAGAACTGCAGTTGAGATGTCTCTCGTATTATTGGCAGTTGCAACAAACATCACTTTTGATAAGTCATATGGATAATCTACGAAATAGTCTGAGAAGTGATCGTTCTGACCTGGATCAAGTATCTCAAGCATTGCTCCCATGATGGCAGACCTGTCGTCCGGATTCACACGGTCCAGTTCATCAAGCAAAATCACTGGGTTTGATGTGCCACATGCTGCGACAGCTCTCATTATGACCCCTGGTGTGGCGTATGGAGTGATTTTGCTTTGCCCACGAAGGTCTAGAGCATTGGCAAGACCTCCAAAAGGTATGCGATAAAACTTTCGTCCCAAACTTTCGGCAATGATTTTTGCAAAGGTCGTTTTACCAGTGCCGGCAAGTCCGACGAAGAAGAGTGATGGAGCGCGAAGTGTGGCATTTGGATTTTTCTTTTTGATAAGAGCAATGGAGGCTAAAAACTGGAGGACTCTCTCTTTCACTTTGGGAAGACCATAATGATGAGACTCCATGATCTCTTTGGCATGATCGAGATTCAGAGTATCTTGACTATAAACTCCCCAAGGCAATTTGCACAGAAAAGATATATATTTTTCAGTCATCTCGATGCTTGATGTGTTGCCGCTAAACTGGATAGAGAGAGCTGCACGAGCTATCTGCTCATATGCTTTCATTCTTAGGTCTTGTGGTATGCCCTTATTAGCCTCGAGCGAGGCTTTGAGTTTTTGGAGGGTTGCAACGACAGGATTCATAAGATCAATTTCCAACTATCAATGGCAATTATCAAATAATCACAAAATCAATTGAATATTGCTATTGTTGATTGAAAGTTATTCTTATTAGTTTATAGAATTTGTGGCACAAAGTAAAGCAAATAGATACAAAATCATACTAGCAAAATAGGAAATGCTCTGTTAGCACTCTATGAGGGTGCTTGACAAAATTGAAAAATATTGTTATAAAACACTTATTAAAAATCATATTACAAGTTTCTAACTTTTGACTTATGGCAAACAAAATAAAGCCATTGTTTTCTTACGTACTTATAAAACCAGTTCAAGGCGATACAACCACAGCCTCAGGAATCATCATCCCAGATTCGGCCAAAGAAAAGCCACAAATGGGTGAAGTGATTGCAGTAGGTGAGGGATTTGGAAGTGAAGATGGAAGAGAAAATAAAATAGTTGTAAAAGTAGGTCAGAAAGTAATGTACAAGAAATGGGGAGGAAATGAAGTGAAGGTTGATGGACAAGAACTTCTTCTTGTAGAGCAGAAGGATATTATGGCGATAGTGGAGTAATAGTTATAACGTTATAAGGTTATAAAGTTCATAACGTTTTTAAGGTTTATAAAGAAAAACAAAATATTTCGGATTTAGAGTTTCGAAATTAGAATTTAGGATTTAGATATTAGAATTTGAATTAAATTTATGGCAAAACAAATGCTTTTCGGAAATGATGCAAGACAAAAACTTGCTGCAGGTGTCAATACACTTGCTCAGGCTGTTGTAACAACCCTTGGTCCTCGTGGTCGAAATGTGGCACTTGATAAAAAGTGGGGTGCTCCAAATGTAGTTCATGATGGTGTGACAGTAGCCAAAGAGATCGAGCTTCCAGATCCATTCGAAAACATGGGAGCCCAGATGGTCAAAGAAGCCGCATCAAAGACAAATGACGTCGCAGGAGACGGAACCACAACCTCAACACTTCTAACACAGGCTATCGTCAATGCAGGACTTCGCAATATCACAGCTGGAGCCAATCCAATGATTATGAAGAAAGGAATTGAAGCAGCAGTTGAAGAAGTAATCACACAGATCAAAAAAGTTGCAAAGCCAGTGAAAGGTGACGAAGTCGCCCAAGTTGCAACAATCTCAGCAGCAGACGCCACAATCGGCAAACTCATTGCTGAAGCTATCTCAAAGGTCGGCAAAGATGGTGTTGTGACAGTAGAAGAGGGTAAATCACTTGTCATGGAGATAGAGCACAAAGAAGGTATGGAGTTTGATCGTGGATACGCATCAGCATACCTTGTCACAAATCCTGACAAGATGACAGCAGAAGTCGAAGATCCATATATCCTAATCACTGACAAAAAGATCAGTGCCATCTCAGACCTGCTTCCATTCCTTGAGAAATTCGTAAAAGTCTCAAAGAATTTGGTAATCATCGCGGAAGATGTAGATGGAGAGGCACTTGCCACACTTGTTGTGAACAAGATGAGAGGAATCCTAAATACTCTTATTGTCAAAGCACCAGGATTTGGTGACAGAAGAAAAGCTATGCTTGCTGATATCGCAGTCCTAACAGGCGGTACAGTCATCACCGAAGATTTCGGAAAGAAACTTGATAGTGTCGAGGTTGCAGATTGTGGTCGAGCTGACAAAGTCTGGGCTGACAAAGACAATACTAGAATCATCGGTGGAAAAGGTGAAAAGGCTCAAATCGATGGAAGAGTTGCTCAAATCAGAAAAGAAATTGATGCAACAACATCTGACTTTGACAAAGAAAAACTTCAGGAAAGACTTGCAAAGCTCACAGGTGGAGTAGCAGTTGTGAAAGTTGGCGCAGCCACAGAAGTTGAGATGAAAGAAAAGAAAGAAAGAGTCATCGATGCAGTAGCTGCAACAAAAGCTGCACTAGAAGAAGGAATTGTCGCAGGTGGAGGCACCACACTTCTTCATGCAAGAAAAACTCTTGTCGCACTCAAAGATAAAATGTCATCAGATGAAGAAAAAGTCGGAGTCGACATCGTTTACACAGCTCTTGCTGAGCCTGTGAAGATGCTTGCAATAAACTCTGGACTTGAGCCAGGTGTTGCACTTGCTAAGATCGAGGAGTCCAAAGACACTGACTATGGATTTGATGCAGTGACTCATGAGTTTGGATCACTTTTCAAAAAAGGTATTGTTGATCCAGCCAAAGTAGTCAGAAGCGCAGTCCAAAATGCAGCATCTGTTGCCATGACAATGCTCACAACAGAATGTCTAGTGACTGATATCCCAGAGAAGAAAGCTCCTGCAGCTCCAGGCGGTATGCCAGGCGGCATGGGCGGAATGGATGGGATGTATTAAAGCAAATTCAAAATTCAAAATGCAAAGTTCAAAAGCATTTTGAAGCAGGGGCCGGGTAGAGGAATCTACCCGGTCTTTTTTTAGTATTTTCTAATTGTCATACTGAGCTTGCCGAAGTATGATGATATGATATTTAAGGCATGGATTCGGCAAGCTCACCATGACAGAACTCTTATACGTTAAACTACATGAATAGCTGGACTAATTTGTCAATTATTATTTTTTATATACTTGCTAATTATCCCAATAGTCTTTTCGTGGGGGATGCGTCTACATTCGATATCATCATCCAAAAAATCCCAAAGACCTGAGTAGCGCTCCAAATAATTCACATGGTTTGGTCTGTCTACTGTCGGGTATGCACACACCCCATATATAGGTAGATTGTTTTTCAAACCATAACTAATTTCTTTTAATGTTCTTTCCCACCAATCAGAGCGTAGATCCCCAAAGCTTCCAGTCTCTGAGATGACTATGGGTTTCTTGTACCTGTCCCACACGTCTTTCACCATTTTCCAAAATGGTATACGGTATTTACTATCCCATTCCATCGCTCTGTGACTAATACTTTTATTGCCTTTTGAGATCACAAATTCTTGATTGTGAAAATAATAATTCATGCCAATGATATCCAAATATTTTGGATCACCGCCAAGCTCCGGATATTTTTTGCCACAAAGCATATCCCAAGCTTCAAATCTCACGACATCATTGAATTTCTGAACATGTCTCATTGCTTTCAGGTTCGCCGGTTCAAGCTCTAGTCTTCTCATGAATGGATCTATATGAATGAACCTGACTCTAGAGTCTTCATGCCAGATAGCATCCATAGCAGCAATTGCAGCACTCACCAGTTGTTTTTTGAAAAGAAACCATTGCTAGATCCTCTTTTGTAGGGTGACCAAGAGCCTCTATCTGCAGCAATCCATGCAAAGAATGAGATTTCATTTATTGGTGCTATATATATAGTTCCATTCTGATATTTCTTGATGATGATTGATACATGCGCCTCTCGCATATTCTGCAAACTTTATAATAAAATTTTTAGAAAATGGATCAAGGTAGGACGGAAAATCAAAATGATTAAGATCCCATATCTGCTGCACATTTTCTTCCTTTGCAACTTTCATCATCTTTTCAAATCTTTCAAATCTATATACCCCACGTCCTTTGTCTATCTCACTCCACGACAGACCTTCACGTACTGTTTTGATTCCTATGTTTTTGACCATCTTGTAATCATCTCTACAATATTTATCATGTTTTGTAGCAGTGAGCATATCAGTCTTTTGCGGTTTTTTGTGAGTGCGTAGGTGCACTCAAAGCCCGCCCATATAAAGGATTTGAAATCTAATTTTGAACTCATAAAACTATTTCAGCAACTTAAATCAAAAGTATGTCTGCAGAGCGGGATATATGTGTATTTGATAAGTAAGAGGAGAGTAAGGCTTTGATTATTTATTTTCTTCTGATTCATTATGTCCGCGGAATTGGCTATTGTAGAGATTGGCATAGAATCCATTCTGCGAGAGTAGCCCTTCGTGGGTTCCTTTTTCGATTATATTCCCATGATTCATCACAAGTATCATGTCTGCATCTCTGTATGGTTGATAGTCTATGTGCGATCACAAAACTTGTTCTGCCTTTCATAAGTTTGCTCATTGCATCTTGGATTAGCTGTTCTGTGCGAGTATCAACGCTACTTGTAGCCTCGTCTAGTATGAGAATCTCCGGATCGGCGAGAAATGCGCGGGCTATTGTCAAAAGCTGCTTTTGGCCTTGTGAGATGTTTGTAGCCTCTTCATTGAGGATCGTTTTGTACCCATCAGGAAGCGTTCTGATGAAGTGATCGGCGTACGCTGCGGTTGATGCTTTTACAATATCCTCTTCTTTGGCATCTTCTTTTCCGTATGCAATATTGTCGCGTATTGTGCCATGGAATAGCCAAGTATTTTGGAGCACCATGCCAAAAGTCCGTCTTAACTCGCCTCGTTTGCGTTTAGTGATATCTACACCATCAACAAGTATTCTTCCGCCATTTACTTCATAGAATCTCATAAGTAGATTGACAAGAGTGGTCTTGCCGGCGCCAGTTGGGCCAACTATTGCAATCATTTGACCTGGTTTCACGTGAATATTGATATCGCTCATGAGCAATTTGTCTGGTGAGTAACCAAACTTCACGTGCTCAAATTGCACCTCTCCCAGAGGTTTGTCTACTATCACGGGATTTATTATTTCAGGTATTTGCTCTTCCTCATCAAGAAGTTCAAATACACGCTCTGCTGACGCGATCGCAGATTGGATGACATTTGCAATATTGGCAAGCATCGCGATAGGCTGAGTGAATTGATTGGAATACTGGATGAATGCCTGCACGTCTCCTAGTGTGATGGCGCCTTGGATAGTCATAATACCACCTGCCACGGCCACCATAGCATACCCAAGATTTCCAACAAATCTCATAAGGGGCATTATGATGCCCGATACAAACTGAGCTTTCCAACCTGATACATAGAGCTTGTCATTTAGCTCCACGAACTTTGACAAAACTTCTTGTTCTCGCCCGTAAGCTTTTATGATTTTGTGACCTGTGAACATTTCTTCTACATGTCCATTGAGATCTCCGAGAGACTTCTGCTGATTACGGAAAAAGTCTTGGGATCTTTTTGCAATATTTGTGACAATGATCATGCTAAGAGGTAATGTCAAAAGTACGATGAGAGTGAGTAACCAACTAATCGAGAGCATCATTACAATCACACCAAGAAGTGTGGCGACTGACGTGATAAGCTGAGTGATGCTTTGCTGAAGAGTAGAGCTTATGTTGTCCATGTCATTTACTGCGCGGCTCAAAATCTCACCATGTGTTCTGCCGTCAAAATACTTAAGAGGAAGTCTTGAGAGCTTCTCATCAATTTCTTTTCTCATCTTGTAGATGGTTCGCTGTGCGACGCCCGCCATCACAAATTGCTGGATAAAGAGAAATAATGCGCTAACTAGATACAAGACAATTAGTATCCAAATAATTCGAGCTATATATCCAAACTCAACGCCTGGCACGGGAAGTGTGTGAAGAGGAAGAGTCGGGTTTAGTGCGAGCTGCTTGAGGATCATCTGGTTTTTCACAAAAACCATATATTTTGAAATGAGTCCATCAAACAGCTTTGTTGTGGCAAGGCCCAATATTTTGGGACCTACGATATTGAATATATTGCCAAGAATGGCACAAAACACGACTATTCCCATATTAAACTTTTCTGGAATGAAATAGCGGAGAAGTCTCCTAAGTGTGCCGCTAAAATCTTTGGCTTTTTCGACAGGTCTGCCCATGGCACCAAAGCCACCTCTACCCATAGGTCCGGGCATCGCTGTTTGTGATTCTGTTTTAGGTTTGTTGTTTTCCATTAGGTTTCATTTTCAATTTCTGCTTGTGAGAGCTGAGACGAAACAATGCTCTTGTACACTTCACAAGTGTTTAGTAATTCATGATGTTTTCCAATACCTACTATTTTCCCTTCGTCAAGCACTATGATCTGATCTGCGTCGACCACAGTACTGACTCTTTGGGCAACAATTAGCACTGTGGAGTTTTTTGTCTCGCCTTTTAGTGCTTCCCGCAATTTGGCATCTGTCTTGAAGTCGAGAGCCGAGAATGTATCATCGAAAATATATATCTCTGGTTTTCGAATGAGTGCGCGAGCAATTGACAATCTTTGCATCTGGCCTCCTGAGACATTTGTGCCGCCTTGTGAAATGTAAGAGTCAAAACCGTTTGGCATGAGTTTGATGAATTCTGTTGCTTGAGCAATTTCTGCAGCGTGCTCGATCTCTTTGTCTGTGGCGTCTTCCTTACCATATCTTAAGTTGTCTTTGATTGACCCGCTAAACAGAATCGCTTTCTGTGGGATGAATCCAATTTTGGATCTTAGTTCGTGCTGGGTCATGTCTCTGGTGTCCACACCATCAACAAGGACTTTGCCCGAAGAGGTGTCATAAAATCTTGGCACAAGGTTTACAAGTGTCGATTTGCCAGATCCAGTACTTCCGATTATTGCAGTTACTTGACCTGGCGTGGCTTTGAAACTTATGTTTGAAATCGCTGGTGCTTCGGCTCCGTGATAGCTAAAAGTCACATTTTGAAACTCCACATATCCATGCATTTCTTTTGGCTTAAGATTATTTTTATCTATTATCTCTGGTTCCATATCAAAGATTTTGTTAATTCTTTTTGCAGATGCTTCGGCGCGAGGAATCATGACAAACATCATCGCCACCATGAGAAGTGAAAAAAGGATCTGAATCGCATATTGCAAAAATGCAAACATCGAACCAGTCTGAAGATTTCCGTTGTCTACTCTTATGCTCCCAAACCAAATGATGCCAACACTCGAGAGATTGATGAGAAGCATCATAAGAGGCATCATCGATGCAACAAGTTGATTCACTCTTATCGCAACATTTGTCACTTCATGATTGGCTTTGTCAAATCTTTCTTCTTCAGATTTGATCCTGTCAAAAGCTCTTATCACCCTAACTCCTGTTAGGTTTTCGCCAAGTATAAGATTTAATTTGTCGAGTTTGACTTGAATGACTGAAAACAGCGGGACTGCCTTAAATAGTAGAAATATAATGAAAGCGACAAGAATGCTTATAGCAACAATTAGAATCCACGAAAGACTCACATCTTGATCTAGTGCCAGAATTATGCCAACTACAAGTGTTATGGGAGCTGTAAGAAGAAGTCCCAAGACCATGACCATGACTTGTTGTATTTGAGATGTGTCATTTGTTGTACGCGTAATGAGTGACGCTGTTCCAATCTGATCAAATTCGTGAAGTGAGAATGACTGTACTCTCTCAAATATATCAGCTCGTATTTTGCTAACCATCCCAACAGCCACTTGCGATGAAAAAAACGTGCCAAGAAGTGCACAAATAGTGCCTCCTATAGTCACAATTATCATTACACCAGAAGTTTTCCATATAAATGCAGTGTTAAAGCCAGCTATACCTTTGTTGACGATATCTGACATGAGGTTTGGAAGGTATAGATTCGCAGCAGTTTGACCAACAGCAAATGCAAAGATGAGTACCAGCTGCCAAATGTAGGGTTTGAGATATTTTGTAAGTTTGAGCACAAGTATTGACAATTGCTTACATTATATTATACAATATAATAGTTTGATAGTCTAACTAAATATGAATCAGAATACAAATGAACTTGCCGATACGATATTTCAGGTCTTTCGACTTTTGAAAGGACAGATGTCATTCAATAATGATATTACATATCTGAGCATTCTTCAGATGCATGCACTTATTTACCTTCATCACAATGAAAGTGTCTCCATGTCCGACATTGCCTCATATTTCAAAATAGAGCTCCCATCGGCCACAAGCCTTGTCGAAAAGCTTCACAAAAAAGATCTCATAGTCCGAAGCGAAGATAAAAACGATAGGAGACTTGTAGTTGTTTCACTTTCTGAAGAAGGTAAAAAACTTGTCAAACAGGCAATGGCAGACAGGAGAAAGAAGCTTGAGAATATGCTCAATTTTTTCACAGATAAAGAAAGAAGTGAGCTATTAAATATATTGAAAAAGTTATATACTAGATTGCAAGAAAAAAATGAATAAAAAAAGAATTGTTACTATTGGTATTGTTCTACTTGTTGTTTTTGCTATTGGATCGGCTAGTTTTTACTACACATATAAGGATAGTTTTGAAAAACCTTCTCTTCAAACTCTTTCATCATCTGTGAGATTTGTGAATTCTACAGTTTCGGCAGATGGGATAGTTATTGCACAGAATCAAGCAGTTTTGCATTTTCAGACTGGAGGAAAGCTCATATACTTGCCATTCAAGGAAGGGTCCAAAATTTCAATTGGCCAGACAATTGCTTCTATAGATTCATACACACTCCAAAAGCAGCTTGAAGCAGCACTAAATACTTATCGCATTGCAAGAAACAATTTGGATCAGTCAAAAGACAATGCCTCAGACAATGTTCAAAAAGCTCAGATGACTTACCCATACGATTATTATTCAAAAGCAGGACTTGGGGACTCAAGAGAAAATGCCATAAACGAAGCAGTCAAAAGAATAGTTGATCAAAATCAAGCAAATCTTGATAACTCAGTCATAAATGTACAGCTTGCAAACTATGCATTCCAGTTGTCATCACTCACTTCACCACTCACAGGAATTCTTCTCAAAGAGGATGTAAATATGGCTGGCGTCAACATTACACCAGCCACAAGCTTTGTAGTGGCTGATCCACAGACTGCAGTATTTCGAGCAAATGTGCCAGTCACAAACATAAACTATGTGGCTGTCGGTTCAGCTGCAGAAGTCGCAATCGACGGACTACCAAATAGATTAACTGGCACAGTAGTTGCTATTTATCCTTCCAAAGTAACACTTCCAAATGGACAAGTGGTTTTCCAGGTGGATATCCAAAGTGACCAGATTCTAAAATCAGCAAAGCTTGATCAGACAGGAACAACCATCATCAAAACTAATTCAGAAAATGTCGCTCTAGTGCCAGCCTGGACTGTGCTTGGCGGCAAATATATCTGGACTGATGCAAATGGAACTCCCAAACTCAAAGAAGTGGTAGTTGGAAAAATTTATGACAAAGATATAGAAATCTTGGGCGGTTTGACTCCAAATGACAAAGTAATTACAGATCCGAAATATATCTCGTCATTGAAATACAAAATATTATGAAAAAAGTAGTTAATAAATTTAGTAGCAAAAAGTTTTTGAGATTTTTGGTGACGCTTATTGTTATAGGTGTTATTGTATTTGGGATTATGTCTTTGTATTTTGCCGTAACAATGGACAAGATCCTAATAGATAAGTCTCAGGTCCAAGCGCCGATCATAAATGTGGCGCCATCTACAGCTGGCAAAGTCCAAGAAATCAGTGTGAAAGAAGGTCAGATGGTTCAAAAAGGAGACACTTTGGCTATTGTTGGATCTGAGACAATAAGAGCCCAGACAGATGGACTTGTGATATCAGCGAGTGATCTCACTGGTTCAACAGTCAATCAAGCTACTCAGCTTATCCAAATGATCCGTCCTGTGAATTTGAGAGTTGTCGGGACAATTGATGAAAATAAAGGTTTGAATAATCTAAAAGTGGGTCAAGTTGTTTCATTTACAGTGGATGCGCTTCCCGGGGAAAAATTCTGGGGATATGTAGATGAGATATCGCCAAGTGCGAATATTCCTGTATTTTCATTCTCAAGCTCAACAGAAAGACAGACGCAGCAATTCACAGTTTATGCAAAATTTGATTCTGCCAAATATCCAGATATCAAAAATGGAATGTCTGCGAAAATGACTGTCTTCACAAAAACGAGAGAATAACCTTTTTTACCAACCCAGTCTAAGGGCTTCTTTGATACAATCCTGATATGGTAGAAGTTAAAACAATAGAGCCGAAAGACCTATCAGAACATCTTACTAAGGAGCTTGAGGTGTTATTGAAACAGCACGTATCAAACTTCCCAGTTTTAGATATTAAAAAGTTAGAAGGGATTATTAACTCCGGGTATAGCTATGTTTTCATTGCACAAAACACAGAAGGCAAAATAGTTGAACCTTCGTAGGACGTAAGTCCGACAGATTTACAGTCTGTTATGATTGGCCACTCCGCCACCTCTGGTTGTAATTTTTTATTTGTGCTTTCAGTGGCATAAGAATTTGTATTTGCTCGTAGTACTCGCAAACAAATTCTAAGTCACCCGCCACCTCTGGGATAATAAATTCCAAATTCCAAGTGCCTAGTTCCTCAGTTGCTTCAATCAATAGTATTTTTTTATTTAATACTTTGAATTCCTGACAATTTTGGAATTTACTTAGGATTTAGATATTAGAAATTAGGAATTGACTCTTGTTGCTCTAGTTTTTGTCCACAATTTCCGCTAGTATTATAACATGACTTTGACTGAGCTTGCTTACTATGTGAGACGCTTTTTCCCAATGGCTGTCTTATCATTTATCCTGCTTTTCATCTTCTACATCATCTACAAGATAGCCGAGCTAACCGCTCCACCAAGGCAAGAGGCAATTTTTCCCACTCCAACTCCAGCTTTTGGACTAATAACTCAGTTCGATCTTTCCAAATACCCCAAAGCTCCAGCCAACAAAGAATACAATCTTGATACTGTATCGGGCATTCCTGAGACTGCTACAACATCTGCTCAGATAGCATTTATTCCAGAACTAAACGTAAATTTCGGTTTCAGAGAAAAAGCATTGCTTCTCGCCAAGGAACTTGGTTTTGATGAAAACACTCAGCAAACAAAACTTGACGACAAAATTTTCAAAATTGTAGACAACACCATGAGGCTTGAGTTTGAGATTGATACTTTCAATTACACATTTACTCAAGACATTACCGACAAAAACAAATCTGTTTTTGCTGATATCGAGATGCCATCTGAAGATGTCATAAAAACTAGAGGATTGGACTTGATGAGGACCCTCAACAGGTTCCCTGACGAGATAGGGAAATCTACTCAGACTGTCACATATTTTGTGTACAAAGATGTCCCTGGATCAGTTGGAAATGTTGAGAATGTAAAAGATCCCACCCTTGCCAATATGGTCGAGGTAGATTTCTTTCCGCCAAAATATAATGGCATGGACTCTATCACCAAAAATTATTTCACGTCTCAAAACTATGTAGTGTTTGTGCCTCAAAAGGGCGGCAAGGATTATGTCTTGAGAGCCCAAGTAAAAGTATATGAAGCATCCCCATCTAATGTGAGTATGTACCCATTAATGACAGGTGATGATGCATTCAAAGTGCTAACATCAGGTCAGGCATATCTCATCTCGGGCAATATTGACTCTGTTTCGAAAGTGAACATCTCGCGAATGTATACTGCATATTTGTATCCGGATGTATATACGAAGTATCTTGCTCCAGTCTACGTATTTGTAGGAGATAATGGATTTGTTTCATATGTCCCTGCGGTCTCGCCTTCTTGGGTGCAGAAGTGAAGCTGCTCGAGGTAAAGCCTTGAGAATCCACACAAAGCGTCATCCTGAGCTAGTCGAAGGATCTCATGTTGCGACAAAATAGCATTATAAGTATCGAGCACGATAAATGTTTTAATAAATGAGTGGTATCTATCTGTTTTATTTAGAGTTCTCTTTCAACCATATACTCAGCAATACCTTCGAGGAACTCTATGCTTTCGTTATTGAGTCCCAATGCTCTTAGCTTGCTTGCTGTCTTGGCAGACTTTTGGGCATATGATCTCGATATTGTTTTAGAGTATTCAAGAGATCCGCAATCAACAATAGCTTTTTTAGCAAGCTCTATATCGTCATGATCTGCATGTCTTTGTCCCCAAACATTCATAAGAGCCTCTTTTTGATCTTTTGTACCATCAGCCAAAGTTTTTACGACAAGTAAGGTGCACTTGCCTTGAAGCAGGTCAGAGTCTGCAGACTTTCCAGTTTTTAATTCATCTCCATATATTCCTAATATGTCATCCTGGAGTTGGAACGCGACACCGCCGTCCATTGCATAATCGTGCAATATTGGAAACGTTTCAGTTGGCAGATCAGTAAGATGTGCTCCGATAAATAGAGGATTTTCAAATGTATATATGGATGTTTTTGCCTTATGTACCGATATCACATCATCTTCTATCCATTCGTTTTGTAGTTTTTCCAGGGTGACGTCATATGCTTGTCCGTATGCGGTTTGTGCTATACCGCGAAGCATTTTGGCGTTTGCCTTTTGCACTCTGATTGGATCAAAACCCGAATCATTTAAGAGTTCAAACCCAAGACACAGCACTGCATCACCCACAGTAACAGCCATACTTTCACCATAATGTTTGTCATTATTTTTTTCAAAATATATTTGGGTTGTTGGTTTGCCGCGTCTCACAACATCTTGATCCATGAAGTCGTCATGCATAAGAAGTGCGGTTTGCACAAGCTCAAGAGCTAGACATGCTTTTATAATTTTTTCATTCAGCACATTGCCTGGTTTTAGAAGATAACTGAAATATGTAAATGTTGCTCTGACTCTTTTTGCGGGTCGAAGGTTGTGCTCTTTGGAGTGGAGGAGCATTTCTTTGATTAGTGTTTTTTGCTTGGAATTAAAACCAAAATTTGATGATATCTCGTTGTCCCAATATTCTGCGAGCTTTTCGTCCATGAGCTTTGCGAAGTCTTTGAGCTTGCTTCTTGCTGCGTCAGTTTTTTTCATATGTAATCGGGTAGTTTTAATTGCTTACATTATAACTCTTGAGTCAAAAAAATCCCCCTCACCACCATTTAGCATTTCCCGATTGCCAAGATTACTTATCGTAACAAGTATTTAGCAATTTTTTCAGAATTGTTTTACGGTGGTGAGGGGGGGTTAATTTTCTAGTTTAATCAAACAAAAAGATTAATAATCTCTTCGGTAATCATCACGACGATTTGATCTGTCGTAATTATTTCTTCCTCCGAAATCTCTTCTTGGTCTTTCTTCTCTTGGTTTGGCAACGTTTACGACGATATTTCGTCCTTCAACAGCTTGACCATTTTTCTCAAGAGCTCTTTGTGCACTTTCTTCAGTTGCAAATGTAACAAATCCAAATCCTTTTGATCTACCAGACATTCTATCTGTGATAACAACTGCGTCAACTATTTCACCATATTCGGCGAAAAGATCGCGTAGCATTTCACTTGTGATTGCCCAAGGTAGTCCTCCTACGAATAGTTTTTTTTGATCCATATATACTTTAATTCACCTCCTTGTGGTTAATAAATGTCATCTTTGAAATTCAAGAATAATACTTGCCGGAGATGCATAACTTTCGCGGTCTTTCTTACTAAGCAGTAAACTGAATACTATATTCATTAAATAATGTGGAATAACTCTTACTATTATACACTAATAAGTGAGAAATTGATATAGTTCATATGTATTT
Source organism: Patescibacteria group bacterium (assembly GCA_046350875.1). Classification (GTDB taxonomy): domain Bacteria; phylum Patescibacteriota; class Microgenomatia; order UBA1406; family GWC2-37-13; genus JAGOLU01. The sequence goes on from JAXLZQ010000001.1 coordinate 145,223, forward strand.
TGTGTAATGGTATGGTACTTCAAATATCAAAAATAGCCTCAAAATCCTGGCTGGTTCCTCTTGTAGTCCTGTTCACAATAGGCATCTTGCTATTCGCAAAATCAATCCCTTATGAGTTTGTTTGGGACGATGAAGAACAAATAGTAAACAATACAGTAATTCATCATATATCCAATGCACCGCAGTTTTTCTCGGGTAGCACATTCAATACGGGCGGTAGTGGTTCACTCAGTGGGGTTTATTACAGACCAATCATGTTGTTTTATTTCAGCAACATTTATTCTTTATTTGGAGCAAGTCCGAGCGTGTATCACTTTATTCAAATATTGCTTCATATCATTGTTTCATTTTGTGTTTATCTGCTTATAAGAAAGCTTCTAGTGCAAGAGTCAATGAAAGAAATTTCCCTCAAAAAATTGAAATATATAGACCTTCTGTCCCTAGCTGCTTCGGTCATATATCTAATATCACCTTTGAATGTAGAGAGTGTAGTTTATATTTCGGCAGTTCAAGATGTGATCTATACATTGTTTGGTTTGTTATCGCTTCTCTTTCTTTTATCAAAGTCAAAAAATAATGCAAAGAAAATAGCATTTGCTTCAATTTTCTTATCTCTGTCCTTACTCACCAAAGAATCGGGAGTAATTTTTGTTGGCCTGTATTTAATTTTCGGATTTTTGTTTGATGAGAAGCGAAAAGTGCTTCATGCTTTTACAAGTATTTTTATTTTTTCATTTTATTTATTTATAAGGTTTTTCTTAATTCATGTTCCTTTTGGCAAGTATGATATTTCACCAATTGCACATCTTACAAATCTAGAAAGATTATTCACCATTCCCAAAGTAATTTTTTACTACATTTCTAACTTCTTAATACCCAGAGATCTTTCTGTCATGCAGCATTGGGTTGTCACAAATTTTTCATCTGCAGAGTTTTACTTACCATTAATACTTGTGATTTCACTCAGCATTGGATTAGTTTGGGCAAATATTAAATATAAAAAGTCTTCCCTATTTTTTTTCTCTGTTTGGTCAATCTTGGCTTTGGGTTTGCACTCTCAGATATTTGCTCTTGATATGACTGTAGCTTCGCGCTGGAGCTACACTGTGCTCATTGGGTTTGTAGGAATTATCGCAGCATCTCTCTCACATTTTGATAATTCTAAGATTACGAAGTATGGAAGAGCTTTGTTCATCTTTTATTTTTTTACTTATTTTCTCTTATCTTTTTTTCGACTCGATGCTTGGCAAAATGGATATATCCTTTATGAAACAGATATGAAGAAAAATCCCAACTCATTTGATCTAAATAATAATTTTGGTGTAGAGCTTTTTCGAAATGGTGCTAGAGAAGAAGCGCTCACATATTTTGAAAAATCTATAGAATTAGAGCCCAAATGGGCATTCCCTTGGAACAATGCAGGAGCTGTATATGAATATCAGGGAGATTTGGAAAAGGCCAAAAAGTATTATCAGAAATCAATTGATATAGGCGATTATTATCTTGCTTATGAAAATCTTGCAGGAATTCTTATCAAAGAAAAGAAGTATGGGCAGGCAAAAGTTTTTATTGCAAAAGCATTGCAAAAACTCCCGATGAATGAGAGGCTGAACTATTTGTATTTAGAACTTAATAAAGTGACAAATGATGATCAAGGAGTGAGATAATCGATGTTGTATGTGATCCAGTTTGTGATGTTTTTTGTATCTTGGAATCTATCAGAGCTCTTCATAACAACAATGATGTACTCATGTGCTGTGAAAGGAGTCTTGTAATAGCTTACTAGATTTTCACCAGCAGCTTCGGTGTAGCCTGTTTTCACACCTCCCAAGCCCTCTACCTCACCCAATAATTCGTTCACATTTGCGAGTTTGTGGGTGATTTTGTAATCTTCGTCAAGTACAGTGATCTCCTTCACTGATACCATTCGTCTCAAGGTGGGATTGTCGAGAAGTGCTTTTGCAGCTAGGGCCAAATCATGTGGGGTAGTTGTCAGGTCTTGTTCATCCAAACCCGCCGGGTTTGTAAAATGACTGTTTTTCATTCCCAATTCTCTTGCCGTTTCGTTCATTTTGTTGATAAAACCTGGGAAGTCATCATCAGCATTTGCTATGGCAAAGGCTGCATCATTGGCCGAATGCACAAGCATCCCATATAGCAAATTTTCGACACTCATTTTCTCATCTGGTACAAGTCCCATTACCTGACCTTCGTCAGTTGCCACTTTTACTTTGATCACATCATCTAACTTGTGGTTTCTGATGGTTGTTAGAGCTGTGATTATTTTGGTTGTAGATGCTGGGTAAAGCTTTTTGTCTTCGTTTTTTTTGTAAACAACTGTGAAAGTATTTCGCTCAACCACATATACTCCATCTGCAGAGACTTTGAGCGGCTTAGCATCTTCTTTCACGGCAGGTATGGGAAGCTTGAGATGGGGGAGAGAGCTGGGAGATGAGAATGCATTCTCATTCATCTGTTCAAATCGATAAAAAAAGTGTTCTCCAGGGTAAAAAAACAGACCAAAAGCACAAGCTGCAATAATTGCGATATGAGATTTTTTCACTCATTTATTGTACATTAAAATAGGGTGTAGGTGGTAGGTTGTAGGGTGTAGAGCAAAGAGAATTTAGTAACTTTGTTTACTGCTTAATCTTAACTGTTTATTAGTTTAATCCACCCATCTTTCACCACGACTGCTTGGTGGTCGCGAAGATAGACTTTCTTTTTCTCATCTTTGTGAGAATCTATGAGGTAAGAAGTTGGGTAGAAATTCTCATACCAAGGCTCTATACAATGCGGATAAATATCAAAATCAATAAGCCCCAATCCTTTTGTATTTTTCAGATCCGGAGCCATTTTTGGATCATCTTGATCTTTCACATATGATATGTCTGGTGAGCAAATACATGATCCTGCGCTGGAACCAACATAAATGCCTCCGTTTTCTAAAAATTTGTTTATCATGTCGCGAAATCCGCTTTGATTTATGTGATGAAGCAAGAAGTAAGTGTTGCCTCCACCCATTACAATGATTTTCGTTTTATCGATTTTTTCTTTTATTGTTTTTTTGTCTTCTTTATCTAGCTCGCACGGAATCACTTTGAAATTTCTATCAATAAGGCATGTGTAGCTGTCATGATCGGTGAGATCTGGGCGGGGAGTGACAAAATCTCCCGCAGTGGGGATATAAAGCACTTTTGTTTTATCTGGCGAGATATTCGCCACATTTATAAATACATCTATTGTTTGACTGATTGTTGATGCGAGGAATAACATTGTTATCTTGTAGTTTGTAACTTGCAACTTGTAACTTATAGTTTATAACGTGTAGTTTGTAATATGTACTTCACTAGTCTAAAAAGTATATTTGAAATGATAAAAAACTTTCGCTAACTGACGGCAAGATCTACTATTTCTTTATACAAGCTACAAGCTTCAAACTACACTTCTATATATTTAGAAACATAAACACATAATCATCATAATGACCTTTGTGGAGGAGGCCTTCTGGTAACCTGCCAAATTCCACAAATCCTAGTGATTTGTAAAGACTAATGGCTTTTGAGTTTTGACCAAATACAGTGAGATAGATGATCCTGATGTCTGGCATATTTATTTTCGTTTCATCTATTAGTTTTTGCATTAGAGCTCTTCCAATTCCCTGACCTCTAAATTCTTTTGCCACTGTTAGTCCTATCATGGCTCTGTGTAGTCCACGTTTTTTGGTTCGGAAATCTCTTTCGACAGAGCCTTCTGCTACAATCTTTCCATCCAGCTCAGCATAGAGCTTGACCATGTCTCCTCTTTCAATTTTGGAAAGACAATCCATGATATAGCTTCTTTCCTCATCAACTGTGAGCTGCTCACCGGAAAAGGTGATAAATGTATCTTCAGTTGAGATTGTATTTATATATATAGTAGCTTGTGCTGAGTCTGAAATAAATGGTTTGCGGAAATTAATATTATTTATTTGGAGATTGTTGTCCATGAGAAGAATTGTAGACTATGTTGTGTATATAAATATTGGTAATGAAGTGTTGAGATTGAGATGTTAACTTTATCAAAGTTAATCAGAAATTATTACTTTTTCTGTTTGCTTATCTTTACATTTTTAGAGGCTTGTACATGGTTTACCCATCTAACGACTCCGGGTAAATTGTGAACATATCTACCAAAAATGTTCCCTTGTGGACAATTATCTGGCCATATTCTGCCTGGTGATTCAACAGAAAACAACCTTAGAGCTTTATTCACAGCTCTTCTTAATGGGTTTGGCTCTATATCCCCATACCAATCATAATCATTTGGTTGGTGTAGTATTCTAAAATTTGGATTACTCCTATTCAATATCCAGGCTGCACCACATACATATTTATAATCCTTTGTAGCTTTGGGGGTATGTAGTAATCTGGGGCAATTTACACACTCAGCAGGAATACCTACAGGAGCTCTTGTTTCTGATGGCAAACTACGCAGTTTGATAATTGGTGCTGGATTCAATGAGATGGGTAGCGATTCTGTCATAATAATAAAATAGAATTATACTATATACATGTGTATTTCAGTTATAGATTTTTAGGCTTCTTAGAAAGTCAATATATGTCCATATCATTATATCTTTGTAGCAATATATAGGTCAATGAAGATATATTTTAGATGGATGATGTCCTATTCTGAAAGTCCTCAATAAAATGTGTATAGGTCTTTACTAATTGAAATTTTTAGATTTGTAAACTATAATTCTTTCTCTCAATAAAACTACCACAAACACGATTATGATAAAGCATGAAGCATTTTGTCCAGGACTAAAAGAAGTGGTGAAACATAGAAGTAGCCTGTTAGAAGATGAACACGAAATGGTGGGTCATCGTCGTCCTTTTGTTCATCAGGGAGGAGAGGTGTGGAATTCAAAAAAAAATCTCAATACATCAGCCAAGATACGAGTACCTATGTGCACACCTGACATTACAGTAACAAGAGATGTTAATGGTCCAGATGATGATACATTTGACTATTTAAATTTGTACTGATCTTAATATAAATATAACTAGTATGCAGAGTGGAGTAATAATTTTCTCAATATCTTCTGATACTCATGTAGACAAAATTATTCATGAGCTTGATCGGATGGAGATTGACTATCTTCGAATTGATTCTGACACATTCTCACGTTTTGAGAATTTGTCAATATCCATTTATCCCCATAAAAGCAATCAAATAGAAACACCCCTTACAAAATTTGTTAAAGAGCATAAGAATATTAAGGTTTGGATACGTAGACCATTCTCATCATTTTTAGGAACAAAAAAAGCTCAAGTTTATCTACAAAAACTCGAAACTGATGCAGTAATAAGATATTTATTGTCAAGTTTGCCGAAAACAACAAAATTTGTTAGCGAGCTGTCTTCGCTTGTTGCAGCAAATCAAAAAATCTATCAGTTATTTGTTGCAAAAGAAATTGGGTTAAAAATTCCAAAAACTTTGATAACAACCTCAGTCCAAGATGCGAAAGATTTCTACATAGAAAATAATATGAATATTATTACAAAACCACTTGAGACGACAATAATAAGAACACTAGAAGAAAGCTATGGAATTTATACTACTAAAGTTTCTGAGGATATGGATTTCACTTTAATTAATAATTGTCCAACACTTCTTCAGGAGAATGTTTATAAAAAAAGTGAGCTTAGAGTTACTGTTATTGGAAAAAAGATCTTTGCAGTTGAAATTGACTCACAGTTGTCAGAAAAATCCATGATCGATTGGAGGAGAGCTAATCCAATCATAAGAGATCTTCCGCATAGAAAATTTGAATTGCCAGAGCATATTGAGCAAAAAATTCAAAAACTTATGGATCATTACAAACTTAACTTTGGTGCGATAGATATGGCCATTACTCCACAAGGGGAGTATGTATTTTTTGAGATTAATCCTGCAGGACAATTTTTATGGCTTGAGCCGCTCACTGGAATTCCACTTGCTAGAGAAATGGCTGAGTATTTGGCAGATTATGATGCCTAATTGTTATTGTATTTATCCTATAATTGTTATAGAATACACAACAATGAAAACTTGTTATTCACACACACGCGTCACAATGCAAAATCTCCTTATTATTGGAGAGTATGGGGTGTGAATATAGTAATTAAAAGAAACACACACCCCGCAAAAATAAGCGGGGTTATTTTTTTAGTATGCCAGTTCCTTTAGCGGAAAAATTGCCACAAAGAGGTAGAGAGACAAGACCTCGTTTTATTGATTTTGAACCTCGAGCAGGAATAGCTTCTACTATAGCTGATCAGTATAGACGGTTTGAAGCAGCTAATAGATGGTCTTTGGCTGTTGATTTGCCAAATACCTCAGGTTTATCAAATTATTTTGAGCCAGAAAAAGAAATAACTATTAGAGAAGATAAACAAATGTTGAGTTGGGATGGATTGTCATCAATTCTTAGAACTAGTGCAGGCGATTCTAAAGATGAAAAAGACAGGGAAAGGGTAAATCAGCTTTCAAAAATAGCATCAGCATGTGTACGTTTAGAAGCCACCTTAAAAGCCTACAATGAGAATCATGGTAAAAAACTACCAGTTGAGCAAAAACGAAGACTGGATTTGTTTCTGGGTGATAGAAATACTCAGGATATTGATAATGATACCTACTTCAAACATGGTGCAAGGTGTGCAAGCTATGTATTTGATATGGGCATAACAGATCCATATGCTTTTGCCGTTGCTGGATTGCACGATTTAGCTGAATTATTGGCTTTCCATCAGGCACAAGGCTTGTCTATTGGAAAGACTTCAGTTCGCAATGTGGTAATTAATCAGCTAAAGACAGCTATGTCGGGGGTAGACATTGATGTTGATCAACTGGTTGTCGAAATTACAAGATTTGCTCAAGCTGATGTGGAAAGACAACAAATGGCAGTTAGTTCATTTGATAATTTACCAGAAGAGTTTTCGGTTGGTAAAGAATTTGGATGGAAAGAATTTGTAAACTTTCAATCATATATTGCGGCGGAACATACAAACACCCCAAGATTAGTAAGTGTGACAGGTAAACTAGATTATCGTAGAGCGAATTTGACTGGCGACGTTGTTGGTCAAAAATTATTGCCAAATGCGGTTCAAGTGCTTCAAGAGTCAAATACACACATTACTCCAAGATCTGCACGAAGGAAAGGAAAGAGTCTGCCCACTTCGCCTGCGCTGCATATTGCAGAGCTCGCATCTGCACTTGACCATTCTTATTTTCCTAAAAAACCTAAACCGGGTGAAACACCAGAAGATAGACTTAAAAATGAGCAGGTATATGCTACGGGTCTAATGACCACTCTTTTCCCAATATATCAGGCATATGGTGATCCTCCAAGACGATTGGCTCTTGAAGTAATCTATCGTGCGTTTATGCCTAATAGTTTATCAAATATATACAAAGCTGTTAGTGAAACTGCAGAAGAAAATGGGGGAGCTTACGTTGACTCTTATGATGATGTGTATTCATCTGAGGTTTTGTCTTTAGTAAAAAGATATTTGGTATTTAATCCACATGCAACTTTAGTATCTGATAGAGAAATGGAAGCGAGAAGATTGGCTTATACGCTTAACAAAGATGAAAAAAGACCAATTCTGGATCAAGACGAGATCAATGTGGCTGGTCTAGATGTGGACGAAAATGGTGGCGGGTACACCATGCATATGAATAGAAAGAGTGCAGCAAGTACGATGAACAAAATATTAGGATTATTAGCAGACCCCAAAAAAAGTGCAAAACTTGATCCAGAAATATATAAGTATGAGTTTGGCAGCGTGGATTTTTGGAAATATCTACTACCTCGTTTTCATGACTTTCTTAGAACTCAAATGACACTTGGGCAAAGCCAAAGAGACATATTCATTGCATTCTTAACTGGTCACTTTTCAACAGCATTTAGCTATGAAGATAACTTAGCTGAGTCTGTTTACTATTTTGATAGTCAAGATGAAAGGATGAGAGAATTTGTTGAAAATAAGGTAGGCTCGCTAAATGTGATTTTTGCACATAACCTTCCCAATGTTAACACAAATGTAAATATTAGACGTATTAACTGTGAAGTTCATGCCATAGGAGCAGATGAGGATGTTAGGCGAGAGCTTGAAGTAGACCCATCCCAAAGAGCTGCCTACAAAGCTAGAAACATAATTGAAGATCAGCTAAAACCACTAGCACCAACTGATGATGTTGTCAGGCAAATGAGAAGAGACTATGCGAAAGAGGCGATAATTGCGAGAGAAAAATACTTACTAATGGTATTTAACACAGAACAAGTTGATGATGTATCAGCGAAAAGGTCTGGAAGGGTGTATAAACGGAAAAAGTATTAACGTGGTCATAGAAAAGACAAGCTAAGATGGTTGTTTCACTAAATCAACATTTTCCTCAACCACCACAACATTGTATTGTCCTATCTGTGGTTTCACATCTCCTTCACCATTTTTCATTCTATTTAAGACATCGTGGTCACCCTCTACTACTTTATTCCAAATATCTGACTCGAGAGCACGAACTTTGGGATTTGTTACGCCTGCTCTAGTAGCAATATCGTGCACTGTCACATCAGTTTTGTTATTAGCAAAATAAACTTCTGAATATTCTTGCTCATCATCTTTCTTTCTTACAATTATTACGTAAGAACGAGTCTCTTCATTGTGTCCATTTGAGACAAATTTATGAGGTGAGAGCATAAAATCCATAAGGTTTGTGAGTCTGGTATCAATTACTTTTCCTGAATGAGTTTTTAGTGTGTATGGACCACTTTCCCCTAGATCTTTTTCTGAATATCTGCAGGCTCCCGGATGGAATAGTGCATATTCTGGTGCCTCTACTACTCGTGTTTTCTTGTGTTCCCTTGCTTTTGCAGATGAAATTATTCTTGAGTCTGTGTTTTCAAATCTGATTCTTCGGCTTGATTCGGGCCATCTATTAGAGTCGTACAATAAATATTCTTCAGTATTTCTGCCAAGAGCAGTTTGCAATGCAGGTCTCAGGTATCCATCAGTAACTGATAATGGTACTCCGGATGTAATAATATCTCCATCATTAATGCTGTCAGTAAAGCTAGTGGGGTGAAATGGATTACTTGAAACTATATGGACAATATTATCAGATGACCTACTGGGTGGATCGCCGTATGGCATCTGAAAAACTGCCTCGATCCTTGGAGGAGTGGAAACTGCTGAGTCATTATTTTCAACTACCAAGTGTTTACTAATTGCATCTTTCTCCTCCCCGTTTGCACGCCCCATTGCATCTTCCTGTAATTGCATTCTTTTATCAAAATAAGTTCTGTCCAGTCCTTTGGTAAGCAAATCCTTTAATCCAGGCAAATCTATCAAATTGATATCATGTACAGTAGCCAGTGCTTTTGTCATGTCCGATGCAACACGACGCATGCCAAAGAATTCTGCAACATTTGTAAGAATTCTTGCACGGATTAGTTTTGCAACAGTAGCTGCTTCTTTGTTTGGATCTAATAATTGTTTCCCCCAGAATCCTGGAGTTTTCAAATTTTGCCAAGTATCCAAGATTTTGACTATTAGTATCGATGGGTCAAATACCATCCCACCTTTACCATCCGGGATATACGACTCTGAGAAAATATTGTTTAGGTCAAATAAAACTTCTGCAATTTTCAACTTATCATTTTCTAGTTTAATTGTTTTTTGGTCTTCTGTTTCGCCTTCTACCACTTTACCTGCTCTAAGCTCTTTCAAATATCCAAGTGCTGTTTGACCGGTGGGTGTGTTGGTATACAAATCTACTACTTGCTTTCTTTCTGCTTCGTCTGGAAATTGTGCCGCGAGTGATTCTGTCTTTAGCTCGGCCTTCAATATTCTCATAAGCCTATCTTTATCTTCATAACCATCATATGCTCTTTCGAAGAATTTCATCCATGCATCGGGTGTACTTAGATTTCTTAATCTTACATCTTCAGCAACATCATGCAAAAGCAAAGCAGAAATTATAGTGGGGTGGAGTCGCATTCTTACCCCTTCCTCTGCCATCTCAAGAGGGTGGTCCATATATGGGTACTTATCAAATCTACGTAGTCTTCGATCAATGTGTTCATTCAAGTTATATGCACGAGCAAGGTTGGTGCTGTAACTAATAAGATCTATAGAGTCTTGTTTATATTGATACCCAAGTTGTTTATTGCCGTATCTGTCTACGAATTCATCTTCACCAAGTGATTTATGAAAATTATCTATTCTTGTCTCGAGACCTGGTATTTGCTCAACAGAAGACCGGAAATATTGTGGTGTAAAACCTGGATGGATGGATGAATATTCGAATTCGACAACCATTCATAATTATACTATGGGTATTCTTTCAATTGTGAGAAAAGCGCTAGTATTTTGTGATAAGTTTGGCCTGGAGCTTCACATTGCCATTCCAATAATTGAGCTCAAGTTGGTATGCCAGCCGCTGATTTGAATCTTTTGTCAAACTTTCAGCCATATCTGCCTTGCCAAATGCAATAAAGTCTAGAGAGTTGTTATTGTCTCTGAGTCGAAATCTTAGGTGATTATTTTCTTTGCCAAACACCTGTACATTCTCAACTTTGCCACTAATCACAAATCTTGGTTTCTCATTTCCCACGCCAAATGGTTCAAGACTTTCAATTTTTTTTGCGAGGTCTATAGATGCTAGATCAAGAGACAGTTCGCAATCTGCCTCCATAGTAGGTAATAACATTTCATCAGATATGAGACCTTCCGCCAATGCTGTTGCCTTTTCGATAAATATCGGTAGATTTGCTCCAGAGATGCTAAGCCCTGCAGCAGCCGCATGTCCGCCAAAATGAGCCAAATATTCAGCAAAGTTTTTTAGAAAATCTGTCAAATGAAAGCCGGGGATTGAGCGGGCAGAAGCCTTGTAGGAAGAGGTTGTAGGTTGTAGGTTATAGGTTATACTTATGCGGTTTTGACTATCCTCACTACCACCTACAACCTGATCCCTATGCCCTTGTGTTGTGAGGACTATTGTTGGTCGATGATATTTCTCAACTATTTTTGATGCAATAAGACCGATGATTCCTTCATGCCAAAAAGAGCTGTTAGCTGTTAGTTCATAGCTGTTAGACTCATTGTTTCTCTGATCTAGCTTTTGGTAAATGATTAATATCTTTGGCAAATTTCCTTCAGAATCCTTCATGTCCTCTACAATTTTTATTGCTTCTTCAACTGCCTTTTTCACCATATCTTGTCTTTCTATGTTTAGAGCTTGGAGTCTGCTGGCAATATCATCGGCTTTTTTCTTGTCTTTTGTGCAAAGCAATCTAAGCGCTGATAGCGCATCCGCAAGTCTTCCTGATGCATTGATCCGAGGAGCAATCATAAACCCTACCTCATAGGTGGTTATTTTCTTACCAAGATTTCCAGCAACCTCTTTTAAGGCGACAATTCCGGGACGAGTAGTTTTAGTAAGTGCCTCAAGTCCATATTTTGCAATTGCTCTAGAAGGACCAACCAAAGGCACTAGATCGGCAATTGTGCCTATAGCTGCAAGACCGATGTAGTCAGTTGCAAACAATTGATCTAAGGTTGTAGTGGGCAGTTCGTAGGTTGTAGAAATGTGTTTATTTGCCTTATTTTCATCTACCACCTTCAACCTATAACCTACAACCTCCTTTGCAACATAATAAGCTGTGCCTGATCCAGATAGTGCGGGTATGTGAAAAATATATTCAGCATCAGTTGGCACTTTGTCTTCTTGGCGGTGGTGGTGATCTGTCACAATGATAGGAATATTTAGTTCGTATTTTGCATATCTCACCATATCTTTTGCAGCGATGCCGTGGTCAACACTCATGATAAGAGATGGATCATATTTCTTTTTTACTGCATCAAGTCCAGTTTTGCTAAATCCATAACCTTCTTCAATTCGGCTGCCAATATATGGAAATGCCTTAAATCCCAGATTGTGAAGCGTCTCCCAAAGTACAGCACCGCCTGTTACTCCATCAGCATCATAGTCGCTATATACAATGATCGGTTTTTCCTGATCGTGAAATGACCATATGAGCTTCATTGCATTTTCTACATATTCCTTTTCAAATCCAAAATCAGAAAGAGATAGGGTAGTGGGGGAAGGAGGCGAGAAGAAGTTCCTCGTTCCAAGTTCCGAATTCCGAGTTGAAGTAGAAGTAATTAATTTGTCATTAGTCTCTTTTTGACTATGCTCTCTCGACTCTGCTCTCTGCTCTAGAGTTAAATTTCTATTTTTGAGTATTAATTCAATGACGTCATTAGAATTGGGATTTTCGGGGAGTTGTGACTTGACAACAATTCTCATGAGAGAAGTTTAGCAGAAAGTTAGGGTGTAGGGGCTAGGTTGTCCACCTCCGGCGGATAAATAGGGTGTAGGAAATGCGCAAACTTACTGATTTGTATGTAATTTTAGACCTTGCTCAATTAGCTCTGCTCTCTGCTCTGATTTATATGAACCCTCCGCCTTTAAATATTTTTGGTTTTAGCCAGTCTTGAGGAGTGCCATTACTATTTGATTCTTTTTGATTTTCCCCTAGTGGTTTATTTGGAGCTTGTGCGTTGGATCGATTTTCCTGAACATTTTCAGAAGTATTTTCGAAATCATTATTTTCTGCAGTTTCAAATCTTTCAGATTGTGGAGCTTGATTTTTGTTCATAACAGGTCTTTCAGGTCTTGCTGGTTTTTGAGCTCCAAAATTTGGATTTTGGGGTCTTGCAGGATTTTTTCCTATATTTTGATTTGGACGTTGACTTTGACTGTTTTGCCCGTCATTTTTTGGTTTTTGTGGTTGGTTTTGTTGTCCTCTATTTTTGTCCAACCATCGTCTTTGATTTTCAGCTGCTCTTTCGTTTTGTGACTCTTGTGGTCTTTGAGATTGAGGTTTGTCTGTTTTTGGCTTTTGAACATTTTGTTTCTTTGCTCCCATTCTAAGAAGTTTTCCAGCTAGTTCAAAACTTTCTGGAGTTGTTGCGTCGTTTGTAAAGTTGTTTGTTGAAGTTGCAAGTCCAGCAAATGCTACTGTTGCGATATTCTGGTCAAGTTGAATCTCAAGATTTTGAATAAGATCAAGAGCAATTTCAGTGAGAAGAGCATTCTCTTTATAAAATTCTGAGCTGCCAAATGAAATTGCTGGTTTTTGCTTATTAACAACAACAAGTGGCAATGTGTCCAAGATTTCTTTATTGTCTTGATAAAGTTTTCCAAGTGATTGGAGATTTCCAACACCCATTGTTATGAAAGTGTCAGGTTGTCCACCTTGATAAGAATAACTCATCTGTTCTGGAGTAATCTTCTCAAATCCTTCGCGTGGGATTACTATAAGATTGAAGGATCCATTCTCTATTCTATAGTCTACTTTGTCAACACTTCCATCAGTATATGGGAAAGAGATTACCAAATTTCTTCCTCCACCTGTAAATGAAGTCTTTACGTGTTCAACTCCTGGTATGTCGTAATTGACTGGAGTGGGGCAGGCTATCATAGCTTGCTTGCCTTGCTTGCCGAGCGCGAAATAAAGCGCAAGACCTGCGCTAACTGCGTCTGGACTAGGATTTGTGGGTAATACCACCGCTGGCATTTGTGATGGTCCAATATCACGTAAAACAAGTTCGATAGGGTTTATGTCCTGATTCATAGTATTATAGGATACATTTTACTATATCACCCACCCTCATGTCAAGGTCTGGAGATATCATGAATCCGCATTCTTCACCCTTTTTGGCCTCAGAAATATTTTTAGCTTTGAATTTGAGGCTAATTATCTTGGCTTTACCATAATTATTGCCTTCTCGAAAAGCTTGAATCTCATCCCCCAAGGCGAATTTGCCTTTTGTGATTGACATTCCATAGGCTTTTTCACCCTCAATATCAAAACTGGCTAGAACTTTTCCTTCTGCCTTTAGATTTTTGGCTGCTGCTTCTTTTGCTGCAATGAGGTTTGTTACCTCTTCAAGCTCTTCCAAAATCTCGTAAATTATGGAATAGGTCTTTATGACAATTTTTTCTTGTTGGGCTAATTGGGCAGTTTCTGGATCCACATTAACTGAGAATCCTACAATAATAGCACCAGTTGTTTTTGCAAGGAATATGTCAGATCTGTGTATGTCACCAACTGCAGCAAGAATTAAATCGATTTTTTTGTTGTCAGACAAAGTTTCAACAAGTGCCTCTAGAGACCCTTGTGAGTCAGTTTTTGCAATGATGGCAAGCTTTTTCTCCTCAACTTTTGGTGCCAACATGGCTTTTAGCATTTCAGCTTGAGTCATTGGGCCTTTTTTGTTTTCTGGTTTGTTGTGTTTTTCTGTGACTTCTTTTGCTTCAGGTTTCTCGGTGGAGAGAGTTGTACCAACCTCTGGAAGCTCTTGAAATCCAAGTATTTGAACTGGGCTTGATGGAGTGATTTCTTTTTGTTGCTTACCCAAATCATCGATCATCGCACGCACTTTCACAAGCTCGCCTTTTTCGGTATAAAGAGTTTGACCCGTTTTCAATACGCCATCCTGGAGGATCACGCTTGCAATTATTCCGCGTCTATCTTTGCTGGTTTCGATAATTACGCATTTGGCAGGTGCTTTTTCGTCATAGCTCAATTTCCTATCTGATGCCACAAGCAAAATGGCTTCAAGTAGATCTTTCACTCCAGTGCCTGTTTTGGCGGAAATTTTGATGGCTGGAACTCTTCCTCCTTGATGCTCAGTCTGAATACCAAATCTCAAAAGATCCCTTTCAACTTTTTGAGGATTGCTTTCTGGCAAATCTGTCTTATTGAGTGCTACTATAAAAGGAATTTTAGAGGCTTTGATGTGGGCAATAGACTCAATAGTTTGTGGCATTACAGAATCTTTGGCATCAATAATGAGAATGGCTACATCTGCTGTTGTGGCACCTCTACTTCTGAGCTTTGTGAAGGCTTCGTGTCCCGGAGTGTCAATAAATGTGACTTTTGATGTGGGGTAGCCTTTTATACCAGTTTCCACGCTATATGCACCAATTCGTTGGGTGATGCCACCATGTTCTTTCACAGTAAGTCTGCTTTTGCGGATAAAGTCTAGCAAACTGGTTTTTCCGTGATCTACATGACCTAAAATGGCTACAATTGGTGAGCGTGCGGGCATAATAAAATAAAACAAAAATAAATAAGTGAAAAAACGATAAAACGAAAAAAACCAAAAGCTGAAATCACATCACAAGCTATTTTTATGCTGTGGTGACGGTTTCGGAATTTTCTGTTTCGGTTTTGTTATCTTCTGGAGATGATTCTTTTGCCTCAATTTTGGCATCATCTGGAACTTGGAGAATATCGATTTCGTACCCAACCAGTTTACCTGCCAAGTTTACATTGACGCCACCTTTTCCTATTGCAAGTGGTGCTTGTGAAACTTTTACAGTAACTTCTGCTTTTTTACGATCTTCGTCAAACTTGATAGATTCTATAGCGGCAGGGGAAAGTGCATTTGTAAGAAGCTCTTTCACATCTGGTTGCCATTGAATGATGTCTAGTTTCTCTAGTTTGCCAAGTTCTTCTGTAACAACCTGTACTCTTACACCTTTTTGTCCTACACAAGCTCCAACTGGATCAACTCCACCTCGTAGACTCCAAACGGCAATTTTTGCTCTTTCACCTGGCTCTCTGACCACGGATTTGATTTCGACAGATCCTGAAGCAATCTCTGGCACTTCTCTTTTGAAAAGTTGCACAATAAACTCAGGATTTGCTCTTGATAATATGATTCTTGGTCGACCGAGCTTGTCATCTTCAATAGATTTAAGAAGGAAGGTATAGCTCAAATTTGGAGCGTATTGCTCGCCTGGTATCTGCTCCATCTTGGGCAAGATGCCTTCGGTGCGATTTAGATCGATATACGCGTTGTATCCGTCAACTCTTATGATTCTGCCTTTTATAAGTGTCCCTATTTGAGCTTGATAGTGAGATACTGCAGTCTTTCTTTCGGCTTCTCGAATTTTCTGGACAACCACGTTTCTAGCTGTTTGAGCTGCGATGCGTCCAAAACCAGGAGGGGTTATGTCTTTTTCGTTTTCAAAAATGTGGGCTTCGCCGTTGTCACGGTTCACTCTGGCAATAATCTCTTTGCCTGTTTCTTCAGGGTATTCTTTGACATAAGCTGCAATGATAGCCTGTTCGATGCTTGAGATAACTTCTTCAGGAGCAATTCCTCGCTCTTGAGCTACTTGGTTTAGAGCCAATGCAAATTCATTTTTGATGATTCCCATAAGTATGATATTTTACCACATAAATATACATATGGGAG
The DNA here is from genome assembly GCA_046350875.1 of Patescibacteria group bacterium. Taxonomy (GTDB): domain Bacteria; phylum Patescibacteriota; class Microgenomatia; order UBA1406; family GWC2-37-13; genus JAGOLU01. Next base: position 161,524 of record JAXLZQ010000001.1, read on the forward strand.
GTCTAAGAAAGTTCCAAATTCCACGTTCCCTGCCTCGCCGGCAGGTAAGTGCTAAGTATTTGGTGAGCTATTATGAAGTCGCGATAAATAAAAATTATTGAAGTTTGAGTTGAAAAGCACAAAAATAATAATTCCTTGAATGAAAAATCAAGTCACAAACTATAAGTTTCAACTTACAAGTTATAAGTAGTAAGTGATTATTTCTTTACTGGTTTGGCTTCTGCTTCAGCTTTTGCAGGAGCTCCTGCAGCTGCCTCTCCCTCTGCTGCTTCGCCTTCCTCAGCTTTCTTTTCTGTAGTTATCTCTACTTCGGCTCTTTCAGTCTGAGTTTCTGTAGATTCTTCTTTGTGAGCTATAACAGATACGACTACTTTGTCTGACTCGTCAAGAATGGTATAGCCTTCTGCTTTTGCAATATCACCGACTTTAATTTCTTTTCCGATCTCTGTGATGATTGAAATGTCAATTTGGATGGAGTTTGGAATATTTTGTGGAAGACACTCAATCTCAATTTCGTTCAGTTGTTTCAAAAGCACTCCACCAAGTGATTTGACTGCTGGTGACTCACCGACAAATTCGATTGGTACTTCGACTTGAACTTTCTTTTTGAGGTTGATCTTTTTGAAATCTACATGAAGCACTTTGTCTAGTACTGGATGAATAGAGATGTCAGAAATAAGAGTTGGAATGCTCTGACCGTCTATAGCACATTCTACGATATTTGTTTCTCCTGCTTGCTTGAAAGCGATTGAAAAGTCTTTTTCTGTTACTGATACAGACAATGGTTCCATTCCTTCACCATATATTACTGCGGGGATAAGTCCCAATTTTCTTAATGCTTTTGTTTGTTTGCCAAGTTTTACACGTGGCTCACAGTTAAGTTTGATTGATTCATTTGTACCCATTATCTGAAATTTAAGTAGTAAATTTTGTCAGAGTCAATGACGGAATTATACTCAAATACGTCCTGAAGAGCAAGGGGCGAAAAATTTGAGTCTGATATTTCATAGCTTTTTGGTAATCCAAATGTCATTGTAATAGGTGAGAATGGTATCCCAATCTGTTTTTGTATGATCACCTGCAACATCCCAGAATTGTTATCGAACTTATCACTTAATTTGAACCTTATTTTGAATGTGCTTGAGCTTGTTTCCGGCAAATTCATAAAATACCCCACTTTGGTATAGTTTGTATTCTCAAGATCGTATTTTGATATAAAAGAGTTGTCCTTTATCACAGAGATTATTTTGGTGTCTTTGGGAAAATATATTTGATAATAATTTTTGTATGGACCACCTGGAAAAACATCTTTGATACTATCGTTTGTAAAGTCTGTTATAAATTCACCTTCAATTTCTCCATTTTGGGTAATTCTGGTATTTAGTTTGTAAGATCGTTTTACATTTGCGTTTGCCTTATTCACTCCAAGATTAGCTTCCACCGGGTAAACATATAATGCTTTACAAAATGCGACATTTTTGTTGCCTGACTTTAGTGAGACGCTTAGACAGCTTGGGCTAATTTGTCTTCCAGACCAATGAAATTCTTCAAAAACAGATTGAAGTGCATCATCTTTGAAATATCCTGCTATCTGTTTGTTGTCAAAACTTTCACGGACGGAAAGAAGGATTTTTGCTGCCTCAATCGGCTCGGTAAATTTGATTATTAATTCAGAAAGCAGAGCATCGAGAAAGTCTCGTTTTTTGGTACTACCTGGGAAAAAGTTATCTTCGGCAAATGTCTGAGTTTTGTAATATGCATTTTCATATGTAATTGTGGTTTTGTATTCTGGCACATATATTGGCCCAACATATCGAAGTATTGATTCGATGCTTGCAAAGGTAACCATGAAAGCCCCATCTATGCTAGGAATATTAAGCTCTTTTTTGAGAAAATCCTCAGCAACAAGTGCGTTTGTGGGAAAATCTGGTGTGAATGCACTATCTCGAAGGAAATAGAAAGGTTGATGGAGATAGGTACTAATGGGGTCTGGTGGTCTAACTCTTGCTTTTAGTTGACCATCTGCATCATATACGTCATACACTTTCCACTCTCTTATTTTCAGATTTTCTACTTTCACAAGGGCAAATGATCCAATAAATCCTCCTCCAGGTCGAAGTTCGTTATTATTGCCAAAAAACACAACATATAACTTTGGTGCATTTTTTCCAAATAGTTCGTCAAATCTAGCAAGCACTACATCTGCAATAGACAAATATTCTTTTGACTTCGCAAACTTGGTCTCCAAATCATACTTGTCGAAAATTGCTTTTGGTAAATTGGCCTCTAGAGTGTTAAGATCTGTACGTACATTATCAAGATTTTTTTTAATAGACTCTTTTCGCGAATCTATTTGCTCAGAATCAATAGAATCTGTTTCAAACATCCTGGATAGCATAATCCCTGCATCATCTTGTATATTTTTGGCAGATTCCTGCAAGTCAAAAACAGCATTTCCAGTGTCGTATATTCTGTCAATGTTTGGTGCGGCACCCACAAATAGCCATCCCCTTTTTACATTTTGGTATATTTCTTCAGATAACAAATAAGATTTTTTTCCAACAATTAATGCTTGTGATGATGAGGGCAAGGCTTCGAATTGATTGCTACGAGAATAAAAAGCGTATGCAAATGAAGCTCCAGAAAAAAGTAAAGGAAATACAAAAGAAATGTGAACAAAAACAACCAAAAACAATACCCATAAAATAGTTTTTACTGGGTGGTGAAGTGCCCACATTATGATTGATTCTCGCGATTTTTTCCTATTAATATTTTTTGTTACTGATTCTTTAGCAGAATCGTCATACACAGGTTTACTCTCAGCAGAAATTAGACCGTACTGATGGTTTGGATTGAATGTGAGAGTGAATATTTTTTTGATAATACTGTCTATGTCATGCTCTCCCTTTGGGATAAGTGCAATTTTGATGTGGGAGTTGTGTTTTAGTAAAAAGTGAATAGTTTCTTTGGTTTTTTTGGACAACTCTCCACTAGTGCTGCTTAGAAATACTATGTTCCCGATGCCATCAAGCTTTTTGAGATCGTCAACTAAATCTTTTATATCTGAGAAGCAAAAAACTCGATTAACATTTTTTGGAATTTCTGGAGGAATGTGGCTCGTGACAAGAACTGACACATCTTTTGACTTAAGGCTTAGAGCTAAATCGTGAATAAGTCTCATGTGCGGATTGCCGATGATGAGTGTTGCATGATCGTCTTGAGTGATTTCTGTAGTCAGCCTCATGAGAAAAGTCTAGCAGAAAACGGACGGAAAGGCTAAAGGGTAGTAAGGTTTATAAGGTTTATAAGGTTTATAAGGTTTATAAGGTTTATAAGGTTTATAAGGTTTATAAGGTTTATAAGGTTTATAAGGATAGAGTCTTTAGAGCTTGTATTTTCTTTATGAACTTTAGAAACCTTAAGAACTTTAAGAACAAATTGTCTTTTTTGCTTGTATATGTTCTCCTGTATAATATTACTTATGATTTCACTGCATGATGCTCCGATTGTAGAACTGTCTGAATTGGATTCAAATAATCTTATAAAGTTGAAAAATGATAATTCGATAGTACTTGTTGGAGGTTGTTTTGATTTGTTGCATCTTGGCCATGTGGCATTTTTGAAAAATGCAAAAAATAAGGGTGATTTGCTTATTGTGGCTATTGAGTCTGATAGATTTATTGAAGAGTCCAAAAAGCGAACCCCTTTTCACAATCAAGACCAACGTGCGAAAGTTTTGTCATCAATGAGATATGTTGACTTAGTTGTAAAGCTCCCTTATTTTGAAAATGCAAAAAGAGATGAGGCTTATGCCGGTTTGGTAGATGTAATAAAACCAAATACTATTGCAGTAACAGAAAATGACAAAGCATATGAAAAAAAGAAAAATCATGCCGATAGAGTTGGTGCAAAGATTGAGGTTGTGACGAAAAATTTAGAATCATTATCAAGTTCAGCTATTTTAAAATATGGAAATTTGCTTAGCGATTGAATTATCAACCGAAAATAAGAAACTCATTGAGAAAGAGACGAAAGAACTCTTTGACAAACACAAAGAATATCTTTGGTTTGACCCTTTGGAGTATAGAATTCCCGTTTTTACCTGGACAAATGTAGAAGATGATCTTCTTGAGAAGCTAAAATCAAAAATTGATGAATCACTTTTTGAAGCTGAGCCATTCGAACTTTTTGCTTTGGAATACGTAGTAAAAATTGGTTCAAGAATAGATATTTTCCTAAAGTTTCAAAGAGAGGCAAAATTCACAAGGACCATCCGAACACTCTCTGATAATTTCTATGGACTTGGCACGCCAGCAAGTGAAGACTTTCCAATGATTCCGATTGCAAGATACAAAATTCCTGCGAAACAACAATACTCTCATCTCAAAAACGAATTAGAAAAAATCAAAACTGAAGTGAATATCATGGTATCAAAGTTGGCGCTTGTAAAAGTAACAAACTTTGGACAAGGGGCAAAAGAAGGATCTGTACTAAGCGAAGTAGAACTCCTGAACAAAAATTAAGCTATGTAGCCTTTTATTTGTAAAATATAAATAAGACCGATAAGAGCTAAAATAAGAAGGGTGGTAGCAAAAGTTTTGACTGCGTCCTCTTTGTGAAAAACCACCGCAGTGGAGTTTTGATTTATATTTTTAGCACTGGAAACTCCAGCACTTTCGTGTTTTAGAGCTCTAAGTTTGGAAGCTATTTTGTCTGCCTTTGTTTTTCTTGTCATATTTTCTTATTCACAAGTTTATAAAACAGTCTATTATTCTTCAAGTCTAAATGCAAGTTGCCTTGACTAGACAGGTTTAAAAGTTTAGAATGCGTATCTATATGACTCAAAAAAATCTATTGATATCTGCAGTATTGGTTTATCTGATTTCAACTGCCGCAACCTACGCGATCGCTTCTCAAATAATGGGAGGTAATGGTAAAACAAATTCTTCAACAAATACAGCCAATTTGCCTGCTGCCACGGTCACTCCATCTGAACCAGCTACAGAAGAATGTCCAATAAACGGAGCAATGTATGGCAAAACAGCCAAAGCAAATTGGGAAAAACGCAGGCCACTTGCTGTAGTTATAGAAAATCATACTGATGCAAGACCACAATCTGGTATATCAAGTGCTGATGTTGTTTATGAAGCTGTGGCTGAAGGGGGAGTGACGAGAACTCTAAGCATTTTTTATTGTCAAGATGCTAAGCGAGTTGGGCCTATAAGATCTGCTAGAGTGCATTTTATAAATATTCTACGTGAGTGGGGCAATAATCCACTTTATGCACACGTTGGTGGAGCTAATTGTGACGCTGAGACCGGAAGTGGATGTGGCAATGGAGCACCAGCAGACGCGCTAGGTCTGCTTCGAAAACTAAAATGGACAATCTATAACGACATGGATCAATTTGCGATTTCATATCCTTACTATTATCGTGATTATGAAATACTTCCCGACGTTGCAACTGAACATACCGTATATAGTAGTACCCAAAAACTTTGGGAGTACGCTGCTAAAAACAGAGGGCTTGCTGCAAAAGACGAAGATGGACTTGCCTGGAACTCAACATGGAAACCATGGAAGTTTCAGGATGATGCAGCTGCTGGCAAAAGAGGAAATGTGAAATATATCTCATACGACTTTTACGATGTGAACGCCAAAGATTTTGGTGTGAGGTGGGAATACGATGCCGCAACAAATAGTTACAAAAGATTCAATGGTAATAAACCCCACATTGACAAAAACACTGACCAACAACTGGCAGCCAAAAATGTGTTTGTAATGCTTGGAAAAGAAAGCTCAGCAAATGATGATTATCCAGGAGGACATATAGTATATGATCTACTCAAAGGTGGTGATCTTTTTGCATTCCAAAATGGTAAAGAAATAAAAGGAACTTGGGAAAAAGAAGACTATGAAGAAAAAATAAAATTCCTGGATGAAAATGGGGACGAAATACCAATTGTGAGAGGTCAAGTGTGGATCAGTCTTATACCACAGGAAAATGAAGTTTATTCTGGTGCAACACCAAAAAAAGCAGTGTCGAAGTCAGATGAATCTGATACAAAAACCACAAGTTCAAAAAGCACAGGCAGTAGCGAATAATATTTTTATATGATCACTCCACTTGAGCATATAATCACATCTCGCACAAGACGAGCGGTTTTGAAATTGTTTTTCCAAAATCCTACTGATGCATATTATTTGCGAGATGTCGTTAGAAGGACTGGAGAAGAGGTGAATGCAATCAAGCGGGAGCTTGACATTTTGACTGATGGAAGAATATTGACGAGTGAACGTAGGCTAAATAAGGTTTTCTTCAGACCGAACAAATCATATTTGTTTTTTGACGACTTCATACGAATTTTTGCAAAAACCTCACAACTCGCAATGCTTATTCGTGAAAATGCTCCAAAGCTGGGCAAAATAAAAGCTGTGGCTCTCACTCTTAAATATGTCAACAAGGTTAATATCAAATCAGATGAGGTTTATCTGCTTGGTGTTGGGACTATAGTACTTCCTGAATTTGCTCAAGTTGTTGCATATTGTGAGCAAGATTTTGGCAGGGAGATAAACTATACAGTTATGACTGAAGATGAATTCATTTTTAGAAAGAGAAACAATGATCCATTTATTGGGAAGTTTTTGAAAACTCCAAAAGTGATGATTCTTGGTTCTGAAGATGAGCTTATGAAGTAAGGAAGTCTCTTGTTTTGAAGTTGTCAAAATTATTGCTATACTCCATACCTTATGGTCAGGTTTATTAATACTCTAATTGTAGGTGTTCTTTTGGGATTTTTACTTTGGTCAAATATTCCATCATCTATTCCAATAAAATTTAATGTTGGAAAATACAAGATTGACACCACACTTAAACCACCAGAATTCACTTATCAAAGCTCAGGTCAAACTGTTACGAAAAAATTCGAAACAAAATTTGGCCTAGATTTGCAGGGTGGAAGTAGATTCTTATTTGAAGCAAACACATCAAAAATTGCAAAAGAAGATCTACAGGACGCACTAGCTGCAACGCGCAATATTATCGAAAGAAGAGTAAATCTTTTTGGGGTCTCGGAGCCTACTATTCAGACAATCAAATCATCAGGTAAATATCAGCTTAGCGTAGACCTACCAGGTGTAAGCAATCCTGAAGAAGCAGTCTCTCTTATTGGAAAAACAGCACAACTATCTTTTCGTGAAGAAGGAGCTCTTGACCCAAATGTACCAATATCAATAGCCACCCAATCTGCAATCTTCAGACTCACAAAAGAAACAAACCTTACGGGGACAGATGTAAAAAAGGCTTCAGTTGTATTCAATCAACAAAATGGTGAACCAAATGTTCAGCTAACTTTCTCAAAAGACGGTGGTAAAAAGTTTGCCGATATCACAAAAAGAAATGTAGGAAAGCTAGTTGGAATATATGTTGATAATGATCTTTTGACTGCGCCAACTGTACAAACTGAAATAGTTGACGGAGTAGCTCTTATTTCTGGTCAATTCACTGTAGATTCTGCAAAAAGCCTAGCAGTATCTATTAACTCAGGTGCATTGCCGATGCCAGTGAAACTTGTGCGCAATGAAACTATTGGACCATCCCTTGGTGCTTCAGATGTGCAAAAAAGCATATTTGCCGGGCTAGTTGGACTTTTGGCAGTGTGTACTTTCATGATAATTTACTATGGAAGATTGGGGCTTTTGGCAAGTATCGGTTTGCTTTTGTATGGACTAATTACTCATATGCTTTTCAGAGCTATACCTGTTGTCTTGACATTGCCTGGAATCACAGGATTTATATTGTCAATTGGTATGGCGGTTGATAGTAATATCTTGATATTCGAAAGAATCAAAGAAGAGGTTCGTGCTGGTCGACCCAAAGAAATTGCCATAAAACTTGGATTTGGAAAAGCAATGGATGCTATAAAAGATGCCAATATTACAACACTACTTGTTTCATTTATCCTTTTCAACCCTCTCAACTGGGATTTCTTACCACAGTTTGGTCTTGTAAAAGGGTTTGCCTTGACACTTGCTCTTGGAGTTTTGACATCACTATTCACTGGAGTTTTTGTTACACGAAGACTTTTGAAGTTGTTTTATAAATAATTATGATTAGATTTTCTAGATACTGGGTAGTTTACTTACTTATATCTTCTATAGTGATATTGTCCGGGCTTTATTCGATCTTCAGATATGGATACAAATACTCGATAGATTTCACAGGTGGAAGTGAAGTGTCGTACTCAGTAAAAGATACTTCCAAAATTAATAACGAAAAGATTGGCACTGCACTAAAGAATATTGATGCAAAAGTAATATCAATTGAATCAAGAGGTAAAAATCTTGATATAAGGGCAACTGGGATCAACGAGCAGACAGAAAAAAAGCTAAAGACAGATCTCGAAAAAAAGTTGGGAACAACCCTCACTCTTCTAAGATTCAATGAGGTGGGTCCGACAATTGCGTCTGACATGATCAGAAAAACAGTAATTGCAGTGCTTCTCGGAGCTCTTGTGATTTTGTCATATATTTTCTATGCGTTCAAACGCATCACTTTTGCAATTGCTGCAGTTCTAGCTATGGCTCATGATGTGCTTGTCGTGCTTGGTACCTACTCTATAATGAGTCACTTTTTTGGTGCACAGCTTGACACTCTTTTTGTGACGGGCATTCTAACAACCATGAGTTTTTCCGTACATGATACGATAATAATCTTTGATAAAATTCGTGAAGCTAAAAAACACACAACAACAACACCTCTTGCAGAGCTTGGAGATATGGCAGTTTCATCTACCATGATCAGATCGATCAATAATTCACTTACAATATTTTTCATGCTAGTAGCGCTTGTAGTGCTTGGTGGGGAGTCAATAAAATTTTTCGGTCTCACATTGCTTATAGGGACAATAACCGGAGCCTATTCCTCACCATTTGTCGCGACACCCATAATGATTGGAATTGAAAACCTCATGGCAAAATATAAACGTTAAGCCATTTGATTTTATGTTGAGTTTGGTATTACAATGAATGAATTGTGACGCTCTCAAACTGTAATCCAATAACCTACAATACCGAACAACTTGTTTCTTTTCTAACAACCAAATTCGTAGTGTATGGAATTTTTGCCATTGCAATGCTCTCAGTTATTTTTTTAGTAACGGCATTTGCACAGACCAAATTATTAATCGACATTGGTAAACATAAATTCAAAAAGTTGGACTATATTTCGCTTTTTATAAATATTATTGTTTTTTGTTTTCTACTAATGTGGTATGTGATACTATGGGACATGTATCTTGTTACTACAGGCGCGAATAGAATAACTCACTATACTTGGGTCGACGCCATACTTGCACCAATAGGCTTCTTATTGTCTCCGCTTAACAATTACATTTTATACTTCTTTGCTTTAGGAACTATTTTGCTAATGTATCGCACTTTATATGATGATAGGTTGAGTAAGATTTTGAGAATGGTGGTGATGACTGGATTTGTATTTTGTTTAGTGGGTGTTATGTTTGCATATTTACCCGTATTTATCGAGACTATTGTTTTTAAGGGTGACTATTGCGTGGGAATAGTCTGTCCAAAAAATTTGAAAATTGAAGTTTGTGATTATGCAAAAGGTAAGTAGTTGTGTTATCTTCTGGCTCTTCTAGGTAATAATATTGAATCAAATTGACTCCCTTCTCTGATTGAATTTTCAATATTAATCGCTCTTATTTGATCTCCGATAGTTCTAATTTTAATGCCAGGAGGTATGCATGTTGTTTTAACTGCAATAAATGGTGGTCTAAAAGGATCGATTTTTGAACCAGACTCAGGCATTGGTTTATATAGCGGATTAAAATGTCCTGCTAGAGTTTTTGCTAATCCGAGCCTTGACATAAGCTCTGGACCTCCTAAGTCATAGACTCCTCTAAAACTCTCGTCCTCGTCTCTAATCATTCTAATCAACCACCTTGATACATCAGTACAACTTATTGGTGAGGATATTTGTCCATCATTAAACATTTGGTTTTCTTTTGGAGCAATAACTTGACCGACAATGCCAGCCTTCTTGTTATATAAGTCAAATAGTGGTGATAGTCTCACGACTCTTGGTCTATATCCACGATCCAAAACTTCATGTTCTCCGTGTAGCTTTGATAACCCATATGCTGTTTGTGGTCTTGGTTTATCTAAAAAAGTGTAGGGCACATTTCTAACAGACCCATCTTCGTTATAACCACTATGTACATATACAGTAGATGCATGAGTGATAGGTATGCCTAGTAATTTACTTGCTTTGGCGATATTGCTTGGAGTAGAAACATTTGAAGTTCTGGCATGGTCATTGTATCCATATGTAAACAGTCCTTTGCATTTGCCAGCATTTGGTTCGCCAGCTAAGTTGATTATCTGATCAACCCCAAGGCTATCGAATATTCTTGCAAGTGCGTCAGGGTCTGAGTAGTCAATATGATAAACCCCTTTATCTTTCTTTGTTTCATTTCTCGTGCCTATTGAAAAATTGATACCAGCAATTGAAAGTTCTCTTTGTAATGCTGTACCCAGAAGTCCATTGCCACCGCAAATCATCCAATTCATATGGGCTATTATATCAATCGAATAGACCTATAGAGTAGGTTATGATTTGAGGTTCTTAATTTCAGCAATTAGCACATCTCTCTCATTTGCAATTTCTTTATTAATCACTTTCTCAAAAAGTTTGTCGAGTATATCGCCTACTTGACGAGAAGGTTTTATGGCAAGTGTCTGCATCACATCATGACCGTCGACCTTGAGATCTTTCACTGTAAAAGGCTCGATGAGTAGCTCTGCCACTCTTTTTTTGAAAAGCTCTGTACGCCAACTAGTCTCGCTTGCTGCGCCACCCAGTCTGTCAGCACGACGCAGCGCAAACATTTCTTCCAAATTTTCTTTGCCAACATTGCGAATGAATCTTCTGATTGCATTATCGGTCAAGTCCTCACTTACCACAAATTGATGATTTGCCACCAATTTAATAAGCAGATCCTTTTCTTCATTACTAAGTCTGAATCTATCTGCTATTACTTCAGCCATATTTGTTCCCACAACTTCATGATTGTAGAAAGTGATGAGTTGACTTCGTGGATCTTTGTGGAAAGTTCGCTCCTTACCGATATCATGAATAAGAGTTGCAAAACGCGTGACCGGATTTTTGGAATTACAGTTTTTGAGCGACATGATAAGGTGTGTTCCTACGTCATATATATGATGTCGATTGGGGCTTTTTTGGGGTATGGCAAAACACTTCTCTAATTCTGGCAAAATATAGTGGAGGAGTCCAGTATTTTTTAGAAACAATATGCCTTCTGCAGGGTGATCAGAAGATAATAGTTTGAAAAATTCTTCTTTGATGCGTTCCCACGACACTTGCGTAATCAGACTTGATTTTGATTTGATAGCACTCCTCGTATCGTCATCTATGATAAATCCAAGCTGCGCAGCAAATCTAACAGCTCTAAGGAGTCTTAGTGCATCTTCTTCAAATCTATCACTTGCTTTTCCTACTGCTTTTATAATTCCTTTTCTCAAATCATCTAAACCTCCAAAAGGATCAATCAGTTTGACTCCGTCGTATGCCATTGCGTTTATTGTGAAGTCACGTCTTGCCAAATCCTCTTCGATATTATTTGCCCAAATAACCTCACTTGGATGTCTGCCGTCTTCATATTTACCTTCCTTTCGATAGGGTGTTACTTCAAGAAGTAATGTGTTTTTGTCATCTGGCCATTTCACAGTGACAGTGCCGTATGTGTTGTTGTAGTAACTATCAGGAAATAGTTTTTGGATTTTGTCTGGAGTCGCGTTAGTAGTAAAGTCCCAATCAGATGTTGTTTTACCAATTATCAAATCACGCACAGCCCCACCTACCACGTAAACCTCCATACCATTATCTTTAAAAATGGCTAAAAACTCAGTTATTGATTGTGGTAAATGTATGTTTAGAACGTCCATATAAGCCGGCTTTACTCTCTTATAGTATACTCGAATTTTGGTAATTCAATCAAAAACAATATATAAAGATGCACTTGACAAATTAGCAGACCATCTTTTATACTGCTAATATATGGAAGAACTCACTCCACGCCAAATTGATATTCTCAAAAGAATAGTGCAGGAATATACAGAAACCGGCGAGCCAGTCGGTTCTGAAGTTCTTGAAAAAAAGTATCGCTTAGGTGTTTCTCCTGCAACGATTAGAAACGAAATGGTGGCACTTGCTGGCAAAGGTTATCTCAAAAAGTCTCACTTTTCGTCGGGTAGAGTGCCCTCAGCCAAAGGATATAGATACTACATAACAAATATTATGCAAGAAAAGCAACTATCAACCATTGAGGAAGTTGCCTTCAAAAATAGTCTTTGGGATAGCCGAACAGAAACTCATAGACTGCTTGCAACTGGCACAAAAATATTGGCAGACAAAACAGGGCTTGTTGCAATATCCGCTACAAACACAGGAGATTTGTATTATGCTGGTATAGTTCATCTTTTTGACAATCTCACTGTACTTGATATTCCAACTACTCGTGAGCTTTGTGATATTTTGGACAAAGTAGCTTTTTGGCAACAAGTCATGCAACGATTCATCACATCAAATCAAGATGTATTTTATATGCTTGGAGAAGAAGACTTCGCTGACCCAGCACTTGAGCCAATAGCGTCAGTATTGGGGGATTTTAAGATTGGCGATGTACAGGGAGTGATTGGCCTAGTTGGACCAAAACGCATGAAATTTGACGTATTTATCCCACAGGTGAGATATTTCTCTCACCTTCTTGAGGAAATTGCAAATAAAACTTAAATAATATATGGCAGATATTTCAGATCTAACTGACCCAACAGGAAAACCATTAAAAGCAGAAAGTAAAACGCAAGAGGTAGAAGTGAATGTTGATTACAAAGATAGATATATGCGAGCACTTGCAGATTACAAAAATCTGCAAAGACAGGTCGAAGAGGAACGTAAAGTAATTTTTGCTGTCGCAACAGCCGGAATCATAGAACAATTACTTCCAATGCTTGATATGTTGTATCAGGCAGAGGTTTTTTACAAGGATCAAGGTATGAAAATGGTGAAAGATCAATTTGTGCAAACACTAATGGATCTAGGCCTAAAGGAGATGGATCTTATTGGTAAGAAATTTGACCCACACTATGCAGAAGTAGTTGATACTGTAGATGGAGATGAAAATGACAAAATTGTTGAGGTTATAAAAAGAGGTTATACCCTTGGAGATAGAATTGTTCGTGTTGCGCAAGTAAAGGTTAGTAAAAAACCTTGATTATGAAAAGCAAAGATATTGAGATAGAGATACAGGTCAAACTTGATGGAGTTGCAAAACTAATAAAGCACCTTAAAAAGAATGCAATATTCGTAAGTAGTAATTGGCAGAAGGATGTGTATTTCTCGCCCATTGACAGATCCAAAAGCTATATAAACAAATATCCGGTGGATGAATGGTTGAGAGTGAGATATGAAAAGAACAAGATGTCAATTACTTACAAAAATTTTCATAGAGATAGTTCCAATTTTTCAAAATATTGTGATGAGTACAATTCTGATGTGAGCGATGGACGATCACTTGAGAAAATATTTGAAGCTATGGGGTTTGAAAAAATCATAACTGTTGAGAAGAATAGGACAAGCTATATGGATGGTGAATATGAAGTGTCTATTGACAAAATAAAAGGACTTGGAGATTTTGTTGAAGTTGAGTACAAAGGAAAAAATACCAAAAAATCAACTTTCAAAATAAAAGAAGAAATGGCCAATTATCTGAAAAATATAGGGTGTACAAAAATTATGATCAACAATGGAGGCTATCCATTTATGATTCTTTTTCCTGAAAAAGTTGAGACAAAGGAATTATAAAAGGATAGTTTTATAGAATTTTTATGACCGGATACAACGAAAAACAACACGAGCATGTGGGACTTGGCATCAGTCACGAAGGTGAAGTAAAAAATGTTTTACCAAAAGAAGTTTATCAGAAGGCACCAAATGTGCCTATGTCTGAGGACACAAAGACGCTGATTGTGGTTTTGCTTTTGATTTTCGCATATCCAATTGGTGCAATAGTTGCGCTATTTTGGCCAAAGTGGCCAATATGGGTAAAAATACTTGTTGCATTGCCATTTTCCCTGATTTTGACATTGATAATGGCGGGAGTTGTGCTTGGTATTCTGGCGGCATTAAATCCTAGCGAACAAGTGAAAAGGGCTGAGTTTATGACACAGTGTCGAAAAAATAATACTGTTCAGGAGTGCGCAAAAAGATATTCTGATGAGGAGTATGAAGATTTTATAAAAAATCCAAAAATCAATTTCAACTAGTAATTAAAAAATTTAATATTTTATATTTCTAATATGTCAAAAATAATTGGTATAGATCTTGGAACAACAAACTCTTGCGTGGCAGTTATGGAGGGTGGTCAACCCAAGGTGATTCACTCAAAGGAAGGTAGAAATACCATTCCATCTGTAGTTGATATCTCCAAGAAAGTGGTGGGGGATGTGGCAAAAAGATCAATGGTAATGAATCCTAAGAAAGTTATCTTTTCTGTCAAGCGTCTCATGGGTCGAAGATTCCATGATGAATCTGTCCAGAGAGATATCAAATGGTTGCCATACACTGTCAAAGCAGGTCGTGATGATATGGCAGTAGTTGAAGTGGACGGCAAAGATTACACTCCACAAGAAATATCTGCAATGGTGCTTCAGAAAATCAAAGCAGATGCTGAAGCATATCTTGGTGCACCAGTAACAAAAGCAGTTATTACATGTCCAGCCTATTTCGATGACGCTCAAAGACAAGCCACAAAACAAGCGGGTGAAATCGCAGGTCTTGAAGTGGTGAGAGTCATCAATGAACCAACAGCTGCAGCTCTGGCTTATGGTCTTGATAAAAAGAAGAATGAAACAATCATAGTTTATGACTTGGGTGGAGGAACATTCGACGTGACAGTTCTTGAGCTTGGTGATGGAGTTTTCCAAGTCAAGGCAACTGGTGGAGATACACATCTTGGAGGAGATGATTTTGACAAAGTAATAATAGATTATATTGCTCAAGAATTCCAAAAAGATAATCAGATAGATCTGACCAAAGATGCACAAGCAATGCAAAGACTCAAAGAAGCTGCAGAAAAAGCAAAGATAGAGCTTTCGTCCAGCATGGAAGCACAAATTCAGCTACCATTCATTTCTGCTGGACCAACAGGACCGCTTCATATAGCAATGACTCTAAGTCGTGCAAAACTTGAATCTCTAGTAGATGGACTTATCCAGAAGACCTTTGAATCAGTAACAAGCACTCTAAAAGACGCCGGTGTCACAAAAGAGCAAATAAATGAAATTGTTTTGGTGGGAGGTATGACACGTATGCCAAAGGTTGTCGAAGCTGTAAAGTCATATTTTGGTAAAGAGCCAAACAAAGGAGTGAATCCAGATGAAGTTGTAGCTGTTGGTGCAGCTATTCAAGGTGGAGTGCTCATGGGTGAAACTAAAGACGTTGTGCTTTTGGATGTGACACCTCTTACACTTGGCGTAGAGACACTTGGCGGAGTAACAACCCCTCTAATCACAAGAAATACAACTATTCCAACCAGTAAATCAGAAGTGTTTTCAACTGCGGCTGATAGTCAAACATCAGTAGAGGTGCACGTTTTGCAAGGCGAACGTCCAATGGCAAAAGACAATAAATCACTTGGTCACTTCACTCTTGATGGTATCCCACCTGCACCACGTGGTGTACCACAGGTAGAGGTAACATTTGATATTGACGCCAATGGAATACTTACAGTTACAGCAAAAGAAAAAACTACTGGCAAAACCTCAAACATCAAAATTACAGGTTCAACGGGACTTTCAAAAGATGAAGTAGAAAAAATGAAAGCAGAAGCTGAGAAAAACGCTCAAGCTGACAAAGACGCTAGAGAAAAAATTGATGCCAAAAATCATGCAGACGCTCTCATCTATCAATCCGAAAAAGCCTTGAAAGACGCGGGTGACAAAGTTCCAGCAGATGTTAAAACCGAAGTAGAAGGAAAGATAAAAGCTCTGAAAGATATCCTTGAAGCTGGTTCAAAAGAAGATTTGGAAGCTAAATCCAAAGAGCTCCAGGAAGTTCTTATGAAAGTGGGACAGGCTCAAGGAGTGGGAAGCCAGCCTGGAAATGTGCCTCCACAAGGGGCAGAAGCTCCAACTGATGTAGGTACACAAACCCCACAATCAGGTGATAAGAAGGTGGAAGAGGGAGAAGTGGTTGGGTAAAAGTTCCAAGTACCACATTCCCTGCCTCGCTGGCAGGCAGGCAAATTCCGAGTTCTAAATTTATATGGCGAGTTTTATTGAAATGAACGATACTTTGCGGATTGATAGCTCGCAGGGATTTCCTGCAGAGCTTGATATTTCTGTCCATCTCAAAACGCCATATAGTGCAGAGCAGTTTGTAGATAAGGTTTTTGAATTTCACAACAAGCCTGAAATAAGAGTATATAAGATCCCGCCAGTTAGGAATTTCTTGGTTCAGGATATTGATGGTAAATGGCTTTATTGGGGACTAGTGCATATAGTTGAAATTCATCATGACTATATCAAGCGTGTTACATCAGGAAAATACAAATTAATATATATTAATACTCCTGATGAAATGAAGAAAGCCTATGAGCTAATTGATAGAAATCCAAAAAATAATTATTTTGATTAACTAATTTTGTATGGCCGTTTCTGATTATTATTCCATTCTTGGCGTTTCAAAATCAGCTGGTGCTGATGAGATAAAGTCTGCATATAAACGGAAGGTGGTGGAATGGCATCCAGATCGAAATAAATCAAAAGAAGCTCCAGAGATGATCAAAAAAATCAATAGAGCCTACGAAGTCCTTTCAGATTCCAAGAAAAAGAATATTTACGATCAAGTTGGTCATGAAGCATACGAAGCCAGAGGAAATAGTGCGGCCTCACAAGGCACGCCAAACGGCTGGCCAGGAGGGGCGTATAGTTACTATTCTGGCAGTGGTACGCCTGGTGGATTCAATGTGGATTTTGATTTTGGTCAGGGAGTTGGAGTTGAGGATATTTTTGAATCATTTTTTGGCGGAGGTAGTCCATTTGGTGGGCGTACCCGAAGACCAAAAAGACCTGTTTATGAGATGCGGTTGACATTTGAAGAAGCAATATCCGGTGTCACAAAAAAGACAGTGGTTGAAGGCAAAGAGAAAGAAATCAAAATACCCGCAGGAGTCGACAATGGTATGCGTATCAGATTCTCTGATTTTGATGTTGTAGTAAGTGTCAAAAACCATGCTTACATTCGTAGAGAAGGACAAGATCTGTTCCTCGAAAAAGAGATTCCATTTACACTTGCAACTCTTGGTGGAACAGTAAAAGTGCCTCTGGTTGAGGGGTCAATAGAGCTAAAAGTGAGACCGGGCACTGCCACAGGCACAACTGTTAGACTGTCGGGTAAAGGAGTGCCATACCCAAATAGCGGACAGTTTGGAGATTTTTATGTGATTTACAAAGTACATGTCCCCACAAAAGTTTCATCGAAAGCTAAGAAACTTCTAGAAGAATTGAGAGGAGAGCTCGAATAATTATATGGATATAAAAACCAAAATAAAAAATCTACCCAATTACAAAAAATATTTGCAAGTTGTTGGATCAATCGAGGAATACTTAAATAGTCACAATTTCCAAAAGCTAGACCTGCCAGTTTTGCTGCCATCGCTCATCCCAGAATCTTATTTGGAAGTATTTGAGACAGAGTACATATTTTTTGATCAAAAAGAAAAAATGTATCTCACTCCTTCACCTGAATTACTCATCAAAAGACTAATAACCGAAGGGATTGGTGATTGTTATTATCTAGGCAAATCTTACCGTAATAGTGAACCAGCAAGTCGTAGACATTTGGGTGAGTTCACAATGCTTGAGATGTACAAGATAAATGCTAGCTATATGGAAATGGCTGAATTGGTGCTTGAAATGATGAGATCTATTTTGCAAAGGATCCAATCAAATCCGAAACTCGAAATCCGAAACTCGAAAATTAATTATAGAGGCTTAGAGGTGGATCTTGAAAAGTGGGAGAAAATTAGTGTGGCTGAGGCTTTTGAAAAGTATGCAGGTATTACACCCGTCGAGCTTTTTGATCACGAAAAATTCATAAATAAAGCAAGAATAAAAGGGTATAAGGTAGACAGAAATATTCAACATTCTATTAATTCATACACCCCTACACCCTACACCCTACACCCTACAACCTATTCATATGAAGAACTGTGGAGTCAGATTTACTCAAACGAGATTGAATCACATCTTGGCACAAATGGCTTCCCAACACTTATTTATAATTATCCTGTGGAGTTTGCTTCTCTCTCAAAACCAAATTCAGATGGTAAAACAGCTCAAAGATTTGAGTTTTATGTAGCTGGTCTTGAGCTAGGTAACTGTTATGGCGAGCTTACTGACTACAAACTTCAAGAGAAAAGACTTCAAATAGAGCAACAAGAAAGGATAAAATCTGGTAAAATACAACATAAGCCCGATCTGGGCTTTTTGGATGCCCTAAAAAAAGGTATGCCAGAATGTTCAGGAATTGCAATTGGAGTGGAGAGGCTTGCAATGATATTTGCAAATCTAAACTCTATTGACGAACTGAAGCTTATTTCATTAGAGTAGCTCAATGGATGCTTCGCTTCGTAATTGTCTAGAAATTACAAAGTTTTTCTTTATAAACCTTAAAAACATTATTACTTTATAAACAAATATTTATGAAAACCTACGCAGGTGGTCTCAAAAGAGGTGAATTTGTTAATCATCAAGGTTCTATTTGGCAAATCACAAAAACAGAATTTTATTCTCCTGGCAAAGGATCTGCTCTCATGCATACAAAACTGAAAAATGTTGCCACAGGCAAGACTGTAGATTATGCGTTCAAATCCAATGAAGACGTAGAGACTGTTGAAGTAAACAGTATTGAGATGCAATACATGTACAAAGATGAAGATAATCTTTACTTTATGAATGAGCAAACCTATGACCAAATGTCAGTGCCAGTTTCTATGGCAGAAGGTTTTGTTCAATATCTCAAAGAAGGAGACAAACTATATGTATTCGTTCATGAAGATAAAGCATTGTCTGTAAGAGCTCCACTGACTGTCAGACTTAAGGTGACAGAGACCGAAGACGCTGTAAAAGGTGATACGGTGACAAATGCTAGAAAACCAGCAACCACAGAGACGGGTGCTACAATTATGGTTCCTCTTTTTGTTAAAGCAGGAGAAATAGTGACAATAAACCCAGAAACGGGCGAATATGTTGGTAGAGCCTAACAGTAATAATTAGTTGTAGATAGGCGCACATTCATCACTTGTGCAGATATAATTGTTAGATGAGAAAAGAAGTAAATGCTGGAGTCTTGCTTGCAAAAGCAAGATTAGAGAAGAATCTGAAAATAGAGAATGCTGCTTTGTCACTTAATATTTCCACAAACTCGCTTACTGCACTAGAGCACAATAATCTAGAGTTTTTCTACACAAGGATGAATGCTGAAGGTGTTGCCCAAAAATATGCAGAACTGCTTGGAATAGATTCAGAAATGGTGATGTCTCTTGTCAGGCGAGATTACATCATGACTGTACCCGAGAAATACAACAATGATTCTAGTAAAATATTTGCTTTTCCAATAGTTTTTGATTTTTCCTGGTGGTCTGGAGTATTTGTATTGGGTGTTTCTATAATATTTTTTGGTTATCAAATATATCTTTATTTATTGCCTCCAAGTCTGAAAATCATAGAACCTCAAGCAAAAAGTTTCAAACGAGTGGAGAAGGTGCGGGTGAAAGGCGAAGTAGACAAAGAAAGTGAAGTCAAAGTGAATGGGGTTGCTGCCAATGTAGAGGGAAGTGGGGTATTTTTCGTTGATACAAGTCTCAAGCGTGGAAAGAACGAAGTGGTTGTAGAAGTGGTTGGAACAAATGGTAGAAAAACGATAAAAACCTTAGAATTGATGAACGAGTAGGAATATGAAGTTATGATCCAAAAAGACTTAGTAAGTTACGACAATGTTTTTTGAGGTTTTTACTGTTCACGTATTTTGTAAGTCCAATGCGTTTACTTTCTGCAAGAATTTTATCTTCAGAATAAGCACTCCTTACCTCACCTAGTAAACCCACTTCACCGACGAAAACCGCAGATTTTGGAATTGGTTTGTCTTTGATAGATGAAATAAGTGAAGCGAGAATAGCCAGATCTGATGCTGGAGATTTGACATCAACTCCTCCTGCCACATTCACATAAATATCATATGTATCGGTATCGATCCTCATGTGTCTTTTCATAACAGCTAGCAGAAGGAGTAGCTTATTGTATTCCACTCCTCTTGCAACTCTTCTAGGAACTGGCAAAGAGGTGTGAACTGTAAGACTTTGAATTTCAAAAAATAGTGGTCGTTTGCCTTCAATGACTCCTGCCACTGCACGACCGGTTGTTGGGGTGTTGTCACTTGACGCGTCATTATCGCCTGGTGAGACAAATGCTAATGGGTTTGTGACCTCAGACAATCCCTCACCTTTCATCTCAAAAATTCCAATTTCATCAGTTGAGCCAAATCTATTTTTTGTTGCTCTCAATATTCTGAAATGTGAGATTTTGTCACCTTCAAAACTCAACACTGTGTCAACCATATGTTCGACAATCTTTGGTCCCGCAACATCTCCTTCTTTTGTGATATGGCCAATGAGGATGAGTGCAACATGATTCTTTTTTGCAAATTGGACAAGTTGGAGAATAGTTTCGCGAAGCTGAGAGACTGACCCTGTCATAGACTCTACACCACGTGAGTAAAGCATTTGAATCGAATCTACAACTAGCACATTTGGCTTGCTTTTGAGGGATTCGAAGCCCTCAATAATACTTTCGACTTGAAGTGTGTCAGAAAACATTAGATTTTCATGTGGCATTTTGAGTCTATCGATGCGCTCTTTGATCTGTTCGGCAGACTCCTCACCAGAAATGTATAGAGCATTTTGTTTTGATAATGCTTGCAAAAGTAGTGTGGATTTGCCGATGCCAGGTTCGCCAGTTAGAAGAATTACTCCATCAGATGGGATACCACCGCCCAGCACCCTGTCAAATTCGTGTATTCCTGTAGGATGTCTTCGTTTGTCATGTTTGGCAATGACCTCCTCAAAAGATTTTACATTGAGATCTTGTGGGTTGGTTTTTTTCTTTTTGGAATCGTCAGAAAAGCCTTGTTGTTGTTTTAGCGTATTCCACTCTCCACATTCTGGACATTTACCAAGAAACGTCGCAGATCCATAACCACAGTTGGAGCAAATATAAAACGCCATGGGGGAATGATATCATTTTTTAGGTTGTAGGTTGTAGGTTGTAGGTTGTAGGTTGCTGGTTGTGGGTTGTACTCCTACAAGCCTATATGGCTATCAGTATATCAGTCGGTAGGCGGGTCCATATATCACCTCTTTGAAGTATAAGTTAATTTGATTTTTATGAGATAGAGAGTTACTATAGGAAAATATGACAACAGTAACACTTTCTTGTGAAGGCAATTGTGCACTGCATGGATTATTTAATAGAAATTTGAGAGGTGATACGCTTCAAGGTGATGGTGTTTGTGCGCTACGTAATGGCATAGATGTTGATGGGCATAAATGTCGCCAAGTAGAAGCTGGGAGATCTGTATCTTCGGTGACAGCACAAGGAGTCGAAGGTTGTTTATTTCAAGCCACTTACAAAGTGGGTAGCTAGTTTTACTTCACATTCTTTCGACCTCTTTGAACCCTAAAGTGTTCACTCCTTCTGTCAGAAACTCCTTTACTTTTGATACCAGATACAATCTGAAGTTTTTCAGATCACCTTCAGATTTCAGAATATTTACTTTTTCGTAATATGCACTAAACTCCTTTGCTAGACTGTAAAGATAATTACACAAAATGTGAGGACTTAGCTTATCAGATGCTTGCAATAGTATTTCATCAAATTTTGCCAAATTTCTTAGAAGCGACAGATCAAGATTTTCAATATTGGCTGGGTATTCAATTTTATAATCAGAACCCATTTTTAGTTCTGATTTTTCCAATATCCCACCGCATCGAACAATTGTATAAAGTAAATATGGTCCACTATTACCCTCAAATGACAAGGATTCTTCAAAATCAAAAACAACGTCTCGTCCTACACTAGATTTTAGAAGGGCATATTTGATAGACGCAACAGCTAGTTTGTCGAGTGTGTTTTCTTTCTCGCCTTCTTCGATTCTAGAGTTTTCCGCAACGATTTTTGATAACTTTGACTTGGCTTCATTTATTAGCCACTCACCTGATAGGATCTTGCCAGTGCGTGATGACATTTTGCCTTCTGGGAGTCTTACGACGCCATGAGAGATGTGTTTTGTTTTGGTTGCTACAACTGGCGCTACAAAACTCATTGCTTTTAGAAGTACTTTGAAGTATTCATCTATTTCGTTGGCGGTAACTATTATAGATTTGTCAAAAGGCCAATCAGCATACTTTTTCGGGTTAAGACCTAATTCTTTGGCTTCGTATGTGGGAAGTCCAAGTGAGTTTATGAGTACTCTTGTATGCAAATTATGTTTGTCACCAGGAAAAACAATTGCGCCGTTACTTTCCTCGAAGACTCCGTCCGCTATATGTTCTTTTACCGTTTTGTATCCGTATTCGCCCACTTCGCTCTCAAAGTAATAATCTTCGAATTTAGTTCCGAGTTTTTGATAAATAGTTTCAAAATATTCCAAAGTCCAGGCTCTTCCAGTCTCATAATAAAGTTCCACTATGTCCTGTGGGATGATTTCCTTGTCAAATAGAGATCTATAGTTTACGATGGGTTTGAAATCTGGTTTGCTTTTCAAATGCATTTTTTGTGCTGCCAGAAATATCTGGGCATTGAGAATCTGAATTTCTTTTTTGGCGTTTTCATCTTCTTTGTAGGCTGTTGCACCAAATGCATAACACGCCCCAAGCCAACTCACCCTTTCCTGAAGTGTTTTGTTTGAAAACTCTTTAAGTCTTTCTTCTGAATTTGAACTTGGAATTTGCCTGCCTGCCGGCGAGGCAGGGAACTTGGAACTTGGAATTTCTTTCGTCATTCCCCACACACTACATGCCACATGGATTCCCACATCTCCCTGATAACAAACTCTTTTTACTGTGGCACCTTGCGTCTCAATAAGCCTCGCTAGCGATTCTCCGACAGCGTTGGAATACAAGTGGCCTATGTGAAACTCTTTGAAAGGGTTTGGATCAGTGAACTCTACCATTATTTTCTCTCCAGATAATGACTTGTCTTTGTCATTTCCTATTTGTGTTATAGAAGTGAGTAGGACAGTATTGCTGACAAAGATGTTTATAAATCCAGGAGACAAGGCTTCAGCAGATCCGATTATTTTGTCAGTATCATTTTTCACAACTTGATCGCAAATACTTTTGGCAATTTCCATTGGATTGTTTTTGGTTTTTTTGGCAATAGCAAGAGCGACTGATGTCGTGTAGTCGCCAAACTTTGGGTCTTTGGGTGAAGTGATGTCAAAATCTATACATTCAAATCCAGCACCAGTTATAGCGGTTTGCAGCAAGTTTTTCAGTTTTGAGATTATCATAGTTTGATAAGCTAGATTATATCTCAAAAATTCTCCACGAATTTGATAAATATATCTATTATCTGACACTTGCTATGTTGTACAATTTGGCATCTCTATGAAACGAAAAGTGCTATTTCTCCTTGGTCTAGTGGTTGTTACAGCATTATTTTTGGCCATCCACCTATTTGTTTTTGGTGGGCTCGCTCAAAAGAATGGTCATCTAATTGTATTTTCTTCTCCCGATGGTACGGTTTTTGTGAATAGCAAAGCCGAAGGGCGGACACCTATTACAATAGATCTTGCGCCAGGTGAATACAATATCAAGATCATTCCAAACGCACTCGATGCATCAAAAGCACAAGTTGCTGTACCATGGGAAGGAAAAGTGAAGATATATGCAAAATATGAGACATATGTGAGACGAGAGCTAAAAACATCTGAAAATGAGTCAGGAGGAGAAATCATAACTCTTGTGAAATCGCAAAATTCTCTAGAGAATGGTAAGGGAGAACTGCAAGTCAATGCTGTACCAGATGGCGCCATCATCGCTCTTGATGGGCAAGATCTGGGAGTCACGCCAGATACTTTCATAAATGTTTCATCTGGTGTGCATGATCTATCCATCTCCTCAACCAAATTCAAAAGAAGATCAGTTCAAATACAAGTCGTGCCAGGCTATGCAACTGTTGCTGAGTTTGTCTTAGGAGTGGACCCAGATTATGAAAAGAAATATCCATTTGGTGCTCTGGTTGAAGCATCATCTAGTGCGAGTCTTCCCAAAGTCCCCAAAACTACTCGAGAGCCCACCCCAACAAGCGTTCCAGAAAAAGTAGAGATTTTGGATACTCCAACAGGATTTCTGCGAGTCAGGATAGATCCGTCCCTAAATGGTAAAGAAATCTCACAAGTCAAGCCTGGTGAGACATATTCATATATATCTTCTGAAAATGGATGGGTCAAAATCAAGCTGACCGATGGCAATGAAGGGTGGGTGAGTGATGATTATGTGAAGGAAGTGAAGTAGAAAGTTAGGTTGTAGGGGGTAGGTTGTAGGGTGTAGTTAGAAAGGGTAGAGCTGCAAATTTCAAACTTCAAGTTACAAGCAATAAACAAATATGGACTACATTTTTTATGTTTTAGTGGTTAGGTTGTAGGGTACTTCGGCGAGCTCAGGATAAATTCCGGGTGTAGACAAAATATTCATATATTTCTTCAATTGCAAATAAGTCTTACTGATTATAAGGTTTGTAAAGTTCATAAAGTTTATAAGGATGACTTGTGAGAATTTTAGTTTTAATGTGAAGGGTTGAAGAGAAGAAAAAGAGTGACCCCCCCGCGACGATAATCTGTCACGGGGGGGCAGGGTGCTGCGTCCTCGACGCAGCTGATCTCCCTCCCGGGGTCGGGCTCCAGACAAGCTTTTGTCTGGCCAGCACCCCGGGAGGGTGCACCTGATAATTTCGGCCCCCCGCCCTAACGTGGCGGGGACCTAATTATCAGGCACTAACACGAGTTTGTGTTCATTTTTTTACCTCCTTTCGTGGTAAAAAAACGAGATGATTTGTTGCCTCCCGTGCCTTTTCGCGGTGGCGACGGGCAGGCATGAGTATTATCTCATAGAATATCTAAAAAAATCAATAAAAGAGATGAGATATTTGTAGTTTGGGTTATTGTAAAGACTATTTCTTCCAAATAACTTTGTTGTATAGGATGTACGAGTAGGGGATGACAACAAAACCTATAGTGAATGCTTTGTAGAAGAGCCAGTATTTCTCACCAAAGAAATGTACGCCTATACTAATGCCAACTAACTGTATGGCGATATTGCCAAGCGATACTAGGTTGAATTTCAAGAAATTCCAAAGATATGTAAATATGCCACCTTCCAATTTGCTATGCCTGAAGCTCCAGAAATTGTTCACCAAAAAGTTGAAGATTACTGCAGTCTCCGCACTTATTCCATTTGCCCACTTCACATCCAAATTTGCGTAAGTCTTAAGTGCATAAGCGATCCCAAAATCCAAAACAGCACCAGATCCACCAACGATTACAAACTTTACAAAACTAGAGTTTGTGAACACATACCAAAGAGTCTGTACTACATATTGTGGAGCATTGATTTTCGATACGCCTTCCACACGATCAGTGAAGTGAATTGGAACCTCTGTTACTCTAGCTTTTCTTTTTATAGCTCTATCCAGAAATGCCACCTGGAACACGTATCCAGTTTTCTCCTGCATGGTTGGGGTGACTTGTTTTACAACCCAAGACCTTACAGCCCTGTAGCCACCAGTCCAATCTGATGGAGTGAATTTCATAAATCCAAGTCTCACGATCCAGTTGGCAACAACAGATAGAATTTTGCGATGTAATCCCCAGTCACTTGGGATAGATCCGCCTTTGCTGTATCTCGTGCCAACGACCATATCCGCACCTTTTTCGATTTCAGCAATGAATTTGGGGATTTCTTTGGGGCTATGTGAAAGATCTGCGTCTATTTCAAAAACAACATCAGCTTGAAGATCTTGCAAGGCATATTCAAATCCACGAAGGTATGCTTTGCCAAGACCCTCCTTTTCAGTCTCAAGAAGATAAAGCTTTTTGTTTTTCTTTTGGATAGATTTTATAACATCAGCAGTTTTATCTGGAGATTTGCTATCTACTACTAATATACTTATATTCCAATTTGGTACTTTGTTGCCAGCTTCTGTTACTTCGCGAATCATTTGTTCTATATTTTTTGATTCATTGTATGTTGGGATCACTACGACAGCTCTTTTCATATCTTTTAGTATATTTTTTGGCAATAATAAATACCTGGATCTAATTATAGCAAAGAGCACTTTATAAACATACAAGGTGTAAGGTTTAAGGTTAAAGGTTTAAGATGGAGTATTAGTGAATAGTAAGGTGTCCCTCCTTCGCATAAGGCTTCGGAAGGGCGCAGCAGTGACAGGTTTCTGTTTTCTGTTAAATAATTTAAAATTCTGATACCAGACACCAGATACCAGTAACTTAACAGTTACAATCGCTCTGCTCCTTGCTCTTTGCTCTAAGTTTTCACATTGTTTTCTTTGCCCAGTCTATCATCTTGCGAAGTCCAGTCTCAAGATCTATCTCAGGCTCCCAGTCTAGAAGTTTTTTGGCTTTTGTAATATCGGCTTTGCGTCTTGTCGGGTCATCTTTTGGCAATTCTTCACTGAATTTTATCTCACTTGAAGAGCCTGTGAGGTTTTTAACCATTTGAGCATATTCGAGCACTGTGTGTTCTTCTGGAGCGCCTATGTTTACAATTTCACCTTTTGTGTTTTTGCTATTCATTAGTCTTATAAGCCCCTCTACCGTGTCATCTACATAGATCAAACTTCTGGTCTGTGTGCCATCACCAAAAACTGTGATTGGTCTTCCCTCAAGTGCCTGTCTTATGAAGTTTATTATCATTCGCATGTCAGCTTTTGACATGCATGGACCATAAGTATTAAAAATTCTTATTATTCTTGAATCTACATTTTTGTCACGTTCATAATATGCAGTCAAAGTCTCACCGAATCTCTTCGCCTCATCATATACAGAGCGAGGGCCAGTTGTTGACACATTGCCGCGATAAGATTCTGGTTGTGGGTTCACATCAGGATCCCCATATGCTTCGGAAGTTGAGGCAAACAAAAATTTTGATCCATAAATTTCCGCGATCTCAAGCATGCGATGAGTGCCAACAGTATTGACCATCATAGTTTCCATTGGGAGCGCATGATAGCTAAGGGGGGAGTGATGATTGGGAGAGGCAGGGGAGGCAAGGTGGTATATTTGTTCAATTTTTCTTGAGAAACCTGCTATTTGATTTTTGTTTATTGTAGTAACATCTTTTTCGATTATTGTTAAATCTTTGTCATGTATAACTTCTTCAAGATTGCCCTTCGAACCTGTGAGAAAATTGTCAATCACAACCACCTTGTGATCTTCCTTTAATAATCTTTTGACAAGATGAGAACCAATAAATCCTGCTCCTCCAGTTACTATTACAGTTTTTAGCATAATTGTTTGTTAAATTTTGGGTCGACCGGTTGAAATATATGTAAACCCAAGAGTCTGCATTCGCTTTGGGTCGTACAGGTTTCTTCCATCTATGACAAGCGGAGCTTTGAGTGTTTGTTTTACTCGTTTCAAATCTGCTTGTCGAAATTCATTCCACTCTGTCAATATACACAATGCATCAGCTCCCTGACAAGCGGCAAAAGGTTCGTCAATATATTCAACAACATCACCAATTTGGCGTTTTACGTTTGGCATTGCGGCTGGGTCATATGCTTTTATTTTGTAGCCCGCCTCAGCAAGTGCTGCAACAATTTTTACACTTGGTGCAAATCTTATGTCGTCTGTATTGGCTTTGAAAGCTAGCCCCCAAACAGCAATATTTGATCCAGGTTGGACATGAGCTTTGACTTTTTCAACGAAATTTTCCCACGAAAGTTTGTTCACTTTCTCAACGGCTTCAAGCATTGATACATCTACATCTATTTGTCTCCCTGTTGCTGTTAGTGCTTGGACATCTTTGGGGAAGCAAGCACCTCCATAACCTATACTTACACTTAAATTCTTTGGTCCAATACGATTATCCATACCTACAGCGTGAAGTACTGCGGGTGCATCCGCGCCCACTTTTTCGGCAAAAAGGGCAATCATATTGGCAAATGAAAGTTTGGTGGCAAGAAGGGAATTTGAAGCATATTTAATAAGCTCAGCTGAAGGGATATTTGTAACTATTCTCTCGCCAGACAGAGGTTTATGCAATTCTAGAAGACTAGCAATAGCTCTTTCATCTTCTGCTCCGATTACAGTTCTGTCAGGGTTTAAAGTATCATGTATGCCTGTGCCTTCGCGCAAAAATTCCGGACATGATGCTACCGCAAAAATATCTTCGTATTTGAGATTTTTCATTTCAGATCGGTTTTCAAGTTGTTTTTCAATAATCTCCTTTACTTGATAATTTGTGCCAACAGGAACAGTAGATTTGCAAGACATTACAGTAAAATGGTTTGGTGATAAATACTTTCCAATTTCTTCAGCTACGGAATAAACAGTAGAAAGATCGGCCTCACCAGTTTCTGGTTTTGGTGGTGTGCCCACACAGCTAAACACGATCTCAGAATTCTCAAGTGGTTCTTTGTAATCTGTGGTGAAGATAAGTCGTCCTGCTTTGTTATTTTTTTGCAACAACTCAGCAAGACCTGGTTCGTATATGAGAGGATCTCCTGATCTTAGGCGCTCTAGTTTTGCAGGTGTGTGGCCGATCACATAAACTTTATTGCCAAAATCAGCAAAAACACAAGCTGCAACTATCCCGACGTATCCATGTCCAACTATTGTGATTATCATAAAATGAAAAAACTTACATTCAATAAACTGAAAACATAAAAATTATCGTAGCATAGTCATTATACCTATTTCTCTTATTTGAATTCCAAAAATATCTGCTAGTAAAGGTGAAGAGTCTACTATGACAAGCTTTTTGGATTTTGAATAGGGAAGATTGATCGAATTGGAAACCGCTAAGGCAATCAATCTGACTTTGATCAAGTTTCTCAAGCGTTTCTGGAACGATTACGTGGGTGATACAACATGTATAGGTCTTGCACCTTCGACTTTTAGAAATTCAGCTGAGTCAAATAATCGTTTGACCAGTGCTTATATAATCATCAAAAACAACAACGTTTCTATCTTGAACAATATGTATTCCCATAAAGTGAATGGAAGTCACCTTCCTGTGTGAAGATCTCTGGACTTTTCAAATCGCACAAGTTCAACGTTTAGTAACTTGGCAAATTCAGATGCTCTCTGGTTGCTTCCTTTGTCAAGGATTGCGACACACCAATCACTCTTCTTTGTTCCGATAACATCTTTCATTATTCTTGCAAACTCAGTTATCATTGATAATTCTGTAACTTTTTTCGAGAATTTTTGCAGTACTGTCTGGGAGTGAACATCAAAAAAAACAATCTCGGAAAAGTTTGCACATTCTAAGAGGCTTGTCACGACTTCAGATGAAAGTGCCTCACCGGTCCTAAATATCTTGTCTTGAGGGGCATAACCAAACCAGGGTACAACTGCAGTAATTGTCTTGGGATTCATCCGGTTTGCGGCATCTGCAAGTAGTAGAAGCTCTACAAGATGATCATTTGTTGGTTTTGAAAGTGACTGGAGTAGATATACTTCTTTTGACTTTAGATCAGATAGTATACGGACTCTCGTTTCGCTAGATGCGAATTTGGTCTTCTCAACAACCGCTAGAGGAATAGAAAAATTACGAGATATCAACTTGCCCAGTTCAGAGTTGGAACTACCACAGACAATAATCTTGTCTTGCATACATGAATCGTCAGATTTTTGGAATATTTAACTATCCATGTCTTTCAGACCTTCTTCAAGGGTTTTCATTTTGAGACCTATATTTTTGGTTACAACTATTTTTGCGTATTGAGGTCTTTGGGCTTTGTTTTTGAAATACTCATCGTATGAAACTGGTTTTATTAGTTTGTCATCTAATTTGTAGTGCTTGGCAATTCTAATGCCTGCTTCATAAGGTGACATGCTGTCAGATCCAACCAAATGAAATACTTCTTTGGAATAGTTTTCGATGAGAAAGCCGAGTGCATTTGCGAGATCGTCTATGTAAGTTGGGGTGATTAGTGAATCGTCGATCATCTTGACTTCTTTGCCAGACTCAAGAAGTGATTTGATTGTGCGAACAAAGTCTTTTTTGATCTCAAAATCCTTTCGGTAAGGGTATGAAAGTCTTATAATCATTGCATCTTTTTCAACAATTTTTTCTGCGTCATATTTGGTTTTGCCATAAAATGAAACAGGGTTTGGTGTGGTATATTCATCAAAAGAAGGTACTTTGTCGTCAATCTTTCTACCATCAAAAACAAAATCTGTAGAAATGTGTATAAATTTTGCTCTTTTTGCTTTGCATACATCAAATATATTCTGAGTTCCTAGTACATTGATATCTTCACAAAGTTTTCTGTCTTTTTCAGCGCCGTCGACATTGGTATATGCTGCAAGGTGGAGGAGGTAATCGAAATGCTTACCTTCCAAAAATTTTTCTATTGTTGTTTTGTCTGTGATGTCAACCTCCCCCTGAGGAATTGGAATAAAAATGTATTGGATTCCCAAAATCTCAAGTATTCGAGTTCCAATAAGCCCTGATGCTCCAGTTATTGCTATAGTTTTCATAAAAATAGAACAAAGTATAAGTGTAAGTTTAAAAAAATTTTATACTTATACTTTAACTTGTATTATTTGCCCCCGTACTGTTTTTTGTAATAGTCTTTGTATTCTCCTGATTTGATCCTTTCCCACCAGGCTTTATTTTCTTTATACCAATCGATGGTCTTTACTAGATATGTCTTAAAATCATAAGCTGGTTTCCATCCAAGTTCTTTGTTGATTTTTGACCAATTTACAGCATATCTTCTGTCATGTCCGGGTCGGTCTTTCACATATTCTACATTGCTGTCAAAGTCAACGTTCATTATTTCACAAATCATTCTGGCTACTTCAATATTTGGAATATCTTCAGTCATTCCTCCTATGGTATATGTCTCACCAATTTTGCCTTTTGAGACAACAAGATCTATTGCTCTACAATGATCTTCGACATATAGCCAGTCTCTCACGTACTTGCCATCGCCATATATTGGGATTTTTTTGCCTTCCAAAACATTTGTTATTGCAAGTGGGATAATTTTCTCTGGGAAATGGAAGGGACCAAAATTGTTCGAGCAATTGGTGATTGTGACTGGCAACTCATAAGTGTCAAAATACGCTCTTACTAGATGATCTGATCCAGCTTTTGATGCTGAGTATGGAGAGTGGGGATTGTAGGGAGTGTTTTCGTCAAACTTTTCGTCTGAGTCTAGTGGGAGTGCCCCAAAGACCTCATCTGTTGAAATATGATGGAACCTCACTTTGCTATGCTCTTTCGCACTTTCTAGTAAAGTGTAAGTGCCCAAGACATTGGTCTTAACAAATGCCTGCGGGTCAATGATTGATCTGTCCACATGACTTTCTGCGGCAAAATGAACTATCAGCTCCACCTGTTTTACCAGTTTGTCAACAGTGGCTCGATCACATATATCACCTTTGACAAATGTATATCTTGGGTCATCTGACACACTTTTCAAATTCTCGATATTGCCAGCATAAGTGAGTTTGTCAAGATTGATGATTGTGTCTTCTGGGTGGGTTTTGAGCCAATACATTATGAAATTTGATCCGATAAATCCAGCACCACCTGTAACTAGAATTTTCATAATTTTTGTATTTTGAAACTTGTAAGTTGCAACTCGAAATACTCACTCAAAGATTATTTAATCTTATGTATTGTACCCCAAAGCATTCTCGCAATTGTGCCAATTTGGTTGTTTAAGTAAGTTGATTCTTCTTCACTTAAATATCCTAACTTTTTAGATATTTCAACTAAACATTCTGTTTCTTTCAACGATCCATATGAAATAATTAGGAAGTTTTTTATTTGAGGGTTGGTAAACCTTGCATATCCTTCTACATAATTTGTCATTACTGACACCGATGCTCTTCTTAGTTGTGAAGTTATTCCATAAATTTCGTCTTTTGGGAAGTCACCGCTAGCTTTGTAAATTTCCAAGATCAAATCGCTGATGTGTAACTTAAGATCATTATGAAACGTCATGCTCCATAATAATAACTGAAAATATATAGTATGTAACTAACATCTTGTGATTTGAAAGATTCACGCTTTAATAAAGTGTGTTTGTTACCTACCTGTTCTAGATGTGAGGCATTACAAAATACAAGCTTCACGTTTCAAGTTACAAAGATAGTTTCCCCTTATCTTCTACTGACAATTGGTAGATCCAGGCAAAAAGAACGCAGTAAATTAGGATTATTGCAATAAGTTTCTCAAAGCTATTTGGCAAGATGAGGCTAAGTGAACCGCATGTAGCACTAACTGCCATATAAAAAAGAACAATTATTCGTCTATCCCAACCACGCCTGAGTAGTAAGTGGTGAAGATGATTGGCGTCACCCTTGAATGGATTTTTGCCATGGTGAAGTCTTCTTGCTATTACATAAAAGCCATCAAGTATGGGAATAGACATCACAAGGAGTAGTGTGCCAAGCTTGCCAAAAGAAAGAATGGTAAGAATTCCAAGCAAAAACCCAGCGAGGGAGCCACCTCCATATCCAGGCATTATTTTTTGAGGATAGAAATTCCATGGTAAAAAGCCAAAAAATGCGCCAGAGGCAATCATTGCAAGTGTACGAGTTTGGGCTGCATCAATGCTGTAATCACTGTATTTACGGGTAATCAGAGCCAAAAATAAACACGCAATACCTACAAAACCAGGAAGTTGGCCGTCGATCCCTTTACTCCAGTTTGTGATGTTCATAAGCGACACCAGCCAAAAGATAGCTAAGAAGTCTGCAACAATCCAAATGGTGTGTTTGCCAAAAAACTCAAAAGCTACTTGCGGCTGCATAAGTGAGATGGGTGATCCAAATGGGTTTGAGACGTATGGGATTCCTAAGCCACCTGATATTGCAAGTGCAGCAATCGCAAAGTTTAGGATTAATCTCACATATGGACTCAAATCGTATTTGTCATCAAGCACACCAATAAAAACAAGTAATCCACCAGCTATAATCACAGGAATTAGAATCTTTTGAAGCGGGACAAAAATCAGTGTGGTGAGTAAAAATGCGATAAAAATAGGCACGCCTCCTGCTCTTGGAACAACTCCAGAATGTGTGTGTGCTGGATGTTTGCGAAGTTTTTTGTCTGTAGTCAAACCAAATTTTCCAGCAAATTTGATTGTTGGGATTGTGGCAAAAAAACTCAATAGAAATGCAATTGCAAAGTGAAGCATCAGTGTATTACCAAATAACAATAAATATGATCCTAATAAAAGCAAATGTGCAAAAAGCAATTTCTGCGATGCTGACAAAGTTAAGAATCTGGAAAAGTATATGATTGTCGTCGCTTAAGGCTTTTCTTTTGTATAGATTTAATACTCCATAAAATGCAAGCATTACAAAAGGGATGATTAGAAGTTCCCACTTACTTCCAAGCTGCATCTCTCCCCATTGATGAGAAAAATATAGCGGTACTTCGGGTGGCAAGAAACCAAATGTTATAACAAACAAACTCAACATGAGAGCTGTAGTGATGGATAGCAAGATTAATCCAAACATAAATAAATATGAAGATCAAACTTCAATATCATGGTACACGATTTACTACCTTTTGAAAAGGCTTGTGGTCAAACAAACCAAATATTTAGGTATAAATTTCTGGTATAGGGAAGGCTTTGCAAAGTGCAAGTACTTCTTTTCGTATAGTTTTTATTGCTTTTGACTTTGCTACGATCTGGCTTCGTGCATCTGGTTTCTTTTGACCTTCAATATCATAACCCAAGTCTTTGGCTATTGCGCCCAAGTCTTTTGCAATCTCTGCAAGCCATTTGGCAATCAATTTCATTTCTTTTGTTTTCATGCCTCGAGTTGTAATTGCTGGTGTTCCAAATCTTATTCCAGATGGGTAAAATGGAGGGTTTGGATCAAAAGGAACACTATTGCGATTCAAGATAATGCCTGCAGCTTCACACCCTTCAGCCATTGTGTTTCCAAGTATTCCATAAGGCGAGACATCGGCTACAAGTAGGTGTGAGTCAGTGCCACCTGTAACGAGTTTGAAATCAAATTTGCCAAGTCCATCTGACAAAGCAACAGCATTTTTCACAATATCGTTTGCATATTTTTGAAACTTCTTAGTACCTGCCTCATTTAGAGCAACAGCCAGTGCGGCAATAGAATTGAGATGTGGTCCTCCTTGGATGCCTGGAATGATGCTAGTGTTGATTTTCTTTGGAAGCTCTGGATCTTTCCTAAGTCCTTTGTGAGTGACCATAATCATGGCTCCCCTTGGGCCTCGGAGTGATTTGTGAGTGGTTGTTGTAATTATGTCTACATAAGGCGCAGGTGATGGATAAGCTCCGCCTGCTATAAGTCCAGATAGATGTGCAATATCAGCCATAAGGTATGCGTTTACTTTTTTGGCTATTGCAGCAAATTTTTTCCAATCAATGACTCTGGGGTAAGCTGTAGTCCCAGCAATTATTAATTTTGGTTTTTCTTTTGTGGCAAGCTCCTCAATGGCATCATAATCCAGATAGCCATCTTTGGTAACTCCATATTGGACTGATCTGAAAAACTTTGATCCAGATGTCAGACGTGCACCATGAGTAAGATGTCCTCCGGCTGCAAGTGCAAGTCCCATGTATGTTTCACCAGGCTCAAGAAGTGCTACCTGGACTGCCAAATTGGCAGGTGAACCAGAGTGTGGCTGAACATTAACATACGGCACCTCAAAAATTTCTTTGGCTCTATCTTGACAAAGTGTTTCGATTTGATCGGCGAACTCATTACCTTGATAATATCTTCTGCCTGGATAGCCTTCTGCATACTTGTTGCCAAAAGGAGATGATAGCGCCTCCTCAACAGCTTTTGAAGCATGATTCTCGGATGGGATCATCATAAGAGTCTCTTCCTGTCTTTTAGTTTCACCTATTATGAGTTTGTAAACCTTACTATCGGTTTTTTTGAGGACTTTGTATGTGTGCATTTTGTGATTATAGATAAGTGCAATATTTAGTCAAGTTTCCGATGTAGTTTGATGTAGTATTATTCTGAAATCACCTTCATTGATCTATCAGAATACAAAAAAATACCTTTTGCATTTGGTGGAAAAGCTATTTGCACTTTGTTTTCTGGAATGAGTGATTTGCCAACATATGAAGGCAACTGGCTATATGGCTTGCCGATTACATAAACATTCTCTGTGTTTTTGAAATAATACTGAGCCAGATGAAAGTCCAGTTCAGATTCTAAATAAAGCGAATCGTTTTCTGAGGTTTGTCTGTTTATTGATGCAAAAATTGGACGAACATCTTCTTTAGTTCTCTTTTTGATTTCGATTTGCTGATAATCATATAGCTTGAGTGTTATCAAAAATACTACCAAAAGTACTACTAACTTCTTGATCTTTTCATCTCGAATAGTTGCTGCGAAACTGATATAGAAAGCTGGAACAGATACGATAAGATAACGTGGTAAAAATAATGAAGGACCAAATAGTGATAAAACAGAAACCATAATTCCGGGAATAAAAAACCAAAAAAGATATGCAAGTTTTTCAGTATTAAACTTTTTAGAAAATGTTTTTGTTAAAGGAACTATGCTCACCACAAAAAATATATAAACAAGTGCATTTATCGTGCTGAGATTGAATTTGAAAGGAAAATCATGCTCGTAGCCAGTAAGGAGTATGGATGGCATATGAAGTACGTCTTGGATTGTGGGTGGCAAAATCCAGAACGAAGTAACTGAGTTTTTGTCATGTGATATTGCAACGTACAGTATCCATGGAAAGAAACATATTCCAATAATAAGGAAATTGATCAGATGAGTTTTCAACGTGTTTATTAGAGTGACTCTGTTGGTGTGGTTTTTGCACTGCAATACAATAAGGTATAGTATTTGACTGGCAATTACAAAAATCTGAAAATATTGAGTATAAAGTGCCAAGATAGAAAATACCACATATTGTTTTCTTCTGTTCATAAGCAAAGCAAGCCAGGAGAGTGTCGAGAGAAGTGCGATAAGTGAGTACATTCTAGTTTCAAATGCATAGTACGAAAGTATAGGAGACAAAGAAGTCGTAATTGCAACAAAAAATATTTGCCATACCCTAAGCTTCAAATGTTTATAACAAAAAGCTATAACGGCTATTATTAGGAGTACAAAAAAAGTAAAGGATAATAATCTGGTGGCAACTTCTGAATTTCCAAAAACCATCATCCAATATTTGAGGATGAGGTAGTAAAGTGGAGGAGAGAAATCTTTGGCAGTGATTGACAAAAGCTCCAATATTGGTCTTTTTGTCAAGATCACAGAGAACGCTTCATCGCGCCAATAGGCTTGAAAGAGCCAGATAAGAGGAGTGTGCGCTAGTTGCATAAAGTCTAAAGAATATCAAAAATAAAAATGCAAAGTGAAAAATTAAAATTCAAAAGTAAAAAACCCAGGCAGTATGACAAAGTATTTTGAATTTTAAACTTTAATTTAAACTTTTTATATTTGAACTTTGCATTTTCTATGATTTTTCCGTAACCTTGTACACTATTTTTTTGCCAACAAGCATTCTGGTGTGCGCTTCAAGTGCGGGGACTGATGATAAGAAAAATGAAACAAAAGGCAAAATATACCATTGAATTATGAGAAACAAGAAATTTTGGGGCCTTGTTTCTATCGAAAGCTTTTTGCGAACCCAAATATCAAGAAATGTATAGACAATAAGCATTGTGCTACTTATAGTTAGTATTAGTCCAGATACTTGAGGTAATATGAATCCTAGGACACTTCGTTTGAAAATGGGGTTTACCATTGGGGTAACTGTAGCAAAAACCGTCAGTATGAAAAATGATGTGGGCCAAAGCAAATGTGATTTTAATAAAAAAAGGAATTTTCTAAATTTTGGCACAAAAGGAATGTGCGGAGTATCCCACAGACGAGTCCAGGTATAAGCTACATCAGAGACACCCCATGCCCAACGCTTTTCTTGTTCATATCTATTCAAAAATGTTTTCTTGACACTACCTGAGAATACAGCATCACCATTTACGATGGTGTACAAAGGAATAGTCTTCACTTTACTACCGTATTTGAAAAATGCCTGAAGATGTACATGCCAGTCTTCGGGAATAATATCAGTATCCCAATAACCTATATCTTTGAGTAGTGAAAGACTTACGGCATAAGTTGAAATTTGGATAAGGTTATTTCTATCAAGTAGATATGCAAGTCTGACAATCGATGAAAGTGATGCCTGTATTCTTACAAAAAAAGGTAGTTTCCAAAAATTGTTATAAAGTAGAACTGGTGCCCAATAGAAATGATACCTACAACCCGCGTCCAAAAGATACGTATAGGTGAGGTATGAGAAATAATTTGAAGGAAACTTACTATCAGCATCACATATTGTCACAATAATATCTTCTACCTTTATACCACGTTTCACAAGCTCAATCTCCATTTCTCTCACAGCCCACGTCTGATTACTGGCTTTTCCAGGTACTTCATCATTTCCGAGTTTGTGGTAAGTCGCTGATACTTCAAATACTTTTTGATATTTATCGATCAGAATTTTTGCTTTATCGCTTGCATTAACTTCCCTTGCTTCAAATCCTAGGACAATGTGAAGATTTTTTTTGTTTGGATAATCACCATTTTGGATGCAGTCCAAAGTCTCGACAAGTTTTTCGATTGATTCCTGATAGCAAGGAATGACAATCATATGGTAAATATGTGAGAATCTGTTTTTTTCGTTACCTATTGTAAGCATTTTGGAGTAATCTATCTTGTCGTTGTTTTGAATATAGATGTATGCAGTAACTGCTTTGACAGCAGTATCAAATGACTGGTACAAGAAGTACAAATTGAAAGCAATTATTCCATATGCAACTATTGCCGGATGAAATGGTGAGAGCCACAAAGGGATTGTTACAATAATCCAAGTTGACAAAGTGACAAAGACTTCTGCAAACCTCGAACTATAAAACATCTTAAGATTGATATTTGACATAAAACTATACTATTATACGTAATATGATTGCCAAAATGGCAAAAAAGTATCATGATTGAGAAAGTTACTCCTTGACAAAGCGCTCTGACTCATTTACTATACGCTAGCTTTCTTAAGCAATATTTTTTTAATAATTAAAATCTTTGATATTATGGCAGACGGCGTTTTTCAACGAACCAAGCCCCATGTAAACATAGGTACAATTGGACACGTGGATCATGGCAAGACCACAACCACTTCTGCAATTCATTACGTTCTTTCCAAAAAGAATCTTGCAAAATTCTTGAAATATGATGAAATTGACAAAGCTCCAGAAGAAAAAGCTCGTGGAGTCACAATCAACATCCATCACTCAGAATACGAAACAGAAAAGAGACATTATGCACACATTGATGCTCCAGGACACGCAGATTACATCAAGAACATGATTACAGGAGCCGCCCAAATGGACGGAGCCATCTTAGTTGTTTCTGCTCCAGATGGTCCAATGCCTCAGACAAGAGAGCACATTCTTCTTGCAAATCAGGTCAACGTGCCAGCAATTGTTGTTTATCTCAACAAATGCGACATGGTTCCAGACAAAGAGATCATCGATCTCGTCGAAATGGAAGTAAGAGATCTTCTTAAGAAGTACAAATATCCAGGAGACACAGTTCCAGTCATTCGTGGTTCGTCACTCAAAGCTCTTGAAGATGATCCAGAATCAGTAGCAGCCATCGAAAAACTCATGGCTACTGTTGACGAATACATCCCAGATCCAGTAAGAGCCCTCGATAAGCCATTCCTTATGCCTATCGAAGACGTATTCACAATCTCAGGACGAGGAACAGTCGTCACAGGAAGAGTAGAAAGAGGAGTTGCAAAAGTAAACGAAGAACTTGAGATAGTTGGTATTACTGAAACAAAGAAAACTGTTATCACAGGAATTGAAATGTTCAGAAAATCACTAGATCAAGCTCAAGCAGGAGACAACACAGGACTTCTTCTTCGAGGAATCGAAAAAGATCAAGTACAACGTGGACAAGTAATTGCAAAACCAGGTTCAGTCACACCTCATACAGAGTTTGAGGCTGAGATCTACGTATTGAAGAAAGAAGAGGGTGGAAGACATTCTCCGTTCTTCAAAGGTTACAGACCACAGTTTTACATCAGAACAACCGACATTACTGGAGAAATTGAACTCCCAGCAGGAGTCGAGACAGTTATGCCTGGTGACAACGTCAAGATTGGTGCCAAACTAATCTATGCCGTAGCTCTTGAAGAGGGTCTCAAATTCGCAATTCGCGAAGGTGGACACACAGTAGGAGCAGGAGTTATCACTAAGATAACAAAATAAATTAGTAAATCATATCCCCCTCACCACTTAAGTGGTGAGGGGGGAGTTTTAAACGTTTGCACATTTTCATATGCCAAAAGGAAGAATTAGAATCAGACTGAAATCATACGATTACAGATTAATTGACGAAACTTGTCAGAAGATTGTCACATCGGCACTTCAAACAGGTGCGACAGTCAAGGGACCTGTTCCTCTTCCAACAAAACAAGAGGTATTTGTTGTGAACAAATCAACATTCACAGACAAAGACGCTCGCGAGCATTTTGGTTTGAAAACGCACAAACGTCTAATAGACATTGAAAATCCTACTAATCAGACTATCGACACACTCATGCACTTGGAATTGCCTGCAGGAGTAGAGGTAGAGGTGAAGATGTAATTCGCGCTTGAGTTTAACCTCATTTTTAGGTATAATCCCGCGATGTCCATTAGGATTAAGGATTTTCATGCTTAATTTAGTGAAATATATATATGCAATCAGCATTTTTAGCCACAAAAGGCACAACAAGTCAGAGATTTGATGAAAAACTTCAAAGAATCCCAGTTACTACACTTCTTGCACAAGATGTGCATCTTGTAGAAGTAAAAAGTGCTGATAAACAAGGATATAACGCACTAAAACTAACGATAGGAACTGCGAAACATATTGACAAACCCACAAAAGGAACTCTCAAAAAAGCAAATATCGAACACACACCAAAAACAGTAAAAGAAGTCAGAATCAAAGGAAATGAAACAGATAGACTAGAAATAGTTGATGATAATGGTGTAAAAGCTGTCAAGGTTGGTGAAACAACTATCTCACAAGGTCAAAAGATCTCAGCTTCTACAATGTTCAAAGTAGGGGACTTTGTAGATGTTACAGGTGAGTCAAAAGGAAAAGGTTTCCAAGGTGGAGTTAAGAGACACGGATTTCATGGAGGTCCAAAAACTCACGGACAATCTGATAGATGGAGATCTCCAGGTTCAGTTGGAGCCACAACTACTCCAGGTCGTACATTCAAAGGCCAAAGAATGGCAGGTAGAATGGGAAATGACATGGTAACTGTTCAAAGATTGAGAGTGGTTGAAGTAAATGAAAACCAAATAGTCGTCAAAGGTCTAGTGCCAGGCAACC
Organism: Patescibacteria group bacterium; assembly: GCA_046350875.1. Taxonomy (GTDB): domain Bacteria; phylum Patescibacteriota; class Microgenomatia; order UBA1406; family GWC2-37-13; genus JAGOLU01. The sequence goes on from JAXLZQ010000001.1 coordinate 202,310, forward strand.
CTGGTGAGTTACTTGAAGTTCGACTCTCTAGATAAATATGAAAAATACAAAAATTAATGTAATCGGATCAGAAGACAAAAGCAAAACAATTGCTATACCAACACATCTAAAAGATGTGAAAGTAAATCCAGCACTTGTTGCTCAATATGTCAGAGTTTACCTCAAGAATCAGAGACAAGGAACAGCCTCAACAAAAGATAGATCTGAGATTGTTGGCACAACTAAAAAAATGTATAAACAGAAAGGAACAGGTAATGCTAGACATGCAAGTGCAAAAGCTCCAATATTTGTAGGAGGAGGAGTAGCTGGAGGTCCAAAACCAAAAGACTATTTCGTAAAAATGAACCAAAAACAGAAAAACGCAGCTCTTGCATCAGTTCTTGTCTCAAGAATTGAGGAAGGTAGTATGATGATTTTGGCAGAAGGTGCAATAAAAGAAAGTGCAAAAACAAAAGATTTTGTAGAGATACTCAAAAAATCAGAAATCAAACTTGGATCAAAGATAACAATTGTTGTTGATGCAAAAGAAGATCAAAGTATCGTCAAGTCCTCAAGAAATATTAAGGGAGTAGAGATAATCAATTCAGATAACATAAATCCATATGTTCTTCTCAAAGGGAAAACACTTCTCATGAGTAAGAATGCATTTTCCAAAATTTCTAAAAACGCCTAATACTTATGAGTATCAATAATGTCATAATCGGAAGAATTGTCACTGAGAAAGTTTCCAAAATGGAAAAAGATAATGTGTATGGTTTTTATGTTTCAACAAAAAGCAATAAAAATCAAGTGAAAGTAGCAATTGAAAAAATGTATGGTCAAAAAGCTATAAAAGTGAATATTGTAAAAAGACCAAAAACACCAAGACGTGCTGGAAAACAAAGAAGAGTCATTTATGACGAAGGCAAAAAGATAGCGTATATAACAACAGACAAACCATTAGGCAAGTTAGTTGCCGGAAATTGATATATATAATATGAAAAAGAAATCAATATTTACACACTCAGAGCCTTACGCTCCTCTTACAGTTATCTTGAAGAAAAATTCAGGGAGAGATGCTAGTGGCCAAGTATCAATGAGACATCAAGGTGCAAGACAAAAAAGATATTACAGAAAAATTGATTTCAGAAGAGACAAAAGAGGTATTTATGCAGATGTTGTTTCTATCGAATATGATCCAAATAGAAATGCTCATATTTCACTTGTGAAGTATCAAGATGGAGAGATGAGATATATCATTGCTCCACAGAATTTGAAAGTAGGAGACCAGGTGATTGCATCTGAAAAAGCAGAAATCCAAGTAGGCAATGCATTGCCCTTGAAGAGTATTCCAATTGGAATCGAGATTCATAATGTCGAGCTATTTCCAGGTCAAGGTGCGAAGTTTGTAAGATCAGCAGGATCATTTGCCACAATCATTGCAAAAGAAGAAAATGGAGTTCATGTGAAGCTTGTATCAGGTGAGGTGAGACTTTTTTCACCAGAAAGCTATGCAACAATCGGAAGAGTAGGAAATATTGGTCACAAGGATGAAGTAATAGGAAAAGCCGGACGAAGCAGACTTATGGGTATACGCCCTACAGTTCGTGGAACTGCTCAAAACCCAAGATCACATCCACACGGAGGAGGAGAAGGTCGATCAGGAGAGGGTATGCATCCAAAAACTCCATGGGGTAAACAGGCAAGAGGGGTGAGAACACGTGATCCAAGAAAATGGACATCAAAACTTATTATTTCAAAACGACCACGCTAATAGTTAAGTATATATATGGAATCAAGACATCTATTAAAAAATGTAAATGTATCAATACGCAAGGTAAGAATGTTTTTGCCTAATGTGAAAAAGATGCAACCAGCAGAAGCAGTTGAAAGACTTGGATTTCTTCCACACTCAGCAGCTAAAGTGCTTGCAGCTGGTATTAAAACAGCTATTTCAAACGCTCAAAGCACTTTAAAAGTGCCTGCAAATATGCTAGAATTCCGAAGTCTTAAGGCAGATCAGGGAATGGTTTTGAAGAGATTTCGTGCAGGTTCTCGCGGTACGGCTCTCCCAATAAATCGCCGAATGACACACATTACGATAATTTTGGGTGTCAAAGGTGCTGCAAAGGAAGTAGAAAAAGCAGTAAAAGAAGTAAAAAAGACAGAGAAAGTGGAAGAGCCAAAAGAAGAGAAAAAAGAAGTAAAAGAAGCTAAAAAGACTAGAAGTTCAAAAAAAGCCAAAACAGAAAAAGAAACTGTTGAAGCAGTTAAATAAAACTTGATTTCAAATTAATATGGGTCAAAAAGTACATCCTTTTGGTTTAAGACTTGGAGTTACCAATAACTGGCAATCCAGATGGTTTTTCTCCAATAAGACAAATTACAGACTTGCAGTCGCAGAAGACAGTAAGATTAGAACTGAAATACTAAAGAAATTTAGTAATGCATCTGTTGTGGAAGTAAACATAGAGAGACAAATCAACAAAGTCTTGGTGATTATTTACGCAGTCAAACCAGGTGTAATAATCGGAAAAGGTGGAAAAGGACTTGAAGAAGTGAAAAAGACTATAGTGAAGTATCTGAAAAAACCAGCCAAAAAAGGCAAAGATCAGAAGATTGATATCAAAATTGAACAAGTCAAAAAGCCATTCTTAAATTCTTACTATGTAGCTCAGTCAATTTCTGAAAAGCTAGTAAGAGGTATGCCACATCGTGGTGTTATTCACAACTCAATGGACAAAGTGATTGAATCAGGAGCCAAAGGAGTGAAAGTCCAGCTTGGTGGAAGAATAAACGGTGCAGAAATCTCACGAAGAGAAAAATACTTCCAAGGAAGTGTTCCAACCTCAACCATAAGAGAAGATGTGGATTTTGCAATATACCCAGCACTCACAAAGTCTGGATATGTAGGAGTAAAAGTTTGGATATGTAGATAATTTCAAAAATAGATTATGTTAGCCCCAAAAAGACTCAAATACAGAAAACAATTTAGAGGAATGTGGAGAAATATTGCCACAAAAGGTGACAAGCTTGCTTTTGGTTCATATGGACTAAAAAGTCTCGAATCTGGCTGGATAAAAGATAGAGAAATTGAGGCTACACGCGTTGTTTTTGCACGTGCAACAAGAAAAGCTGGTAAGTTTTGGAACAGAATATTTCCAGACAAGCCATATACCAAAAAACCACCAGAAGTGACCATGGGAGCCGGAAAAGGAGACCCAGATCATTATGTTGCATCTGTCACACCAGGCAGAGTGCTTTTTGAGATTGATGGACTAACTGAGGCAGAAGCAAGGGAAGTTTTTAGAGTAGCAGCATCAAAGCTTTCTGTTTTGACAAAATTTGTAAGTAAGACCTAATATTTATGAAAATCAAAGACGTTATATCAAAATACAAAGGCATGAGCAAGCAGGACCTTCAAAAAGCCCTGACAACTGTCGAAGCATCACAAATTCGTGAGAAAATGAGTGTATATGATGATCCAACAGCTCATGGAAGACTAAGCAAACTCAAATATGAAAAAGCAGTTATAAGTAACGCGTTAAAAGTAACGACAAAATAATATGTCACACACAAGAATTGGAAAAGTTGTGTCTGTTGGAGCAAAAAATACCCTAAATGTACTCATCGAAGACAAACTTAGACATCCAACATATCAAAAAGTAATCTCAAGATCCAAAAAGATCAAAGCCCATGTAAACGACGGTGAAAAAGTCGTGCTTGGTGATATGGTTGAGATAAAATCATGCAGACCAATCTCAAAAACAAAACACTTTGAGTTTGTAAGAGTTATAGAAGTCAAATAATCATATGTTACAGATAAGATCAATGCTAACAGTTGCAGACAATTCTGGAGCCAAAAAAGTATCTTTGGTAGGAATTCCAGCAAGAGGAAGAAAAGAAAAAGCCAGTGTGGGTGATGTGATAACTGCCGTTGTCAAACAAGCTCTACCATTTGGACAAGTCAAAAAAAGTGAAGTAATAAGAGCTGTTGTTGTAAGAACAAGAAAAGAAAGAAAAAGAGAAGATGGAAGCTATATCAGATTTGATGATAATGCATGTGTCATTTTGACAAGCAAAGAAAGCAATGAGCCAAAAGGCACACGTGTATTTGGTCCAATTGCCAAAGAAGTAAAAGACAAAGGATTTGCAAAGATTGCCAGTTTGGCAGAGGAAATATATTAATTAGTCTAAATAATCATGAAAATTAAAAAAGGAGACACCATAGTCGTCATCGCTGGAAAAGACAATGGAAAGCGCGGAAAAGTGGAGTCTGTAAGCAAAAAAAACAAAACAATTCTTGTGCCAGAGCTAAACACTTATAAAAGACACGTAAAGAAAAATGATGCATTTCCACAAGGTGGAGTAGTTGAGATATCAAGACCAATCGTGATTTCTAAAGTGGCTTTGGTTTGTCCAAAATGTGATAAGCCAACAAGAGTGGGTTTTGTTATTCAAGATAAACTGAAAAAAAGAATGTGTAAAAAATGCAAGGCTGTTATCTGATATTCATGATTTATGTATTACAAAGATTTTTATTCGACAAACAATTTGAAATCAGTAGCCAAAGAATTTGGCTCTGACAACATCTTTGCAGTTCCAAAGATTACAAAAATAGTTTTGAACGTTGGTGCAGGCGAAGCTGTGAAAAGCAAAAATGTCACTGAAGATATTGCCAAGCAAATTGGTATAATAGCAGGACAAAAGCCAGTAATCACAAAAGCTCGCAGGTCTGTTTCTGCGTTTAAGATTCGTGAAGGTTTGCCAATTGGTGTCAAAGTAACCTTAAGAGGTAAGAAAATGACTGCCTTTTTGGACAAACTTGTACACATTGTTATCCCAGTTCTCAAGGATTTTAGAGGTGTGAAAGAATCTTGTGTAGATGGTCATGGTAATCTTAATCTTGGATTCACAGAACAAACAATTTTCCCAGAAATAGATTTTGATGCGATTGATAGACTGAGAGGTCTTCAGGTCACAGTTTCGACAAATGCCAAATCACATGAAAAAGGAAGATTACTTTTTGAAAAATTAGGAATTCCATTTGTAAAAAAATCTTAAAATAATATGTCATCCAATTCAACCATAGTTAAGCTAGCAAAAAAAGCAAAATTCTCAACAAGAAATCGTAACTTTTGTGCCTTCACAGGAAGGACAAGAGGTTATATGAGAAGATTTGGAATGAGCAGAATTGTTTTTAGAGAAAAAGCATTAAAAGGAGAGATTCCTGGAGTTAAAAAATTGTCTTGGTAATAAACTAAATTATGACACGCTCAGTAAAAAAAGGACCATATGTAGATGAGAAGCTCATGAAAAAGATCATGGCTCAAAAAGCAAACAAAGTTCATGTGGCTATAAAAACTTGGTCAAGAGATAGTCAAATAGCTCCAGAGTTTGTTGGGCACAAACTAGCAATTCACAATGGCAGAATTTTCAAAGAAATTCTTGTAACAGAGTCTATGGTAGGTCACAGACTTGGTGAATTTTCATTGACAAGAACATTTAGAGGACATGGTAAGGTTACAAAGAGAACACTTGAAAAGACCTAATTTTTAATAAATATATGAAACCAGTAATTGATCTTGTAATAAGAATAAAAAACGGATATATGGCTGGCAAGCCAAGTATTGTTGCAAAAGCAACAAATTCAAATGTTGAAGTCCTAAAAAAACTAGTCGCAGAGGGATACATTGCTGCTTTTGACATAGCCGAAGAAGGTGTGAAAAAAACTGCAAACATCACATTGAAATATGAGAATGGAAAACCAGTTTTCACTGATGTGAAAATTGTTTCAAAACCGGGACAGAGAGTTTACGTCGCATCATCAGATATACCAACAGTTCTAAATGGACTTGGTATTTGTATCCTTTCAACAAACGGTGGAATACTGACTGGAAGGGAAGCAAAAAAAGCAATGAAAGGCGGAGAACTTTTATTTAATATTTGGTAAAAGCATAAATATGTCTAAGATTGGAAAATTACCCGTTGAGATCACCCAAGGTGCAAATGTAACTCTCGTAGATAGAGAAGTAAAAGTAAAGGGTCCAAAGGGCGAGCTAACTGTTGCAATTCCAAAAGGAATAAAAGTAAACATAGCTGACAACAAAGTAAATGTAGAGAGAGAAAATGATTCAATTCTTTCAAAGTCATTCCATGGCACAGTAAGAACACTTATTGCAAATGCAGTACATGGAGTCACAAAAGGATGGGAGAAAAGAGTTGAAGTAGTTGGAACCGGATATGGTGTGTCCATAAAAAACGGAGAAGCAGTTCTAAAGGTCGGATATTCTCATCTTGTAACTGTTCCAAAAAGAGATGGAGTCACTTACAGTGTAGACGGTCAGACAATACTAGTCATTTCAAGCGCAAATAAAGAATTAATAGGACAGATTGCACACCAGGTCCGAAGTATCAAACCTCCAGATCCATACAAAGGAAAAGGAATCAGGTATGCCGGAGAACACATCAAGTTGAAGCCTGGAAAGAAAGCAAAAACAGCCTAATTTTGATTAATTACAGATATTTATGAGAACCCTAACCAAAAGATTATCAAGACGAAAAAAAAGAATCAGTGCGAATATAGTTGGCACCAAAGATATTCCAAGAATCAGTATATTCAGATCAAATAAATATCTATTTGCTCAGGTAATAGATGATTCATCAGAAAAAACAGTTGCCAGTATTCACACCAAAAAGATTGAATCAAAAAATAATGTGAAAAAAGCAGATGCATCATTTGAAGCTGGAAAAGAACTTGCTTCACTCATGAAAAGCAAAAAGATCGAAAAAGCTGTTGTTGATCGTGGACGCTTCCACTATCAAGGTAGAGTGCAAAAATTCGTTGAAGGAGTCCGCGAAGGAGGAATCCAGATTTAATTTTTCTTGTAACAATAAATATGAAATATCAAAAAGAAAGACCCACAGATGGAATTGAAGAAAAAACACTTTTGGTAAAAAGAGTGTCCAAGAAGACTTCTGGAGGAAACTATGCAACATTTGCATCACTTGTTGCAGTTGGAGATAGAAAAGGAAGAGTTGGAATTGGAATCGGACGAGGACTTGAAGTACCACAATCACTCAAGAAAGCTATTCATAGAGCAAGAAAGAACATGATAGAGGTCCCAAGATATGGAACAACTATTCCTCACCAAATACTTGTAGAATACAAATCATCAAGAATTTTGCTTAAGCCTGCTCCAGATGGTACAGGTTTGAAGATTGGTGGAGTAGCAAGAACACTTTTTGATCTTGCTGGGATTTACAATGCATCAGGAAAAGTGCTTGGATCAAGAAATCAGATCAGTAATGCTTATGCAGTCATGAAAGCTTTTGGACTCTTGAAGCCAAGAAAAGAAATTGTTAAAAAACAAGAAAAAACTGAAGACAAGAAAGCTTAATAAATTGAAATACTAATATGATAGGTTTGCACACACTACCAAAAATTACAACAAAAGCCGCCAAAAGAAGAGGACGAGGTTTGGGATCAAACAAAGGTTCAAAATCAGGAAGAGGAACAACAAGACATCAGACAGCCAGAACCGATATCCCACTCCATTTTGAAGGTGGACAGGGAAGAATAGTCAAAAAATATCCACTTTTGAGAGGTAAATCCAAAAACAAATCAATAGTTTCAAAACCATTTACTTTGAGACTTTCAAAGTTGATGTCACTTGATACTACTGATATCATTACTATTGAAGTTCTCAAAAAATCAGGACTTATTCCAGAAGAATCAGTATCTGTAAAAATTGTTTTTGATGGTCCAGTTGAAAAACCGCTAAAAGTCATGCTACCTGTTAGTGCAAAAGTAAAAGAAGCAATAACTCAAGCAAAAGGATCAATCGAAGGCTAAGACAAATAATATGCAAGCAGCAACTCAGTGGCTTACTACCGTTTGGGCCGACAGGGCGATGCGAAAAAAGATCGTCTTTACGCTTTTTATTATTCTGGTTTTTAGAGCATTTACTTTTGTTCCAAGCTCCATAATAGATCTTTCTAAACTCAAAGCATTGATTGATAAAAATCAATTTTTGTCTCTACTTGACATCTTCTCTGGAGGAACACTTATAAACTTTTCCGTCATGGCACTGGGCTTGAATCCTTATATTAACGCCTCAATCATTTTGCAGATGCTTACTATGGTTTTCCCTTCTCTTGAAGCACTTTCAAAAGAAGGCGAGTATGGTAGATTTAAGATCAATCAGTATACACGACTTCTAACTCTTCCACTTACATTGGTCCAATCAGTTGGAATATTCTTTTTGCTAAAGAGCAATAACTTAATAACCTTGCAAAATGGTCAGGTGCCCTTCTTGGAATTTGTGTCATTTTTGGTCACATTAGTTGCTGGAACATATATTCTTATGTGGTTTGGTGAACTAATATCGGAATATGGACTTGGTAATGGAATTTCACTTCTCATATTTGCAGGTATAACAAGTAGACTTATTCCATCAGTTCTAAAAACTCAGCAAACTGTAAACTCGGATTCATTTATGGGAGTTGCGATTTTTGGTGTATTATTTTTGGGAGTTGTTGCTGGAGTTGTATTTATTAACCAGGCGGTCAGAAAAATCCCTGTTTATTACGCTAAACGTGTCAAAGGAAATCAGACTTATCAATCCGCTGCAAATTTCATCCCGCTTAGACTCAATCAGGCTGGAGTAATTCCAATTATCTTTGCGGTATCTTTTGTGCTTTTTCCACAGCTAATCGGCAACTATCTACAATATTCGACAGTAGCAGTTCTAAAAAATATTTCAAGATTTTTCTTGACAGAGTTCCATTCTGGAAGTGTTGCCTATAACGTCACATTCTTCCTACTGGTTGTAATATTTACATTCGTCTACACCATGATTGTGTTCAATCCTCAAAAGATAGCAGAAGAGATCCAAAAGCACGGAGGGTTCATTCCAGGAATTAGACCAGGTGGACCCACAAAAGATTACTTGCAGCAAGTTCTCTTAAGATTGACTTCAATTGGAGCAATATTTTTGGGAATTATTGCTATAATACCTTCTGTAATTGGTGCTTTAACAGGCCAAACAAACTTTGGTATTGGTGGCACAAGTATAATGATTGTGGTTTCGGTTGTCTTAGAAACTTTGAAGAGCATAGAATCTCAGGTCGTCTCACGAAACTACGATAAATTTCTTTAATCATAAATTTTGAATTTTTGTAATTAGTATTTGAAAATATAATATGGCAAAAAAAAGCTCAAGAGTAAGTTTTGGACTACAATGTGCAGTTTGTGGATCACAAAATTACGTAACCGAAAAAAATAAAGTAAATACCACTGAAGCTTTGAAATTCAGTAAATTTTGCAACACCTGCAAAAAACACACAGAGCATAAAGAGCGCAAAAAATTGGGGTAAAGAAGTATTTATAAAAGTATATGAATATTATTCTCCTTGGTATTCAAGGGGCAGGTAAATCCACACAGGGAAACTTATTGTCATCTGAACTTAAGATTCCATATCTTTCAACAGGTCATATCTTCAGACAAATCTCAAAAGAAAAAACAAAACTGGGTCGTACAGTAAAGGAGCTTATTAACTCAGGTAATTTGGTGCCAGACGAAATCACTCTTGAGATAGTAAATGAATATCTAGTACGTCCTGAATACAAAAATGGTTTCATTCTTGATGGATTTCCTAGAACTATTAAACAAGCCAAAGAATGCAAATTCCAAATAGATAAGGTAATCTACCTGGAGCTTGATCCAAAAGAGGCTTTGTGGAGAATAGTCATGAGACATGAGTCAAGAGACGACAACACTGTTCAGGCAGTGCAACATAGAGTGGATCTTTTTTACAAGCACACGAAACCTGTAATTGAATACTACGAAGAAAAAGGAATATTAGCTACAGTCGATGCAGTATTAAGTCCCAAAGCAGTTAGTAATGAAATATTGAAATCGATTGGCAAACAGCTAATCAAAAAACACGTAACTTCTTGGAAACAAAAAAATCCAATAATTATTGCAACTGTGGGTTTGTCAGGTTCAGGTAAGACTGAGGCTGTAAATTATCTTGCAAAAACTTACAAATTGCCAATTGTGTCATTTTCAAATGTCGTGAATGACTATATGGATGAAAATAAAATCGAACATACAGTCGAAAATCATCAAAAAGTAAGAAATGAAATCAGAGCAAAACATGGGATGGCAACGATGGCAATTCTTAGAGAAAATGATCTCAAAAATGCACTCAAAAAATCTAACATTGTGCTTATTGAAGGATTATATTCTTGGGAAGAATATGAGTATCTACTGAAACATTTTCACAATGTAAGAGTGGAGCTTGTGGCAATATGGGCAAGTAAACACTTGAGATGGTCAAGTGCGGCAAGACGCGAATATAGACAAAAGTTTCATGGAGCAAAAGAGATATTGCAGAGCTTCTTGAAACGAACAAAGGCCCAGCTATTGCATACTGCCGATTACCTCATAAAGAATAATTTTTCGATGGACGAATTCCATGACAAACTTGACGAAACTTACAGATCAATTATTTTTTCATAAATTTTCATGAAAAAGTCGTCTCTCCTTCAACTGGCTACTCAAATTTTGCTTCCTGCATTCACACTTATTGCTCAGCTTCTTACATCAAGCGGTTACCCCAAATACGGGTTAATATTTCAATATGCTAGCTCAACCATTTTGGGTATACTCATCTTGGAAAGCTTACAAAGAAGCTAATCAGATAGGAATCTTAGTCACAACAATTCTTTTTATCATAATTACTGCTGGAGGTCTTATCAATTATTGGATGATAAAATAACACATATGAGTTTTGAAAAATCCATTAGCGAAATAGAGATAATGACCGAGTGTGGTAAAAGACTTAGAAATGCGACAAGTGAGCTTATCCCAAGCATTCGACCTGGTCAATCTACTTATGAGGTAGACAAAAAAGCAACAGAACTACTAAGGAAATATGGACTAGTGCTTTCTTTTCCTACGGTTCAAGGATATGACTTTGCCACATGTTTGCCAGTAAATGAACAAGCTGTCCACACACCCCCCAAGAAGAACCGAATTTTAGAAAAAGGAGATGTTTTGACTGTTGACATGGGAGGTCTATATAAAGGCTATCACACAGATTGGGCAACAACGATAATTGTCGGAAATGTCAAAGATCCCAAAAAAGAGAAGTTCTTGGCAGCTGGTAAGCTTGCACTATCAAAAACGCTGAAAGCTCTTGGAGTCGGGGTGAGGCTTGGGCTTGTTGGCAAAATAATGCAAGAAACAATAGAAAGTAATGGCTATAGAGTCCTTCAGGATCTGACTGGTCACGGCATAGGAAGAGAGCTTCATGAAGATCCATATATCCCTAATATTGTGTACAAACCCATAGAAAAAACCTACCTCATAAAGCCAGGATTTGTATGTGCAATAGAAATTATATATAGCGAAAGCACCTCAAAAATTGTTCAAAATAACCCCGATGGCTGGTCGATAGACACTGCAGATGGGAGCCTGGCAGCTTGTTTTGAACACACCATTATGATAGATCAAAATGGTGTTCACATTCTGACATAATGTGGTACAATAAAGAGCTTATATGAACAATCAAGTCATTGTGCTTGAGGGTGAAGTGCTTGAAAATTTGCCCAATACACAGTTTATGGTGAGGGTAAAAGAATCAGAGATAATCATTCGCTGCTACCTGTCAGGTAAGATGCGAAAAAATTTTATCAAAATCTTGCCCGGAGATAAAGTGAGATTTGAGGTCAGGCAAAATGATATGTCAATGGGAAGAATAATTTATCGTCAATAATATGAACATCAAATCATCAATCAAAAAGAAATGTCCAAAATGCAAATTAGTAAAACGCAAAGGACGATTATATGTTGTCTGTGTCAATGCAAAATGTAGGCAAAGACAAGGCTAAAATTGTTTTTAATTTTATATGGCAAGATTTTTCGGACTCGTACTACCAGATACTGCAAGAATTGATTACGGCCTGACACTTCTAAAAGGAATCGGATGGTCCACATCAAAAAAAGCTCTTACAGTTGCAAATGTTAAACCTTCAAAAAGAGTGAAAGAGCTTACAGAAGAAGATGTTAAAAAAATCTCACTCGCCATAGAAAAAACATACAAAGTAGAAGGAGATCTTCGTGAAGAAGTAACTGAAAATATTAAAAGACTTCGAGAAATCGGTAGTTATAGAGGATCAAGACACGCTCACAATCTGCCAGTTTATGGGCAGAGAACAAAGTCTAATGCTCGTACAAAAAGAGGAAAGAGAAGAACAGTTGGAGCGCTCAAGAAAGAAGATCAAATGAAACTTGAAGCTACAGCAAAAACACCTGCAGCAGCACCAAAAAAGTAAAAAATAATAAATCAATAAAATAACAATATGGCAGTCACAAACAAAAAACAGAGTAAACCAAAGAAACAAGTTGAACACGCAAAAGTTCATATTACAGCAACTTTCAACAATACAATAATCACTATCTCAGATGCATCTGAGCAGCCAATTATTGTTGCCTCAACTGGGATGCATGGATTTACCGGAACCAAAAAATCCACTCCTCACGCTGCAACAATTACAGCTTCTCAAGCAATGCAAAAAGCAGTAAACGATTATGGAGTAAGAAGAATAGATGTGTATGTGCGAGGGATTGGACCTGGTAGAGAAGCCTCAATTAGAGCTCTCAAAGTAAGCGGATGTGATGTGGAAAAAGTAGTAGATGTGACACCAGTTCCACACAATGGTGTAAGACCACCAAAGATTAGAAGAGTCTAAAAGTATAAAATCCAAGTTTCAAGTAACAAATTCCAATTGAGGAATTTTAAATTAATTTAAGGTTTTGCAATTTGATTTTTAAATTTTGAATTTAATATAGTATGCGTCACACAGGACCACGAAATAGATTGGCTCGCAGACAAGGAATTGATCTTGAGCTAAAGACTTTTGGATCAAAAAGCCAAAATAGACTTGCAAGAGTAATTGCAGTTCCACCTGGACAACATGGTGCAAATACAAGACGAAAAATCTCAGAAAGTGGAAGACAACTTCGTGAAAAGCAAAAACTTCGCTTCATGTTTGGTATTACCGAGAAAAAACTTGGATCATATTTTGTTGTTGCAAAAAGATTCAAAGGTAATACTGGTCACAAGCTGTGTGAGATTCTAGAAAAAAGACTTGACAATGTGGTTTATAGAGCAGGTTTTGCACCAACTCGTGCAGCAGCAAGACAACTCGTAAATCATGGACATGTACTAGTGAATGGAAAGAAAAATTCTATCCCATCATACAATGTTAAACAAGATGACGTAGTTGCTTTTAGAAAAGCTGATACCGCAAAAATCCCATACATTGAAACATCACTTGACAGAAAAGATTACGAAGCACCATTTTGGCTTGAAAGAAAAGGAACTGAAGTGAAAGTAGTAGCTGTTCCATCAGCTGAAACTCTTGAAAAACAAGTAAATCTTCGATTAATAATTGAGTATTACTCGAAATAATTCTAAATCTATATAAATATATGTTCACTCCGTCATTTTATACAAAACAAACTGTCCTTGAAGAAGGAAAAAAATCAGTCTTTGTTTTTGAGCCGCTAAGTCAAAGTTTTGGTCATACAATGGGTAATGCATACAGAAGAACACTTCTTTCTGCTATCCCAGGCGCAGCAATCACTGCCGTCAAAATAGCAGGTGTAAGTCACCTTTTTAGTACAATCCCTGGTGTAAAAGAATCAGTGCTTGATATAGTAATGAACTTGAAGCTTGCAAGATTTACAACTCCACAAGAGGAAGGCAAATTCAAAATGTCTCTCGTCTCAAAAGGAGCAGGAAAAGTATTTGCTAAAGATTTGGAGGGCGAAGCAACAGTAGTAAACGGTGATCTTTACATTGCTGAGCTTACAACAGACAAAGCAAAAATCGATCTTGAAGTGGTTGTAGAGGTGGGATATGGATTCTCACCAACTGAGGAAAGAGATGAAGCTGATGCAGGATACATCGCAATTGACACATCATTCTCACCTATCAAACACGTAAACTTCTCAGTAACAGAAGCAAGAGTTGGACGAAAATCAAACTTTGAAAAAGTATCACTTGAAGTCACAACAGATGGTAGCATTAGTCCAGAAGGTGCAGTCAAGAAAGTTTCAGAAATCCTTTCCTCACAATTTGCTCATGTAATGTCTGGAAAAGATGTTGCTCCAGCGGAAGTTGAAGTATCTGAGACAGATGTGAAAAAACTAAATGGTGAGAGTAGTTCAAAAGCTATGGAAACAATAATCGATGAACTCAATTTGCCATCACGTGTGATTAATGCTCTACTTCGTGAGAAGATCGAAACAGTTGCTGACCTTGTAAAAAGAGGAAAAGCAGACCTAGTTGGCCTCAAGGGAGTTGGACGCAAGTCAATAGATCTCATCGAGGAAGAACTCAAGAAAATGGGTGTAGAGCTAGCCTAATGTGATAAGTCATGAATTAGAAAAATGTTATGAAGCACAAAGTATCAAAATTAAAAATCAAATCTGGTAAAGACGCAAACAAGATGCTTATAAGAAAGCTTGTTCGAAACTTTGCAGATCATGGATCACTTAAGACGACTGAAACCAAAGCAAAATATCTCAAATCAAAACTTGAGTCACTTGTTCACAAGACTCTTTCTTACAACGAAGCAGTCAAAAATGAACTTCTCCCCTTTTTCATAACCGAAAAAGAAGTTTTGGCATTTGTTGAAACAGCTAAAAAACATGCCAAAAATCAAACCGGTTCAGGTAGTATCAAGATTGTGAAATATGGCGAAAGATTTGGGGATGCTGCTAGTATAGTAGAGGTCGTTTGGACACACTCAGAAGCTCCAGAAGAAAAAAAACAAAAAAATAATAAAACAGTAAAACAAAAAGAAGAAGTAAAAAAAGTTGAGGAAGTAAAAGAAGAGGCTTCCACAAAAGAGGAGAAATAAGCATATGATTAGTCATCAAACTCATACAACCAAAAGTTACTCAACATCAAGTGTTGAAAGAAAATGGATTCTTATTGATGTTTCTGGAAAAATACTTGGACGAGCAGCAACAGAAATAACAAATATTTTGACTGGCAAAGGCAAAACAGCTTATGCTCCAAATATTGATATAGGCGACTATGTGGTTGTAGTAAATGCATCAGAAGTCAAAGTAACAGGACGCAAAGAGCTTCAGAAGGTTTACACAAATTACTCTGGATATCCAGGAGGTCTCAAAAAAACTGCACTTGGAAAAGCTATGGAAAAATCACCTGAACAGGTTGTTAGAAGAGCTGTTTCTGGTATGCTTCCAAAAAACAAACTTAGAGATAGAAGACTTGCAAGACTTCACATATATAGTGATGGCAATCATCCTTATCAATCAAAGTTTGCAAATAGCAAAGCATAATTTAACTTATTGAAATTTATAAAGTATGGCAACTGCACCAAAAGCAAAAAAAACATCAGTAAAAATCGACAAATCTTATTACGAAGGTGTTGGTCGTAGAAAAACATCAATTGCAAGAGTAAGAGTGTATCACTCCAAAAAAGCTGGTGTTACCATAAATGACGTTTCCTATAAAGCAGGATCTTTCATCGTAAACAACCAAGATATTGCAAAATGGGCACAGACAATTTCTGATGCTGCGCTTCTTAAAAAGCCTCTAGCCGCATTAGGGGACGAAAATACATTTGTAGTCTACGCAAGAGTGTTGTCTGGTGGCGCTAAAGGTCAAAGAGATGCCATAATGCATGGTCTTTCTAGAGCCCTTACCAAGAATTCCAAGCAGGGGACGTCAAGGCAAAACTCAAAGCAGAAAATCTTCTTACAAGAGATGCTCGTACAAGAGAAGAAGAAAAGTCGGAACTGGTGGAAAAGCCAGAAGACTCAAGCAGTCACCAAAGCGTTAATCTACTTATTGGCAGAGTTTCAGACACTTATTTGCGTTACAATATAAGCAAATATGTCTTTTATGGATAACCAAAACTCAAGCTCCAAAAGCATGAATGATCTATCTATTATCATTCTTTCATATAATACCAATTGACTCTCAAATGTCTCTCGGAGCTTGATCAGTCACTTGCATCATCGGGCATTAGCACAGAAATAATAGTTTGTGATAATGCTTCAGTTGATGGGAGTCCTGAGGCATTGTCAAAAGTTTCACTTCAAAACGCCAAATATAAATATATCCAAAATGATGAAAATGTGGGTTTTAGCAAAGGAAATAACCAGGCATTTAGAGAATCAAACGGTAAATACATTCTCTTTCTAAATTCAGATGTGATGGTTGGTGAATCTAATAACAAATTAAATTGGCGGGAGTTACTTGCGAAGCTGGAATCTGATGAAAATCTTGGTGCTCTAACAGTGAGGGTGGATGTGCCGGGAATGGAATAGATAAGGCTAGTCATAGAGGATTTCCAAACCCTCTGCGCAGCCTCTGGTACTTTTTGGGTATTGAAAAGTTGATTAAACAATTTCGAATTTCGAATTTCGAATTTCAGTTTTTTTAATTGGGTATCATCTAATGCACTTGAATCTCGAGACTGGAGCATGAGATTGAAGCCTGTACTGCAGCTTTTATGCTTTGCAAGGCAGATGTTGTCAAAAGCT
Organism: Patescibacteria group bacterium; assembly: GCA_046350875.1. Taxonomy (GTDB): domain Bacteria; phylum Patescibacteriota; class Microgenomatia; order UBA1406; family GWC2-37-13; genus JAGOLU01. The sequence continues at coordinate 218,884 of JAXLZQ010000001.1, forward strand.
TGGGTGGATTTGATGAAAAATATTTCATGTATGGAGAAGACTTGGACTTGTGTTACCGGATATATGAAAAAGGTTTTAAGTTGCTTTGGTATCCCAAATACAGTGTGCTACATCTGAAATTTTTAAGCGGCATCTCTGTGAAAAGTAGTGAAGGCAAACTAAATTCAGATAAAATCTGCATTTTATGAAACAATGTAGTTATTTTATAAAGATCACTATAAAGACAAATATAATGCCCTTGTTACATTGAAAACTTGTAAAATGGGAATCAAATTATTGGCGTATGTTAGAGCTAGAATAGTTACTTTTAGTTGTAAAGGTGTAAAGTTTATAAGGTTTATAAGGTTTATAAGGTTTATAAGGTTTATAAGGTTTATAGGTTTATAAGGTTTATAGACCTGCCTCCTTGAAACCTTTGCCATTTCTTATGAACTTTAGAAACCTTAAGAACTTTAAGAACTAACTTATATGAAAAAAAAGAATTAGTATTGATGCGAGACTTATGTATCAGACGGGTGTGGGTGTGTATATCCGCAATCTGATATATGAATTATCAAAACTTGACAAACAAGATCTTAAGTATGTGATTTTCGCACGAGATAATGAATGGAGCAGGTTTTTAGAAGAATACAAACCAACTACTTCAAACATGGAACATAGAACGTGTGATATCTCATGGCATTCTTTTGGTGAACAGTTAGTTTTTTTATTTCAACTATATTTTGCCAACCTAGACCTGGTTCATTTTCCATATTTCAGCTGGCCAGTACTATATTTCAAACCATTTGTAGCAACAGTTCATGACACCATTCTACTGCAGTTTTCAACGGGCAAAGCGTCCACTTTAAATCCTTATTTGTACAAAATCAAACAGTTGATTTTTAATTTGGTATTCGCACAACAGATCTTTCGAGCAAAAACAATTCTCGTGCCAACTTCTACAGTCAGAAATGAGCTTCTCAAGTATTACAAATATGCTGAGAAAAAAATTGTGGTAACTTCTGAAGGGGTTGATATGCTTTTTCAGCAATCTGAAGAGAAAAAACCCCGATCCATTGCAGAGTTAGAAGATTATTTTTTGTATGTAGGTAATTGCTACCCTCATAAAAATGTGAATGTGTTGCTTCGTGCTTTTAGTAAATATAGATTGGAAAAAAGAAAAATATCAGAAAATTACAATAAGATTATAATTGTGGGGCCAGAGTCAATATTTGCTGAGAAACTTCAAAAAGAATTTGCTTATCTGGAGGATGATGTGTTGTGGATGCATAATGTTGAGACTTCCGAACTCAAGTGGCTCTATAAAAATGCAAAAGCATTGGTATTTCCATCAAAATCAGAAGGGTTTGGGCTTCCAATAGTTGAAGCAGAGACTGTCGGTTGTCCACTAATATTATCTGATATATCCGTATTTCATGAGATTGCTGATAATAGAGCAAGCTTTTTTAACCCTTACGATGATGAAAGACTCCCTGATCTTCTGAGCAATATTCCAAAAATTGGGTCAAGGCAGGTTTCAGAAAAATTTACATTTGTATCGATGGCAAAGCTAGTATATTCTAGTTACCAGTAATTTCCCTACTCTCCAAACAACTCAAATTTCTCCATAATATATAGGATGTGGCATGGTCTATATTGCTATAATCGTTCTTTTTTACCCAAAAAATAGAGCGTAAATAAACTACCTCTCCGTCTCTTAGATGCTCTTAATTCGATATAAAAATTTGCACAAGATAATTAGATATGATACTCTGAAAAAGTAATCTCAAGTTTGCATAACCTGTTAAAAATATTATTAGTTATGGTGATGAGTAATAACACCTAACAATTTCTAACATATGGACATCGAGGGCAAAGCAACTGAACAAACCTTTAAAGGAGTAATGGGAGATCTTGAAGCTAAAAGAACTAGCGATGTAAATAGGAGTGGCGAAATTGCAGGGATAATTGAACAAATAAAAGGTATAGATTCCAAATCAGAATTTGGCAGGTTTAATAGGGCATTAGAAATTGTTAAAGTTGCAGAAATAGTGCTAAACAGTCTAAGTCCTGAAGCTTTTAACAAGCTTGTCCGAAAAGATTTCAACCCCTCAAATGGCGAACAACCGGATGGTAAAGAGTGAGACGGCAAAGAATTAGTTGAAAAAGTCGATAAGATAATTGAATCCTTGCACGTGGATTTTGACTTTACTTCAATATTCGACAGTCTTGCAATGGGGAGCTTTATGGGTTTGCAAGCAACATTTCATGATTATCAGACTAAGAATATTCCTGATTATAGAAGTGTACGTGCTTCATATTTCTTTACGATCAACCAGGTGGTAAACGGCATACAACCCCGCACTCTTCATAGGTGAGTTGTTTGAAAATAGAATCAGAGCTTACTTATTTAGATTTATGGATGATCCATCGAGAGTAGATGGACAACTACTAAAAAGATGTCTTACCTCTAAGCAGCAAGGATCATCCAGGTTCTCTCTGGCATCTGGTATTTAATGGAATCGCATAAATTATTGGTCAAGGTAGCTAATAGTGAGAAACGGGGAGCATTGTATAAAAGAATGATATATTTGACGCAGCAAGCAGGTTTTTGATGCTTTGTTCAAGAAACAGAATTTGCGTCTGCAGCGATTGACTACATGAATCAATCAGATTTATCTCTGGATTTAGAATACAACTTTGCGGAAAGTTCATGGGTCATAAAAAGCGAAAGCGATTTGATTCAAGATGTAGCAACTTGGTATAAAACATTCAAGCCCTAAAAACAAACACCACATACACATCTACGATATATGTGGTATAGAATAGGTCATCATAATTTGTGACAATACATGAAAATCGCGTTTGTCTACGATTGGTTCGACACTGATATTGGTGTGGGCAGAGCGTGTTTTGCAGACGCTACACGAAATTTATCCTGATGCTCCTTGGTACACCTCACATATTGACAGAAACAATGCTAACTGGGCAAATAAATTTGAAATTAGAACTTCTTTTTTACAAATTTTCCCAAGATGGTTTCGTCGTAATAGAATGCTTACACTTCTTTTGATGCCATACGTTTTTGAGAGTATGGATTTCTTAACTACGATGTAGTCGTCTCCATTTCTTCATCTTTTGCAAAAACATTATCACAAATGTTGACACAACACATATTTGCTATTTACTTACTCCAGCTAGATGGCTATGGCAGAGCAGAGAGCAGAGAGCAACGAGCAAAGTCTTTGGCGTATTTGAGAAATTCATAATAACATATTTGAAGGGTTGGGATCAGATTGGGGCGGCAAGAGTGGATGAATTCATCTCGATATCTAATGAGGTTGCTAAGAGATGCAGAGATAATTACGGGATAGAAAGCGAAGTGATTTATCCTCCGATTGACGTCGACAAATGGGAAAAGTTGCAAGACAAAAATGGTCAACTAGAAAAAATAAAGTTAAACAAAATATAAAAATAAAGAATATTACTTTGCCAAAGAAGTATTTTTTGATTGTTTCAAGGCTTGAGCCATACAAAAAAACTGAGCTAGCAATTGACGCTTTTGCAATATATAGAAAAACGTCAGAAGATTCAAATGCCAAAAAACACAAACTGATCATTGTCGGAAAAGGAAGTCAGGAATGGAAGTTGTTTATCAAGGCGCAGACGCACGGTCTTTATGGACTGCTGGGAGCTTGTTCATGATTTGACTGATGATGAAGTGAAAAGTTTGTATCAAAACGCTATTGCGCTTATAATGCCGCAAGAAGAAGATTTTGGTTATGTTGCTTGTGAGTCTGCACTTGCAGATCTTCCTGTTCTAGTTTATCGGAAAGGTGGTCAAACTGAAATAATACTGGACAATAAAAACGGCAAATATTTCCCAAGCTCAAAACCTGAAGTCCTGTTCGTGGACTTGAGGAAATTGTAAATTTTGGGTACAATTTCAGGACTTATGAAAATAGTCATATTCGCGGGTGGGTAGGACACGTTTGTGGCCTCTTTCCCCGCAAAAAATCACCAAAACAGTTTGAGAAGACTATAGACAATGAGTCAACGCTTCAACACATGGTCAATAGACTCCTACAAAAGTTTGAAGCAAGTGACATTTTCTATTTCTACTGGAAAGATATCGTGAGATCATAGAAGATCAGCTTCCACAGATACCTGAAAGTACATCACAGTTGAGCCTGAGATGAGAGATGTTGGTCCAGCTGTAGGGCTTGTAACCTCAATATTTGCAAAGATTGCTCCAAATGAATCAATGGCCATACTTTGGGGTGATCATGTAGTGAAAGACGATGAGAAATTCCATAATATGCTCTTCTGCGGCATCTGAGGTGATTGAAAAAAATCAAGAAAGCATAGTATTTTTGGCTCATCACTCGAGATTCCCCAAATCAAAATTTGGGTTGGATAGAGTATGACAAAAAGTCACTTGGGAGTGAGAATGGTTTCGATTACCATCAACTAACTTCATTCAAATATCGACCAGACAAAGAACTAGTCGAAAAATATACAAAGGACGGATTTCGATGCTTGGAATTTGGGTTATTTTGTGACAAAACCATCATTTCTATGGAGCCAATTCCAAAAAATATTCTCCAGAACTTTCTCAAAACCTTAGTAGAATCCAAGCTGCATATGGCACTTTGGCTTATGGTCAAGCGTTGGCAAGTATTTATCCAACTCTTCCAAAGATTTCTTTTGATAATGCGGTACTTGAAAAATTCCTGCTAGTCACGGAATTACAATGGTTGCAGACATAGGTTGGAGTGATCTTGGAGCTTGGGAGGCGCTAAAAGAAGCCCTCCAAAAAAGTGACGAGGACAATGTCACAAAAGGTCAAGTAATTGTAGAAGGATGTAAAGATAGCTTGGTGGCAGACTATGATGGGAAAAAACTAATAGTTGGGGTGGATCTTGAGGATATGTTGGTTGTAAACACAGGCGATGTGTTGCTTGTTAGTAAAAAATCCTCAGCCTCCAAAGTCAAAAAAATTGTAGAAGGTATGGTGGGTGGGAAGTTTGATGAGTTAACATAAGAATAGAGAGCAAAGAGCCCATTCGGCAAGCTCAGGGCAGGCTCCGAGCAGGGCTGAGAGGGTATTTGTAGGACCAAGCAATTTTTAATTTTTGCATTTTGACTTTTGAATTGAGATTATATGTACAAATATTACATAAAAAGGATCATTGACATTTTTCTTGCATTAGCACTACTAATTGTCTTTTTCATCCCGTGTATTATTGTTGCGATCATGATCAAGCTGGATAGTGATGGGCCAATTTTCGCAGATGCACCAAAAAGAGTTGGTCAAAATGGGAAGAATTTTAAGATGTTCAAGTTCAGGTCTATGATTGTGAATGCTCATAACATAATTCGCACTGATCCCAAATACAAAGAACTGTATGAACAATTCAAAAATAACAGTTTCAAACTCAATCATGACCCAAGAGTTACAAAAGTGGGAAAATGGATAAGGAAATATTCACTTGATGAAGTGCCACAAATCATAAATGTATTGCTTGGTGAAATGAGTGTAATAGGACCTCGTGCGTATTATCAAGATGAGCTTGATCATCAGTCGGAGAAGTATCCTGAGGTTAAGTCTGAAATCTCCAAGGTATTGTCAGTAAAGCCTGGTATTACAGGGCTTTGGCAAGTATCTGGGAGATCAGAAGTAAACTTTGACAAACGTATTCTTATTGATGCAAAGTATGTAGATGAACTTTCATTTGAAAGTGATATGAAAATACTTTTCAAAACTCCACTTGTGATGATATCGGGGAGAGGAGCATCATAGATAATGTCCAATTTGCAATTATCAAGATCCAATGAAATTCAAAATTGAAAGATAGAATTTATTACTTTTCGTTTTGGGCTTGTTATTGAAATTGATTGTTATTTGACACTTGTCATTGGAATTTGTTAATTGAATTTATTATGACCCTGACAAACAATATCAAAATACATAAAATTGAGGACAAAACCGAATCGGATGTTGTACAATACAATCGCTCCCGTAGGCAAAATTCAACACAATCTAATATGGTAAAAAAAGTATCAATGTATGGTGGTTCTGTCATCTTGGCAGTATTGCTAGCACTAATAATCGGCGGTTATTTCTTTGTTTTTCTTCCATTTCAAAAAGTCGAAACCAGGCTCAAAAATATCAAAGCAAAGGCTAGTGAAATGAAAGCAGTTTTTACACAAAACGATATAGATCTCATAAATGACAAACTCAAAGAGCTTCGTGTAGAATTTGATGGTCTCAAAAAAGATTCAAAAGCCTTCAGTGCATTTAAGTTTGTGCCATATGTGAATGACTACTTCTCAGCGCTTGATGCTGGAGATCATCTTTTTAATGCCGGAAATGATGCAATTACTGCTATTGAGCCATTTGCAGATCTTATTGGATTTAAGAAAGGAAAATCCAATTTCTTTGACAAAACCGCCGAAGAACGACTTGAGACTGCAGTCTTGACGCTTGACAAACTCATGACTAAGATTGACCCAATTTCAGAAGAAGTTGCCCAAGCCAAGGTAAAAATAGACTCAATCGACCCAAATAGATATCCAGAATCATTTGGCAAGACAAAAGTAAGATCTCAACTCCAAAATGCCAAAGATCAGTTTGATGGGGTATATAGACTCATTGTAAATGCACAGCCTTTCCTCAAAAAACTCCCAACAATCATGGGCAAAGACAAAAAACAGAAATATCTAGTGATTTTTCAAAACGACAAAGAGCGACGAGCGACTGGTGGATTTTGGACAGGTACCACAGAAATAAGCGTAGACAAAGGCAAACTTGTGTTTGACAAAGTCACAAATATTTATGATATAGATGATCAGATACCCTCATCTCCAGCTCCTGCTCCAATCCAAAAATACTTCAAAGGGGTTGATGTGCTGAATTTGCGTGATACAAACCTTTCGCCAGATCTTGTAGAATCTGTGAAACTTTTCGAATCACAATACAAAAAGTATGGTGACAAAGCTGAATATGATGGCATTATTTTCATTGACACTAAGATACTTGTTGACATGCTTGAGATATTTGGTGACACAAATGCTGGTGGAGTGACTTTCTCTGCGAAGACCGATCCAAGATGTGATTGTCCACAGGTGATTTATGAACTCTCAGACAATATTGGACGACCTGTCGGATACTTGAAGACTGAGAGGAAAGCAATCTTAAGCTCTCTTCTTCGAGAGCTAATGTTCAAGGCAATAGGATTTTCACCAAGTAGATATTGGGGGAGACTTATGCAAACTATGCTTATGAACCTAGATGAGAAACACATATTGCTTTACTTTGTAAACAAAGACACTCAAGCGGCTGTTGAAAAGATGGGCTGGGCTGGAAGAGTGGTCGAAAGCGGTGACAAAGACTATATCCATTTTGTTGGAGTAAATTTTGGAGGTCAGAAGTCCAATCTCTTTGTGAAGGAAAATGTTGATTTCACCTCAAATAGTAGTAAGCATACTGTGACTGTGACATTCAAAAATCCATATCCAGCAAGTGACTGTAACTTGGAGAGAGGTAACTTGTGTCTCAATGCGCCACTTCGTAACTGGATAAGATTCTATGTACCAAAAGGATCCAAGCTCACAAAGTTTACTGGCTCAAGAACAGAGAACGTGACATATGATGAGCTTGGTAAAACAGTATTTGAAGGATTTATGATAGTCGATCCAGAAGGCAAAGCAGAAGTGTCTTTGGAGTACACTACACCATCCAATATCGACGTCAAGAAACTCATTGTCCAGAAACAAGCTGGAGTACTTGATCAGACATGGAACATTTCAAAAGATGGTAAGAAGGTGTTTGACGGAGTGCTTCTGAAAGATGGAGAATACTAAGCAGGTAGGTTTAAGCTTAAAGGTTAAAGGTGGAAGAAGTGAATTCATATTTTGGCTTAAACCTTATCCCTTACACCTTAAACCTTAATATACTATGTTTCGTAATGTTCACTTTGAGGGCTATGTTATAAAGAAGAAAATGCTCCTGGACGCTTCTTATATGGTGACATTCTTCACAAGTGGTCATGGCAAGCTTAGTATGGTCGCAAAAGGTGCCAAAAAGATCACTTCAAAAAGAGCTTCTCATATCCAGACTGGTAATAAACTCAATTTCTTTGCCTCAAAACACACAAGTGGTAGTTGGTATCTTGGCACAACATCTCTTGTCTCAGGACTCGCTTCACTAAAAAGTGACAGCTCAAAATCAGCTGCTTTGTACAATGTTCTACAACTTGTAGACATACTATTGCCTGAAGATCAAAAAGACATCGTTGTGTTTGATGCATTCACACAGTTTCTAATAAAGCTTGGAGACAATGGTGTTGATCCAAAAGAATTCACTCTTGGGTTTGCAGACTCACTAATCAACCATTTGGGATATGGTAAAGAAATGTAACAGTAGGCGAACTTAGCAATGTTATCGCTACGATCACTGGACAAGAAATTACTTTTGCCTTAGTGGTGTTTCTAAAAAATTGTGCCCACCTCATTTAGCAAAACGCCGTAGCCATATTGTCATCAGGAGACCAGATACGCTTGGCAGATATCACAACTTCATTTTTGCCAATATTTAGCTTCAGGTAATCAACATAGGCTTTGAGCAAATACCCTCCATTAGAAAAATACATGATTTTTGTTTTTTCATTTTTTATTTCTTATTTTTTTGATTTGTGCTTTTTGTGTTCTCCATTGTGAATCATCACAATTATAAGTTCCAAGGGTATTTCATATCAAAAGTATTGTCCATGCTCTTTGCGCCATCACCCATATCTCCAACAACATATATGTTGCCATCAGGTGCAACTAGTTGTTCGATTTTTTGTTTTGTTGATTTCTTGAGTTTTTCTTTTATTTGTATTGGATATGTGATGTAATTAGCATGTAGACGAGCATGACCTTGCTTTTCACCTTTTGATAGTCCGTATGCCAAAAATCCGATATTCAAAATAAGTGCTATGCCAAGTGACGCAGCTGTCTCAAGAATCAGATCGACACCAATTGTTGTTGCAACAGCTACATCAATCCTCACGGTTTTCACTTGGTGTTTTGTGGTTAGTAAACTCATCACGCCGATTAAGGTATCCCCAGATGCCAAACAATCCTCAACAATCCAATAATCCACTTTTGTCTTTTTGGTTTTACCATAATCAAATATTGGAGACATGATTTCAAAGATGTTTTTTTGATACTCTGCTCTTACGTTTGCATTTTCAAACCCTTTGGATGCGATAGCGCCAAGTGTTAGAGCATGCTCATTGAATGATCCATGAAAAATGCTTATGGCACAACTACCTTTATTTATTGTAATTAGAGGCGTGTCTTTTGATGATATGTGATCAGACAAAAGATCGGATTCGCTTACTTCTTTTATCCCATACTTATTAAGAAATTCTTTTGGAAGCATAACAGAGCCTGGGAGTTTTTGAGAAAGGTCAGATGGAAATGAGATGAAGTATTGACCCGCTCGGCTCCCATTTGGGGCGAGCGGGTCAACTATTACTAACTTTTTTGATTTACTAGAGTGAATCTTAAATTTCATAATAATCAAAGCATTTTTTCTTGTACTTCTTTCTTCTCAAAAAACTTATCGACTTTTTCCTCAGGTAACAATACAAATACCAAGTTTAGCAATATTCCAAGCATTGCAGCAGTTGCTATTGCTGGCCATTCTACACCAAATGCCTTTATGACACCACCCTCAAGCATAGATCCACCTATGCCAAATGTCAGAATAAGAGCACCTATCGCAAGCTCCTTCGGGTCAAAGAGATTTACCGTTTCAGAAATCATTAGCGCCACTCCCTGAAGACCTATGATTCCAAAAAGATATATAGCAAGACCACCAGTAACGGCAACTGGAAGTGTGCCAACGAGTGCTGCAAGCTTACCGACAAATGCTAGAACCATTGCAATCAAGCCAGCAGTCATGAGCACTTTAGAAGAATAATTTCTGGTAATTGCCATGAGCGAATTATTTTCGCCGTAATTTGTGCCAGCGCATCCACCAAGCAAACCATTTGTCAAATCACCTATGCCATCTAGCACGAGGTTTAGACCTATCATTTTACTAATATTTGGCTTTTCTTTGCCCATGCCTTCAGCAACTTTATCTATATACAAGCTAATTTGATAAAGGTGAGCAGTAGACTCGGGTATTGTTGCGATTGCTATTGGAGCAATGGCAAGGATGGCTTTTATGGCATTTGGTTTGTGAAATCAGGTGATGAAAAACTTTGGAATTGCAAACCATGCCGCATCTGCAACACTTTTGAAATCTACGATCTTGAGGTATACAGATAGTGCATATCCCACAAAAGCACCAAGAAGGATTGGGACTATTCCCATGAGTCCTCGTCCTCTCAAATATACTGAAAATAGTATTGTGGCAAAAGTGTAACTATCGCTACAGTCCAATTGGCAGCGGCCATATCGAGCGCGGCTTTGGTAAGTGAGATACCAATTACTATAGCTACTGATCCAGTGATAATGGGTGGCAAAACTTTGTCGAGTGCACTCTCACCACTTTTCGAATAATTATTCCTGCAATGATTGAGACAAAAGCTGTCGCAACTATTCCAACTTGAGCTACTCCTGATTCCTCCCCACTTGGCACCGACAACCATGCCAACCGCTGCAATATATGCAAATGAACTTCCATAGTACATCGGGATTTTTAGTCCTGATCCAAGTAAACTAATCACAGTGGCAAGGCCCGATGCAAAAAGAGTGACACCGATATCAAATTTGTGAGAATTGCTACCAGTACAGTGGCGGGAAACATCGTGATAACGTGTTGGAATCCAAGACTTAACATTCCCCAAAAGCCTGGTGCCTCAAGAGGTAGATACCCATGAGTCTTTTTGTGATGCTCATGTTTTTTAGTTTCACTCATAAAATAAAAAAAACTAATAAAATAAATTGATAAATTGGTATTTATTGTTTATAAGGTTTATAAGTGTCATATGCGTGTCTCTTTTGGTGTATGATTCCATAGAAAGGGTGAAAGACGGAGACTAAAAAATCCCGCTTGCGCGGGTTTTTTTGGTAGTTGAGAGATTCTCGTCTTCGGTTTTTTGATGCCCAGTAATTTTGACTTTCTTGTATCTGTCATATGTCCTGGGATTAGAATTCTATGCCCAATAACTCTTACTGTCAAGCGTAGACTTGATTGCGTTGTTGTGAAAGTGTATTTACAAAATGTCACGCAAACTTTGCTTTTAGTTTGCTTGTTTGATAAAATATCTTTCGTGTTATTGTGACGATGTAAAAACAAGGTTGGATCTTGTTTTGGACCACAGTGACGCGAAGAGCGCCGTTCGTCAATCTAATATTGGCGAGGAATTCGGGTGGAACCACGACCAATAAATTTGTAATAGCGTCCCGATATGCAAAACTAATTTTTGTATATATCGTGGACGGCTTTTTGATATTATAAGGTTTATATGTTTATAAGGTTTATAAGGTTTTATAAGGTTTATAAGGTTTATAAGGTTTATAAGGTTTATAAGGTTTATAAGGTTATATATGGCGCGTTTATAAGGTTTATAAGGTTTATAAGGTTTATAAGGTTTATAAGGTTTATAAGGTTTATAAGGTTTATAAGGATATACTCTTTAGAGCTTGTGTTTTTCTTATGAACTTTCTTAGAAACCTTAAGAACTTTAATAACTTTTTCCATTACAAACTTTAGAAACATTAAAAACTTTATAACTTTATAACTAACTTATGGCTTCTTTTGACACAATCGTAGCACTTTGTAAAAGGCGTGGATTTGTTTATCCAACATCAGAAATTTATGGTGGTCTTGCCAATTCTTATGACTATGGACCATATGGAGCAGAGCTCATGAGAAACATCAGAAATCTCTGGTGGAAAACTTTCATCCAAGAACGTGCTGATATGGTGGGTCTTGACTCGCAGATCATTCAACACCCAACGACTTGGGTGGCGTCAGGGCATGTGGGGTCATTCTCAGATCCACTCGTTGAGGACAAGAAAAATCACAAGAGATATAGAGCAGATCACTTGATTGAAGCATGGGTGGAAAAACAAAGAGCAGAGAGCAAAGAGCAGAGAGCAAAGTTCGAAAAATTTGTGGTGGAGGATCTAAAGCTTGCTGAAATGGGACAATTTATAAAAGATAACAACATCAAGTCACCTGATGACAACGATATTACAGAACCAAAACCATTTGATCTGCTTTTTGAAACACAAATAGGGACTGTTGCTGGAGAGAAGTCTGTGGTGTATTTGCGTGGGGAGACAGCACAAGGTATATTTGCAAACTTCAAACAGATTGTTGACTCAAGTAGAGTGAGGCTTCCGTTTGGAGTTGGACAAATCGGGAAAAGTTTCCGCAACGAAGTAACTCAAGGACAGTTCGTCTTCAGAACTTTTGAGCTAGAACAAGCTGAGATAGAGTATTTCTTTGATCCCGAAAAAACCAAATGGCAAGATGTGATGGACGACCTCAAAAAAGATATGTGGAGATTTGCACATGAAGTGCTTGGTATCAAAGAAGAAAATCTGAGATGGAGAAGGCATACTGATAAAGAAAGAAGTCACTATAGCACTGATACCTATGACCTGGATTACAACTTCCCATTCGGTTTCAAGGAGCTTTGGGGAATCGCGTATAGGTCTGACTATGATCTCAAGCAGCATATGAAGCACTCTGGCAAATCTCTTGAATGGGTGGATAGTGCCACAGGACGCAAGTTTGTGCCACATGTTGTAGAGCCTGCAGTTGGAGTAAATAGACTATTTCTTATGATCCTCAATGATGCATATGAAGAAGAGGATCTGGGTGAGGGTAAAAAACGCACAGTACTTCATATCAAGCCATCAGTTGCACCGGTCAAAGCAGCTGTATTCCCACTCCAAAAAGATGACACGTTGAGAAAGATCGCAAAAGATATATTTGCTGAACTCTCAAAAGAAATGATGGTCGAATTTGATGATGCCGGGAATATTGGTAAAATGTATAGAAGACAAGATGAAATTGGAACTCCATTTTGTATTACCGTGGACTATGAAAGCGCCAAAGACAACTCAGTTACAGTAAGAGATAGAGATACAATGAAACAAGAAAGAGTGAAAATTTCAGATATCAAAAAATATATAAGTGATAGAATTAGATAATTTTATTTTGATATATGGACAGTAAAACCAAAAAAATACTTATAATCACATTACCAATACTTACAATTGTTATTGGTCTTGTAGTGGGATATTTTGTTCTAAACAAACAAAGTGCTTCCAGTCAAGCTGAGAATCCAGAGTTTATTGAATCTCAGGATGATCAAGAAGCTATCCCGACTGTCACAAATGATGTGAAAGTATCGCTTGAATCAATTGTACCCAAGAAGGAAATTATGCTTAAGGTGGCGGGTGTGCCCCAGGGGACAAAGTCTATTGAGTATGAACTAACATACTCTACCAAAGATCAGGAGTCTCAAGGAGTTTTTAGTACTGCAAAGCCAGAAAAGGGCAGTACTGACTTTGGAGGAGTATTTGAAAGAAAAATCACCCTAGGCACTTGTTCCAAAAATGTATGCAAATATCACGACATCACAAGTGATATCAAAGTATCGCTAAAGTTTGAGGGTTCTTTTGGGGCTAGAATGTATCAAGGGAGCTTCAAAACCTCATCTTTGTAATGCAAAAAGAGCAATTCTTTGGTATAATAGCCTCAAATATTAGGTAGAATTTAGTGTCTCAAATAATATGGCAAATATCAAATCAGCACAAAAAAAGGTTAGAAAAGACAAAAAACGAAGAATGTCCAATGTGTCTTACAAAAGTAAAATAGACCAAATACTAAGAACTTCAGAAAACAAATCTAATGTCGACGTTTCAACATCTTACGCAGTGATTGACAAAGCAGCAAAGCGCGGAGTCATCAGTCACGAGCGTGCAGCTAGACTAAAATCAAAGATCTCTTCAGTAAAATAACCAGATAGTATATAATCTTACTGTAACATACTATCTGAAAAAATGAAGTACGCCATCAATCTATTTCCATCCAAAAAAAGTGTATTTACTGTACTCTCCAATTTCATGGTGTACTATCTTCGATATGCCCTAGTGCTTACATTGTTTGTGGTTGTTGTAATCTTCTTTCTACGCATGAAGCTAGACCAAACGCTCATTGAAGAACAGTCCAAAATGTCTCAGAAAAAGGCAATTGTCAAAGCCACTGAAGGTATTAGATCGGATCTTCAGGCAATCCAAAAGAAGGTAAGAGACATAAACGAAATACTTTCTAGTCAAGACAAGATCATAGAAATCATAAATTATGTTACTGGCGTTGTGCCACAGGGAATGGATGTGCAAACTATTGACATAAGAAGTGAAGGAGCCACATTCAATGCAACAACAGTAGAATACCGTAAGATCCAAAGTCTTCAGAAGCGCTTACAAAAAGAAGCTAGGTTTGAGAAAATAAATATAGGTGGAGTGGCTCGTGACAAAGTGGGAATTTATTCACTTAGTGTTACTTTGGAAGGGTGGAAAGGAGTTTCTGCTGATGCAAAGGTATCAGAGACTCCGTCGCCCACTGTTGCCGCCGAATAATATGGACAAAGAAAAATTATTAAATCAACTAATTCAGAAAGATAATAGCGAGAGATGGTATCTTATTGGGTTTTTTTCTGTATTCATACTTCTCATACTTTTTGTGATAAGACCCAATGTGAATGAGTATTTGAGGCGCCAAAAACTGCGTGATGACCTCATCGAGACAAATGTGCAGTACGACAAAGCAATTACAAATCTTAGGATACTTCAGACTCTTTTTGAGGAGCATCGAGACGAGTTCCCACTGCTTGAGGAAGCTGTTCCGCTCAAACTTGATGCATATAAGTTTTCCCAAGATGTAGCAAAAGTATTTTTGCCATATCTCAAGGAAAATGAGATAGAGTTTGCAGGTTTTAGTGTGGGGGAGAAAGCAGATGCAGGCACCCCTCTCAAAAATACGAAACTGATCCCATACCCTCAAAGTGTCGAAATTAGCGGTAGATATGGACAACTATTGACAGCACTAAACGCACTTATGAACCAGAGGCGTATCAAGCATGTGACAAATGTTGTTTTCACAAAGACCCAAAGTGGATCAGAGTCAGCATCGATGACAATGAAAGTGGATTTTCAGGGGTATCATTTGAAGAACTAATTATGGATTTTTCTAAAGGATTGCCAAAATACGAGTTACTTTTCATAGTCTTTTTGATATTCTGTGCTGTTGTGATGGTGGTGTTTTATGATGGCTACCAAAAGCGAACAACCAAAGCTTTTGAAGAAGTTGTTGATATTCCTCCCGTTGTGGCAAACACTATAGATATCCAAGTATTTAATAGATTGCAGGAGATGGAGGAGTAATAGATTTTTTATGTATTCAGATTTGTATTTACAAGAAAAAAGTGCATTCAAAATTCCCAAAGTTTTTTTGGTGGCCGTTGTGGCTGTAATGGCTCTAATCACAAGCCAAGTTTATATATCATATTCTAGCGTGCCGACCAAAGCTTCAAATATCAATGTTACCAAACACTTTGTCGTAAATAGAACTTCAGAGAGCGCCCAAATATTTGTTGAGACAGAAGAGCCAATAAATCTTTATATGATCTGGGGGGAGGGCAACAACAAGCTGACAAATACTTCATATTCAGACAGTGATTCTGCTAGAAGTCAGACTCCTGGCAAGTATCATGTTTTTGAGTTGAACAAACTTCAACCAAATGGCAAGTATTGGTATCAGTTGTTGACTGATAGGAAAATGCTAGAAATATCCGGCAATACGATATTTGATGTAGTGACTTCGGGTGATGATCTTAGGGTTTCGGCAAGAGGTAACAAAAACCCTGTCTATGGTAAAGTCACTTCACCAAATGGTCAGGGACTTAGTGGGGCGCTAGTGGTTGTCTCAAGACTTGATCCATCCGTATCAGAAAACCAAAAAGAAAGATTTCTTGTAAGATCTAGTGATCTTGGCGAATGGCTCTATTCACTTCCCTCCTCATATAGTCTTAGCGACAAAATTGCTATTGAGATATTCCACGAAAAATACCCGAAATCTACCATAAAAGCTCTGGTCTCAAGATCGGGTCCACTTCCTCAAACTACTATAATAGGTACAGATTACGATTTCACTCAAGAAGCAGAAAAAGTTTTGGGGGAGACATCTGAAAGAAGAGTAGCTTCAAATGCAAATGATTATGTCATTTCAATTTTGTATCCAGAAAAAAATGCAATAATTCCTGATAGCAAACCACTACTAAAAGGTTATGGTATTCCAAAAACTACTGTGTCCATAGAAGTGAACTCAAAGCCAGTATTCAAGGCGCAAACAACAGTAAATCCACAAGGGATATGGATGGTAGAACCTAAAAATCCATTTTTCCCGGGAAGCTATACAGCAACATTCAAAATACTAGATAATACTGGTGCAGTCCGCAATCTTACAAGAAGCTTTGTAATAGCCAAAAGTGGAGAACAAGTGCTTGGTGAGTCAACGATCTCAACTCCCTCTGGTACATTGTCACCCACCAGATCTTTGAGCGGGACAGTTTCTCCAACCCAAGGCAATCCTTTTGCTCCAACAAATACCCCAACTGGTGGAATACCTGTCACACCAATTGCCACTCAAGCACCAATTGTGACAATCATAACCGCAACACCAGTGGTGCTTGTTCCGACCAATTTGACTCCTACTTCAAGCACGCTAAAAACTGCAGGTTCAGAATTCCCCAATTGGCTGCCTCTAACAGGAGGCGTTTTCATACTCGCAGGGTATTTGTTTGTGAGAGAAGCTTCAAAATATACCTAAATAAAGAACCAAATACGAAATACGAAATTCGAAACTCTAAAAAAACACAAAGGCATGTAGGCGCGAAGGCTTATAGGCGAGTAGAGAAATAAATTCGAAACTCGAAATCCGAAATTCTAAACAAGCATAAAGTCTGAATATTCATATTTCAAGATGTAAGGTATATAGAGTCATCCTGAGTACAAGCGAAGGATCCAGAAGATATGCATGGATCCTTCGGTCGCTATTACTTATACAGAATAACGGTTGTTTTACTGAATAGAGGTTGCATATATTTCAAAGCGTAGTAGGTATACAGATTAATCAAGAATTATGAGTATTTTATGACATGGATTGTTTATTATCTGCAAGCACTAGCTCCGGCTCATATACTCTTCCTCTCCTTATCGAGGATACACTTTGTGGAGAGGTTATATTCGACATCTGAATATCCATATGCCCATACATATTGCGTGCAAATGAACCCACACACTGTTTAAGGTGATGTCCTACGATGTCACCATGTTTACCCAAAGAATTGGCAATGCGGTAATGAGCTGGATCGCTGGAAATAGTAAGATTTGCACCACCTATAATCATTGATTTCATGCCGAGTGTACGCATTAGTAATACAAATCTATCATATGCCTGGATGGCAAACTGCCTATTGGCGTTAAATGGATTTGAATCCAAAGAATCATTGTCATCATAGTATGGTACAGGAGCATATTGAATAGTTGGAAATACATGTGTTTGGGATGCATTCACGCTAAGCATCAGCGCTGCAGTATGAATAACAAATGGCTTCTCTTCTAAAATTAGTATGGGTGGTTTGGCTGGATTTTGATTCTGAGCAATTTTTAGCACACTATTCCTCAGCCTCATAGCTTTTTTATAATTGTCAATAAATTCGGGTTTGATATTATTAAAATCTACCTCTACATGGGTGTCAAAAAAGGGATGAACAAAAACTCTTGCAAGTCCGTTGGACCTTTGTAAATCTTGTGACAGAGCCAATGCGTCATGCCTTGTGAAAAGGCCTCCTGTGGGGAGAAGGTAATCGGGGATACTAGCTATGGCTCCCTCTAGTTGTGAAAATAGTCTTCTTTGGTCATTATCTACCATATTTGTAATTACTAAACCATATAACCTATATTATACTATAGGTTATATGTAATTGAAGAAAAGTTTTTGCTTTCAGCCTTTTGTCTACAAGCCTTCGGACTTTGGCCTATATGCCTAGATCACTGCAGTAGCTTCTTTATTTCATTCTTAAAAGCCTCGTAGTCTTTGTCTTTGGGGACAAGGACATATCTCCCCTGATATTCCGAATATGGAGGTACTTCAAAATAGTCTTCAGTGAAAGTATGAGACTCGATCTTGATGCCTTTTTGCGAGAGAATGAGCTCACGAATAAGCGGAATATAGTCAGCATTTTTATGATCTCGGGCTATCTCTTTGTTTAGAATATTTGCAACATCCATGAGTTTTGTGAGTTCGTGCTTGCTAACAAGCTCCATAATGCGGTTTTTGATTGACTGGATGACCATTTGCTGCCTTGCATTACGAGAAAAATCTGTTCCTTCTTCACCCTCAGCATGCCTTGAACGTACGAGATTTAGAGCTGTTTTACCGTTTATTTTGTATGTGCCTTTTGGAAATATTAGTTCGGTATATCTGCATCCATAATTTGGGTCATAGGGTGAACACTCTGCATTTTCATATCCTTCTTTTGGAAACTCCGGATCGATGAAACCTTTCTTAAGAGTGATTGTGATCCCATCAAGAGCATCAATTACAGATTCAAAAGTTCGAAAATCGATGACGACCATAGAATCAATACTTTGCCCGGTGAAATCAGAAAAATGTGTTTTGGTGTAATCAAAACTTTCATTTTTGTGGTCATCATTGAGGGAATATGCGTATATTGAGTTTATCTTGTCCTGAATTTCTGGTACCCATACATCTCGAGGTATCCCAAGTGTGTGAAGTGTGTTTGACTTGAGATCTAACTTTGCTATGGTGATGCTGTCTGAGAGTGTTGGACCCTCGTGATCACCGCCTCCAATCCCAAGTATCAAAAAGTTTAGCTCCGGCTTTGATGCAAATGCTTTGGGTACTGGTTTTACAATATCAAGAGGTGAGACTTCTAGATTTTTGGCAAGCTCACCCATCTTGGTCATAAAAACCCCTATCACAATACTTAGAATGACAACAATATATAGGGTAAGTCCGTAAACTTTTTTCATGAGTATCAAGCGCTAATATTGACAAGTTCAGCAAATCCTACAGGATCAAGTGAAGCGCCGCCAATTAGAAAACCATCACAGACATTGCTAGTTAGTAAGCTGTGGATATTTTCTTTTGCGACACTGCCTCCATATAGGAATATACAATCAGAAATATTTTTGATTTCATCTTTCATGCTTCTTATCTCGTCAGCAGACGCAACAACTCCAGTACCTATCGCATATATTGGTTCGTAAGCCACAATCTTTGCACCACTAATCATTTCGTCGCTTTTTCGAATACACAAAACTGGTGAGAGTAAATATTCTGAAGCTCTTTTGTACTTTGCCTCAACTTTGTCTTGATTGTCTGAATATTCACGCATCTCAGCGTGACCGACAAGTACATGAGTAGCAATTCCAGCCAAACTCTCACCA
>JAXLZQ010000002.1:0-132158 GCA_046350875.1 Patescibacteria group bacterium
ATGAGCAGTCACCCGCAATAAGAAAAGAGTCGGGAGAGATAGTCATGCACGACGCACTCATCCGTCACAGACTCATTGGAGCTGGTGTCTGGGGAGTCGTTGCCGAAATTTGGCAACACACCGACCCCACCAAACCTTCCGACGAGCAGGACATCGTCAGAGTAAGCGACGCCTATGGCCGCTAAGTCCCTATTTTCTGATCATTTAAGCCCTTCTGACAATCCCCGCGCAACCTTAAAGGTTGCGCGCAGAGCGTCTCTATGCGATAAATAACACCATTATCAAGCACTGTCAAGAATTCTGCGCGGGTCCTACTCTACAGCCTCTATATTGATTACTGTTTTTGGAAGAATTTCTCAACTGATTTGCACATTTCCAAAGTCTTCTGGTATTCAGCCTGATCCATCAGAAACTTCATATATGTTGAGACACTATCACCAAAAAATGACAACAATCGTTCACTATTTGTTGTTTGAGACTTTTTTATCAAATCAGAGACAAATATTTCATGGAGTGATGACCAAGGATAGTCTTTCAGATCTCTCTCGCTATTAACGAGACCCGATGAATATGGATTCAGATGAATATATCGTGCAACATGTTTAAGAAGCTCTTCACTAGAAAGGGGTTTTGATTTGAAATGTCCACGAAATATTTGTCCAGCTCGTCTATTTTTGAGATTATAAAACCTTGTAAAAGAGTTCTGAATTTTCGATAAGTAATTCGATATACCACCTTTTTTCTTTTCCATAAGAAGTAGATGATAATGAGTTGGCATCAAACAATATACCAACACCTCTACTCTACTGTTTTTCTGATCGTTGATATGAGGAATCCACATCGCTTGCGCCTCAGGTGGCAATTCCAGAAACTTGGAATGACTTATTTTGTGCTCATCATTTCGGTAAAACCACAACATGTGTAGAAATATATTACAGTTTCGCTCAGACTCAAAAGGCCGTTTATCATCAATCGTCTTGTTGTAAATATGGTAGTAACTCCCCTCTTCGAAGATATGATTTCTCCCAGGCATATAAAAATATATACCATAAATAGGATCTTATTTTCTAGCGTTTAGAAACCCAACCTTGCCACTAGCAGATAGTGTCGAGCCTCACCATTCCTATTTCACTATTCATCTGTCATACTTCGGCATGCTCAGCATGACAGCGGATAACTAAGTGGTTAGAACTTGTATTTATCTACGCCCTATACGCTACAACCTACACACTTACCACTATTTCTTACGCCTTACACCTATCAAGTGTTTATAGTAAATTGCTTATTGCCATGCCATATTCTGGCTTCATATAATGAAACTCTATGCAACACAAAATCACTTGTGAAAAAAGCAAACTGATAGTGGATACAAATGGTGGAAAGATACTGGAGCTTGTATTAAATGGAGTGAAGATTCTGGGGACATACAAGAGAGTAGATGGCAAAGCAGGCGCAACGCATGTGTGCGTACCAAATTTTGCAGGTGAAGGCATCGACAAATTCGGACTTCCATTTCATGGACCAGCTCGCAATATGGACTGGACATTGAAGGATATTGGCAATGTAGCTGAAGAGCTTCATATGGTAATTGAGGCTCTAGAACATTACGATTCATCCATTGAAATCACTCAAGTATTTATTATCGGCAAAGATTCTTTCTCTCAAGAAGTCAGGGTGAAAAATAATGGCAAAGATGCAGTGCCAGTGAATATTGGTATTCATAACTACTTTGATACTCCCAAAGGCTGGGAAGGAGCGACAATAAACAACAAATCAATCAAGAAAGAAATCGAAAACAATCTAGCTATAAAAATTGCAAATCTCTCAGACTTTCACAATAATCACGAGGTGAAAATAGTAGAAACTCAGATAGTATTCCCCAAAGACAAAAAGTTACTACTCCATACCAAAGGAGCATCGGAGCTTGTGACATGGACAGGGGTGAAAGACGGCAAATACAACAAAGACTTTGCATGTATTGAACCAGTCTGCTGGTTTGATCCCAAATTCTTCGGCACTCCCCATTCTCTCCTTGACCCCGGAGAAACGAGAGTTTTGAAGCAAGACATCATCTTGCAAGAATAAGAAATTCCACGTTCCAAATTCCCAGTTCCAAGTGTTATTGTCATCCTGGAAGGAGACCTTAAGGCGACTGATAGGATCTTTTATATTAGCATCATCATTCCCATTCTTTAGTTTTAGATCTGAATCTTGTTTCTAAGTTATAAAGCTTGTAAGCTTTTGAGTTTTTAAGTATTTGTCTCCCCTACTATAAACTATAAACCTACTCTCAAGGGTATAGGGTTTAGCGTGTAGGGGTTAGGTTTAGGGAAATAGATACAGGAGCGGCTCGACTTCTTTGTCGGCCGCCCCCATGCTTGTCTGTCACATGATCAATATTGGCTTGTTGCAATGCGAGCCTTATCAATCAAGCGACTAGCTCGACTTGAGTCTCTGTGCGTTTGCTTACTCCTGTCTCAAATCGACTAGCAAAACATACCCGTCGCTCTGTGACAACCCATATTTCCTAGCATTCTCAATAGACTTGCGAAGCTCTCTGCGATCCGTGATGATGCCCTTGTAATGCTTGGGCCAGTGGTAGTGCTCAATGGCACTTGCACCGTGAAGAGAGCGAACTGCATTTATGAGATGCGCTCTATACTCTTCATCACACGTGAGCTCTACGAACACCATCTCGTTGTGCTGGCCCATGGGGCTAAGCACAACCACCGCTGCAAGCTCCGAGGCTTTGATCCCAGATTGTCGAGCGGCTGTCGTACGAAGTCCTCCACCAAAAAGCCAATCTAACATTTGCTATGCTCCTTCTCTGACCTAGGATCCAATATTATTGGATGACTTCACAACTACTACTGCGACAACACCAGAGGAGTTGAACCTCTTCCCTCTGATATGTTGGATCTCAAAGTCTGTGACTCCTTTTGGGGTGTCACGCCAGTTCAGTTGTGTCACATGTCCGAAAAACAACAGAAATCCACCGCCTCTCACAGGCACACGCCTTGACTCAACCCTTACTCCAGCGACTCGAGTGATGCGACTACCACCCAGGTATGTCATCACTTCATTTTTGTGATCACCATACACTGTCACATCATCACCGTGCACCAGCACTACTGCCGTGAGGTGTTTCTTAGATCCCAACTTGAGAATAGCTGAGACAACTACTCTAGGGCTCCAAGTCTGCTGAGTTCCGATGTTCTGAGCAATTCTCTTGTTTCTGGGGGTGCTTGTTGACATCTTGATCTTCCTTTCAGGGATTATTAGCGTCACGCTACAACTACTTGTCGAGACCATTCACCGTAGATGTAAGAAGTAAGAGTAAAGTAAAGTTTTTGTGAGAATTCGGGTCAGATGTTTATCTACTATAAACTATAAACCATTAAGAGGTGTGATAGACTTGATAATTTCATTGATACTGTTGAAATCGCTGTCTTTCGTGTAGCCTTGTTTATGAAAACTAAACATTAAATCACTTTCGCTAAAGATATTATTTTCAAACCAATAAAGGGTTTCTATCATCTTTCCACCTAAAAAGTATGAATGTCTTACTAGACTGCCTTGTCTTAATACAATTTTCTCGTAAGTATACTCGTCGAAATTTGGCAATCCCCTACCCATATGTCCTATCGAGAGATAGTATGGCTCTGGATCATTATCTACGTACCACTCAAAACCCACTGCACGAACACTTTGTATTTCTATTGAAAATTTCTGCATCTCAACTGTAACTTTGCTTTGGCTCGGTATATCTAATGAAAAACTACTATCTGGATATATAAACCTTTTTACTTTTGAATCTATAGGTGTTATATATGGGTTTGGGTGAGTCTGCCCCTGTAAGTAATTTTCATTAGTCTCAATGTATGATGATTTCCCTAAAACAGTAGTGGGTGTAGGCACTATGTCAGGTTTTGTATCTGGGTTATTGGAAATACTCACTAAATATCCAGTTATCACTACAGCACATACTAGTGCTCCAGACCCAATATATACTTGTTTATTAATCAATTTTAATTGATAAGTTAGTTAACAGTTTTTTTCAATATAAACAAAAAATCACTCTAGAATCTTCAAAGATTTGGCAATAGTCTCTAGATCTTTAAATAGAGATAAGTCTCCTGTTTCAATTTGATAGACAAAATAGTCTTTGACGTAATAAATGATTCGATATGGTGTTTCTGAAATTGTTTTTTCAATTAACAATCCATTTTGTCCATCTCCAATAAAGTCCCTCCGTATTGAGGGTTGTTTCCTCCAAGTCTTAATAGAATCATTAACATGACTATTTACATCATCAAACATCGAACCACTTTTTGATAAATTAATTTTTTTAAAGTTACTGTCTACTAAACTTATGAATTGCCCATTTTGTTCAATTTTAAATTTATCTGGATAGTTGAGCTCAAACCCCATTTGTTCTGATCTGAATCTTTTCATTCCATTTACCACCTCTTCACTCGGCATGCCGAGAATTGTTGTAGGTGTGGGATTGATGTATGAGTCCGGGTTCACTTCTTTTGATGTATATGTGAGGTAGAGATACAGAGCACCAAGTGCTACAAATGCAAACATTCCTGCAAGCATGAGTCTCTCATTGAGTTTTTTGTGGAGTATTTTCAAGTGACTAAACACATTGGAAAAACCAAATATTAAAAAATTAGCGACTCGGCTAATCTTTTTACATCTCCATAAAGTATTGGACTTGAGGTGAATATCTGATAAACAGTATTATTTCTGACATAGTAATATGATTCATATTCGAGATTTTTTTCCACATACTTAGTATATTCACCGTCAAAGTATCTACCGCTAAAAGGAGCTCTTTCAGCTGGCACTAATTTTTTTTTACTAATAACGTTATTAATATGATCACTGACATTATTGAAGTTGGTTCCATACACACTAACAAGTATTTCCGATTTAACTCCATCAGTTTGTTCCAGGGTGACTGTATTGAGTTGTTCGGTAAGTTTATATTTTGCCGGATATTCAAACTCAATCTTCATATTATCTGAACGATATTTTTTCATTCCATTTACCACCTCTTCACTCGGCATGCCGAGAATTGTTGTAGGTGTGGGATTGATGTATGAGTCCGGGTTCACTTCTTTTGATGTATATGTGAGGTAGAGATACAGAGCACCAAGTGCTACAAATGCAAACATTCCTGCAAGCATGAGTCTCTCATTGAGTTTTTTGTGGAGTATTTTGTGCATAAAACAAAAGAAATTTAGTTTGTCATTCTGGTAATCGACCTTTGGCCGAGCATCCAGAATCCGACAAACTTTTTAATAACATTTATTAGTATTAACAATAACTTTATTACTACGAACTACGCACTACTACCTACTTACCTGTTTCCGATGTCTTCTTTCAGTCTATCACCATCTGTCACAAGCTGCAAAGTGGACGACTTTTCGTACAAGTTCGTAACACTATCATCTTCAACTCGAATACGTTGATCTGACGAGTTCCTTAATATTCTCGCCCCATTTTCTCCGCTTCTGAAATACTCTATATCATTGCCTATTGCATATATTGTAGGTTGAAAATCAATCTCCACACCATTTCTTTTGTTGCCCAATATTCGCAAAATATGCATGTCATCTTGCATGTATGTTTCATACGTCAACTCATTTGTATTACCCGCCTCATCCTCTACCACAACTACATTGTTTGTGTCATCCTGCTTTGCTACTCCGTAGCTTATAGCGTAGGGTGGAGCTTGCCGAAGGGCGACATCATTTTCTGCGTTAGCAAATACAAAGTCTGCACTGTCTGTCGCATATGACACCTTGATTTCTGGTGGTGTCTTGTCTATCTCAAATGAAAGAGTTTTGGGATCTTCTATATTGCCATACTTATCTTCTGAAAATGCCCTGATCATATGAGCTCCCTCACTTGCTACACTAAACTCTCCCAGATATTCTCTCCAATCGTACTCACTATCTAGCGTGTACAAGGTATATCGCAATTCAGATGCATCTTTGTTGCTGACATCAATATTGATATCGACATCACTCCTATACTTTGCCTCTTTCCCAATTCCCTTTGCAGTCATCACAGTATTTGGTGGTTCGTCGCTTTTCTTTTCTCCATATACTGCAAAGAGGGTTGTGTGGTTTATGACTGCTATTGCTTTTTTGTTTTGCCAATCGATTTCGGTCACCTCTTCTTTCCAAGTGGTCCCTTCATCGTCACTCGAGTGGATTTTCAGGGTTTCTGGTTTGAAGTATTCCTCTACATCACTTGTCAGATCTATGATGAGATTGAATGGGTTATTGAAATACCTGACAAATTGTCCTGTCGCAGGGTCTTTCACCGTGATATCAAATGCCACACTAGCCTTTTCTTTTTTCTCTGCTAATATTTTCCCTACAGCTGGGACTATTTTGGCACGAAACTCAAGAGATTCCTCGTCTGTCAGCTTCATATCGTTGATGTTTACAGCAAGCCCTTCACCTACAAACTCAGTTTTTTTGTTATTTAGCACTTCTTTTTTGTCAAAAAGATCATACTTCCACAGATAACTGCTTTTCATGCCAGTTCTATTCACCCCATATGGCGACTGGAATGTGGCATTTTCCCATGGATCACTCCCCACATCTCCTTCCCATCCATAAGGATCTATTATCCCATCTGGGATATTGTCTTCGAAGTTACCATCATGATTTTTGTCGTATATCACCATGAAGTGGATATGTGGACCAGATGATTTACCAGTTGACCCAACTGTACCTATTTGATCACCAGATTTTACGTTTATTTCTTTACCGTTCCTTTCTGCATATAGACTGTCAAAGATCATGTGATAATACCTCGTTTGAAATCCATTACCATGATCTATATACACCGCATTTCCGCATGGACCGCATTTATTGATATCCATATATGTGGCAACGCCATCCCCAGTAGCTAGCAGAGGTGTATTAAGATAGATTTTAGCGGGAGCACCATAATCATACCCGTCATGAGATGAATAATCAAACTCCCCTCTCTTGCCCTCATAGTTTGTTAACAATAAGTCTGGATCAGAAAGTCCCGACACTTTCGAACTCAATAATGGATACTCATGATCAAAGAATGAATTGATTTTTGTCGCAGCTGAGTTGAATGTGAGTCCTTTACTTCTATAATCCCAAGGCAGATCAAGAAACTTGGGAAATGGTGTTGGTGTTGGGGTGGGGGTGTTTGTGGGTGTAGCTGTTGGGGTTGCTGTTGGGTTTGGGACAAACACTAGATAAAGATCAGACACAGGGAAGCTTTTGTAGCAAGATGTGATAAATCGAAATAGTATGTTGTATGACCCTTCAGAATGAAACCAGCTACTGATATTTTGGGGCTCTACAGTAGTAACATCTGGACAATTGTAATGAGTGTATAGTGTGTCTTGTGGACCCACCCAATATGACTGTGTGGACGAATAATATGTGTGCTGTACCTGCACATTGAGATAATTACCTACATTCACAGCTCCTGTACCATCAGGATTTCTAGAGATAACAAATCTCCCAGATACTCCACTCGACACTGTGACATATATATTTGCCAGATTGGTGACAGAAGTATATCCACCATATCCCTGCATGATAAAAGCATCCACTATTTTGTAAGAAGTGTATGCAGACTGTGCGCTCACCGCTTTTGATGAACCAATCAAAAAAGTAGAAAAAAGCAACAAAGCCAATAACTTGTTGACAAACTTGACAATTTTTTGTCTTCCAATATATGACCAAAATCCCAATAGAGCCACAACCAAAATTACGATTAAGAAATATATTGGTGGAAATGTGTTGCTTTCACTATCTGAGTTTGTCACACTTCCTTTGCCCTGCAATTTTCCGACATTCTCAGAAACTGGCGATGATTTGTCTTTCATCAGATTCTGTCCTCCCTCCCTTGCTGTCGAACTACCTAGCACTTCTCCACTTTAATTGTAAAACTGTTAGTTGTTGAAACAATTGTGGGAGTTGGTAGGTTTTGGCTATTTGTTGAGCTACTATTGGTATTAGAATTTTGCGAAGCAGGTGTAGGTGTATTTGTTGGGTTGCTTACAGTAGATGAGGTGCTGCTTTGAGTTGGTGTTGGGGTATGTGTGGGCTTTACAGTAAGAGTAGGAGTATGTGTGGGTGTATTGGTTGGAGTGATTGGAGCATCATATGAGACTTTTTGCCAGTCAAAAGCAAAGTTTCTAGTTTCTGTGGTTGTGATTTCATTACCATTTGTATTAGCTTGTGAACTGTGTAGCGTGATTATGTCTGTTTCTAATTCAATATTTTTTGATTTGCATAGCACCATATCCACACCCTCTACATCAATTTTCTTACTACTAAGATTCGCAAAAAACAGTTCGTATGACCCCATGTTTCCACTCAATGGAGTAAATTTTTGGAAAGATCCGCTTCTTGGTCGATATGTAGCCCCATCATGGAACTCTATATCCCCCATTTTTACATAAGATAAAGCGTCAATGAATGAGATTTCATTTATCCTATTTTCCGATCTAACAATATTATTCACATTCCACAAAACTGCAAATGATGCGTTATTTGCAATATCTGCATAAGTTTCACTAAGATCACCATCTGTTGTCACTCCTCTTGTGACAATTTTTCGAAGATATTTATATACCTCATCAGGCTCATCAGAAAATCTATTTATTGACTGACTTTTGGTATTTTGTTTTTTTGCTGTGACATTTTTGCAAAAGATATTTTCCAGATATTTTTTCGAATTCCAGATAAATTCAAAAGAAACAAGCTCCGAAGAATTATCACAAATTATTTTCGCACCTGACACCTGGCATCCAATATCATTCCCACCACTTCTCGCTTTCCGAAATCCACTCACCAAATATTCATTTTTCACATCCAAAACGTTTTTGTCAGAACTATTTGATGGAAAGTTTATGGTGACCAAAACTCGTTGATCTGATCCGCTGCTTGTTATTTGTACCTCTTCTATTCTGATTGATTCTTGGGCAAATACTGAAGTAGAAATGAAGAAGAATGTTCCAATAACTATTAGTAGTTGTAATAGATATTTCCCCATTCTGGATCGTGATCATAGTACAGTTTGATATAGTTTGCAAGAGGTAAACAAAGATTTCTAATATCTAAGCTCTAATTCCTCCCACTTCGCCACGCAAACTCGGCTTCACTTGGGACAAGTAATTTCTAAACAAGCACAAATAATTTAAATTCCAAACAGAACTAATGTACAAGAAAAATATTCCGCAATAGATTCTCAAATTGGAATGAATCGTATTCAGCTCTAGACTTTACTCTTCGCTAGAAGTTGTTTCTCTTATCTCTGAAGGGAGTTTGCCGAAGCACTATATACACTCCTCGTCCATGTAGAAATACATTTTTAGATCGACGATTAATCAGTAACTATTCCAATAGTAGTGCATAATTGGATGGGAGATTGAGTTTAACAAATTGCTCTTCAGGTGATATAGGCGGATTATTTTCGCCTCCATTAGCAAAAATATTGTGGTCTGGTTTCAATGTGCACTTTAATGTATCCACATACATTTGACTTGTTATCATGTTTAACATAAGAAAACTGTCCTCTCCGGAAGCCAACTTCCAGAGACAAACGAAGTTTTCTCCAATCTGACTTATTTCACTTCTAAGCCAATTTTTAGGAATAGTCATTTTCTTTTCCAACTTGCCGCTCAATAAGTCATATGTAAACAATTCTTTACCCGCTAGAATAAGCTCATTTTTATGCGATGAATACTTAATTGAAGTTATACCATCCGGCATATCTTGTTTACTAATTAGACCATTTTTAGTTTTTGGATCAGAGAGTGGGGTTGATATTACATATTTGTAAAAACCAGAATATGTGTCGGACTCATCATACACAAAAGATTGTGAATCGTGGTAGGCCATAACTAAGTTGTCTTGACTGTCAACATCAACATATTCTTCTCCTTCTTGACAACCACTTACACTCTCTGCAACTATTGTCACAGTTTTCTTTTCCAGATCAAGAAGAGCGAGAGTATGCTTGTTCCAACAACTATCACCGTTTCCACCCACAACCCAATAGTGATTTTTCTTTTGAATAATGTGAGCATTTGGAATGTCTGAAATCTTTTCAAAACTACTAATCTTCATCAAATCAACATAGTACATTTCGCCATCAACCAAATATCCCCCAAGGCTAAAATATAAAACATCTTTTATTACTATAAACTCGGAAATTTGCTTATCTTGGGTCTTTTTCTCAAACAACAAAACGTTTTTTCCAGTCACAATATCATGCATAACAACCTTAATTTTGGTACTATCATTGCTTTGAACTTCTGTACCCATGATAAGCTTATCTCGCCATCTTAAGAGTTTTGATCTGTACGGACCGGGGAATTCATACACCTTATCCTTATTTAAGCCATCTGATCGATAAATCTGATATCGTTTCTCTTTTTCATTGGTCAATTTTTTATTACCATCTTCTATTTTCTTCTCTTTTTTTGCCAATGTCTTTGAAGCAGGATTATCAACAACAGTATTATTTCTCAATCCATAAAACAAACCAACAAATAAGAAAGTTATTGCCAAAATAATTAATATAGGAAAGCCATACATTAGCACTTTGTATTCTCGATTTGTAGTATTTTCATGAGAATTACTTACTTCTAAACATTCAGGGTCAGTATCTAGTACCGAATCAATATGTTTATTTTCCATTTTTGTAAAACAAGATTCAATTACCTATCCTAAATAGGATTTACTCAGTTTTATTATAGACCATAAACTTATATCAAACAATTAACAAGCATGAAATGCTAAAATTTTGGTCACATCCCAACATAAAACGTCAACTTGGCTCTGAGTATATACTGCCTACCTCTGGAGGTGGAATACTGAATGGGCTCTCTGCTCTATCAGCTTTGCTCACTGCTCTAATGTATTTTCATGCTACAATCTACATTTGAGAGCAAATATATGTCTATCATCAAGTTCAGTCATGTCAGCAAGCACTTCACTCTAGCTCACCAAAGAACCTTGAAGGAGATGGTTCATGCCCTTTTCAAAAGACAAAAAACTTTAGAAAGAGTCAAAGCCCTCACTGATGTTTCTTTTGAGATATCCCAAGGTCAAAGTGTTGGAGTCGTAGGTCGCAATGGTGCAGGCAAATCCACACTCCTCAAACTCATTGCAGGTGTCACCTCACCCACTCATGGCACAATCGAAATCAGTGAGCAAGTCTATCCTCTTATTGAGCTTGGAGCAGGCTTCCACCCAGAGCTCACAGGCAAAGAGAATATATTTCTAAATGGAGTGATACTGGGCATGTCAGAGGCAGAAGTGGAATACAGATATCAAAGCATTGTAGATTTTTCCGAACTACATGACTTCATGGATGTACCAGTAAAGTACTATTCATCAGGAATGTATGCCAGGTTGGCATTTTCGGTGGCCACATGCAAGACCCCCAAAATACTACTTCTTGATGAAATACTTGCAGTAGGTGATGTGAAATTCCAGCAAAAATGTTTGATGCGAATGAAAGACTTCAAGGCTCAGGGAGCTTCCATGATACTTGTCGCACATGGAGGGCTTATGATGAAAGAGTTTTGTGAAAAAGTAATATATCTTAAGTCAGGACACCTTGAGTTTTATGGAAACATAGACGAAGGTCTCAAATTGTACGAAGAGGAACAATAAATATGAAAACCACTAATATCAAACAGTACCTCACTCTCACCAAGCACCTTGCAAAACGCGAGATTACTGTGAGATACAAACAATCTTTTTTGGGACTGTTTTGGGTGATCCTCAATCCCTTCATGCAAATGCTTATCATGAGCTTTGTTTTTTCGTATGTCTTCAAATTCAACATGCCTGGAGTACCCTACCCTATTTTCATGTATACAGGTCTCCTGCCATGGGTATATTTCACAACTGCTCTAACTTCTAGCATGGGAGCACTTGTTGATGGCGCAGGACTACTCAAGAAAATTTATTTCCCTCGAGAAATATTATTACTAGCAACTATCCTTGCCAAAGCATTTGACCTTTCTCTATCTCTCATCGTACTTATTGGAATGATGTTTTATTTCCAAATACCAATCACTTGGCATATTTTACTTTTCATCCCCATTTTTATTGTTCAGACGCTTTTTGTAATGGGTTTGGGCATGTTTTTGTCAGTCCTCAATCTATTTTACCGTGATGTGCAGTATCTTGTGGGGCTTGGCATTACTCTACTTTTTTATCTCACCCCAATTCTCTACCAGGTCGAGTCTTTCCCTGAGAAATATAGATGGATTTTCAAGTTCAATCCTATGTCAGTATTCATAAATGCGTATAGACAGATACTACTTGCTCATGACGTACCAAAGTGGGAGTCACTAATTGTAGGTGTTGGAATCTCACTCCTTGTATTCATCCTAGGCTACAAATTCTTCAAAAAAGCCGAAGGAACATTCGCCGATGTTGTTTAGTCAAAGTAGACTAAGCAAAGAGAAGAGTATATTTGCTATTAGCTTATAGCTTATAGCTAACAGCTATTTGGCAGGCGCGGAGTGAATCGAACACTCATTGGCGGTTTTGGAGACCGCAGTCCTACCGTTGAACGACGCGCCCAATGTCAAACAACGAATTATATCAACAACTTAGCCATATCCCAAAGCTAATGAAGAAAAATACAATTGCAGATTGCAATAGCTTTTATTTCCTTGTGACTAGATCCACGCCAATATTTGCCAGCTTTCCCCCAAAATTGAGCATGAATGTCATAAAAAGCAGAGTTGCTCCAAGATTTGCTGAGTCATTGAGCATTTTGGCTGGGATAATCTCAGTTTCGATTGGCTCAGTGCTTGGTTCAGGAATATTGATTTTCAAATTGTATTTGTTTGCGAGCTCTTGTGCTGCACTCATATCTGGCTGTTGTGGCATCATCTTACGAAGATCAATCTTCACTCCATCAAAATGAAAGAAGACAAAAGGTTCCTGTTGACCAGTAAATATTCTAAATACCTGGAAAAAGCTCAAAAACATGATGAGTATTCCAGTTGCCAGGAGCCCATAACCAAAGGTCATATTGACCATAAATTTTGTTTCTTGTTGTTGCATATTCTTCAATCGTACATAAACGATAATAAATAAGCAATAAACATTTGCATTGCCCTACAACCTACCACCTACAACCTGTAAACTATGCTTCTTATGAAATATGACCTTGCCCCCGATATTAAGTCCCAAATCGATACGCTTATCCCAAAAATTGAGTTCAACCATATCAAACCCGAAAGAATTTTTTGCATCCGAAGTCTTGATGCCAAAACGAGAGCTATTGCACGTATTTGGGGATTCAGCAAAATATTTGTCGAAGTTGCTGGCATGCAGCCCACATATATTATTGAGGTCAATCACAAAAGATATGACAAGCTGCCAGACCGTGAAAAAACCAAAGTGCTAATTCATGAGCTTATGCACATCCCCATGACTTTCTCAGGCGCACTAAGACCTCATAGAGGCAAGGGTTTTCATATCTGCGATAGAGAAATAGAAAAGATCTGCGAAAGATACGGAATATAAAGCGAATAAATTTCTAAATCCCAATTTCGAATTACTAAACAAGTTAAAAACCAAGTTTAGGTCAATTAGAACAATTAGTCATTAGGACTTATTAGCGCATTGCTTCTTCCTCTACTCTTTTGTATGAAGAGATTTCATCTTTTGTAAACCAAAGATCTACTTCAAATTTTGCCTCATCAAGATTTCCTGAAGCATGCATGAGATTCTTGATTGGTCTTTTGCCAAAATTGGCAAGAGCTGAAGAATCAAAAGAATAATCTCCTCGTATTGTGCCTGGAGCAGACTTGAGTGGCAATGTATGTCCACAAAGTTTTCTCACTAGCTCGACAGCATGTGGTCCTTCCCACACCATAGCCAAGACCGGTCCTGAAGTGATCATACTCACAAGCCACTCACGAATTACTAGTCCTATTGAGTGTGCGTCGGTTTTGTCACCAAAATCTTTTGATAGATCGAGTTTTAGGTCTGCGTAGTTTTCTTTGGTTTTGTTGCCCATACCCTCTATAAACTCTTTTCTTGAGGCAGGGTAATGCCTATCAGCAAGTTCTTTAGATACTGACATGAACTTTCCAGCAACCATCTTAAGACCAACTCTCTCAAATCTACTAATAATTTCTCCCATGATGCCTCGTGATACTGCATCTGGTTTTAGAATTACAAGTGTTCTCTCGGTAACATTATTCATAAATACAAAAATAAAGTATTAATAGTTTTTGCCAATATTTTTTGGGTCAAATCTTGATCTTAGTCTCATCAAATGGCCCAATTACTGCTAAACGTAGTTTATCATCTTTTATTACATTTTCAGCCTCAGATATCACATCATCAATCGTCACATCTAATATTTTTTGAACAACTTCTTTTGGTTCAATATATTTGCCCTCAAGTAGCATTTTATTGCCATAAAAGCTGGCTACAGATTGACTGTCTTCAAGCGAGAGTAAAAATCTACCCTTGAGCATTTCTTTTACCCTTATTATTTCGTCAGCCAGCTTATCTTTGTCTTTTCCAAGCGCAATATTTTCGTGCTCCTCAACTATGAGCTTTAGAGCCTCATTGACAGTCTTGACATCACATCGCACACCAGCTGATGTAACTAGAGAACCTGTCTCAGCATACATATCTCGTGAGGTATGAACGTAGTAACACAATCCCCTCTTTTCTCTTATTTCAACAAATAGCCTAGATGACATACCCCCTCCCAGTATTCCAGCCAGTACTCCAAGCACATATTTTTGATCATCCAAAAATCCATAGTCGGTGGTATATCCCATTACAAAATGTGCCTGCTCTGTATCTTTCTTGAAAAGGGTATATTTCTTCTTTCCATCTACTTCCTGAAAATTTTCAAAATCATATTGCTTCAAAGCTCCAGAAGAGTTGTCCCAGTGACCAAAGGTATTTGCGACTTCGTCGCGAATAGCCTTTATCTTGTCTGCTATGCCGCCAGACACAATCAATACAGCATTGTCTGGATGATAAAGCTTTCTAATGTAATCCACAAATACTCCTCTATCAAAAGATTTCACTGTGTCGTGAGTCCCCGCGATATCCATACCAAGTGGATGATTGGGATACAATACGGTGTCATACACTTGTGATACTTTGTGTTGAGGCATATCTTCATACATATTAATCTCCTCAACAATTACACCCTTCTCTTTCTCTATTTCATCTTTGTCTAGCTTGGCAGAAATGATCATGTCAGAAAGAACATCGAGCATAAGACCAGTCTTGTCAGCCGTGCCTTTGATCCAGTATCCAGTATGATCTTTAGAAGTAAAAGCATTGAAAACTCCACCCATTCCATCAATTGTTGAGCTTATTGTGAAGCTGTCTGGGTATTTCACCGACCCTTTGAAAGCCATATGCTCAAAAAAGTGAGCTATTCCATTATTTTTAGCATTTTCATAACGACTACCTGCTCCCACAAGAAGTAGTACAGTGGCACTTTCGGCTCCTCCTGTGTCAATAAGAATGGTTCGCAAGGCATTGGGTAAAGTGAATGAATGTGTTTTCATAAGATTTTTTATAAGCAGCAAAGTATATCAAAATATGATGTCGAAAATATCACAAACACCCCTAAATTGATGGATAATTTATCAAGACCTCTAAGAGATCACATTTTGATGCTAATTTTCTTGACAAAGAGATGCGAAAAGTTTTAGTATGTATATATAAGATGAAAGAGTTTTTCGTAGCCACAAATTCAAAATTGGGGGTAAGGGGGTTTTTTGCCCCAAATAACTTTGTGGGTCAAAGGCAAAGAAACTCGGGTTTTGTTGAGATTCTGCCAGGCGCAATTATAGGCATTTTCGCTTTGGCATTTCTTTCACTAGGTGGTGCATATACTCTACGTAACAAGTGTGAATTTGGTCAATATATCGATGGCATTACCGGCCAAAAAAACGGTAAATATTCTCGAGAATTTTGCCAAACAAGCTCATCTTCAGACTACACACAGCCCTCCCCTATATCTGCCGTAATGAAAGGTGAAAAAGGAGATAAAGGAGACTCAGGAGAAATTGGTTTATCTGGTCCTAGTGGTAGAGACGGAATCAAAGGTGAGACAGGAGCCAAGGGTGAACGAGGTGAAAAAGGTGATAAAGGCGACAAAGGAGATCGTGGTGACAAAGGCGATACAGGAGCAACGGGTCCTGCCGGGACATCTGGTAGTGGGGCATCTGTATGGGGCGGAATAACTGGAGATATAAACACCCAATCAGACCTGCAGTCATCATTTGCTCAAAAACAAAATTTGCTATCATCGAACAATATCTCACAATGGACCAATGATTCGTTATACATCACCTCATCCTCTACTGATGCGCTTACAAATAAAACCAGCATAACTTCAAGTGGGACCATTACTTTTTCTAGTCTGGGAACTGGTATTCTTCAGTCCAACAGTTCTGGAGTTTTGTCTAATTTATTAGGAACACAGAACTATTTGCCAAAATGGACGACTTCAGGCCTAACAACAAGCTCAATGATTTATGACTCTGGAACAGGAGTCGGCATAGGCACAACAAATCCCGGCGCTATATTTAGCATAAACCAGAGTGCATCTAGTCCAAATGAGGCTTTTTGGTTGAGTAGATTTAATGACACGAGCACATCAGGACCACAACTCAAGACATTCCGATATAGAGGTAGTGAATCTTCCCCATCAAACCTTCAAAATGGTGACTATCTGGGTGGTTTCAATGCATATGGATACGTTAGAAATGCTGCCGACACTTCCTTCACAAATATGAACCTTGCACAAATACAAGCACTAGTAAGCAATGTAGATGGAGCTGGGCGCGCTTCGGGATCATTTGCTTTTAATACAAGGGACTTGTCGGGAACATTAACTGAGAGACTTAGGATTGATAGCACTGGCAAAGTCGGAATTGGCACCACCTCCCCTGCTGGAGCACTTGATGTGGAGGGCACCATAATCGGCAACTATTTGTCTGCGGAGCTAAGCATCATAGCTAACGGAAGCATAGGAACTGACTATCAAAACTATGGAGCTGGCTACACCTATGGGTTTTCCACAGATGGCAACGGTAACATTACTGTTAAAGGAACTGGCAACTCTTCATTTGCTGGGAAAGTAGGTATAGGCACAACAAATCCAACTAATCTATTGTCGATTTATGGAAGTGGTAGCGATCCTGGAAATGTTCAGTTTGATGTTACAAATAGCAACTCAAGTGGAGATACGCGTTTTACACTCAATAATTCAGGAACTGGTCAAATAATTTTTCAAGCCACTGGTGCTGATTATTTGATCCCAAATACAGGCAACATCTTTACTCAAGGTGACATGCAAAAACTTAGTTTTATGACCAATGGCGACATGTCATCCGGTGGCACCGGATACATTTCATTCCTAACGGGTGGTTATGACCCATCGAATGAACGAATGAGAGTTACGGCGTCAGGAAATGTGGGAATTGGGACAACATCACCAGCAGGCAGACTTCAAGTCACAGGTGGCGCGTCAGGTAATGTATCACTCGTTCTCAGGGGGAATTCAAGCAATGACGCCAATCTGCAAGAATGGAGACTCAATGATGGATCATTACAAACCACGATTACAAGCAGAGGTTTCATAGACTTGTCAGGCGCCAATGGATCAAGCACATTTAATCCCATAATCAAATTTAATACCCATCATGTCGGAAACAGTGAGCTTTCTGGTGGATTTGACAATGGCATTTTGAAAGAGTCTTCACTCGGAAGAATACTTGTAAATTTCGTAACCAACAACTCAACTAATTCACTATTTTCTGGTGGCGTCGACGGAGAGGGATATAGGAGATTTGCCATTTCTGGTGGCGGCACTTGGTATGTAGGACCTGGCACTTCAGGCGTAGATACATCACTTGCAAGATCGTCAGGTGCAGGGTTTTACGTTAATTCCACAGTCACATCTGCAAATATCTTCGACATACAGGGAGTTAGTAGTCAAACTGGTGATTATTTTGATATATCTTCCTATGGCGGAGCCACAGGTGATCTACTCACGGTCACCTCCACAGGTTTAGTAGGTATCGGCACCACCAACCCACAGCAACCACTCCATGTATATAGAGGAAGTGATGGTGCACCTGTAAGGTTTGAGGACACAAATGGTTACTGTGAAATCAATCCAACAAGTACAACATGGACTTGTACATCAGACAGAACACTTAAGAAGGATATAGAGACAATTGATAACGCAGAAGCACTTAGAAGAATCAATCTACTTGATGCTGTAACATTCAGATGGAATAAGCAAGATGAAAATGATAAGAAGAGTTATGGACTTATTGCTCAAGATGTAGAAAAGATATTCCCTGAGTTTGTCACTACTAGTGAATCAGGACTCAAGTCTGTATCATACGGATCATTCACACCAGTTCTTATATCTGCTATAAAGGCTCAACAAGTACAGATTGGGGCTTTGGAAAAACTTGGCCTAACACAAAATATTCAATATGATCAAATAAAAGGACTCACGTTTTTAACTCCAATAAATGCTGGTGACATACAGACAAACTCTCTCAACGCCGATTCCATTTCTGTCAATGGTGAAAATGTTCTGACCCAAAAATCAGTCAATGACTTCTCTGCTCTACTTGATACATTA
The DNA here is from genome assembly GCA_046350875.1 of Patescibacteria group bacterium. Lineage (GTDB taxonomy): Bacteria > Patescibacteriota > Microgenomatia > UBA1406 > GWC2-37-13 > JAGOLU01. The sequence continues at coordinate 18,697 of JAXLZQ010000002.1, forward strand.
AAGTCAAACATTGCGTCTCTTGCAACTATTTCGGATTCGATAGTAACATTTGGGAAAAGGGTTGTCTTCGAGGCGACAGCTCAATTTGAAAATTCTGCAATCTTCAATTCAAGTGTAATATTCAACAAGAGACTTGTTCAAAATGATGGTGACGTAGCTGGAGTGGCAACTATTAGAGCACTCACAAGAAAGATCGATATCAAATTTGACCAACCATATGAAACGATACCGATCATAAACCTCACGCTCAATGTAGCAAATGAAGACGATACACTTTTCCTAAGTGATTTAAGACCCGCAGTTACAAATGTTTCAAAGGATGGTTTTACCATCATTCTATCTGAAAGCACCGCAAGAGACATAGATATTTCTTGGATAGCAGTAGCTGCTCCAAGATACAAAATATCCAAAGGTGAATCTATCATTGAAGCTACTTCATCTGCAGAATTTGACAATGAAATAATAGGATCAGACTCTGCATCAATGACAGAAACCACACCCACACCAACCACCACATCTATAGCCAATTAGGTAATAGTAGATGTGTGTGAATTTAACAACATACTTAATGACACAAAAAAAGCTGCCTAAATGGGCAGCTTTTTATTATTACAAAGGTGATATTTTTACGGTGTTTCCTTTGGTTCAACCGTTGGGGACGGCAAAACTTTCTTAGTCATTGCTTTTGTTGGTGTCAATTGTTCCTCTTCATTCACAGAAGCTAAGCTTATTTTTGCAACTTTTTTGATCTCTTTCTTTTGCAAATCATAAAGCACCACTACTCCTGAATCTCCAAAACTCACAATCGCATCTCCCTGTTTTGCATCAGCGTAGAAGTCATTCTTTGCAAGTTTTGATGGGTCAGTAATACCTGCAATTTGTGGCACCTCAGTTGAGCTTTGGGGAATATGTCCAGCAGCTTTGATCTGATTCACTATTTCAGCTATCAATTCATTTTTTTTAACTTCATTCATCTGCCCTGGGGTGTCTCCACTATAAATCAGCTTTTTGATACTAGGCCTATATATCGCCATCTTCGTACCAAATCCGATGATTTTATCTCCTATTTTGGCATCTTTGTATACATCTTGGTTAATCACACTTTCTTTACGAATTGCTTCAAGATCAGTGAATCCCTGAGTCTTACCAATCTCCACATATGACTTGGCATCAACTGGATTCATTCCAGCTAGTTTTGATATGGTTTCAATTTCTTTTCTCTGGTTATAAGCAGACAAAACACTAAGCGGATTGAGTCCTAGAAAAATAATATATAGCTGACAAATTAGAACCAAAACTAATAGTAATATGGTTATATTGATTTTCTTGAACATACGATAATAAATTATCTTCTTAACTATCACATACTATATCGTCATCTTCACAATTTCAACAGTGAATTATTATCGACAATAACAAAGACATTTTCAGCAATATACGACTATATGCACCTCAAAACTCTTAGCTTTTATGAAACAGAGTTATAAGCATGTAGCTGAGAATCAAATTCGTCGTTTTTTGTAGATAAGTTTGGAGATGATTTCTAACAACTATCAACTAATAGCTGATAACTAATATTGTGAGTCTCCCACGTCAAACGTGGCTAACGCTGGGACTTCCGCCATAGGAGGATAAACTTCTCGTGCATTTTTCCTTTACCCTCCATATTTCGGGCTATCGCCTTAGCATATTTTTGCTGCGGCTCATGCGCTCAATTATCGGAGGGCATTGTCATCTCTAAGCTCATAGCAAATAGCTCTTCGCTAAGAGCTGTCAATGTGAGTCTACTGGGACTCGAACCCAGAACCAATTCCTTAAAAGGGAACTGCTCTACCAATTGAGCTATAGACCCAAAAAAATTAACAATAATCAATGACAATATACAAGTAATTTCAAGGATCAGTATGAAAAAACCCATCTACCTATTAAAAAGTAGACATGGACAATAGATACTCAGAACCTGTGAATTATATCATTTTTTTGCCCTCATGACAATGCGGATTTCAAATCTTGCCCAACCTCAAACGATTATATTCAGTATCTTTCCAGGTACATAAATTATTTTCTTAGGCTCCTTATCTAAATACTTTGCAATATTCAGGTCTGCTTTTGCTAAATCAAATGCATTTGACTGATCTTTAATATCTTGGACTTCAATCACTATCGTTCCTCTTAGTTTGCCATTTATCTGAACGGGGACCTCAATCCTATCTTCTACCAACATTTCTTTATTGTAATCAGGCCACTTTTCTCGATGAATTGATTGGGTTTTACCTATCAAACTCCAAATCTCTTCTGTCATAAATGGAGCAAAAGGAGCCAATATTTTTAAGAAAAGCTCCAAATCATTTATGGACATCTTGTCAGATCCTATTTTTTCCCAAAGATTCAGGAATTCCATAAACGCAGCAATTGTTGTGTTAAATCTTAGTTCAGGGATATCATCGGAAGATTTTTTGATAGCTTTGTGCAAAGCTGTTTTTATACTTTTTTCGGTTTCAGACCGATTAGTTTCAATCACCCTGAGTGAGCTGTTCCATACTCTTGTTAAAAATCTATAGATACCAGCAACACTTTCTACATTCCAAGCCTTCATTTGATCAAGCGGTCCCATAAACATCTCATACATCCGGAGAGTATCTGCACCATATTGCGAAACGACATCAAGTGGATTTATAACATTACCCCATCGCTTACTCATTTTCCTATGATCTGGTCCCATTATAATGCCCTGATGGCGGAGCTTTAGAAATGGCTCATCAAAATTCACAAAACCTGCATCAAAAAGCACTTTTGTGAAAAATCTCGCATACAAAAGATGTAGCACTGTGTGCTCTGCACCTCCTACATAGAGGTCAACCGGACACCATGTATTCATAATTTCTCTGATTTTTTCGTCTTCAAATGGTGATGCTTCATTACCAGTTTTTGAGTTCTCACGGACGTTATCACTTGTAAGCTGGGCAAATCGCAGGAAATACCATGAGGAGTCAACAAACGTATCCATGGTGTCCACCTCACGATCTTTGAAGTTTGGGTGCTCTGTGAGAGGTGATTTTCCTGTTGGTTTGAACTCCACATCCATAGGAAGCATTACAGGCAGCTCTGACTCCTCCACGGGCAAATATTCAAACTCTTGGCTTTGCTCTTTGCTCTTTGCTCTCTTTCTCATGGGTATTGGCGCCCCCCAGAATCTTTGTCTTGATATGAGCCAATCTCTTAGTTTGTAATTCACTACACGCTTACCCATATCCTTCTCTTCAATAAAATCCATTATCTTTTTGGTAGCGGCATGTATCTCCATACCATCTAAAAATCCCGAATTCATCATTACACCCTCCTCCTCTTGTACTTGGGATACATCATTTATTTCAGATTTATCCTTATCTTTACCAACTACAACTCGGATTATTGGCAAATTCATAGCTTTTGCAAACTCAAAATCACGAATGTCATGACCAGGCACACCCACCAAACATCCTGTGCCTACTGTTGCAAGAGCAAAATCAGCGATATATATCGGGAGCTCTTTATTGTTCAATCCATTTATCGCATAAAGACCAGTGAAAACTCCTGTTTTTTCTTTGGAATCTACAAGTCTTTCTAGTTCTTTTTTCTTAAGAGACTGTTTTATGTAAACCTCTGCAATGTCTTTATTTGGAAATTTTTCGAGATTATTTTTTACAAAATCACTGTCTGGAGCACATACAATGAAAGTTGCACCAAAGTTTGTATCAGGTCGTGTTGTAAATACGGTAATAAACTCATTGTTAATCCCTTTAAGTGGATAAGAGATGTTAATACCCTCACTTTTGCCTATCCAATTTCTCTGTCCAGCCTTAGTACTTTCAGGCCAATCTAGTTTGTCCAGGTCTTTCAATAGTCTTTCAGAATATTCAGTAATTTTGAAAAACCACTGTTCCATCTCTTTTTGAACAACGACCGTATCACACCTTTCACACCTACCATCGACTACTTGTTCATTTGCCAATACAGTTTGACAACCGTCACACCAATTTACGGCTTGTTTCTTGCGATAAGCCAAGCCTCTTTTGTACATTAATAAAAATAGCCACTGAGTCCATTTGTAATACTCTGGAGTGTGAGCTGCAAGCACAAGATCCCAATCATACGATAGACCGATGACTTTCATTTGATTTGTGAATGTTTCTATCGCTTGCTCTGTTGTGATTCTAGGATGTGTACCCGTCTTTATTGCAAAGTTCTCCGCAGGCAATCCAAAAGAGTCAAAACCCATAGGATGAAGCACGTCGTATTCTTTCATCCTTAGATATCTACAAAAAATATCTGTAGCTGTATAACCCTCCACATGCCCTACATGCAGTCCAGCCCCTGATGGGTATGGGAACATGTCCAGCACATATTTCTTATTGGTTTTAGAAACATTTTGAGGAGTTTTATATATTTGATCTTTTGCCCACTTATTCCTCCATTTTGTTTCAAAAGCTGAAGGTTGGAATTTTGTTTGAGTAATTGTCATGAGATACTTATTGTACAATACGTTTTTGTTTGTTGAGAGGCTTTGCACGCAAAAGACAAGGCGTTATTTGGTAGCTTCATAAATCACTTTGCTTATGCTACTTATTTTGGAATACAGCATATCGAAAGAATTACCTTGAGTCATTACACACAAGATGTAAGGGTGTGTAGAGTAAATTATCCCGCAATCATGCAGCTGGTATATTTTTTTCCCATTTTCATCCACAACTCGTTCTCCGAACTTACTAGCGATCGTTACTCCAGCAGGCACCCCCGCTCTTAACCCTTTATTAAATTTTGACTGAGATAGGAGCTTCAAAAGCTCTTCAGAACTGCTCTTTGATAAATATGTAGCATTGTATAATATTCTTAAAAATCTAGAATATATTCTAGGTGATATTTTATAATCTGTTGGCGCTGTAAAAGGGGGCATCCCTAGATCACTCAAAACAGCATTCATTAGATCTGCTCCTACATTTTTAATCAAAAGGTCATTGGCATAATTGTCTGAATCAATGGCAACTCTACTAATAAGATTGGAAATCGTGACATTTGAACCCTCTTCAAGTTCCGGTTGACCAGTTACAATATTTTGTTTGAATTCATTACTTATTCTTCCATCTACCACAACTTCACTATTTTCATAATCTAAGTTAGAATCAACTTTCTTAAATGCAGCTATTAGAGTGACAAGTTTCATAAGGCTTGCTGGTCTATACACATCTTTACTACCTGCCTCAAGCCACCCACCATTTGACAAATCTCTCCAATATAAGCTTGTTTCTACGCCATTTTCATCCCAACCTTCTTTCACTATAGCATTTAGCTTTGGCTCTAACTTTGACATTTTTTGGATTGGTAAAGGTTTGGTGTCAGAACATTCCAAAAGAGGACTTGTGAATTTTGCGCCTTTCTCTCTAATAGTGTCAGAGTCAGACAAATTATCATTTGACACTCCAGCGACAAACATTTGATAAAAGCCTACAAACAAAACAAGCGAAATTATTCCAGATATATATCCAATTAGGAGAAAAAATTTTGATTGCGACAGCCCAAGATAACCAAGATACTTATTTTCGGAATATTGTTGAAATTTGTTTTTCATTGTCCTCAAATACTTACTTCCGTAATTAATTTCTTAGTAATTATACTCGTTTCTAATTTTTTGGTGTTAGAGTTGCTGAGCTAGTAGAGACTAATACTTGAGGGTATGCGTTTGGCGTTGGTGTTGGTGAAACAGTTGATTTTGATTTAAGCTTCGATAAATTTTCAGGATCAAAATCAAATTGACCAACAAGAGCGTCATCTGAGGGTCTATATATAAATATTTTCTTATTATCTGGATAAACTAGGCAAAAGTCACCATTCAATGCAGATTCAAACGCCTTCATAGAAAATAATTGACTAACGTCTTTGATCTCAGCTATATAAGGCAGTTCATTATTCGGCAAAGATGTCTGTCGTTCAACTTTTGACATTATTTCTTCAGTTTTCTTTGCGGCATCTACATCTCCACTATACTTTTCAATTAGATTGACTATTCTAGTGAGTTTGCTCTGGACTAAGAGTGACCTGTGAAGCATGATCCCTAGAGTCATAATTAATAGTAAAAATGAGGCCCCAAGCAGAAGTATTATGGTTTCAAAAACTTTTCTTCCTCTACTCTTATATCTAATGACTTTTGCCTTGTTTGGGAAGTTTTTACTCATAATCTAGAGTTAATCTTTGGCAAGTATTAGCACAAAATCTGCCCCGTTTGCGTCAATTCCACTTGGCAAATCACCAGCTTCTGCAGAAAACTTTTTCATAAGAGCTTGAGCTTTTGCAGCATCACCTTTCACATTTACCAATCTATTTTTTTTCAGAACTTCGGATGATGTACTTTTTGCCGAGTCCACAATCTCATACTGAGAATCCTTCATAATAATATCTCGTGACTGTTGCACAGTCTCCTGATTGGCTCCAGAGGACACGAGCATTAATTTTATTTTGCTACCATCATCTTTTGAGTCTGACTCCATTTGTGCAGAATCACTATTTTGGGTTGTCGGTGTTGGTTGAGGTGAATTGATTTCGGCCATATTAATAATTTTCAACGCTGAAGGTCGATACAATATGGCTATTTTTGATTTTGGATATATAAAAACGTGATCTCCTAAAGCTGCTTTTTTGAAGAAGGGTTCATTTTGTACTTTTGTCATATTGTCAAGAAGTGCAAAAGTTGGAGTTTCACCTTTCACAGGTATACTGATCATCGATTCAATCTTTAGCCTTGACCCTTCTGCTTCTGGTGGCAAAGCTTCAGCAGTAGAGGTTTCTGCACCAGCCACTTCACCTTGCGATGTCGAATTATTAGTTTTTTTTGATGTTAAAGTATCCAATTTATCCGTTAGATATGCGTTTTGGAACTGGATAGAACTAATCATATAACCCATGAAACCAAGAACTCCAAACGCAAACAAGCCCACCAAAAGGCTCATTGCAACAAAACTTTTTGAAATGGTCTTCTTTGGTGAAATTCTAAGTGGAGTGTAATTCAACATACTTGGTAGCAAACTATAACAAAAACATACATCAGGTTGCAACACCATGCAGTCTATCTATTATTGCGATTGAGATTACTTAACGCCCAAAATCCAGTAATCAAACTTAATATTAGAAGTGTGTGGTGATTCGATTGACACGACAAAACTCCCACCTGTCTTACTCTTTACAATAAGTACTTGCCCTCCTGTTGGGGTAGTCGCAGTAACAAAAATCTTTGAAGAAGTTAATACATTGGAGTTTGTGATCGTTACTTGAGTAAGGCCAGCAGATATTGTTCCCTCACCTACGACAGGTGAAATTACTCCGGTCTTCTGAACATTGATTTCTCTAGTATCTAGACTATCAGATTCAACTGCAGCTACAGTCTTAAGATTTCCGTCTACGTCAATCGTGACCTTACCTCCTTCAAATTCTATCCCGCCTTGTGAAAGCGCCTGTATACTCACCACACTTCCCAAACTATTAATTTCTGTTCCGGAATTTCCTCCTACCTCAAGCAAACCTGCATTAATGTTTCCAAGCACTTCAAGATCAAAAGTGGAGGTCTTTCCGTCAACCATAAGACCTTCAAGACTTGCCACCTTATCCTGCAGAGTAGCTGACCCACTAGCTCCAAGAACAGCTGATGAAGAACCTACAGTTTGCTGCCAACTGGTAAATTCTGTAGTCATATTTCCAAGTTGAGCACTCATTGATGCAATTTGCTCCTTGATGGATGCAATCTCTATATCCAACCCATCAACTCTGTTTTCCAAACTAACAACCCGAGCTTCTACGCTTGAAAGAGAGGTCTCTACAGTCTGAACATCGATCTTATCAGCAAAAGTCAAACCTGAAACTGTGATGCTATCAACCTTGAGGCTTCCAGTCTTGATAGATGGGGCTTCTATAGGAATCAAAAACTTAAGAGGGTCATCTACTGTAACAGGAGCCTGGATATTTGATGTGACCTTATCCAAAGCCCCAATCTGTACTTGTTGAGCCTTTATAGCAGATATAAGAACTGGTGTGAATGATCCGTATGATACAGACTTGAGTCCTGATTCACTAGTAGTGACAAACTCAGGGAATATCTTTTCTACATCTTGAGCAATAAGTCCATAACTCTTCTTATCATTTTCATCTTGCTTATTCCATCTGAATGTTACAGCATCAAGTAAATTGATTCTTCTTAGTGCTTCTGCGTTATCAATTGTCTCTATATCCTTCTTAAGTGTTCTGTCTGATGTACAAGTCCATGTTGTACTTGTTGGATTGATTTCACAGTAACCATTTGTGTCCTCAAACCTTACAGGTGCACCATCACTTCCTCTATATACATGGAGTGGTTGCTGTGGGTTGGTGGTGCCGATACCTACCCTATCATTTGCTCCATCAATGTAGAGTTCTGTGGTTGTACCATTATTGAATATAAAGTTGCCAGTTCCATAGGTTTGGAATGTCATATTATTGTTTTCAAATGACTCCCCTGCGATGATCGAGAATGGTCCATAAGACTCAATTTGTGAAGAGGTTTGATTAGTCATTATTAGGTCATATGCCATCGATACATCACCCGCTGCGGTGAATTCATGAGGCAAGGCGGAGGTTATCTTCGCCTGATCAATACTGAAGAGTTCTGTGCCATTGTCATAGACTGCAAATAGGTTGCCTACATTTCCATATTGTCCTACATTGATCTTAAAGAGATCTCCTGTGGCATATATCTCAGTACTACCTGATGGTGACCAGTCGATATTGGCTAGGTTACCAGTTGAGAGCGTTGTAGAGGTGGATGATAATGACAACAAACTGCCAGATGTAAGCGATGTTGATCCAAGAGTAAAACCGGTACCAGTTGTTAGTGAATCATAGTTCCAGGTACTTGTGTATGCACCCATGGTGAGTGATTGGTTACCGTCTGGATTCGTGATGCCGTTCCACTTAGCAGATCCACCAGCAGCAACCCACGATAACACCCCTGATCCATTGTTTGAAAGGACATAACCTGATCCTCCTGCTTGAGCTGTGGGGAGAGTGTATGAGACATCTCCAGTTTGGGTACCTGCTGTGAATGTTGTAGAGTATGCATTGTCTCCTGCACTTATCATCTTGAGCACTCCTGATGTATTTGAACTACCAGCTGTCTTATCTTCTCCTATTGTGATACCAGTTGATGTTGCTACGTGAAGGGCTGTTGCTGGGGTTGTAATACCTATACCAATGTTGCCTGCAAAATAGCTTTGTGCTGAACTGGCGTTATAAATCGACCAATCACCCGCGGTTGTGGCTGGAGTGCCGATAACTAGCGCTGTATCATGCGTTGCTCCAGATGGTTGAGCAACATTCAATCCATAATGATTTAGTGTGGAGCCCGATGCTGTAAAGTAACCTCCATAGGCGTTTGCAGCGCTCCCTGTGCCAGTGCCAGTGCTATAAGTTCCATAAACAGTACCCGTAGCACCCGCGGCTTGAGACTTCAACCCGTACACTGTTGAACCAGAGTTGCCAGTAGTGTTAATATTCACACCATATGCGGCTCCCGTAGAGGTGTTACTTGAACTTATATCAACTCCATATGAAGTAGTAGACCCTTGTGCATAAAGTTGTGCAGCATATGCTGTAGTTGATCCTGATGATGTAGAATACAAACCATAATTAGTGGTTGCAGCACCAGTGTTACTAAAGTAACCGGCATAATCACTACCTGTTGTTGCTCCTGTTTGTGACACATCCAAAGCACGATTACTTGCAGTTGTTGATGATGAGGCTATGTTGAATTCATATCCTGTGGTTATGTTCCACGAAACATCACCCGCGTCTACTGTTATGGCACATGCACCACCACAGCCATTATATGCATCATCTAATGTACCTCCACCACCACCCTGCACCGTCAAATCAACCCAACCACCATTCGAGTATACATATAAATTATCATCGTCAGAATCATAATAAATGGTTCCTTCTGTTGTGGATGCTGATGACGAGCGTGGAGTCAAATACAATTGACCTCCCGAAACTGTAAGATCCCCTGTTGCGGTAAGCATTGTCGCTCCGACAGACACAGTTCCATCGGTCGCATTAGAAATTGTCTCGCCATTCTGCAAAGAGATATCTGTGTCCCAACCTGCCCCTATATAAAGGGCTGTCTCTGTGGCATTTGCACTGGCAGAAATTCCTGCAATGTCTATACCATTTATTACATTGCCTGTGCTTGAATGAGTGCCATTGGTATAGTTGACATACAATCCTCTGAAAGTGTCTGAGCCATCCATATTGGCAATTGTTCCTGTTAGCGTAAGGGCATTGGCTCCTGAACCAGCCGTATTTACACCTGTCACTGTTGCCTGATCGGCAATATTTACAACACCCGTATTTGCTGCAGAAAGTGTAAGATCATAATTTCCACTTGGGTGAGATGTTTGGATATATCCTGGTCCTTCGAACTTTATATATGAAGCACTGCTATTTGTGAATATCGCATCATAAGCAAAGCTAACATCTCCAGCTGAGGTAAACTCAGTTGGGAGAGCATTTGTTATCTTCGCCTGATCAATACTGAAGAGTTCTGTGCCATTATCATAGATAGCAAATATGTTATTGGGATTGGCATATTGACCAACGTTTATCTTGAACACATCTCCTGTGCCATAAATCTCTGTTGATCCAGATGGTGACCAATCAATGTTGGCTAGATTACCTGATGTGAGACCAGTTGAGGTGGATGATATATTTAGACCCTTGCCAGATGTTAGAGCATTTGCATTTAGTGTCAAAGCTGTTCCTGTTTGGGTTGCATCATCAATTTGTAGTCCATTACCTGTGTGTGCTCCTGTGAAGTTGAATCTAGCTAGTCCATTTGATGCTGCACTGGTTGATGCTGATGAGACGTAAAGTGAGTTGCCAGTTTGAGCAGTGTTAGTTGGTGAGATAGATACTAAGTTACCTGATGTTAGGGAGGTTGAACCAATGGTGAATCCATTTGTGGTGGTGAGTGAATCATAGTTCCAGGTACTTGTGTATGCACCCATGGTGAGAGTTTGGTTACCGTCTGGATTCGTGATGCCGTTCCACTTAGCAGAACCAGCAGCAACAGATGCCCACGACAATACTCCTGATCCATTGTTTGAAAGGACATAACCTGATCCTCCTGCTTGGGCAGTCGGTAAGGTGTATGTGATGTCTGTAGTTTGATCACCCGCTTGGAAAATTGTGGTGAAATTATTAATGGAGGGCGGATCAGAATATTCTTTAATTCCAAAAGTGCCAAATACTGTCAATCTTTGTCCTGGATTTGTTTCTCCAATTCCAACTTTGCCAGTACTAGATATTGAATTACTAACACCATTAACATCAGTTGCATATATAAGATTTCCTATATCAATCATGTTTGATGCGCTGCTCGAAGGCAAATCGATATCTTGACCAATAATAATATTATTATTCCCAGTAAAAGTAGCACTACCAGCATAATAACCAATCATTATGTTATTTGCTCCAGTTGTGGTGTAATATCCTGCTCCTTGTCCAATAGCAACGTTTTTTTCTGCCTGTCCACGAACTTTCCAGTATCCAGTAGTTATGTTTGATGTGTATGCTTTTGTGATATCAAAAGTTGTGCTTGTTACTCCACTTATTGTATAGACTCCATCGTAATCTGTACCCGTACCAACTATTTCTACCTCTGTACCATTGCTTCGACCGTGACCTGCTGATGTAACAGTTGTCACTCCTCCACCTGCATCTGCAAAGCCGGTTATCTGACCATTAACAGGATTTAGGACTCTGAGGGCATCTGTACCGACAGCTGTATTGCTCATACTTACCACAGCATTTGTCAATGCATTAAAACCGAGCACAGTATTGTTTGATCCTGCCGCGCTTGCGCCCAATGTAGACTGTCCCATTACAACGTTATTATTTCCGGTAACATTCGAGTAAAAACTGTAAACACCCACAGCTGTGTTACCAGTTCCACTAGTATTGAAATACATGCTGTTATTACCCAAAGACACATTATTGTATCCGACAGTATTTTTTGCCATTGAATTCATGCCAATAGCAAGATTGTCAGCTCCTTCTGCATTTAGGTGTAATGAGTTCAGTCCGATTCCGATATTTTGTGAACCATATGTATTTGCACTAAGGACATAGTCTCCGATTGCAATATTGTTTGCGCCGAAGGTGATTGATCCATAAGAACTATAGCCAAGCGCCAGATTATTAAAATTATCCTTACTTAGTATTTTCTCTCCAAATAGATAGTAGGCATCTTCAGTATTTATGCCTCCACCCACATCTACAACACTCGCAAAATTTGCAGACAAATCCACACTTTGAGGCGAGCTTGGAATGGCATATGAGGCTTCATTACCATACTTAAATGAATTGAAATACCGATCAGTCCAACTATTTGTCGCAACATCTACATATGCATCAAAATTGAAAACATTGTAATCAGGATCGTATTTGAAAACTCTATATCCATCAGCTCCAGTTACCGCATCCCAAGTCCATGTAATGTAGTATGGATTATCATTTGCTCCATTATCAGAAAGATCGCTTCCTCTTGTGGCGTAGCTTGCAGAATACACCCTTGTCCCACCAACATTTTTGAATGCATATACTCTAATATTATGAGGATATGGTCCATCGTTATAATAATCACCAGATCCGTAAGTGATGGTACCAGCAACATTTGAAGCATTGCCAACAGTTATCGTTTCTGTCCTACTTGCGACTGCCAAAAGCGCTCCAGGATTTGTCATACCAATACCAACACTTCCGGAAGAATCAACAACAAATGGTGTTGAGTCTGTGTATGTTCCATCATCATTGACTCTTAAGGCATATCCTGATGCACCTGCTGTAGTGATGTTTAGAGCAGTACCAGTAGCACTGGCTCCTGTAAGACCAATTTTTGCAGCATTACCTGTTACACCCGCATTATTTCCTGTAGCCTCAATTTTGACAAGATCACCTGTCAAACCAGTCGCAGATGATGAAATAGATAATAATCCACCTGATGTGAGTGATGTCGAGCTCATTGTCAAACCATTAGCATTAGTGAGCGAATCAAAACTCCAGGTACTTGTGTATGCTCCCATGGCAAGTGTTTGATTGCCATCTGGGTTTGTAATGCCATTCCAGGTAGATGATGCAGTTGCTGGTATACAGTCAGTCCATCCGGCATTTTGGTAGCATCTGAACTTGTGATTATTGCTGTTGTAATACATATTTCCCTCAACATTCAGTGCTGGATCACCAACATCTGTCTTTACTGGAAGCCTCAAAGCACCGGCTCCATTTGTGCCGTTTGAAGCAAATATAAATGTGTTATCTGTTTGAAGAGATATTGATTCGCCTGATCCAAATGTGATGTCATTACCGGTGACTGTAAGATCATCAGCAAGCGTCAATCCTCCAAGCGCTGTGAAGTCTGTTCCTGAATTTCCAATATTGGATATGATGTTACTATTCATATCCACATTGTCAGCAAAAGTAAACTTGGGAGTTGTGCCTGTCAAGTCAAGCGTGAGATTACCATTCGCATCAACTGTAAATGACGCGTAATTGCTATCATCATAGTCTAATCTAAGTTGTTCTGTTGTGGAAAGTACATTGAGCTTTGCGTCTGGTGTGGTGTCATTAATTCCAAAATTGCCCGACGTGTTGAATATCATGTCGGCTCCATTGGTATTGAATTTTTGACCTTCAAACACAGTATTTGTCCCCGCATTGTTTATACTCGTTGCACCAGTTCCAGAATAAGTATTACCAGACAAGATTGTGCCAGTATTACCACCCAAACTACTTGATAGATTAATAGCATATCCTGTACCGGCACTATCAAGAATCTGGTTATTTTTTACGATATTATTGTTAGAAGAGTAAGTTATAACTATTCCACTATAATTATTACTTCCTCCGCTACCATTAACAAAGTTGTTCGCGATAGTATTCGAATTCGACCCCGCTTCAACATATATTCCATCTCTAGTCGTATCAACTATTTGATTACCCTCTACATTGGTGTGCGTGGAACCTTCAAGATGAATGCCATAGATTGACGATGTATAAATTATGTTGGATGATACTAAATCGTGGTAACTGGTATAGAGGTTAATTCCATCATCACCATTAGCTCGAAGATAGTTGCTAGTAATAGAATTACCTTCTGAGGTATTTCTAATATTTATACCATCAACAGTACTATTTATTATTTGATTATTATTAATTGTGTTGAAATGATTAGCTTGGTAGAAATATATTCCGTTGTCGTTGGCATCTATAATATTTCCTGAAATATTATTGTATGTTGAACCATAATAGAAATAGATACCATGGCCTCCATTAGACTTTATATTATTACCACGGAATATTGATCGTGTAATTGGAGCGCTAACATTTGTTTCAGCAAACCCTCTACCTGTGTTTGATGCAATATAGTTGTCTGTAAAAGACAACCCAGTATAAGTTACTGCGGTATTGTAAGCCAATATTCCATCACCTGCGTTATTCTCAATATAGAGTTTATCAAATTTTGCATCTGTGACCCTTCTTAAGAAGATACCGTGATTATTGGCATTGGCATATGTTGCCTTTACTCCATCAATCTTGAAGTTCGAGAGTGTTACACCCGTAATTGTTGTTGTGTTGTCGCTTACTGTAACAACACCAGACGTATTTGCAACCGTCTCATCAAAAGCACGACTCAAAATAGTAGATTTACCCTGACCGACTACTTGAACATTAGATTTTGTAATAGTAATATCTGCACCTATACTGTAAGTCCCATCAAGAAGCACAACCACTCCCCCGGTTGACGGCAAAGCTGAAATTGCACTCTCTATATCTACTTGATCATTTGTACCGTCAGCCACATAATCTGCTCTATCTTTGAAAAGAGAATCGTTTGCAGCCACAATGAGCGTGGCAGTTGATCTATCAGCCTGCCATTTGCCCCCCGTATAAAGCATGATACTGTCTTTGGCAGTGTCATAATATATATCACCATCATTTGGGGAACTAGGTGCAGTGTTACTTGAAACAATATGAGCAGAGGCACGTGTTGCATTTGAAGCTGCGATATCAAGAAGTGCAGTAGGACCTGTTGTGCCAATACCCACATAACCAGAAGTATTCACAAAAAGTGCCTCAATAGCTGCAGCTCTAACGCGAAGTGGATTGACAGTTGAGGATGCTCCAGTCTGGACATTTAAGAGAGATCCTATACCATTTGATGACGCGTCTGTTGTAAGCGAGAATAGATCACTGCTCCCTGTACCAGTATCCCAATTGAACTCTGTGGTGTACGTTGTCATTCCAAGTGTAAAGTTTGCATCTGGAGTCGTCAACCCATTCCACTTGAGTGACCCGCCTGTAGGAGCCCACGACAACACCCCTGATCCATTGTTTGAAAGGACATAACCTGATCCTCCTGCTTGAGCTGTGGGGAGAGTGTATGAGACATCTCCAGTTTGGGTACCTGCTGTGAATGTTGTAGAGTATGCATTGTCTCCTGCACTTATCATCTTGAGCACTCCTGATGTATTTGAACTACCAGCTGTCTTATCTTCTCCTATTGTGATACCAGTTGATGTTGCTACGTGAAGGGCTGTTGCTGGGGTTGTAATACCTATACCAATGTTGCCTGCAGAGTCGACTGTGAAATAAGGCGTCGCACCGATCACATTTCCTTTTCCAATCATAAACTTATCATTGTCATTTCCACCAGCATCCTCCTGCACCCCAAGCCAATAATCTGTGTCTCCAGCAGTAGTTGTGTCAAATACAATTGAAGGATCTGCATTCTCTACTTTTAACAAATCATTCACGATCACAGACCCAGTATTTGCAGCAGACAATGTAAGGTCTAGGTTGGCACTCGGGCTAAAAGTCCTTATATATCCAGGTCCTTCATACGTGAGATAAGCAGCTGTGGGATTTGTCATCACAAGGTCATATGACATTGATACATCCCCTGCAGCTGTAAACTCTGTAGGAAGTGCACTGGTTATCTTCGCCTGATCAATACTGAATAGTTCTGTGCCATTATCATAGATAGCAAATATGTTTGGGATTGGCATATTGACCTACATTGATCTTGAATACATCTCCTGTGCTATAAATCTCTGTTGATCCAGATGGTGACCAATCAATGTTGGCTAGATTACCTGATGTGAGACCAGTTGAGGTGGATGATATATTTAGACCCTTGCCAGATGTTAGAGCATTTGCATTTAGTGTCAAAGCTGTTCCTGTTTGGGTTGCATCATCAATTTGTAGTCCATTACCTGTGTGTGCTCCTGTGAAGTTGAATCTAGCTAGTCCATTTGATGCTGCACTGGTTGATGCTGATGAGACGTAAAGTGAGTTGCCAGTTTGAGCAGTGTTAGTTGGTGAGATAGATACTAAGTTACCTGATGTTAGGGAGGTTGAACCAAATACAAAACCATTGGTGGTTGAGAGCGTGTCCCAATTAAATGTTGTTGTATTTGATCCATGAGCAAGAGTAAGTGCTCCATCTGGGGCAGTCAGAGCATTCCATTTGAGTGAACTAGCTGCAATTGAGTTGGTCCATGACAAAGTACCAGAGTCGTTCTTGAGGTAATATCCCGTTCCTCCTGCTTGAGCTGTGGGGAGAGTGTATGTGATGTCTCCTCCTTGATCTCCTCCTTGAAATATAGTGTGATATGTTGGAGATGTGCCAGTTTCTAGTATTCCAAATGTTCCATCTACTGTGAGTTTTTGTCCGGGATTTGTAGTACCTATTCCGACATAACCCGTGCTAAGAATTTTTACTAATGAAGTTGCACCATTTTTGAAATTAAAATCTCCACTACCACTTATCACTAATCTGTCTATTCCAGCACCATATGTACCACCTGTTTGAAAATCTAGACCTCCGCCAGCTCCTGAAGCACTAATATAATTAGATGAACCGCTTGAGAAGCTCATTTCCGAACCCGATACTTTTACTGACCCACTACCGTCCTTTACTTCTAACAAAGCTCCAGGACTCGTTGTTCCAATACCTACGTTACCTGCATAGTCAACCACAAATGGTGTTGAGTCTGTGTATGTGCCATCATCATTGACTCTTAAGGCATATCCTGATGCACCTGCTGTTGTGACATTTAACGCTGTACCTGTTGCATTTGCTCCAATTAACCCGATTTTCGCAACATTTCCTGTAACTCCTGCATTACTACCGCTTGCCTCGAACTTCACAAGATCTCCTGTGAGACCTGTCGCAGATGAAGAGACGGATAACGCTCCTCCACTTGTGAGTGAATCTGAAGAATAAGTCAGTCCAGTTGCAGTGGTGCCTGTGAAACTTTGAGTCCAGGTATTTGTAGTCTGATTAACTGTAAGTGCAGCGTCCAGAGCCATCGTGTCTTTGAACTGTGCAAAGTCCAAAGCATCATCAACCACGGTTTTTGCAATGAAAGCGTAAGGCACTGAGGTGAATCTGATCCTTGGTGTCATTTCAGCATCTGCACCAACCTTCACTCCCAAATATATCGTGTCTTGGTTGAAATCCACAGAAGACATACTCGCGTGCGTGCCGAGTGCAACTCTAAAAATCCCATCTGTGACAGGCACTTGCGAAGTCCCACTATTCCATGTCTCAGTCCAAAGAGTCGAACCACCACTTGAGGCGTCATAGAGCGTAAAAACCATGTCATAGTTCCCGTTTGCAACATTCAGACCATTTGAACCAACAAGCTTCCCCTGGAAATTAATTGTTTGATTTATCCCCACAGCAGCATATATAGAAGATACATAGAAAGACAGCGTCACTACAATCAATGCGACGCTTACGAATAAGCGGGTTAGAAAATTATTGCTCACAGGGGACGAGTTTTTCCGGAATTACAATATAACTTATAAGGGCCCTTAGTTTTAGTAAATCATTTTTTACAACTCAAATCAAGTGGTAATTGCATGTATTATTAATATACGAGTTATCAACAACTACAGGCTTAAGAAAGCCATAAAGATAAAGAAAGTTAACTTGTCGTATTCAATACTAAAAAGATGCAGAAGCAATTACTGTGAGAATATCAGAATAATCATCAGCAGCTGGCACATCTGAATTCACTTTCGCTTTTAGCACCGAAGATCCTCTACCAGCAACAAGTGGCGCTGCAGTTCTGAAAAGCTCTCTATATGTTGGGTCAAGCACACCTACATTCTCACTTGATCCGTTGTATGGCGAGATAATCGAAAATGGTCCACCACTACTTTGGGTCGCTGAAATGCCTTTCATACCATATCCCGTGTTGGCTGTCGCTAAGTCTGTAGTACTTGAAGGGATTGTAAATAGGGCAGTTGAAGAAGTTAGTCCTGTATTTTGCCCCTTTACGTAAACTGCTCCACCACCATATGCATTGGTTTCAAAATCCACCCAAATTTTATCATTTGTTGTTGTAACTGACCCAACAGATACGTCGCCAATATCGATTGAATATGGACCTGTAGTCTCTGTATCAATTGGTGAAATGTCAATGTCAATACTTATAGTAGGATTAACAGTAGAAGCATTTGTTATAGGTCCGAATGGTCCTTCAGTAAAATTACCTTGTCTTGCTTTGCTTTTAACATAGTAAGTTGTTCCTGATTCAAGTCCAATTATAAGGCTTCCCGAAGCCCCGCCCCATGATGAGTAACTTAAAAAGTCTTCAGGGCCCAAAGTAGATCCTATAGTACCATCACTTTGGACGTAGTTTGTTGTTGAAAAATTGTCGATACTAATAGCGATTGCATAAGTTGTATCTGACGGGTTTGAAGATGTACCTATAACTATTTTTAATTTGTCATACCAGTTACTGTCGTTAGTTATACTAATTGTTGGTGTGTTTGCCATTTGTACAAATTGCAATCCAGAGTTTGCGCTATAAGAAGTTGAGTTTTGTCTTTCACTACCCACTTCTCCAGCCAAACCCTCCATCTTATATGTTGCTGAGTTCATAGTAGCATCTCCTCCACTCCCAAATTCAAATCCTTTGAGTTGATAGCTTGTCGACATAGGGAAGGCGAAAATGATGTTTAAACTAAGCATATACGCCAGTGTACGTGACACACACCTACTACCCCACACATATTTGGATTTATTGTTTTTCATGGCGTTTAATTCGCAAGTTTGCAATTATTCTTACAGAAGAAAGATCTTAACATCGCTTTGAATTCATCATCTCTATCTTTCATGATTTCTGTTTTTAGAGTAATTCCTATCCATGACGTATCTTTCTCAATAAACGCAGTCTTCTCATAACCAGTAGCCTCCAAATTCTGGAAAACTATAAAAGTCGATCCGTTCTCAGTCAATCTTGATTCTTCGTATTTCTTACTAAATGAACGCCGCATTGTAATATCTGGTAGAACATCGCTTGACTCTTTCACTCTAAAGTCAACAGCCACAGACCCTTTTGGATCTCTTAGCGAGATATACATACTACACTGTCCTCTCTGAGAAGATTTCTGAACTGCATAAGGCAAAGTAAATCCGTAACATGGCTGATCTACATTCATAGGTTTTGTATTATCTTGAGCTGCTAAAGGTGCGGGATTTTGCGCTACCTGTGCTACATAATTTTTATCACTGGTTTTTTTGCCAAATGCCCAAATATCCTCACCCATGGAAATATAAGTTATGAAACCTAATATACAAAGAACCATAAATATCACCAAAGTTAGGAAGGTTAAAAGCTGGTTTCCACTCGATTTTTTGGATGTCATAGTAGGTAAAATTGTTTTCCCTCCACCATCAAAAAAATTAACTTCATCTATATGTTCTACGATAGTGATAGTGACATTCTTACCGTCATGACTTCCTGTATTTATGGCGTATTCCTTTTTCATATCTTAGATAAACCATTATTGAGACAAAAACAATGGTCCCTAATATAAAAATTACCATAAACACAGGATCAATGCCAATGAATCTTGATTTATAAGTAGTAAATGGGCCAGTCAGATTTCTGGAATCTCTTACCTTTACTGTATAAACTCCCAAGTACATAGGGAGTGGATCTTTTGATTTATTCAATACTACATTTATATTTTTGCCAGATGCAGGCAAAAGCCTTGTTGAATCAGTGTTTATGATACCTCTAGCCAGCACCCTACCAGCAAAATCTGATAGCTCAACTTCTCCTCTTGGTATTCCGTAGGTATTGCCCATATTTTCAATAACAAGCTGAGCTTCAGTGGGCAGAGTAAAAGCGATGCTATTAATTTTATTTTGGGGTTTTACAGCATAACTAGCTGCTGCTTTTGGATTATTTCTAACAAAAAGTGTAAGGGCAATAGCGCTATTTATTGAGGTGGTCGATGTTTTTTCTACCCCCTCTTTGTTTTCTGATGAAGTAAAACTAAAAATGACAGCCTCATTGTAATCTCCATACAACAACTTAGTACTGTAATTTGGGACTAGATATATTGTTTTGGTTTCGTCAGGAGCTATCTCAAACTGCTCTTGTGAAAGTGATAAAAAACCTTGCAATATAGATTTTTCATTAGTATGAAAATCTAATGAACCGTCATTTTTTTTAGAGGGTGTAAAGGGCACAAATTTCGTATTCACAGTAATTACTGACTTATCATTATTCTTAATACTTATTGGATAACCACTCTCCTGTGGAACAGACTTGTCAATATCAATGAATGCAGGACTTACTTGGATCGAGTTTTTTAACGCAGCATCTATCTCCTTGGGTATAAGCAAGATAAGTGTGGCCAAAAGGCCAATTACTATGGCAATATTTTTCATATGAAGATATATTCTCTGCGATATTTTCATGAGCGCAAGAGGCCAATGACTAGATTTCTAAGCCCGAAAATAATGAGCGCTATCAATATTGCTATTACTAGGATTATCTTCCATGGAATTATCCAAAATGCCAAATCAGCCTCAAGTGGTACGTCAAACTGGCCATTATTGTACACAAGGACAGCATGAGCTGAATATCTTCCTATTCTGAATTTTGTTAGTTTGTCCCAATAAATTTGTGTCTTATATTGCAAATTGCCATTTTTATCTTTGCGATACTGACCATCAGCCTCTTTTATGGGCTCTCTCACAATAAAGCCATCATTCCAGATTGATTTATAAGTTCTTTGCGAATTTGGCAAAGTATTACCGTTACTTTCATTTATTGGAATATTGGCAATTTCTGTTCCTTTTCCTTGATTAATAAAAATTTCACCAAAGGGAACTAGATGAATTTTCCCAGTGTTTTTGAAAGTTACCTCAAATTCGGTGGGTAATTCTTCATACCATGATGAAGTTGTTTTGAAACTTGTGAGAACTCCTTGCTTGTATTTTGAAGAGTCAGCATCTATTCCAACCAGGTCCTTCCCCACCATTCTTGTTACCTCAAGCAATACTGGAATAGTTGGTGCACCAACCACTCTGGTTGTACCACCTTCAGTATAGTTTTCTGCTGCTCTTTCTACCGCAATACCAAAGTAATAACCAAGAAATGCATCTTTAGCAGGGCTTATGTCAAATTCAATTTTCTCTGTAGCTTTCGCAGGAACAGTGACTTTGCTAACAGGAAATTTGAACCAACTAAGTGTGGGGTCTGGTGTTGTTGTAAATTCTGATGGAATAATTGAACCTTTATTATCTGGTTGATACTTTATTACTGCGATTCTATAAACCTCATCAAAACTATTATTGTTAGTTACTTTGAAAGAGTATCTTTTAGTTGTCCCCGCTTGTACTGAGACATTCATAAAGACTGGAGATAGCGTGACATTTATACCAGGTTTTGAAACTGGAGTTATTGTCTGCGCGAATATATTTGAAGATATATAAATTGTTGATATGAAAACAAATAGAAGAGCAATGAAAGAGGTTTTTTTCGAGGACAAATACGTCAACATATTATGAAAATAATTAGAGCACAAAAATAACTAAAAATCAATACGGCGTATTTTCGATTAAAGTATTATTAGAAATTTCCAGCACCAATTACTGTAAATGTCTGCGTGTAGTCATCTGCAGATTGTGTAGTAGCAGAAATTGCCACTCTTGGAATAATATCTACCTTGTCACCTGCAGTCCCTGCAGGTCCCGAAGCTGATGCTATTTCTTGAAAAGTGGTGCTAGGAGTTCCTCCCGCTGAAGTTGTAGTTCCATTAAACTCTCCAGCAATTGTCAAAGTGCCTGAGGTGTTTGTATTTGAATTTACATCAATAACCACTCCTTCAGTTCCAGCATTTATGGTTGTTGGGTTGCCATCTGCAGCTGTGCCACTAAAGGGAATTGAGGCAGAAAGTGTGCTTGAGGTAAGTCCGGCACTTGTAGCAGACTTGATCCACATGGCATGACCATTGTTTGCATTTGTTGTGACTGTAGCAGTTACAGGACTCACTGCCCCATTTTGAGCACCACCTGGATATTCTACTGTAGCAAGTGCAGTATCAAGAGTAATTGCATTTGCGCTAAGTGCAAAAGTGTATGTTGGGCTTACACGTGCCGTCACAACTATTTGATCTCCATCAGTGCCAGAGCCATTATCTGCAACAAAATAGGTTGCTATTCTAGTTGAGTCTATCGCATCGGTGTATCCAGAAAAATCTGGTGTTGTGTCAGAGTGAGTGGAAACTTTAATAGTTTGGGCACCTGTGGCTGCGGGATTTGTAATACCGCCAGTAATATAAAATCCGAATAGATTTCCATTAAAATCAGTGCAATCAATGGTCACGTTCCTACTAGATACAGCTGTTGCTGCAGCACCAACAATTGGAGCTGCATTTAGCGCAACCCCTTGAAAAGTGGCTGGAATACCAGTAGTTGTGATTGTAATATTTGACGCTGTACTATCAACGGTGTAGCCTGACCCAAAAGACAATCCTATCGAATCTTCTGTTCCTGCGCCTGCTGCAGAAGCTTTCAAAACGACTAGTATTGGATCAGTCCCAGATGCAACATGATTTACAACCATCCTCGAATGCCGAATCGCCGCATTTGCAAATCCAGCAGCATGGACAGAATTCAACTCTGCTATCACTGAGGCGAGAAAAATATTAGTTACAAAAGCTGCTAAATAAACAAAAACTAGACTGCCAACAGCCTTTCTTTTAATTTTATTCCCGCTCTGCAACATACTGTTAATATATACATCAATTACTCATAATTTGTCAACGAGAAAATGCAGAGGTGAGGGTGTTTATTTTAACGTTGATTCTTGAGTGGAGATTTTTTCTTTGGGTGATGGTATTACCCCCACGTTTATAATTTTGTCTTGTGCAAGATCATAAATAATTGCTTTATCCGGGTAGATCAATACTTTGTCTCCATTTTTGGCATCACGAAAAAAACTTGATTTTTGCTTTAACTTTTCGACATCTGTCACAGTTCCAATTGTTGGGGTTGATGTTGGCAATATTATGTGTTTGCCAAGCTTGACAATAACACTCTCGGGTTCAGACCGCTGAACAGCTCCTCTCTGATAGAAACGTAAGAAATAAGTAGTGGCAAAAGAAACCACAAGAATTGATATAAATCCACCTAAAAATATTTTCCAGTTTCTTGATAACATAGCAATTTCAATTGTAACTTAGACAACTTTGTTTATTCAACACCATCTAAGACTCTTCATTCATACAATATTTTCTTAAGTAACTACACCACTTAAAAACTCTCAAACTAAAGACCACAAACAACATTCAGGAAGTCCAATTTAGGGCTTGAATATCGATCCTGCAGAAACAATTAAAAAAATCCCAATAGAGTTTAATAAAAAGGAGAGTAAGATAAATTGATAAGTCTTCATTTTAGATATTCCAAGCAAACTGACACCCATTTCATCGGGCAATGGTGAAGCAATTATTAATGCACCCAATACAGGCAGGGACCAACTAAAGTATTTTGTATGAACAAGGTGTGTTATCTTGTCGCCTTCAAAATACTTGAAAAAGTGTTTAATTTCACTAATGAGCGCTTTATTGCGAATAAATTGAAAAATTGTAAGATCTCCAATTACGGCACCCAACCCCGCAATTATTCCAATTTCTATTGGATTTAGAGATTCGGAAAGTAAAAGAAGTAATGCCGTACCGGGCGTGACTGTGAATGTAGATATAAACAAAACACCACCGATAAATGCTCCAACATAACCAAGTGTTCCTAGATGTAGCACCACATCTCTAAATCCTGGAGCTTTCAGCAAAATCAGCCCAAATACGATACTAAATCCAAACAGTGAAAGATTTTTGTATGGATATCTGTGCCACCTCTTTTTCATCCTGTCCATTTTTTCAGTATATCAAAGTAGACAATTTTGCGACTATACTTGAAAAGAAAGCGGAGGTAGTGGCCTGTCTGCCGGCAAGGCAGGGATTCCCCCGAAAGCATTCCTTTCGGGATTAGTCCCAATGTAATATGTTCTATTTGTAATCGACCTTCTTATTTTGCCAAATAGAGTTTTAATATTGAGTTTATTGTTCTTCTACCATATCCTCCTTTCAAATACTCTTCTCTATTTTTAGCATCAGAGATGTTTAAGAATGCTTCGTAGAAAATCAGTTTATAAGGCGTATATGGTTTAGTGGCTTGACTTTTGCTAGAATTATGTTCGGCGAGTCTTTTTCGAAGATCAGATGTATATCCTATGTATAGATTTTTGTTTTTCTGACTCTGAAGTATGTATGTATAGTAAAACATTTTGGCGGTAACGTAAGAAATTTATATTGTAAATTTCAACGTTCCAACAGTGTTGAACTTAAGCCTCGCTTAAGTTCTTACGCTGCGGAGGTAGTGGGATTCGAACCCACGTGAGCTTATTTAAAGCTCAAGGGTTTAGCAAACCCTCGCACTGGGCCATCTATGCGATACCTCCAGATTAGTTCTCAGTTATCAGATATCAGAAATTAGCACTTAGCTTTCAATTTTCAGTTTTCGATATTTAGATTAGATTACAATCTGAACACAAAATAAACGCAACTCATCTGCTTTACCAAAGATCAACTAGTGCCCAGTGCCGCAGGTGAGATTTGAACTCACACGCCTTATAAGGGCACACGCTTCTGAGACGTGCTTGTCTGCCAATTCCAACACTGCGGCAAATCATCACAAGCTGAATATTAATTATACCAGTTATATTCATCAATTCTGCCTAGTATTGGGGTGAAACCAAAGCTGTCTAGAATTAACAAGCTCATTTGTTACCTTTGGCTTCAAGTACCAAAGCTCGATAAACATCAGCGTACTGTTAATATTCTTACTAAATATATTTGCAATCATTTGAATATTATTTTTTTTAGCAAATGCATCATATTCCATTTTAAAATTCGGAGTAAATTGCTGCATCAATTTTTTATTACTAATTATTAGTTTGTCTTTAATGAAATTTTTGTCGCAGTAACTTCTTATATTCACCATCTCTCTCACACTAAACATAGTTCTTTTTGGATATGGGACCACTAGATTGCCGTCTTCTAGAAGGATATTCACACATAGCTTATTTTTGACTGGGCCAGATATTGTTCTGCGTTTTCCAAATAGATGTGATATAAACAAAACTAACGCTCTTGTAACGAACAATGAATTTTTCTTAGTTACCAAGATTAGATCTATATCATCATCAACTTTGCTAATTTCGTGAGCACAAGAGCCTGTAATTCCTATAAATAAAATTGAGGGTATTTTTGACAGTAACGATAGGATTAATTTGTTTTTGGCTATTTTCACATCGCTATAAATATAATTTTTCTTATCAGAAGGATCTACACCACTTGTCCAATAAATATCTCTTTTTGAATTTTTTTTTATCTTTCCAAAACTTACAAGATCTTCAACAACTACATCAAAATAGAGATCATCAACTTGACAAGATAAAAAACTTTTTATTTCATTTTTTGTCAAATAGAAGCCAATATGCTCATAAGTGGTAATTAATTTCAGTATTTCTTCTTGTAGTATATTTTTATCCATAAAGTATCAGAATGCATTAGACTTTTTATACAGATCAATATTATTGAAAATTTCACGTAGACCATTTACAAGCGATTGATCATCTAAAATGATTAAAATCATACACATACCTAAATATTTCTCTAATTTAGAAATAAAAGACTTACAAAATACACTATCTTCCACAAAACAAACAACACCTTGTTCTTTATTATTGACTAGCAGATTTTGTAAATAATGTATTTTTTTTGAGCGTATGAAACGATCTAGAGTTTCTTCAATATATATACGCATAAGAACATTTTTATAATGTGAAACTTCCATGTTTCTAATTTTTTGATCCTCATGTTTTATTATTTCCACTTCGTCGAAAAGTTTATGAAAAACTCTTTTTGCCTTCATAAATTCTAATAAATACACTGAAATACTTTTTCCATTTACCAACACAAACGGTTGTTTTTTTATGCTCATGATTTGCTTACTGGCTAAATACAGGTTAATTTTATCGACTTCCATGAACTTACTTTGTATAAAAATTGTCGAAATTGTTTTTCTAAAAAATTCTTTATACTCCTCAGCAATGTCAATAGCAAAAACCAAAAACACATTCTTAACATTAGTTATGGAATGATTTATTGTATTTAACCGTTCTAAAAAACCAGATCTAAATCTCGGTTCACTCTCATAAGTTGTAATATCGAGAATTTCTGTACTATTAGCCGTCTCCTTCAAAACCGTTACTTTTGTCTTATATACAAGTATTCCAATGTTCATATTAAATAAACTCAACTAACCTGGATAAAACAACCAAATTTTTAGTCAATGATATAATATATACCATGCTAAGGCGAATAATATACACCACCATATTTGTTGCAGCTCTTGGCGCCACAATAGCTTATTCAAGAGGTTACAGAATAAATATTCTGCAAAATGAAGTTACAAGCAATGGGCTTGTAGCTGCGACTTCTACCCCAAAAAGTGCAAAAATATATATTGACGGAGTGCTAAAAGGAGTAACTGACACCACATTATATTTACAACCTGGCACATACACTTTTAATATTACAAAAGATGGTTATTTCCCATGGACAAAAACCATAACAGTTAAAGGCGAAATTGTACATAGTATTGATGCAATTCTATACCCCACAAACTCTTCTCTTACTCCACTTACTAATATTGGGATTATGAAAGCAATAAGATTTGGAGTCGGCGAACAAAAAGCTCTAATTTTTTCTAAGAAAATGATTCAAAAAGACCCCACCTCCACACCTACACCTACAGGAAGTAGTAACGATGAACCAAAAGATGGTCTTTTTGTTTTCGATCCAAATGTAAGAGCTGTAACATTGTTTTCTTCACTTATAAGCATTGCTGACTACTCTAGTTTTCCGGTGGAGATAAATCCTGACAATGTAGAAGTGATTTTTAGTCCAAATTTCGAACAAGCAATTATCATAAATATGGACGAAGGACAGTTTGCAGATTGGAACAAAATCAAAAGATTAAGTTCAGATTTTTCACCAGATGGAAGCTATCCGCAAAGTTATACATCTGCCTACCTGATATCGCTTAGCAACAATAATCCATCACCATTAGATGTAACTGATTCAGCACCCACACTACTAAATGCATGGACTCAAAAGAAACTCACAAACCTCAACAGTCTTTTATCGGCATATAAAAAACCATTAAATCATTATTTTGCAGAAAATACAGTACTCTTGGACTTTTCTCAGGACAAAAATAGAGTGCTATATATTGCTACTGCTGAAGCATCACTTCAAAAAATTCTAAAAGAACCATTAATTGGCTCAAATCAAACTACAGATGTCCGCGAGGTCAAGCCAAATAATTTGTATGTATATGACATAAAAGAAGATAGAAATTACAGGATTTTTGATGAAAAAGAGCTAACAACACACGATTCGAAACAAATATTTTTCCACCCAAATTCTAAAAATATCGTATTCAAAAACTCAGATAGCATCGCCATAGCAGACTACGATGCTAAAAATATTCAAAATCTATATTCTGGACCATTCAACAAAGATTTCTTGGCAATCTCAAATGATGGGAGATTGATAATACTCACAAACCTAAACCCCACCCAAAATACTTATGGAGATCTGTATGCCATTGGTATAAAATAAAATATACGTATTAATTAGCTTTTCTTTTTGCAAAAACCAACAATCTTTCAAATGTTGTTCCTGGTGGCCAGCAGGTCTGAAGCGTTAACTGCTCCTCGTCGCTAGGATTGACTAAATACTCTACCTGATCTGGAGCAACTACTTTTTGTCCAGTAACGACATAGACATATCTCTTACCTTCGTAATAGATATTAATCTCATCTCCAGCTTCGAGTTTGTATAGTAAATAAAAAACTGCATTATATGTGCTAATATTCCAAACGTTATCTGTTGAGTGTGCAAATAGAAATATATTCTCTCCCTCACCAGGAAAAGCAGTTCCCAGAGCATGTGCAACTCCCATTTTGAGGCTCTGCAAATACTCTTGATCATTAGAGGCATCAATATTTTTAATAATTCTAGAATTAGCTGCAATCTTTGGAATTACAATAGAAAAATCAGTGTCAACAGGTGTGAGTTCTAATTTTTTATTATATCTAAAAAAGCCCATTAATTGACTTTCATTACTTAGATTATAGTTATTTTTTTTATCAATTCTTTCCCTTGTTTTGGAAATCGCATCTTTTTTACTCTCTATTTTGTCTGAAACAATGTACTGGGTGTGAAAAATATTATTGTCTACAAAAAACTTTGCTTCTGAAGCTATGGGAGCATAAAAAGTTTTAATAATGAAGAAAGTTGATAAAAATATCAAAAAATTACCAAAAAACCTAAACACGAAGATTCTACCCCATTTATTGGAGAATTCCGAAATTGAGTTAACACTATGATTCATTGTGCCACCGAGAGGAATCGAACCTCTATCAAACCCTTAGGACGGGCTCGTTCTATCCATTAAACTACGGCGGCATAAAACTATTCTTATTGTAACAATAAAAAATGTATAATTTGATATAAAACATGTTAAATTTAGCCCGTAATAATGAAGAGTTGGACCTTCTAATTCATCTATGCTGCTCGCTCACCCCCGGCATTGGTCCCACAAAATTCTCTAAATTAAAAAATATATTTGATAACCCAATCAATTTATTACAAACTGACATTAACACCTTATCTAAGGTTGTAGGTGACAAAGAAGCTCGGGCCCTGATTACAAATTTGAACTCGCTGGATTTACATAAATTATTAGACTCATACAAAAAGAATAACATCACAGTTTTATCACAAAATTCTCTACACTACCCTACTAGGTTAAAAGAAATATTTAATCCTCCCATATGTTTATATGTAAAAACTAATGCACCAATGGATTATTTCGCTAATTGTTTAAAGATGAATACAGTATTGGCTATTGTTGGAAGTAGAAAATATACAAATTATGGAAAAGTAGCAACTGAAATGATAGTGGGAGAATTATCTAAACACGAAGTAACCATAGTTAGTGGGCTTGCCCTAGGAATTGATTCTATTGCGCACCAGTCTTCTCTAAAACTAGATGTGCATACCTGTGCAATATTGGGTTGTGGAGTGGATGTGATATATCCCAACGAAAATAAGTATTTATATGAAAGTATATTACAAAATAATGGAGCTATAATTTCAGAATTTCCTCCTGGAACAAATCCATCTAAGGGTACTTTTATAGCTCGAAATCGAATTATTTCTGGAATTTCTATAGGAACTATCATCGTGGAAGGAGACAAAAAATCTGGGGCTCTGGTTACAGCTGGTTTTGCGGCTGAGCAGGGTCGGGATGTGTTTGCTATCCCGGGACCCATGACCTCCTCACTATCGCAAGCCCCACTGTCGGCTATTAGGAATGGAGCATACATTATCACTCAACCAGAAGACGTTACTCAATATTACAGGCTAAATAATAACAATCAAAAAATAAAAAATTATCCAAAATTTGAAGGTTTCGAAGAACAAATTTATATGCTTATCTCAATGGAGCCACATTTTGTAGATGATATTGCAAAAAAATTAAACATTCCAACTTCGCAGACTATTAGCACACTTGGTAAGCTTGAGATTAAGCAATTGATCGAAAAAGACGAGCTTGGCAAATATTGCGTAAGTTCAATATAATAAATAATTAAAAATGAACCCAATGTTAAAAAACATCATACAAGCAGCTGTCTCTTTTTCACTTCTTGTAATAGCAATGACTGGAAATCTATTAGCTGCTGAAAATAATACTTATAAAATCAAGCTCGAACCTGCAGAACAAAGGTACATGATCAAGTCAGATTTTGACAATCTAGAAACAAGATTCCAGATTACTAACACAGGCGAAGATATAGTTTATAAGATTGGTACAGAAAATACACCTAAATCACTTATCGTTAAATACTTGTATCTAAATAATGATCAAATTTGGCAAGCAGTCACCTCACCAATGATACTCAAACAAAAAGAGAGTAGGTTTATAACCCAATTAATTAGCAATCCATATGGTGCTCTTGAACAAAAAGACTATGTCATAGACACCACTATTGAAATCTCCAGCCCATATTCTCCACCGCCTAACTCAGTTAGGGTTATCACAAAGCCAATAATTCACAAAATTCTTACACTAACTGTAAATGATACAGGATACACAAGCAACAAAGTAAAAATTGCCCAATTTACTACACTTAACGGTCCAATCCAAATGACAAAAACGCAAACTAACCTTGTACTTCTAGCACAAAACTTAGATAAATACGCAGCAAACATATCTGGGGAAATATTTGTAAAAAATGGTAATTACGAAAATGTTATTGACCTAACAAACACCACTATTGAAGCAAATAACCAAACATTTTTGAAGCAACCTTACGACAAAAATTATAAAATAGACATCTCGGACAGACTAAAACCAGGTAGAAACACAATTACTGCAAAGCTAAAAGTAAACAACGCTTCAGATTACAGCGTATATTCAAATTTAGAAATATGGGTAGTGCAACAATGGCTAATATACTTTATAAGTATTATTCTTATAGCTTTTTTATCTAGTATAATAATTTACAAATATATAAAAACAATAATATGACAAGTTCAGATGAATCTTTATTTGATCGTATTCAAAGCTTTTCATCTTCTCAGAGCCCTTTTTATTTTTGGTTTAAAACTCCAAACATTATTAAAATATCATTGATTATTATTCTATTATTAGTCTCCATTATTCTCTCCTATAAAATTACTTACAATAAATCTAAACAAACATATACCAATTTAAATGGCAATCACAACAACGATGAAGTAAGGATCTCAGATCAAAATATTTATGTAGACATATCAGGAGCTGTCAATAAGCCTGGTGTTTACAGTGTCAAAAATGGTTCGCGTTTATTTCAGTTAATTGATATTGCAGACGGTTTAAGCATTGAGGCTGATAGAGAATTTCTGGCGAGAAACTATAACCTGGCTATACCTGTGGAGGATCAACAAAAAATATATATACCGAAGATTACTGATGTAGAGAACGGATTGTTTACAGAAAATATCAAAAATGTTTCAACAAAAGTCAATCAGCTGTCCGATGACACTGAGTTTGTGAACCAAAGCAAATCAATTAATAATAAAATTTCTATAAATACCGCTTCAGTAGCCGAACTCGAATCACTATCTGGAGTGGGTGAAGTAACCGCTCAAAGGATTATCTCAGGAAGACCATATAATAGTGTGGATGATCTACTATCAAAAGATATTGTAAAACAGGCTTTATTCGACAAAATAGCCCAGTTTTTGTCACAATGACTGACCCTATTTTCAGCGTAGGTGAAATTATCAAAAACTCTTATGACCAAACCAGCGCTGGATTAATATTGGGTATTACTTATGGTCTTAAAAATTCTATTAGTAAAGACCTATATAACAATTTTAAACTTGCTGGAGTAAGTCATATGGTAGTATTTTCAGGAGCGAATATTGTTATATTTTTCTCTTTGATATCGAAGTTACTTTCATATATTAAAAACAAACTAAATCTTTTACTTTCTTCTATTATACTCATAGGATTCCTTTCATTTATGAAAATGGACCCTTCTATTCAAAGGGCCATATTTATGTGGGGTGTTATTACTACAGCCAAGATTTTGAATAAGTCTACTAATTTGTTATATGTTTTACTTTTAAGCTCATTATTTCTTCTAATTCTAGATACTTCTCTTATCGAAAGCGTATCATTTCAATTATCTGTTTTAGCTTTGTTTGGAATTTTAATTTTTAATAATGATGTACTCGAAATTAACAATAAATCTGAAATACTCAGGTTAATACAAACCACATTAGCAGCTCAAGTGTTTACAACTCCCCTATCTTATTACTACTTTAATACATTCAACCCATTAACTCTGATATCAAATATATTAATATCTCCACTGATTCCATTCTATGTATTCTTAGGTATATTTTCGCCAATGATACTAACATTATCAAAGGAACTAAATTACGTATTTTGTTTTCTAGCCTTTATATCTAGCCAATATATTGTTTTTGTTCTACTTTTTATATCGAGATTTAGTATATGATAAAATTTTAGCTTGTAACCTATTATTTAATCTTTCTATATACAAGTATATTATTGGACAATAAACATGTATAAATAAAACGCATATGCTATCGAAAGATCTCTGATTTACTTTTTAGTCTGTCCTATCTATCTTACTAGTCCTATACGCTTAATTATCACTCTCCCAATATCTCTGCCATTTTAACTTAAAAGTAATGATAAATTTGCTAATATATTTTTCTATAGGTACTAATATATGGATAGACATACTTATACACCATATTATAGTCATAAAAACACACATTCTACCTTTCTAAGGTTTTTATACATTTTTAGTAGTTGTATATATAATAAAAAATACTACTTTCAACTGATGTGCTTTGTATATAGAAAAAGTTGAAATATATAGTCCAACCATAAAATCAATTGCAATTATTACTAATACAGATTGATTTATATTATTGTTTGTATTTTTTTCTCATTTTTGTTTGGGCTTTATTTTGCCTTGTTTGCGTTTTTTAATTTAAATTACTTTAGTTAATTTGTATTTTTAACAAGTGGTCGCTGCTTTATCACTTGATTTGATATAGTGGTATAAGATATATTTAGATGTTTTATGTATAGAAACTCTTCAAATAATGTTGCTATTTCTGATCAGATAAAGCTATATATTAATTTTATTAGACCTAGTCTTTCTCCATCCAGCATAAGACTACTTAAAATTGATTTAGAAAACTATATGAAGTGGATTTTCTATACAAACAATGAAGATAATTATTGGGATAAATCATTGGTAGACCTTTACCATAAAGAACTACAATCCCTAACTGAAAACACTAATACATCACGCAAATTAAACTCAATTAATAGGTTTATTAGTTGGTTGCATAGTGAAGAAAATGTAATTTATGAGAGGAAAAATGAGCTGAATAGTGTCAATAAAACATATGGTTTTTTCCTATCCTATAAACCTATTTTAGCTATATTGTTAATTATTTTATTATTATCTACTTTACTTTATTACTTACGCTCCATACAAAAAGACAACATAGTTAAGTATGAGAAAAAACCGACTATTAGATTTATTTTAAATATACCTGTAGTATCCGAAAGCTATCGCAATGTAATTGAATCAGAAAAGTTTATTCTAAAATTATATTCTGCTGAGAATAGCACCTCAACGATTAGTATTTTGCGTTGCAATTACAGCATAAACAATGCATTTAACATACTCATATCTTCGATAGAAAACTGTATGGATTTGAGCTCAACCCCCGATATCACTGACTCACCTAAAGAGTTGTATATAGATATATATTTGAGAAACCAGCTTATTAACGCACAGAGAGTTGTGGTAAAAACTCAATACCCTCAAAAATCTACAATTAACCAGATAGGAAGCCCAAATATAACAACTAATGAACTTAGCAAACCCATTGATACTATGCCAAACAATAATAACAACGTCATTGAAGAATATAGCTTAAATACTGAGAATACTACTAGTAAGCCCAAAATTAATAGATCTATACCTTTGCAATCCTTACAAAGTTACAATGTTGAGGATGGAGATTTGGTAACATTGAGTGGCAATGTACTTAGTAAAGCTGTCCTAAATGACAATATTTATGGTGCTATAAATAATAGTGAATTTGTATACGAAGGTGTCGTAAAGGTCAAAATTTCTAGCTCATCAGCATCTATTAGGAGTGGTGATACATTGGTAATGGGAATTGAGCCAGGAGAAGCAATTAGAGCCTCACTGGGCTACGACAATATTGTGGGCATGTCGCTTGAAGACTGGGATAATAATAAAAATAAAATAAATATAATCTTAGCTACAAACCATTGACCTTTGTTAAATTTAATAAACACTCAATTTCAATCTCCTCTAGATACTTTATTCAAAAATATTGAATTTTTCAATTTACAACTAGAAACCTTACTCGTTCATAATAGAAGTATTTTGAACCAAGATTGTCTTTTCTCTTTTTACTCATCGACCATATCCCATAAAGTGGTTGAAAGATTATCACTAAATAGCAAGATAAACCTTATGATTTAAAGATTCACAATACATACTTTATTAAATTCTAGGTTTATTATGGAAAAAATATCTTGTATTTACTAATTTAAGCACAAGGTATAAAAGAGCTCTAATACAATCTATATATATAATAGTGTTGTAGTAATTATGTTATTTTAATGATTTTTCTATAAAAACCAAAGTTTTTAATATATATTTCTCTACATAATACGGATATATGATTATATTTGAAGTTTTGTATCTCGCCTCAATTTTAGCACTCAAGAAAATCGCTTGACAATTGTGGGTTATATTAAATTGAAGCCTTGTGATAGTCAATTCCATAATCCTTCTCTCTTGTTCTTTTGTTTAGCTCTGTATGACAATGTTGAATGGTTATCAGAAGCATATGAATGCGTTCTCTTGCCCCATTCAAATCAATAGATTTGTTGTTATGTGGATAATAGTGAAATACTTGATTTCTACAAAATTTCCAAGTCTCCCACATAGATGAGGCGGTGATATTCCCATATTTGGAGGAAATTTGGCGATATACAGACCTATTATCGTCCGCCTTAAGCTCAGGACACAGCAACAAACCCACCCTCGTATGATCTGACATATACTGATCTCTAGTTATAAAACCAGAATCATTTAAAAACTGCTTAACAAAACCCTCATACGCCTTAGCGAATGGAAAAACTACAAAAGAATAGTCTTTAAAAGAGTATTTATTATCATTAAAGATCTCCTGGTAAAGATAGCTACCTTCTCTTATAAGGTCTTTCTGAAATGGAGACAGGTAATCCCAAAAATTTGCATCAAAATGCATATTGATACTAGTGTATCAGTTCTAAGTCAAAATCTACAACTCAAAACAACCAAATACTAGAATCAATCTTTTACAACCTAATCATGATGCTTGGAGACATGGTTGAACTAATATAGAGTGAGGTGATGTTTTTCTTATCAATAGTAGACACTATCGCATTTATATTCTCTACCAATTTATTTTTTTCAAAATCAATTTTGCCAACGGAAAGATGAATAATAGATGCTTTTCCCTCTGTTTTATATCTCAAAACATTCCCAGAAAATTTTTGAACAATTTCTGCAGTATTTGTACCAACTGTGCCTGATTTTGGATTGGGCATTAGGCCTTTTGGTCCTAGAATCTTTGCATAACGAGTAAGCTTTGGCATCATTGCAGGAGTAGAAACAAGTATATCGAAATCAATTATGTTTTTTTCCAGTTTTTCTATAAGAGCATCATCTGCAACCGCAATCTTAACTGTCTTGCCTGTAGAATGAGGGAGATTTACTTCGCCCTTCATTCCTTGACTATTTACATTGATGTGTAATTCTAATGTTTCAACAAACTTAGCAAAGTGATTTTTTTGAATAAGCTCCACTGCTTCATCAACACTCACACCCTTGTCACTTTTTTTAGAAAGTTCCTTATTTATTTTATTTTTTGATTCTGAATATTTTTTACCTCTTTTTTTACCGCTTTGTGGTTTTACTTGTTCTTGATTTTTTTCAACTTTGGTTTCAATTTCAACATTTGGTTGAAGATCTTTCTTTTTTGCCATAACTTTGTATCAAATTATTTTATATAATATCTACTCCCATACTTCTAGCTGCTCCCATTACGATTTTCATTGCAGCTTCAACATCATTTGCATTCAAATCAGCCATTTTTTCTTTTGCAATCTCTTCGACCTGTTGTTTGGTAAGTTTACCCACCTTTTCGGTATTAGGTCTTCCTGAACCACTTTGTAAACTTAGTTTTTTCTTTATCATGGCTGAAACGGGAGGTAGCTTTGTGATGAACGTAAAAGATCTATCTTCAAAGACAGATATTACTGCTGGAATAATGTTTCCCTTCAACTTAGCAGTTCTAGCATTGTATTCTTTGATGAACTCCATTATGGGAACTCCATGACCACCCAATGCTGGACCAACTGGAGGAGCAGGTGTAGCTTCTCCTGCGGGTAAATTAAGTTTTATCAATGTTTTTAGCTTTTTAGCCATACTATCAATATATTTATAACTTGTGTACTTGGAGGAAATCCAATTCAATAGGCGTCTCACGATCAAAGATTGACACAAGAACTGTTATTTTTCCTCTTTCTTCATCAATTGATTGAACAGATCCAAGAAAATCTGCAAATGGACCATCCACAATTTTTACTGCTTCGCCCACCGCAAACTTTGCCTTGAATTTTGTCTGTTTCTGTGTAACAAATCTCATTATTGCCTCAACCTCTTTTTGAGAAATAGGAGTGGGTTTTTGACCGACTCCAATGAATCCAGTTACTCCTTCAGTTGTTCTAACAACTAGCCATGTCTGATCATCCAAATTCATTTGGACAAGTATATAGCCTGGAAAAACCTTCTCCATCTGTTTTACTTTTTTGCCTCGCTTGACCACAACAGTTTCTCTGGTTGGAACAATGATGTTAAAGATTTTGTCACTAACACCTAAAGAATCCACTCTCTGTTGCAAATTCTTTTTTACTCTTTCTTCGTGACCTGTTTGAGAATGAATCACGTACCATTTTGCTCCTTCTGGAGCATCTTTTATTATATTTTCATGAATTTCTTCCATATATTTGGAATTTACTTAGTAAATAACTGCAATCCTTTTGCAAAGACAATATCAAGAACACCAATATATATACCTACAAAAACACTAACTACAATAACCACAATGGTTAATTTTATTGTTTCACGTCTACTTGGCCAACTCACCTTACGTATTTCATCAATTATTGTACGAAAGGAAGAGATTTTATTGATGTGAGCCATATACAAGACGTGTTATTGTACCACACTATTATTCAAATTCCTACCAAAATTTAAGATTCAAAATAGGGGCAATTTATAAGATTAGGAGGGTTTTATATTGATTACCAATTCACCTATATCAATATTTTGTAAAGTGTTGTTGATAGACGGTAACCGAGTGAATTTCAGAGTAGCATTTCCCCCGTCACTCTCAAATAAAACCTTTTGAGGAGAAATATTTTTAGAATTTTTTAGATCAAACTCCACCTCACATAGCTGCGTATTCAACACTCCACTACACCCCCGAATCTCATCATCTACTCCGGATGTCAAAATGTCTATTTTCATAAGAGACTGTTCTTTTTTAAACAACGTCTCACTACTGATTTCATGATTATTTGGCCCAATATCTACACTAAGCCCAGTAATCTCCACTTCTAAATAGTTTTTAGACATCGGCAATGTTGTTAGCTGAACAAGTCCCTTTTGAATAAAGTCATCCCGTTGGACTTGCGTCAGCATGTCATCGTAGTTTTTACTATCCTTTTTGTCATATACTTCATCCAACACGACTCCCGTGATTCCCCCTATATCAAAATATTGAGAGAAATCAATTGTCTTTTCATCATTGATTTGCTGAAAGACTAAAAAAGATATTTGCTGGACGAATACTACAAATATTGCAGTAAGCAAGCTAGCTAATACAATCTTAAAATATATGTTTTTATACAAGTATTTGAGTTTATTTTTCATTTTAGGAAAGATTGTGGATTGAGAAGAACACTACCTTGTCTAATTTCAAAATGCAGATGTGTTCCTGTGGATCTGCCAGTAGAACCCATTACACCAATCTGTTGCCCCTGAATAACGACAGCTCCTTGTTCTACCAACCTTTGAGACAAGTGTCCATAAAGACTTTTATAACCATTTCCATGATCGATTATTATGTGACAACCGTATCCCCAAGAAAAACAACCCGAGTAAATAACAGTGCCTGCATCTGATGCAAGAACAGGTGGCATTGATGGATTGGCAATATCCAGAGCCATATGGTAAACAGTCGGATATTGAGTAATAATTCCATTTGTTGGCCAAATGAAATTTGATGATCCTTTTACACCAGCGACGACTTGAGCAAAGTTATACGTATCTGGAGCAGAGTTGTTTTGCTCACTCACAACTACACCTTCTGGAATAACCAAAGTCGAGCCAGCTATTAAGTTGAAAGAGCTATCTCTAAAGTCGTTGAATGGAAAGTTCACAATATTTTGTGCACTTACTCGATATTTTTTGGCTAAGGTATAAATGTTGTCTCCTGGTTGCACACTATGAATAACACCTGTTACAGGCGGTATTTTTAACACAGTCCCCGCCTGTAATTTTTTTGAGTTTAGATTATTTGCCCATTCTATTGATTTTTCACTTATATTAAATTTCTTTGCAATACCTTCAACTGTGTCGCCTTCGAGAGTTGTGTAGTTTTCAACTTTATCTCTCACCTTACTTCTGTAAGTATCAAGAGATATTTGACCATCCTCCAGAGACAACAACTGCTGAGTTTGTTCCAGACCAATATTTTGTGCATATATGTCTTTGTCTTTGAACGGGTTATTTTCGGCTACTGTGGGAGCTGTAACTACTATTCCAAGTACAAGAAAAATGAAGGAGGTGTTGATGATAGAGTTAGAGTATTTTCCTCTCTTAAAAATTAAAATATTAACCACAAAATCTTTGAGCGAAGAGAACACCCCCCCGAAGCGAGTCATCTTATGCCATAAATAGTTTCTGAAAAAAAGAAGAAAATAACCAACATCTGACATATATACATATTATATCTAAATTATCCAAACTAAACTGAAAAGATGCTGGATGTAATATTCACAAAAAACTATTTTGTTATTTTCTCTATTGCAATTTGGTACGCTGCTATGGTCAAATCGATTTCATTCTCTCTTGATAAAGCCCATATATCGTCAAAGGCAGCAGTTATTAGCTCTTTTAACTTCACATTAACTCTTTCCTCACTCCACTTTTGATCATGAAGATTCTGATACCACTCTAGATAAGAAACGATTACTCCACCAGCATTTGCCAGAACATCAGGAACAACTATCACATTGTTTTTGCCAAGAACTTCATACGCTTCGAAAGTGATAGGGCCGTTTGCCATTGAGACAACAATCTTTGCTTTTACCTTGTCTGCATTGTTTTTATGAATAACATTCTCAAGTGCAGATGGAACCAAAACTTCAACTGGCAACTCTAATACATGTTCATTTGAGATTACTGTTGTGCCTGAAAATCCACTTAATGATCCAGTCTTTTCCTTGTGTGCTTTGGCTTTGATGATATCAATACCTTTCTTAAAATCATCTGCCAAAATTGCAGTTTTACTATCTGAAATTGCAACAACTCTGCATCCTGCTTCCTGAGCAAGTAATGCAAAATAGTAACCAACATTGCCAAATCCTTGAACAGCAATGGATATATCATTACCTATATTTAAGGCTTTGAGAAGCCTCAAAAGAACATAAACACCACCTCTTCCTGTGGCTTCTACCCTGCCCAATGTCCCTCCATCAATCACATCTTTTCCTGTAAACGTTCCCTTAAGCTGTATATCTTTCATTTGCGCTTTGGGTTCGTTTTTGTGGTGCAAATACAAATACTCATCAACCATCCAGGACATTATCTTTGGGTTTGTATTTACATCGGGAGCTGGAATGTCTT
This sequence comes from Patescibacteria group bacterium, assembly GCA_046350875.1. Lineage (GTDB taxonomy): Bacteria > Patescibacteriota > Microgenomatia > UBA1406 > GWC2-37-13 > JAGOLU01. The sequence continues at coordinate 58,794 of JAXLZQ010000002.1, forward strand.
TGTTGACTCCGATGTAAGAATACATAAGATCTACATATGCTCTTGAAAGTCTTTGTAGCTCAGTCTCTGAAAGTTCTTTTGGGTCAACAGCCACTCCTCCCTTTCCACCGCCAAGTGGCAAATTAGACAAAGCACACTTCAAAGACATTATAGTTGCTAATGCTTTTACTTCGTTATCATCAACCTTTGGATGAAATCTAATACCCCCTTTATACGGACCCAACTTGTTATTGTGTTGGATTCTAAAAGCATCAAACTCTTTTTCATGACCATCATCCATTTTTATATAAATTTTTCCTCTATGTACATGATCTGGTTCAAGAAGTTTTTGTATTTCGGCACTTGTTAAACCTATATTATTTGATGCATTGGTTATTAGTTTGTGAACAGTGGCTAGCATTTGATTCATATACATTATGTTAAATTTTCTAAATATTTTTCTATATCGAGTGATGCGGCTACTCCATATCCAGCCGATGTAGACGCCTGTTTATATGTTCTGTCTACACAGTCTCCAGAAGCAAAAACACCATTTATATTTGTGCTAGATGAATAAAATTTTGTTTTTTTCAAATTTGCAAGTTCCGAGCTAATCTTTTGCATTTCAAGATCATCAACAAAGAGCCTTTCAGCCATTTGACTCTTGGTCAAAATATAACCCTTTGAGTCTTTCAATATCGCTTCACCTACAAATTCAGTGTCTGGTTTATGCCCTATTGCAACAAAAACTCCCTCAACCTCAATATTTCTAGGCTTACCCTCTACAAGCAAATCTAATGATTCAACTTTTGAATCTCCCAAAATATCTTTCACAGCAGCATTCCAAACTACCTCGATTTTTTCATGATTCAACACTCTCTGTTGCATGATCTTGCTTGCTCGAAAGACATTTCTACGATGTATCACATATACTTTTGAAGCAAATTTTGTTAGAAACAAAGCTTCTTCTAATGCACTATCCCCACCACCAACTATCGCCACTCTTTTTCCTCGGAAAAAGAATCCATCACAAGTAGCACACGCACTAACCCCCCTACCTCTAAGCCTAACCTCAGACTCTAAACCAAGCCAAAGTGCTTTTGCCCCTGTTGCAATAAGCACCGCCTTGCATTTTACTTCTTCATATCCTTTTGTTTCAGTTATTATGGTATGCAACCCAGACACATCAGTAACCAATCGCAATATGTTTGAATCTATTATTTGAGCACCGAAATTTGAAGCTTGCTCCCTAATTTTTTCTACTAATTCCTGCCCCTGAATACTCACAAGTCCAGGAAAATTCTCTACCTCACTTGTAAGCATAAGCTGTCCTCCTGGTGGATCTCCTGCAAAAACAAGTGGTTTTAGACCTGCCCTAGCCAAATACAACGCGGCTGATAACCCCGATGGACCGCCACCTATTATTACTACGTCAGTATGCATAAAATTCATTAATTTACAACGATATTGCTCTGTGAATCATTTCTTGGATTGCCTTTTGTCTAATTGGAGGTATATATGGCAATACGTCTTGAATTAGGACTTCTTCTGTTAAGCTATCTATAGCTTTTTTGACAGCAGAAACCTGCTGCACAATCTCATTACAATCTCTTCGATCATCAACCATTTTCTGTATCCCCTTGAGTTGTCCAATGATTCTATTGATTCTCTTAGATACATCTTTTGCAGTGGTTTCATCCAACATGGAATTTGGAACTTTTTGATTTGAGACCATACTTTATGACCCTAATATATACCACATCAATCAATAAACTTCATTAGGGAGTTGGTTTGGATTTATGTAGAAATCTCCACAACTATTTTGTCATCATTTGTTGCCAAGCTGATCAAGGAAATCTTTGTTTTCTTTTGATTTTGACAGCTTTTCAATAAGATTGGTGATTGCTTCTTCTGGCGTTAGCAAAGCAAGCATTCTTCTCAATGTGACAATTCTCTTATAAGTTGTCTCATCGTACAAAAGCTCTTCTTTTCTAGTACCTGAAAGTTGAATATCTACAGCTGGGAATATTCTTTTTTCTGCCAACTTTCTATCAAGATGTATCTCCATGTTCCCTGTTCCTTTGAATTCTTCATAAATAAGATCATCCATTCTACTTTCTGTACCAACGAGTGCTGTGCCTATGATGGTTAGCGAACCACCCTCTTCACAATTTCTGGCAGCTCCCAAAAACTTTTTGGCTGGGAACATGGCTGATTGGTCCATCCCTCCAGACATACTGCCCCTGCCGCCTCGACTAAAATCGTTTCCTCCCATTCCGTTATCATTGTATCTTCTGTATCCTCCACGATTTCTGCCATATCTGTCTCTTCGGGCATTCTGATCCATGAAGTTTCCATTTTCATCTGTAGGTCCAGCAAGATTGTATGCACGTGCCAATCTTGTTATAGAGTCAAGCAATATAACAACATCCTTTCCCATTTCCACAAGTCTTCTAGCACGATCTAGTGCAAGATTCGCCACTTTAACCTGCTGTCGTGGTGATTGATCAAAATGAGATGCTGCAACTTCTCCTTGGATAAAACGTTTGATCTCTGTTACTTCTTCAGGTCTTTCACCAATCAAAATAGCGACTAGATGAACCTCTGGGTAATTTGCTGTAACCCCTTGCGCAATATCTTTGAGGAAAGTTGTTTTACCAGCTTTAGGTTGAGATACAATAAGTGCTCTTTGACCAAAACCGATAGGGGCAATTAGGTCTATTATTCTACTAGTCATCACATCCTGTTTATATTCAAGCTTAATTTGTTTGTTTGGGTGCAAAGATGTGAGGTTGTCAAATTGTGGTCTAGCCTGACTTTCAGCTTCAGTCATGGCCTTGCCATTGATTTTCTGGACCAAAAGCAAACTATGATATCTTTCTCCATTTTTTGGTGCTCTTGCCAACCCCTCAACCAAATCTCCTTTTCTGAGCCAGAATCTTTTTATTTGAGAAGGTGAAATATAAATATCTGAGGCTGGGTTTATCTCATACTCTCTTCTTAGAAATCCATAACCAGACGAAGTTATCTCAAGTATTCCTTTTGCTTCGTAACTAACCTTCAAGTCTTCTTCCAAATTGCTTTGTTGAGCGGGAGCATTGTTTTTTCTTGAATCTTGTGGAGTTTCAAACGTATTTTTGTCTTGTGAAATTGAAGTGCCTGAGACTTCCTGTTTAGGACTTTCTTGATTCTGATTTATTGAATCAGAAATTGGAGTAATTGGTTTAACATCTAGACTTTCAAGCAACGCTTCCACATCTAGTGATGGGTTTTTTGATGATTCTGGAGCAGATTTTAATGAGGACATACAATAGTATTAATTTGTAAGAATTAATAAAAAATTAAAGGCTAATTTGATTTGGGTGATATTGTTTTGAATAAGAGTGTCTAATTTAAGCTAATTGAAGCAAGCTCAATCTTGTAAGCAAAACCCCTCCGGAGTGCTGCGCGATTATGCTTTTTCTTCGTTTGAATTGCGGGGTCACGTGTGCCAAAACTAGAATAAATCTTATGTTTCGAAACTCCACGCATCTTATCACATATTTGTGATAAGTTCCCTAAAAAGCTTATATCAAGAAAAAGCGTTTTGTTTCGCAACAATCGGAGGTTTACGTAAATTATCTCACGTTTCAGCATTATGTCAACCAAGAAAATGGTTAGATTGATACATATTTGGTGTAAGGACACTAGTGAATTGTTTGATTCAATTTGCGTATAAACAAAATATATACCTTGATACAATATGCTATTTTGATATGAAGAAAAACATTCTTTCATGGCTAACAATTTGCTTCTTATTGGGAGTGTCCATGCTTGGACTGGGCCTAAAACAAGGAATGGTGGTGGGTGAAAAAAACATTCGAAATAAACAGATTTATGAATTGGAGATGCAAAAACTAACTCCTAGCCCCACAACGCCTACACCCACCAAAATTGGCTTCAAAATTGATATTGATCCTAAATGCAACCTTTCTTATTTGCTTCCAGAAAACATATCGTCAAAAGAAGCAGAGGTTGAGATAAATTGTGGAAGATTTACAGCCTCAAATGAGGCGGAGTTTAAGCGACAAGGTTTTGATTCATTAAATATTTCTGGAAAAGGGAAAATTTTTGTTAAAAGCAAAGACATATACCTTGAACTTCTTAAAAGATCTATAGAGTTAGTAACTCCGACTGGCACAAAATGAAAGACACTATAAAAAATAGAATAATATATTTCGGTAGCCCTGATTTTTCTGCCCAAGCTCTTTTTGAACTTCACAATTACTGTAAAAATCATGGTCTTGATATTTCGCTTGTAATCACTCAACCTGATAGAAAAGCAGGACGCGGCTTAATCCAGAGACCAACAGCTGTAAAGGAAATGGCTCGACAACTTTCAATTGAGGTTTTTGAATATCACAAAGAAAGCAAAAATGATTTAGTATCAAAAATAAAGGAAATAGCGCCAAAATACGGCATACTTTATGCATTTAACGAATTAATAACACAAAATATACTCGATCTTTTCCCTTCGGGTTTATGGAACCTGCACCCTTCACTTCTTCCAAAATACAGAGGTTCAAGCCCAGTTGCATACCCTATTCTCCTTGGAGACTCAAAAACTGGGGTTTCTATAATGAAGATGGACAAAGGGTTTGATACGGGCAATGTATTACTACAACAAGAGTGTGTTATTCAAAAACATGATATACATATAGATTTGATTCGAAAACTAACAACTTTAGGTGTTGACCTACTTATAAAATTACTAGTAGAAGGTGTGAACAATGAAACACCTCAAGACAATAAAATAGCAACATATACGAGAAAAATCGGCAGAGAAGATGGGTACATTGAGCTTGAAACACTCAAATCATTACTTTGCGGCATGTCGATATCAAAAGACAATATTCAAATTATTAAAGATTACTACTTTATCAATAAATATACTCCCCCCGAGTATCTACATCCAGTTGTATTAGTTCAGCTTTATAATGCTTTTTATCCCTGGCCAGGACTGTGGACTAAGGTAAATATGGGTGGTATGGTTGTTAGACTGAAACTACACAATATTACATATGACGAAGAAAACCAGAAACCAAAAGTAGAAAGAGTACAAGTAGAAGGCAAAAAGCCTGTAGACTTCACAATCTGGAATGGTCACCACAAAATCTTTTAGAAATGAATGATTTTTAGTGTACAAAACACACTCCTCTAAATAACAATATTTAAATATTGCCGAATTCAATTTCTTCTCGAATTCTAAGCATAAGCGACTCCATAACTGACAAGTTGTATAAGGTGGCAATGTTATAAGCTAGAAGTTCTTTTTGCTTGAATAAGTGATGTAAATACGACCTTGTGAAAGTTGTATTATTGTTCATTTCATTATGATAATTATTAAGTTTTTGATAGTCTGTCTTGTACTTTAGCTCAGTAATGTCTATTTTTCCTAGTTTCCAATCACCAAAACTTTTGTCAAGATTGTCTATATGGAGCAGAACGCCTAGTCTTGCAAGTCTTGTAGCTTCAACACAGTCAAAGGTATCGACTCCATACCCAACAAGATCAATAATATCATCAAGGTGACCAACCCCAAGTAAGTGCACGGGACGGTCATCTGGTAGATAGGGTGAAACCCAACGAACCTGATCACGAAGCTCCGATTTTGACTCCCCCACACTAACGCCCCCTATCGCAACACCAGGAGTTGGCTTTGAATGAATATACTTTGCAGATTCAATTCTCAGATCTTCATAAGTTGAGCCTTGGATAATGCCATACAAATATTGTTGATAGTCTGCTCGTTGATTTTTGCCAAAAGAGGAGATACATCTATCAAGCCATCTGTGAGTCATATCCATAGATTTTTTGGCATACTCTTTTGTTGCCCCATAATACACACATTCATCAAATGCCATACAAATATCAGCACCAATTTTTTGCTGATATAGTATGGATAACTCAGGCGAAAATATTATTTTTTCACCGTTGTACACAGACCGGAAAGTTACCTCATCTTCTGTTATTTTTTGCAAAATTGCCTCTTCACCATCTCTCAACTTTCCTCTTTTGGCCCTATCAGCAAGAGAAAAGATTTGAAATCCTCCCGAATCACTTAATAATGGCCATTTCATACCACTATATTCATGTATTGATATGTTTGACGAGATCACATCAACTCCAGGATGAACCACTAAGTGATAAGTATTTACAAACGAAGCTTGCACCCCGAGTGCTATTGCTTGCTCCGGTGTGACACTTTTTATGGTGCCTTTGGTACCAACACTTACAAATGCTGGTGTATTTATGACGCCATGAGCAGTTGTTATTTGTCCAGTTCTAGCGCGACTATTAGTTTTTTTTGATTTTTGATGTATTTTGAAAAATGACATACTTTGATCGTGTGATATAATTCCAAACTCCATAACAACATTTCAACACATATTATAATCGTCAAAACCTATGAAAACTCACAAAAACAGGCTCAACATAGAACAACTCACAAACAAAGACAAAAAGATCTATACTTCGATCCTCAACCATTCTTATGTAACAGAAAATGACGTGATTGTCACAGAATTCAAGTCTTCAACGCTAGATGAATATGACAGGATCTATGCAGATCAAATAATTGGCGCTGAAATGGGAGCAATATTTGCCTCATATCCCAACATACCACTCAAAGCATTTTATGAAAGCGTAGCTAGGGATGATGCCTTCTCCAAAATTGTTCCTGAATATTTTTACTCATGCCCGACAGTTGACGAAATGCTTTTTGGTCATCACCCAAAAACCTACTATTTTGATATCAGTCGAGGAGGACCCACGTCAGTAGTGCGCAGATCACTCGGATATCTAAAACTTGCTCAAGAAAGACACAAAATTTCAAAAGATGTGATGTTGAAAAACTGGGTTGCGAAGTATGGGATTGGAAGCTGTGTGCCTGTGATAACTTTTGACAATCTTGTTAATTACACTGTTAGAAACGAAGCCAAAATGTATGCAGTGCCAGCAACTTCAGTAGCAGAAAGCCTTATGGCCTGTGCCACATATTTTTCAGGCATGAGATCTGATGTTGAACGAATTACTCAAAAGAAAAGCTGGGTAACCGGTAATGGACAGATAAGAAATAAAGGAAGTTTGAGGATATATGAGGCTCTGCATAAATATATTATAGAAAATTATGGACATTTTTATTTCTCAAGACTTATTAAAAACGGTGGGTCGATGTCTCAAATAGCCGGTCTATACATGGAAATGGCTGAGAAAGAATTCTTGCTTGGAAAAAATAGACGAGATATGTCTACTACTTTTGCTGAAATAATTTTTGACCCAACATCACGAAGATCTCACCCAAACTATGGCGCACAAGCTGATTGCAGTGAGCTTGTGGTGAGAGGTAACAAAATACTTGATCCAGTCCCTTGGGAAGCTGTGTATATATATGGAGATTCCCATGGAAGCACCAAAGAACAACTTCTAAATATGGCAAAAGCAATTAAAAAGACTTTGCCAAAATGTGTTGTGGTGGTATTTTTGGATGAAAAAGGCGAGCCGATTGTTCCAAACTATGAGGAAAATCTCATACCTCAGGACGCCGACTACCTTACAATTGCCTGGAGCGCATATTTGTTTGAGAGCAAGATTGCAAGACAAAAAAGCCAACTCATGCTGCAGCAATCAGCTACAAGATAAGCATTGCATCCCCAAAACTAAAAAATCGAAACTTATTTTGTATTGCAATCTCATAGAGCGACTTCAGGGTTCGAGTACTTTTCTTATGATTCAAAAATGCCTGCACAAGCATCATAAGAGAAGATTCTGGAAGATGGAAATTGGTTATCATGCTGTCAACAATTTGAAACCTAAATCCAGGTCTAATAAATATATCTGTTGAGCCGTATTCAGACGTAGAATTTTCAAGATCTATCCCCCATGACTCCAAGCTTCTAACCGTCGTTGTGCCACATGCTACAACACTATTTTTGGCTTTTTTATTTTCCAATAATATTTTTTTAGCGTCGCTATCGATTTTGTACCACTCAATATGCAGCTTACCTGACTCAATATTTTCTTGATTAAGAGGTGCAAATGTACCAAGTCCGACCTCAAGAGAAATGTTTACTTTGTTGATATGTTTCGATTTCAAAGAATCAAACACCTCAGTAGTAAAATGAAGACTAGCCGTTGGGGCGGCTACTGATCCAACTGGTTCATTTTTTATAACAGAGTCATTTCGGTCATTTTGCGCGAAAATTGTTTGATACTTATCTTTGAGATCTTCATTTGTCAAACTGGTTTTCCTTAAGTACAAAGGAATAGGCATGTTTCCAAATTCCTCAAGCATTGCCAAAAGATCAGATGTTGGAATAAGTAGTTTTGCTAGAAATATACTTTCTTGTAAATGACTTATTACTTCAAATACTTCTCTGTGATGAAAAGTTAGCATTTCACCGGTTTTTAGATTCCTATCTGTCATGATTTTTATTTTGTTTTCATATATCTTTTCATTTATCAAAACCATTAGCACAGCTTTCCCCCCGCTACTTTGTTTTTGCATTGTAATCCGTGAAGGAATCACTTTGGTTGAATTTAATACTAGAAGTGATTCTGAGGGTAAAAACTTTGCAATATTGAAGAATTTGTCTATATACACTTTGTCTTTTGACGTGTCGTAAACCATTAGCTTGCTTGAACCTCTTGGATTTGCTGGTTCAAGTGCAATAAGCTCTTTTGGCAGGTCGTAATTGTATAGATAATCGTGCATATATGTTGTTTTTGCTAATTGATCCTTATATTACCAGACTAGTTGGATTTGTTGATAAAATCTCAAAATAATATTTTGCATTGTTTGACTATATTTGTGCGTATTTGATGTATTGATAATCACATACCTTTAAGTATATATTTCAACTACAAAGCATTTTATAACTTGATATATAAAATATGAAAGTTCAGCATGTTTCATTAATAGCTTCTGAAGGAGCAAAAAAGGCAAAAAGATATGGATTAACACCTGAGCTTCTAGCCGCAACAGGAGCAAGATACTCAAGATCAAATGAAGGACTGGACACGATAGTCTCCAAAATTGACTGGAAAAACACTGACAAATCAGTAGATGGAATATTTCGTATGGTTGATTATGGACATGCTTCTATTGCTGACATGGCACCTGTGGCTATGTTTATAGACGGTCTTTCACTATTCGCCACCCATTTCCTTTGGGCACAGTGTTATACAGCCTCCGGTCAAGAGTCTTCAACACGATACATTACAATGGACCTTTCTGGCGTTAAAACTGCTAAGGAGCTTGGAATAAAAAATGAAAAAGCATATGAAAAACATATAAAAGAAGCATTCATCCACTATGAAAAAGCTACAAAAATATGGACTGGGCTTGCTAAAAAAAACCCAAGTATTATGAGAATTCCGAAAGAGGTAGCAGAGGACATGAGTGAAAGGGGAATTAAAAAACTCGAGAGGATGCGCAAAAATTTTGCCCTGGATCGAGCACGAATATTTCTACCTCTCACATTGAAAAAGAACGCCATGCTAATAATGTCAGCAAGGTCCTGGGTTGAGATCATTTCTACACTTCTCTCCCACCCTCTAACTGAATTTAGAGATCTTGGTGAAAAACTGAAAGAGCAATTGGAGCTTGTAACTCCAAGATTAATAAGACACGCAGTTTACAAAGAAGATGTGGCGATGATATTGAAACACAATCTAGAACGAACTCAAGCATCCAAACTACCAAAATGCAAAGACGATGGAGCTTTCTTTAATATGTACGAAAAAAAATACACCTCTCTCTCATCTGCTCTTGAATCAAGGGTTAACAGATATTCACCATGTGGCGATGAAGTTAGGAAAGTTCCTGTCAACTTTGGGTTCAAAAAAATTACTTTTGCAGAACTACATGACCTTAATAGACATAGAACAGGTCAAAAAATGAGCACCTTTAAGCCGAATGACTTCTACGACACTCTTGATCAGGCTCCTGACAAAAAAACGGCCTCAGAACTAAAGAAACTTTCAAAATATGGTCAAAAAACTCTTTTAACAGCACAAAAAATGCTTGAAAAGGGTGATCCCGCATATTTCTACTTTACTCTAGTTGGACACACTTATGAATTTGAACACACCACAACACTAGATAAATTTATTTATGAGGCTGAGCTTAGGACTGGAGTCGGGGCGCATTACAGATATGCTCAGCATCTACGTAATACTTTGAAAATATTGTACAAACTTCATCCTGAAGTTAAGGGACTTATCAAAGAAGGTGGAGCCGAGCCAGAGTAAAAAAGTTCCAAATTCCGAGTACCCGGTGCCGAATTGAAACATAAGCCAAATACTTGGAATGTGGAATTTGGAACTTAGGAACTATTTTTTCTGTCTGTGTCCTGTGCTTCCAAATCCACCTCTATTTTTTGATGACATTTTACTGACAAGACTTATCTTTTCTGGTATAGCAATATTCACTAGAATGGCCTGCGCAATTCTATCTCCCTTTTTTATTTCAACGTCTTTTTTCGTAAAGTTTAAAACTGACACACCAATCTCGTCATTCTCCCCACAATAATCAGGGTCTATCACACCTATTCCATTTGCCAAAAAAAGACCAAATTTTTTGGCTGTGGAGCTCCTGGCAGAAAGCATAAGGAAATATCCTTTTGGTATTTTTACGATAATATTTGAAGGAATTATTACAGGTTGCCAAGGCTTTACAACAACGTCAATACGACTATACAAATCAAATCCAACAGAACCCAATGTTTGGTATTCTGGCTTTGGAAGGTTTTTGTCTACAAGTTTTATTTTTAGATTCATACAAAAGCGATTATACATACAAATGATTTTCTGTAAACAACTAATTATTTAGCAATATTTTGTGTGGAGTTTAGCCATGATATAATCATCAGAAAACGAATAGTGAGGCTGAAATTATGGAAATTTTATATATTTTATCTGCTGCAATTTTGTGGGGTTTTGACGGCCTACTAAGATCTCAAATAACAAACATCAGACCTGTCTTGATTGTATTTTGGGAGCATCTTATAGGATTTTTGGTTATTGCGCTTTATATAACTTGGTGCAAGAAAAGAATACACTTTCCAAAAGCCATCATACGACCAGTAATTTTAATTTCCATTCTTTCTGGCATTGTCGGCACCTATGCCTTCACAAAAGCAGGTCAAATAACTGAGTCATCCTCTATTGAGTCAATTTATCTCATTCAGAAACTGCAACCAATATTCACGATCTTGGGATCAATAATTATCTTGCGTGAAAAACCTAAAATTTCATTTTGGCTTTGGACATTTATTGCATTAATTTCAAGCTTTTACATCACATATAACCCAAAAATGGCAAAAGAGCTTTGGTCAGTTAGCAAGAACATCAATCTCCAAGCGTCACTTTTTGCACTAATCGCAGCTTGTGGATGGGGCTTTTCTACCATATTTTCAAAGATGGCTCTAAAATATACCACTCCATTGTCAGTACTAATTCTTAGGTTTGGGCTTACTGCTTTTTTCACAATCCCTGCACTTTTTTTGGCAAAAGCACCTCTAGACTCTTTATTTATTAACACAGATTCTCTCGTTACTCTATTTATAATCACATTGTCGACTGGCATGCTCGCAACTTTCATATACTACGATGGACTAAAAAAAATCCCTGCACACATTGTCTCCATCTTAGAACTTGCATTTCCGGTGACGGGTTTTATGGTGAGTCAGTTGAATTCGGGTTTTAGCCTCCAACCAATACAAGTTGTGGCTGTTTTGACCCTTCTAATATGCATGTTTCAAGTTGTAAGATTAATAAAGTGAAAATAATAAGTAAAAAGATCAAAGGCGATGGTATTGGCTCTAGAGAAGTTGTTCCCACAATCAACCTTATTGTGCCACAAGACTTACCAAGTATACTGGAGAGGGGTATATATGCAGCCTGGTGTAAAATTGGTAAAAAAAACTACAAAACTGCTTTGCATTTTGGACCAAGACCAACATACAAAAAAAGTTATGACACCCTAGAGCTTTATATCTTGGATAAATACAAAGCAAATTCGAAAGTTGAGAATGGAGAAATTGAAGTGGAGATTGTTAAAAAGATTAGAAACATACTTGATTTTAATACTTCGTCTGAACTAAGAGCTCAAATAGTAAAAGATGTGCAGGATATCGAAAAAATCCTAAGAAATATGACTATTTAGAAAACATCACGCTTGAATAATGACAATAACATAGTTACATTTATATCAAATGAATAATAACGTAGTAATCTCAGGCATAGACAAAATATCTGAAAAAAGGGGTGTGGGAAGGTATGTTCAAGCCTTAAAAATAGTGATAGAACAATTACAGATAAATAATAAGAAGATTTTCATAAATCCATTTTTTAACCTATCTGGTTCAGCAATCAATAAGTCCCCTGACAAAGCTACTGATTATTCTATAGCAGTGATTCATGACATTATTTCTATTAAAAACAGAAAAAGGTTTCCTCTTGGGCCCTTAGGCAAATTAAAAAATATATTAAATTTTAGGAATCTGAAAAAATATAACCTCATTGTGACAGACAGCCAGGCAAGTGCAATAAATATTGCAAATTACCTTAAATTTAGCCGAGAAAATGTAAAAGTAGCATATCCATTTTCTACCCTAACTTCACAAATCCAAAAAACAAAAAGACCCAAAAATCTACCTCCAGAAATACTAAAAAATGGTTTCGCTCTATATGTTGGAGATGTTAACTGGCACAAAAATATCGCTACTTTGGCAAAAGCAACAGTTGAGGCAAATATCCCACTCCTTTGCGTGGGTAAAGCGTTTGAGATGCTAAGATCCAACTTTCCTAAACATAAAGAGCTTGAAGAGCTAGGTCATTTCAAAAATATTTGGGAAGCCAATCGCAACCATATCCACATTCTTGGGTATGTAGAAGAAAGTGAGCTTGGATGGCTTTATGAAAATGCACTTGTAAACATGCTTATTTCTCGAGATGAGGGATTTGGTTATTCTTATGTTGAAGCCGGTATCTTTGGCACTCCATCTATTCTCTCAGATATTGCTATTTTCCGCGAAATTAGCGACTCAAAAGGCGCTCTTTTTGTAAATCAAGACTCAGTGGAGTCTATTAAAAATGCAATAATAGAATTCAAAAATTCTCCAGAAATGAGGAATTCATCTGGCAAAGATGCAAAAATTAGGTCTCTACTTTTTTCTGAAGAAAACTTCGCAAGAAGTTGGCGCAAAATAATTCAGGGAGCCAATTTAATAAGTTAATGTGAGAGCCCAAAAAGATTCTGGGCATTTTGATTTGTCGCAACCTGAATCTCACTTATTTCTACATTTCTAAGCTTAGATATGCATTCCGCGATGATAGGTATATTTGATGGCATGTTTGGATATTTTTTTGCTGATTTAAGAGGCTCAGGCAGTATATAAGGAGAGTCAGTTTCCAATACAAGCATATTTAGAGGTATATGTCTTGCAAACTCCTGCTTAGCAACGTCATAAGTCACATCACCATCTACACCTATATAAAATCCGTATTTCATTGCTAGGTCTAGCAGTTCAAAGTCAGACTCACAACAATGCAATACAACTTTGCCTTTGAGTTCTAATATCAAATCTTGATTTGCTTCTACCACATTAATAAGATCGCGTTTTGCTTCTCTATTGTGGACTATAAGAGATTTTTTCAAATTTGCAGCAATTATGATTTGGTCTACAAACAATTCTTTTTGCATTTCAAATACAGCTTCTGATATTTCGATCCCATCGCCATGTCTACTAGCATAGTAAGTGTGTCTATCTAGGCCCACTTCACCAATTGCCACAACTTTTGGCGTATATGCCATCTCAGTCAAAGACTTTAATGCGTTTGATTTTGTTTCTGTAAAAGTTTCAAATTGAAACTCATGAATGTGGTGTGGATGTATGCCAACCGCCGCATAAGTATTTTCATTATTCTTTGCAATATCAATGGCAGATGCAGAGGTCCTAAGATCGGTTCCAGGGATAACAAAATATTTTACATCTGCATCAACTGCTCGTTTTATAATTTTGGAGGAACCACCCTCAAATGCCTTGAAATTGAGGTGGCAATGTGTATCAAAATAAGACATATCAGAAAGTATACAGGCGAAAAGCAAAACCAAAGTACAAAATAACACAGATCAACCCGTGGACTATTTAGTTATAATAAAGATATGAAGAAAATCTATATATCTGCTGACCATAGAGGTTTTGAGTTAAAAAATGAACTTACAGAACATCTTTTGATGAAAAACTTTGAAGTTGAAGACTTGGGCAACAAAACACTCGACCCAAACGATGATTATCCACTTTTTGCACATAAAGTAGCTTCAAAAGTCTCTACAGATCCAAAATCTCTAGGTATAGTGATATGTGGATCAGGAATAGGAGTCTCAATTACTGCAAATAGACACAAGGGGGTGAGATCAGCTGTAGGTCATTCGAAGGAAGAAATTGAAAAAGCTTGTGAACACGATCACTTAAATATATTAGCTATTTCGGCGGACAGCACAACAAGTCAAAAAGCAATTGAGCTAGTTGACACATTTCTCAATTCAAGTTGGTCAGATGAGGATAGACACAAAAGGAGAGTTGAACAAATAGATTCATTTTAGAGTGTCCACAAAACCTCTCTCATACCCACCACGGGTATACATAATAAAATATATAGCTATGATAATCAGGATTATAATTATTATGGTTTTAGTTTTTTCTGACATATGCTTTATGAGTTTATTAGCCTTGCACGTATCACTAGTCTAAGAGTCGGATTCCACAAAGGCGTACATGTATACATTGTGATAAGTGGTTCATTTGTCTGATCTTCTACCTCTGTTTGGTCAGGTCCGACTGTAAATATATCCACCACTTCATAATCATATTCTTTTCCTTGCCAAAATACTAAGAATTTATCACCAAGCGAAACCTTGTCTAAGTGATAAAAAGTTTTTGGACCAGAAGCATATAGATATCGGTGACCTGTAAGCACTGTGTTTCCGCCTTTATCAGGTGTTGAGCTTTGCGGTCTTCGCCAAACTCCTTGATTTAGAGCCTCAGCACCTAGACCTTCAACAATAGGAGAATCTACTCCAATTTTTGGAATTACCAACACATTGTAGTCCGGGATTTTTCTAAGTGATGCCCTATCTATTTGTTTTTCTATGATTTCCGAAGTTGCGAGTTTACTCGAATATTTGTAGCCTTTTGTTTTGTCAAAATACTTATCGTAAAAATCATAAACCTCAGGTAGAAATGGTATGAACATTATATAGGCTGCAAGCAACACCAAAATCACTAGCAGGAAATGATTTAGTATTCTAAAATGACGCTCTTTAAGGTGTGGAGCGTGATGTGATACTTTTACTGGATAAATATTTGATTCTCCGCTTGGGGGCATTATTCCATTCTACAAAAAAACTGTAACAACATGTTTAGTAAAAATTAGGTGACACCCAATTTTTCAAGTATGTGTTCATGAGCGAGTAATTCCAAATGGGAATCCAAACTGTTTAGTCTGTATCCTGGGTATTTTTGCTCCAAAACTAGCTGAATAAGATAATCTGCAAAATGTGGATTTTTGGGTAGGAGTGAGCCATGCATATAGCTGCCAAAAACATTTCTATAAATACAACCCTCCACCCCATCAACCAAGTTGTTGCCGTGACCAACAATCACTTTTCCTAATGGCTTTAAATATTCATTGTCAGTGCTTGTGAAATATGTCTGACCCCCATGATTTTCAAACCCAACAAGCGTCTTTGGAACTATATCATGTGGAAGATTGTGCTCAATGACGATATTGCCAATACAACGGGTAGACACTTCCTTCCCAAGCGCCCTTGTCTCTATATCCAGGATCCCAATGCCCGGAATAGATTGTCCTTTTGCGTCAATAAAGAATTTACCAAAAAGCTGAAACCCACCGCAAATAAGCAAGAATACCTTGTGAGAATCGACCATAGCTAATACGCTAGATTTGAAATGCTCAATATCTTTTTCTATTTCTTTCCAAACAAACATTTGATCTGTATCTTGACCTCCTCCAAAAAAGAACAAATCTCCTGATTGAATCAAATGAAAATCTTCTTTCTTGTTTATTCCAACATATTCCACTTCAATTCCACGAAGCTTGGCACGCCTTAGAAGAGCTTCGATATTACCCCAATCTCCATATATGTTCATTTTGTCTGAAAATAGGTGAACAAGTGTAATTTTCATAAAATTATGCAAATTTTTCTATGGTTGTATATTTACTTAGTTTTGATCTTATATCATTCATGGCTGTATAAGTTGATAAGACAATAACCTCCTTATTTTGAGTATTTTTCGATTTTGCTATACATTTTTCGAGACATTCTGAAAGATCCGGATAAACATTTTCTTTTTTTATAAAAAATCCAGCATATTGCATTCTTATGGCCATATCATATGCCCTAGTACCAGTAATTAGCATGTTACTAGACATATCTTCACCACTCAACTTTTCGGGTTTGAAATCCCATATCCAGCTCACATCTCTTCCATCGGCAACATTATCATTTAACGCGATCATAAATATCGATGTATTGATTTTTTGTCTTACCATTTTCCACACTTGGCTTATTCCAGCAGGATTTTTTACTAAAAATATTCTAAATGAAACACCTTTATTAGCTTCATTTAGTTTGACAATTTCACCTCTGCCAAATGGTGACTTGAAGTCATTCAGATACTTTTGAAATTGATCAATCGTGATGCCTAAATCAGTCACAACAAGAAGCACCCCCATGAGATTGTAAATATTATATGAACCAAGAAGTGCGGAGCGGATCTCAAATTCTTTATATGAATTTGTACCAATTTCTTTCATCCTCAAGCATATATTGGACCGAAAATCATCTTCTAGATCAAAGCTTTTGGTTGTCAAGTCTATTTGTCTCTTATTAGTTGAGGCGTCTTCTTGCTCATACAAAAAGTCGGATGATCCTCCAGAAAGGGAAAATGATTTCATCCTGTTTGGAAGATCACTTACAGCTTTTGAGACTTTTGGGTCATCTGCATTGATATACAAATGAGCTTTTGGCCAATATTTTAATGCAGAGTTTATATACTCAACAGTCTTGTATATCTCACCATATGCATCAAGCTGATCTCTGAAAAAGTTTGTGACAATTACCCTAGTTGCCTGCAGATAAGGGGCGATTTTGGGCATCGTCCCCTCTTCAACCTCCAATATCAAGACCCGCCTATTTTCTCTGCTTTTTGACATCATTCCTTTTGAAACAAGCGTTGCGGCAATCCCTCTAAACATATTTGATCCACTAGCATTACCAACAACCTCTAAACCACTTTTGCTCAAGATGTGTTTGAGAAGCAATTGGGTTGTTGTCTTACCGTTTGTGCCAGTAATGAGGACTATCTCGTCATAACAAGAAGAGTATTCTCTTATTATAAATGGAAAATATCGCTCTATCCAGAGACCAGGCAGAGCCGTTCCACCACCTCCAAAGAGCTTTGTGATAAAAATCATCACCCTCGTAATGTATGTGAAAAGATATAATATAAATTTCATATTATTTGCAATTTCGAAATCCTAAACACTAATTTCTAAACAAATCCCAAGCTACAAGTACTAAAATCCAAATAGGCACATGTGTTGGCTTTTATTTAGATGTTAGCGTTGTTTTGATTTTAAGTTTATGAACATTGGCGTTTTTGATTCTGGCATCGGCGGACTAACAGTTCTTAAGTCATTTCTGAAAAATTTACCTAATTATACCTATAAATACTTTGGGGATAATGCCAATGCTCCGTATGGCGAGAAGTCAAGTGAAGAGATTTATGATTTGACAATAAAAGGCATAGAGTTTTTGTTTTCTAAAAATTGTTCACTTGTAATATTGGCTTGCAACACCGCGTCAACCGTCTTGCCCAAAATTCAACAAGAGTGGTTGCCCGTTCATCACCCTGACAAAAAGGTTCTTGGTATCATTAGGCCAACAGCAGAAAACATAATAAAAAATAATGGACAAAAGCTATATCTTATGGCCACTCCTGCCACAGTATCAGCAAAATCATATGAGAAAGAGCTTGTTAAATTGGGAAGTAATGTAAAAATTGATCCAATTGCGTGTCCGGGACTTGCCAAAGCCATAGAAGACTCTGGAGGGCAAACTACAAAAGAAGTTGTTGAAACAATCCGTAAAGTACTAAGCCCAGTGAATTTCGCAGATACAAACACATCTATCTATCTCGCATGTACGCATTATGAGTTTGTAGAAAAGGAAATAGAAGCCCAAACTGGATGCAAAATATTTCATCAAAACAAATTGTGCGCCACCAGTCTCACTAAATACATTTCACGACATCATTCTGAACTTTCACTAAAACTGGAATGTGGGTTGGAGATTTTCTCGTCAAAAAATGCGTCAAGCTTTATTGGTATGGCGAATGTTATTTTGAATTAAATATTTATCTTCTGCTCCTAAAATGGTTTTTTTGGACTTTTCTAATATTTCTTCATGTGAGAGTGACTTAATTTTTTTATATACCTCTTTCACAACCTCAAACTGCTTTGGGTCATCATATACTCCAAAACTTGGATGACTGAGGTGATATGCAGGAATAGTTACAGCAACTATGCTATGTCGAGAAAGTTTGTGATAAAAGGCATCGTCCTCTCCGCCCCAACCTTCAAATTCTTCATCCCACCCTCCCAATTTGAAAAAGAGGTCTTTTCTTATTAAGAAAAACCCACCAGGAACAGAGAAGTCGCGTAAAATACGCTTGGTCTTTGGTGGGTATTCAAGCCGATTCTCGATGGCCATCGTTTCTTCTTCGGACAACGCATATAAGCGGTCGTAAAATCTGACTCCATCAACGTGCTTGAACACCTTAAACCCTTCGTCAACTGCTTCTCTTGTAAGTATGATGTCGTTATCTATAAATAACAGATTTTCGTACCTTGCCATATTTGCTCCAATGTTATACCCCCATGATTTGTTGAAAAGTCCTTCTTTATGTACAAATTTGCATTTAATAGGAAATGGCACTTCGGGCAAATCCTCAAGACATAGAGTTTTCTTGCCACCTTGTTCTACTATAATGAGCTCAACCTGATCCTCTTTTGTGAAAATATCACCAAGCCATTTGACCACTATCTTTAGATTTCTAAGTCTTTCGGGTGAGCGCGATTTATGTGAGATTATTATTGATGAGTTAAACATGTGTTTGTATTGTCACGAGGCTTTTAATTATATCACAATCGTCTTAATAAGTGCGTCTAATTTTGTAATTATTATTGAGCTCAGTTGCGGTATAATGTTTGCATATGTCTAAAATATCTAAAATCTACGCTCGTGAAATCCTGGCCAGTGGCGGGGCCCCTAGTCTTGAAGTTACCGTCACACTAGAATCTGGAGCAGTCGGTGAAGGCTCAGTAAGCTATGGAGCATCAGCCGGATCAAAAGAAGCCACAGTCCTTCTTGATGGAGACAAAAAAAGATACAACGGCAAGGGTATGCTCAAGGCAATTAGCAACATCAATAATCAGATAGCCAAAGCACTGGTTGGCATGGACGCCTCAAACCAAAGAGCTATTGATCAGAAAATGATTGAGATTGATGGCACAAAAAGCAAAGATGTTTTGGGTGGCAATGCCATGCTTGGGGTAAGTCTTGCAGTAGCTCGAGCTCAAGCTGATGAAGAAAAGATACCACTCTACAAGTACTTGAGGAAAGCATACTCCATTGGAGAAATTGGGTGGGAAATGCCAAAACCAATGATTGTTATGATCGAAGGTGGAAAACACGCTGACGAAACAACAGATCTTCAAGAATTTCTAATTTCTGCAATGGGTACCCGTTCTGCGGCAGAAAATGTGAGAATGGAAATGGAGATATATGAGGCACTTAAGAAAATCTTAAAGAGAGAGGGTTTGTCAACAAATGTTGGAAATGAGGGTGCATTTGCTCCAAATGGAATAAGCTCAAATGAAAAGCCAATGGAATATTTTGTAGAGGCAATTAAAAATGCAGGATATGAGCCAGGAGTGGACGTGGGCATCTCCATCGACGCTGCGGCTTCTGAGTTTTACAATCCAGAAACAAAAAAATATTCACTCAAACTAGAAGGAAAAGAGCTAACAAGTGATGAGATCATAGAATACTTTGCTAAATGGTTTGACAAATACCCATTTGTTTCAATGGAAGACATGCTTTCTGAATATGATTGGGAGAATTGGCCAAAATTCACTGCAAAAGTAAATGGAAAGTTTCCAGTTGTTGCTGATGACTTGACAGTCACAAATACAGCTCTTTGGCAAAAAGCTATTGATATGAAAGCCGCAACAGCGATACTAATCAAGTTAAATCAAGCAGGAACACTTACTGAGACAGTTGATTGTTGTTTGCTTGCTAGAAAATATGGTTATGCAACTGTGCCAAGTCATCGAGGTGGCGGTGAAACAAATGACACCTTTATGATTGATTTGGCAGTGGCAGTTGGCTCGGCATTTGTCAAAGTTGGGCCAACACGAGGCGAAAGAGTATGTAAATACAACAGACTAATGAGGATAGAGGAAGAACTTAAGGGATAAATTAATAAATTGATTTTTTGGAATATGTACAAGGTAGTATTTGTTCGACATGGCAAAACATCATGGGCTGATAGGTTCACTGGCTGGACAGACATAGATGTCACTCCAGAGGGCATCGAGCAGACAAAATTTTTTGCACCACGTCTAGCGGAAGCTGGATTCACATTTGATCTTGCATATACCAATATGTTAGTTCGTGGAATTCGCACGCTTTATACCGTACTTGACATCATGGGTCTTATGTGGATAGAAGACAAAAAGTCATGGAGACTTAATGAGAGACATTACGGAGCTTTACAAGGCCTCAACAAAGCTGAAACAGCTGCCAAATACGGAGAAGAACAGGTGCAAATTTGGAGAAGGAGCTATGACACACCGCCTCCACATCTTGAGCCGACAGATCCAAGACACCCCAAAAATGACCCTCGATACAAAGATGTTGACCCTACACTTCTTCCAGCAGGCGAGAGTCTTGCAGATACGGTTGTTAGGGCGGTGCCATATTGGACTGATGAGATAGTGCCCAATGTCAAAAAGGGAAGAAAGATCATAATATCTGGTAGCCACAATGCTATGAGAGCTATTTGTATGCATATAGAAAACATGACTCCGGAGCAAGTGATGGGGTTCAATATCGCATACAGTATCCCGCTAGTATATGAATTCGACGATGACATGAAATTCCAAAAGAAATATTACCTAGCATCAGACGAAGAAGTAAATAAGGTGATCGCTGAAATCAAAAATCAAGGAAAGAAAAAATAAATCGAACTAGATTTTTAGCTCGTTTTGGATTTTCATCATATCTTCTTTTGTTAGCCTTCTATTGGCGTCAGATTGCATAAGTCCAAAACCCTCGACAGCTTTTTGGTAATCGACTGAGTCGCCATTGTGTGGGATAAGGTGAATATGAGCGTGTGGAACTTTTCTACCAAAAGTGATTGAGTCTACATATTTGTACCCCCTCTTTCTAAAGTGATTTGCAACTTTTGTTGTAAAAGCAAAATATTCGCCAGAATCTATAGCATCCCATACAAATTCAAAGTGCTTTTTTGGTATTACGATCGTATGACCTTTGGTGAACTGCGACACGTCCAGAATAGCAAGGTAACTTTCATCTTCATAAATTTTGAAGGCGGGAAGCGTGTTGTTTATTATTTTGCAAAAAATACAATTATCCATAAATTAGATAGTGAATATATTTTTTAACACTTTTATTCCTTCAAAAAACATATCTTTGTCAATGTTTTCGTTTGGTGCGTGAATGTTTTCGTCTGGCAAAGTAAAACCCATCATCACAATAGGCTTCTGGTAAAGCCTACTAAGTATTTCTGCAGCGGGAATAGAGCCTCCTGATCTATTAAATATAATTTTTTGGTTGAAGTGTTTCTCAAGGATTTGTTTTGTCCTATCTATCCAAACATTGTCAGTATTTGTTCCAACAGCCTCAGAACTTCCCAAAGTCAGTTTGTATTTTGCCCACTTTGGAATAATTCCCGCAAAATATGCGGATATCAGTTTTTTCATCTTCTCTCCGTTTTGACCCTGCACTACTCTCACAGAAAACTTAGCACTCCCCCGCCCAGGAATAATAGTTTTTGTACCAATTCCTGTGTATCCAGACCAAATTCCATTGATTTCAAATGATGGCAAAAGTTTCGAATAGAGCGAAACTGGCATATTTGCGGGATACATGTCTGGCACAAACTGATTTTCCAAAACTTTATGTGTCTTTGACCTTTCTTTGAGCTCATCAATAGTATCTGCATTTTCGACAAGAGACGAGTATTCTTCAATTGATACAGGCAAGATGTCATCGTAAAACCCGGGAATATTGACCTTTCCAGTTGTCTGGTCTTTAACACTTGCA
Organism: Patescibacteria group bacterium; assembly: GCA_046350875.1. Classification (GTDB taxonomy): domain Bacteria; phylum Patescibacteriota; class Microgenomatia; order UBA1406; family GWC2-37-13; genus JAGOLU01. Next base: position 81,250 of record JAXLZQ010000002.1, read on the forward strand.
AATATATTCACAAGAAGCTGCGCTGCGCTAGGGATTCTGTTACCAAATATTCCAGAATGTGCATCAGACTGGGATGTCTCAATCACTAACTCACCACTCACTATTCCCCTTAGTCCAGTGAAAATCTGAGGGACACCTTTTGATTTCATCCCCATATCCAGCACATACCAAACGTCAACTTTGGACAAATCCACAATCTTCACATCTTGAAGCAATTCTTCAAATTTAGCGATACCCGCCTCTTCCTCACCCTCAAAAACAAAAACTATTGAGTTTCTTGGTTCTCCCTCACTCTTGAGCTCTTTTATTGCAGAGATTGCTTGGGCCAGGTGTCCTTTGTCGTCCGCCACTCCCCTACCATAAAATTTTGCATTTTTTTCTGTCAAGACGAAAGGTTCGCTATCCCACTCGCCTAATGGATCCTCCGGCTGAACATCGTAATGTGCGTAGACTCCTATCATCTTTCCGTTTTCTGAACCATTAAGAAAGGCACAAATGAGAGGTCGGGGAGTTTGGGTATTCACTAGCTCAACCTTAAAACCTATATTTTCAAGCTCAGTTTTAATAAATTCTGCTGCACCAATAAGCGCATCATGTCTTTTGGGATCTGCAGAAACTGATTCAAATGAAATGAGTCTTTGAAGCAGATTTTTAGCGTAATTTGTACTCATAGAAAGAATGATACAATAAGATTCATATTTATGAAAATAATCCCTGCAATTTTGACTACCGACAAAAAGAGTTTCAAAGAACAAATTACAAGGTTACTGCCATATTTTGATACTTTCCAAATTGACGTCCAAGATGGAAAATTTGTTCCGAGCACTACCATCGCACTTCCTGAGATAATCGAATCAACAGCCTTCCTACTTCAGGACACTAGAGTCGATATGAGCAAAGTGAAGCTTGATTTTCACCTCATGCTTATAGATTACTACAGAGCCCTAAAACATATTGATGAGTTGTCTGGGAAAATAGACGTGAGATATATTTTCGTACACAGAAATTTAACAAATATTTCAGATAAAATCAGTGCCAAAACCAAATCCAAAATCTGCCCCACCCTAAACCCAAGTGACAAGGACCTTGTGAACCCTGAGAGAACTTTTCTTGATAAAAAGGTAATTAACTTCCCTGCAATACAGGTAATGACTATACACCCAGGTCCACAAGGGCAAGAGATTGATTACTCCAATTTGGACAAAATAAAGAGTTTGAGGAGTTTGGGCTATCAAGGCGAAATTTTAATAGACGGATCTGTGAATCTGGACACCGCCAAACATATACTAACACTCGAAAAAAACCTTCAACCAAATACTCTTTGTGTTGGGAGTTATTTGTCGAAAGCTGAAGAATTGGAACTTGGGAATAGGATTAATACGTTGAAAACTCTCGTTTCTCACTTATAAGGCAAAAACAAATTGATCTTTTCAATTATTCCAAAGTCATTGTTGTTTCGTTTCATAAAAAGCCCTTGCACATCACCTAATGTGAGCGCCCCATCTTTGTCCATATCAAGTGGCAACATTTGGTCAAATTCAATCATGTTTTCACCGTTTGCCACTTTCAATTTGGTTTGGCGTGGCAAATAGTATGGCTTAAGAAGTACAAATCGATAGGTCTTACCAGGGACTACATTTGAAAGCTGAGATATTCTAGTCCGTCCAAGCACTAGCTCAAGCGATTTTGATCGATAGACAAGTTTCTCATTTTCGTCAAATATTTGGAGCTCGAAATCTGATGCTGTGCTTAGACCTTTTGATAGGATGCTTGCTTTGATATTCAGGCTGGGTTGTGGATGCAAAACAAATGTTTTTTGCATCTCCCCTACAATCTCATCTTTTTTGTTAACTAGTTGAATCTTCATCATTCCAGGCACGTTTTTATCAACATCTTGGGAATATATTGGCACATAAACACTTGTTGATTTGAATGTTTCTATTTGGGTTGGAATACTTGCCTGACCTGACAGGACATAAGGACTAGAGCTAACTCTTATACTGTACTCAACTGGATTATCCCAATTTTTTTGTCCAATATTGTTCACTGATATCTGGACTATTGATCGCCCAAGCTCAACATAATCATTTGGTAAATTACCTGTGATTCGGGCTTTATCCAAAATATCTGGCTCTCCTTTTGTTTTTGGGATACCTTGAAGAGTGATAAATTGAAGCTTGGGTGATAGTGATCCAAGCTCAAGAAGAGAAAATCCCAAAAATGGCTGTCCTTGATAATTTAGGATAAATGGGGTCACTGCCTTAACCCTATTGTCTTTTAGCCAAATATTGCGATAGGCATAATCAAAATATGATGATACTGACTGCTCTGAAAGTTTGCTACCATCCCAACCAGTTTCTGTGATATAAACAGGCAACTCTTTTCCACCAAAAAATTCCTTAAACCACGAAATTTCTGTCTCATAGCCTCTAATTGATTTTCGACCTTCACCATATGGGCTTCCAATGAAACCAGGATTTGGGTATGCATGAGATGAAATTGCATCAACATATTCAGAGCAAGGTTTTGTATCTGAAGTTTTCAGGTACTCACAAAACGATTTTGTGCTTTCAGATAAAAACGTATAGGCGTCTGCATAAGATGTTCGCGCTTCGGGAGCTGAAAGATCGACTCCAGCAAGCATGACTTTGTAATCGGGTGAAGCGAGTTTTAGGGCTCTGGCATGTGATGCTGCCACTTTGCCATACTGTGCTGGGTCTACCGCACCACCCCACTCAGCTGCATGGTTTGGTTCGTTGTACAAAATGACATACCTATCTTTTGTCACCCAGTTTATTTTTTGAAACATTTCAACCCATTTTGATGCATCAGATTCTGTTGGTGCTTTCCACACTTCACCCTCAGGATGAGTTGCAATTCTTACAATTGGAATAAGTTTGAGTTTGCGAAGTTTGTCAAAAACTGACTGCCAATACGACAAATCTAATCTGTCATCTTGAACAACAATGGTGACATATCCGTACTCCCCACCACTGCTATTTACAAGCTCTGAAGCTTTTTGTAGATCTTCATCAGATGGAACAGCTAAATGTATCCCAAACTTGTTATTTTCGGCGGCAAAAATATTATGGCTGCAAAAAACGAGCTGAAGAGCAAAAAGCAATAATAGAACAACCTTCTTCATGTGTGTATTGTAGATCATTCTAATAATATTTGCTCAAAATATTCCGCAATATATACTAACCATGTCACAACTTCAAAAACATAACTACGTTATTGTGTTTATGGTTTGAGAGTTATCCTTTTTACCCTATTTAAGGACTTTCTGAGAAGAGCAAGGCTTTCTTTTTCTCCATTGTCCTCTTCCATGTAGTAAAGCTCCTCAACTCCGGCATTAATAAGTTCTTTTGCACAAAGCATGCATGGGTGAAGTGTGGTATACAGCTTTGAGCCTTTGGTTGATGTACCCCAATATGCAGACTGGATAACAGAATTAACCTCTGCATGAACACATAGACATGTCCCTTTTTGTTCACCCGATTTCAGTTTGCCTTTGTTTTTCAAACTACACCTCAAGCACCCACCGTCTAAGCAGTTTTTTACTCCTGCTGGGGTACCGTTATAACCAGTTGCGATTATTCTTTTGTCCTTCACAAGGACCACTCCAACTTGTTTCAGAAGACAGTTTCCTCGGGTTTTGACCACCTGAGCAATACTCATGAAGTATTTGTCCCAATCAGGGATTGTGGGTGTTTGGTGATTTTGTTTTTTGAATTTTGCTTTTGCCACCATAGTCTCAAGCGAGATTATAGGACAAGCAAAAAGAAATAAAATAAGTCAAACAGTGTCAGCCCATCATCCGACTATCTGTTTTTTGTATTTTTTGAAAACAAAGAATGCAATTGCAAATGCCGGCACCCAGATTACTGCGAATACAACGATCCAGATTACTTTTGCAGCAATACCTCTGAATGTTGTCACAAGCTCTCTTACAGCAGACTTGAAAACAAACTCTGCACTCCATGACTCGTCTGGCATGTATGGCAAATCCATCTCGTCTTTTGAAAGATTGATGTTGAAATACGAATATTTTGCAAGTTCTTCATAATATTTCTCCTGACCCTTGAGCCTATCGATTTCCATCTGAATATTTTGGATTTCTCGAAGCGTTGAGAGCATGTCCTGTGTCTTTGTGGAAGCTTTCCAAATTTCTTCAAATCTCACTTTTGTCTCTTCAAGAAGCCTCAAATTCTCTTTTGTGTCAGAATACTGATCTGTGATGTCTGAGGCGTTTTCATCAAGTGTGACGACTTTTACAACGTTTGATTTGACCGAAGCAATAAACTCTTTTGCTTTTTCTGCTGGAACTCTTGCTGTAATATATGCATTCGCTGTGGATTGATATTCTTTCACAGAGTTTGAAACCACAAATCCTCCAAGCGACTCCACTTGTGTGGTGATTTTTTCGGCAGTTTCTTTTACTTCTTTGCCGACAGCGGAGATGGAGTAATTTTTGGAAACCATTCTACTTTTCACACTTACTGAAGATGTTGTAACGGAGTTTTGGACAGCATCATATGTTGCACCACCGTATCCTGCATTGTAATTGGCAGATTTTTCATATGAAGTGGATGAGGGCAAAGCCATTCCAAAGTCTCCTACATAAGATGGCGAAGCTTGCATTGTTGCACCACCGTACCTGAGGTTGTACATGATGCCAGATTGCATAAGCCACTGGTAAGCAAAATAGCCAATGACTGCAACTATTAACGCCTGGAATTTGTGAAGTTTAATCCATTCAATGATTTTTTTGATCATATTAAAACCACATCATAGTGAAACATGCAATGAATATCAATGCTTTTTGGAGTTATTCTTTGCAGTTCGACTCAATTTGAGTTTGATTTTATTATAATAGCTTACACGGGACGTAGTTCAGATGGCTAGAACGTTGGGCTGGGGGTCCAAAGGTCGCGGGTTCAAGTCCCGCCGTCCCGACATTGACAGCTCTTAGCAAGCAGCTGAAAGCTGTGAGCTTAGAGATGACAATGCCCGCCAACAACTAAGTGCACGAGCCGCAGTATAAATTTACTAAGGCGAGAGCCCGAAGTGTGGAGGGCGAAAAGAGGGTTCCCGCCAGAGGCGGACTAACTGAGAGATAAGACTCACAATGTTCGTCTACTCTCAGTTGAGAAAGTCCCGCCGTCCCGACACTAGAAATCGTTTCCAAGTAAAACGAAGAGGTGCGATTTCTTATGTCCTCCTGTATGTTGCCCTATGAGCCGTTCCCGAAAGGTCGGGATGGAAGGCGAACTGTAGGACAAGGAGGACAAAGGGGGAAATATAATCAGCAGAAATATACTAAGAGTTTCGCCCGATATATGGTGGAGTGTTAAACAATTGCCCATGACCACACAACCAAAACCAAATCTGCTTTTTGTTTTCGCACATCCGGATGATGATGCTTTTGGCCCATCAGGCACTCTTATCAAAATGAGTAAAGACTTTGATATTCACTTTCTATGTGTCACAAGAGGAGAATCTGGAGAGAATCATGGCAAAGACAAAGAGACACCGATCGCAAAGATTCGTGAAAAAGAAGTTAGAGCTTCATCGAAAATAATCGGAGCTAAAAGCATAAACTTCCTGGACTTTCGAGATGGAGAGCTTTGCAACAATAATTATCACGACATTGCTCGACACATACAAAAGCATATTGACTTGTTACAACCAGAAATTCTCATGTCATGGGAACCAAAGGGAGTGACAGGACACATAGACCATATTGTGGTAAGTATGGTTACTCATTATGTTTTCTACAAAAATCCCAAGATCAAAAAACTCATGCTCTACTGCTTGAGTTCATACCAGACAAAACACTTTCTAGATGACTATTTCATATACAGACCTCAAGGTTATAGTCCGAAAGACATAGATCTTGTGGTTGATATTTCAAATGTTTGGAATCAAAAAATAGCAGCAATAAAATGTCACACTTCTCAAATAAGAGACTTTCAAAAAATCATGAACAGGCCTAAGATTAGACTTATGGAGGATTGTTTTGTAGTTTTAGAAAATAAAAAATAATGAAAAGGGCAATACAAATATCAGTTGTTTGGGTAGTATTTCAGATTGTTGCGTCTCTCATCGTATACACCTTTCTACCTATAGAGCTAAAGGCCGGTTTCACATTCAAAGAAATTGGTTTTCACTCACTCATCCCTGATTTCTTGGCAAGTCGAGCAAATTTTGATGGATTTCATTATGCTCATATTGCTCAGTTTGGTTATGGTTTGTACGAGCAAACCTTTTTTCCTCTTTTTCCGTTTACTCTGGGCGTACTTGGCAGGTTTGTCGCGTCAGACATTGTTACTTCGGGACTTATCTTAAATCTAATTCTTGCCTTTGCAAGCATTCTTCTTTTTTACAAACTTGCAAAGGCAACAATAAATGACGAAAAGCAATCTATTTGGACAGTTTTCTTTTTTCTGAGTTTTCCTTCAGCTTTCTTCTTGCTCGCTTTATATACAGAAAGTCTTTTTCTCTTTTTACTATTTTTGTACTTCTATTTAAGCAGCTCAAAGAGAGTGGATTATGCAGCTATACTTATTGGATTTTTTCTTGGCACCACTAGACTAGCTGGATCTTTTGCCGGTATAGTACCGTTAATTTTTTGTATTGTAGAGTTTATTAATTACCGCAAATTTAACGCAAGCAAGCTCATAATCGCCTTGTCTCCAATGACCGGACTTCTTGCATATATGTTTTATTTGTTGATCAATTTCAAGGATCCTCTCCTCTTTATTTCAGCTCAAAAGGGGTTCGCGAATGGGAGATCTACTCAAGCCATAATTACCTTACCTCAAGTTTATTTCAGATATTTCAAAATCATCACTGGGGCAAATATAGACTTTGCATATTTTATCTCGATTGTTGAGTTTGTGATCTTTAGCACAGTGTTTGCGGGTTTGTTGTTTGGGTTGCTTATTATCGTCGGAAAACAAAAACAAAGCATCAAACATTTTGTTAAAAACAAAAGTCAAAACGATTTTCTTTTTTTGGGAATTATTCTTTTTTCCCTTCTCAATTTGATATTACCAACCACAACAGGCACATTTAGCTCTGTACCAAGATATGCACTAACAAGCATTGCCATTTACCTTATTGAGGCAAAATATCTACCTGAAAAAATGAAGGTGCCAGCACTAATTTTCCAAACGATACTACAAATAGTTCTCCTTACATACTTTCAAAAGGGTTATTTTGTAGCGTAAAACGGATTGGTTTGTACTTGCTTAGTGATATAATAAGGATCTTGAAATTACGGAATGGGCCATTAGCTCAGCTGGCTAGAGCGTTCGCATGGCATGCGAAAGGTCATCGGTTCAAATCCGATATGGTCCACACTTCGCTCTGCACCTTCGGTACAGAGCTCCGCGTGGCAAGCCACATAACTTTTTAATAACCTACCACATCTTGATTTTAATGACGAAGTGTGTGGCGCGAAGTCTTGACGAAGTGCCACAGCTGTGAACCACAATCCAATCATCCATATTGGTCATAGAGCTTCGCGTGGCAAGCCACATAACTTTTTAATAACCTACCACATCTTGATTTTAATGACGAAGTGTGTGGCGCGAAGTCTTGACGAAGTGCCACTTCTGATAAACTAATATATGTGTACTACGTATATATACTACGTTTAAAAGACAATTCATTATATATTGGCTATTCAACAGATCTAAAAAATAGACTCAAATATCATTCGCAGGGATTGGTTGAGTCCACAAAGCACCTTCTTCCAATTAAACTGATTTTTTACAGTGCATTTGAGAATAAAGCTAAAGCTTCCCAATTCGAAAAATACCTCAAATCATCTTCTGGTTTTGCTTTTCGGAATAAACATTTGTTATAGAGCTTATCTCACTATCCCCAAATTTGAGGCGGAGTCTAGGATACGCCTTGCTATTGGACCCGCACTATCTGACCCCTGACCACCTTTTTCTGCAAGAACGGTGATTATTATCTGAGGATCGTTTGCTGGTGCAAACAGTGTTAGCCAGCCATGTGGCTCTTCATTCCCCTTCACATAATGTTCAGCTGTACCAGTTTTGCATCCGACTTTGATAGGATTTTTGTATCTTTTGAATTCGGCTGGGGCAGTCGCTTCAGTTGGGGAGTTCATATCAAAAAATGTCCAGGCTGTACCCTTTGTTGAGCATGCCTCCTCCATACCTTTTTTTATTATTTCAAAATATTCTTTATCGACATTTATCTTTTTGCAGCTTCTTTTTTGCCTGTTTTCAGTAAATGAAGAATTATCAGATATTATTGTTGGGGCGCAATAATTACCATCATTCGCCACAATTTGGGTCATAACAGCAACTTGAAGTGGGGTAACAAGCAAATATCCTTGACCTATGCCATAGTTATATGTATCCCCCAAAAACCACTTATCTCCTATTTTTTCCTCTTTCCAAAAAGCAGACGGAACAACACCTTCAGAGTCTTGGATTTCTATACCTGTCTTTGCACCAAAACCATACATATGTGCATATTTAGCGATCAAATCTGGACCAAGGCGACTGGCAAGTTCATAGTAGTATATATCGTTTGATCTTTTGAGTGACTTTACCATGTCCACCTCACCATCTGTCCGACCTCCATATTCTGTATACAACCAATTTGTATATTTCTTGCCGCCTACTACTCGGTAACCAGTATCAACCACCTTGTCGCTAGGAGATATTTTTCCTTCTTGAAGTCCTGCACTGGCAACAACCATCTTAAAAACCGATCCAGGGGGATAAATGCCAAGGGTTGACCTATTGAAGAGAGGTTGCTTAGGATCTTTTAGGTATTTTTCTGTAACCCCTGAATCTTTTCCCATTTTGGAGGGGTCAAAGGATGGTGCTGAAACTAGAGCCAGTATATTCGACGATTTCGCCTCCATTACTATTGCTGCACCTGGTATACCCATAAATGCTTCGTAGGCTTTTTTTTGGAGGTTGGCATCAACTGTGAGCGTTACATCGTCACCATCTTTTGCAGGTATAGATTCAAGCTTTTTATTTGATTTTTCTTGAGAATTAACCTCAACATACGCCACACCTTCCATCCCCCTCAAGGAACACTCTGCAAACTCTTCCACTCCACCCACACCTTCAACACTTTGAGATAATTGAAATTGGGCCCCACTTTTTTGAGATTCATTTTTTGCACATATCAGCTTGTTACCTTCCCTACTTCCCATATAACCAAGCACATGCCCAAATGCCTCACCCACCTCATACTTTCTCGAAAATTTACCTTCAAAATCTACAGTATCCTGTACAAGCACCTCTCCATATCTATCTTTTATAGCACCTCTTTTTGCTTCTATAAATTGCTTTCTCACCCGATTGCTATCAGAAAGATCGTCATACTTTTTGCCATAAACAAACATTAGGCGAAAAGTGTACCCAAGTAGAAAAATCGATACCGATAAAACGAGGAGCAAAAACACACCGTACCTTTGCAGATTCATATAGTGAATAATAACAAATCGTGTGCTTGGCGATGACTAAGAGGGTTGTCTTATGACTTTGGATCCAATTTTTTTGAGCTTAATATGAGATTGCCATAGTAGATATTTACAAAGCTCTGCAAGCCATCTAGCACCTGTCCAAAAACTTTGATGAAGGTTTTTTTCAATTTGATCATCTGAATAAATAGGAACCTTCACATCATAAATAGTTGGAAATGGCTTGGCAGATGGAGCAACTGAAACACCTTCCTTTTTCACTTCTTTTGGAATCTTGGGAGTTTGCCTGACCACCTTGACACCTGATTTTTCGGCAGCCTCAATATCATCTTCTGAGCTCTCATTGTCTTTAGTATTTTCAGATGACTTTATCTCTTCACTTTTCCTCCCCAGTGGTTCTGATTCCTTACCTCCCTGTGTAATGCTTGGTGGTGGAGTCTGAATTTGCGCCTTTTTATCGTCTACTAACACATTGCTTGCTGTTTGATTTTGAGCAATAATCTGATCATCTGAAGTATGATTTTGATCATCGCTTTGCCCAATTAGATGTGGAATAGGAGTATGATTGTCATTTGCCATAATTTAAAGTATAGCACTTGAGAGAATACTCATCAGCAATTCAGCTTATGGCCGCAGTGCTCACAACCAGTTCGCCAGCTCTTTTTGTCAGATTTACTTTCGCCAGACAACCACTTTTGACAGCCAGGACACTTGTACGATTCATAATGGGTGGGAGTTTCTTTTTTGTATTCACCAGAAGGAATTCCATGCGCAATTCCACTCCAGGCACTCATTATAGGGTGTATACCAAACATCGCTATCTCATCACCCCGAACTTGTCCCGGCACAATATTTCCAAATCCTGATCCCACTCCACAAGTACCGATTCCTCCCTGCATTGTCCTTGAGGCAATCATAAGGGGAAGTCTTGGATCGTTATAATCAAGTGTCGTTTTGAAAATATTCTTGTATTTATCAAGCTTTGGTCTTGCGGTGAGAGATGAATCAAGCTTCTCACCCTCGGCGATTTTTCTTACAGCTGCCTCCCATCCCTTAAATTTGAGTTCAATTACTTGAAAGTCTTGGGGTTTTGGATTATTGCCTAAATTTGAAATATCACCATAAACATCCTCAAGCCACCAATCAAGTTTGGATAGCTCCTGTATGATTCTTGCCTCATTCATTTCCGCATCACCAGATAAATCACCCTCTTCATTCAACCAATATTTATCACCAGAGGTTTTTGCAATCCTTTCTCCCGCTGAATGAATATGGGCAATATGCATGGAATCTTGAATAGCAAACTGCCTTGTCATTTGTGACGAAGACAACTTTGCAACGTATCCATGCAGATCGATATCGTTAGGAATTGGTCTTCCACTTAGACTCTCTATCAATTTTCTTTGACTTTCTACAGACAAATAATTCCTAAGCGCCCTGCAGACCAGCTTTTTTTGACCAGTTTTTGAATCTACCTGTACTTGATGAAGAAATAGAAAATTGTGCCTACCATAACCCCATTCTCTCCGCTCGTCATAGGGTACATCCGAGTCTGGAATTGCAGGGCTAGCCGCTATCCAAACCGACTCCATTGCTTTGGCATTGGGCAAGTCTTCTGTTATTTTTTCAATTACCTGAAGATCTTTTCTATCGCGCTCTCTAAGCCAGGCGGGTCGCGAACGATCGACCATTGGTTTTGCAAAACTCTCAATAGCGTCAATGTCTGATTTGGGGTATTTCAATCTACCATTAACAATGTTATAGTCAAAAACAGCTGCTCTACCCCTAATGTATGTTTCTCCCGCATAAAAATGAGCATTGTCTATAAATGTTGGGGCATAAGCATCACCTTGCTCTTTGGCTCTATCCCATTCACTTGATAGATTGAAGGCTAGAGAATTATTTGTAAATACACTGCCTTCGATGATTTTTGGTGGAACTAAATCAAGGTTGATGGTTGATTCTAGAGGTCCTAACCGCGATACTCGCTCTTTGGTCAAATCGGTCATACTTCTGCCCTGCTACGGGGCGCAGGCTTTTTCTGTAGACCAGGCTTAATTAGTCATTAGCTATCAGCCGTTAGTCGTTAGACTAAAGACAAATGCACAATGACCAAAATTACTGTTGCGGCACAGCTGCAGAATTTCAACCAGGATTTTTTATTTTATTTCTTTATTACTTTTTTGATTTTTCCTGTTTGATCACTGCATTCCCTCAGAAAAAGCAATTTATACTTTTGCCTTTTTGGTAACTTTCTCTACTTGAGCAAACTTTCGAGCATATGCGAAACACATATCTGAAAGTCTGTTCAGGTATTGTATCACTTGAAAATCGGTATTTTTTTCATGCACAACCTCTTCTGTGTGATATTTGTATTTTTCGTACACAAACTTCACAAATCTTCGCTCAGCAGATCTAACGACAGTTCTTGCGATATGAAATCTAGTTGCCACTTCGCCTCCTTGTGGAATAATAAACTGAGTCAGGGGAGGAAGTGTCTTTGAAACTTTGTCTATCACGAGCTCTATTTGATTAGTCTTTTTTGCTAAATCTTGTGCAGAAAGCTTGCTGCCCGCAATGTACCCCATCACTTCATACAAGTCTTGTTGAACAGTCTGAAGAATATTTCGCGCTCGGTCTTCTTCCACAACTTCTCTTGTCCACCCCAGATAACTTGAGGCCTCATCAAGCCCTCCGTTTGCTTCTATTTGAAGCTCTGACTTCAATACTCGTCGTCCCCCTAGAAGACTAGTTTCTCCTTTGTCACCAGTTTTGGTATAAAGCTTCATAAATTGACAGTTTAAGTGATAAGTATAAGTTTAAAACTTCTTTGTTATTTGCACTTACACTTTTACTTATGCTTGCATTCTAACACGCACTATACCCACATCCATAACATTTTTTACACCCTTCCTCGTGAACAAGTGACGCCTCTCCACATTTTGGACAAAGATCATAAGCCACTTTTCGTTTTTGAGCTGTAACATGAAGCGGAGTGCTTCCACTGGGCACTGCCTGAGCAACTTGCGCTTCAACTTGTTGAATAGCTGCGATAGCTGCAACTGCTGTTGCTACAGTTTTTTCGACTTGCGCATGAGCACCATTGCCATTTTTCACATTACCAGATACACCAACACTTGTGTCTTGAGTTTCTGTGTGTGTTTGTGGGTGGTGCAAACTATAGTGAGTAGCCAAAACCTTGGCCACCGCATCAGGCAAAGATTTCACTGTATTTTTGCCAAAACCCAAAGTCCTACTTCCGCCTATACCTTGAAGCTCTTCAACAATCTTTTTCACTCGCTCCATAGGTGTCAGGAAGGTGTTAAACCTGAGAGACATACTAATGGTTCTGCCTAGTGCTTCAGCCATTGCATAAACATCAGCTCCTGGTTTGCCTACGTTTACAAAAACCTCAAATGGTTCTCCTGTTTGGTCAGAATTCACTGTGATATACGCCTTTCCAACTGGGGTATCAATTCTATAAGTTGCTCCATTTACAACCATTGGTCTTGGCTTGGCTGGATTTTCTTGAGGTTCAATTATTTTCACAGGCAATTCTGCTTTTGGCGCTTCAACTTCTACTTTTGAAGTCTTATTGGCACTTGTGTCACCTCGCTCAAGCACAGCCTCTCTTGAACCATCGCGGAACATTGTGATTCCCTTAAGCCCCTTTTTGTATGCCTGCATATAAAGTCTGTCAACATCTTCAACAGTGTACGAATTTGGAGCATTCACTGTCTTTGAAATTGAGGCATCTACATACTTTTGAATCACAGCTTGAACATCAACATGCTCATCTGGTGTAAGATCGGCTGATGACACAAACCATTCTGGCCTATCAACAGCCTCTTCTCCTTTGTCATTTTTTGTTGTTAGTTCATCTTTGTGGGCATTAAAATACTTTTCCCACAAATGATGTCTTATGACATGTGTGCCTATTCTATCTCTTCTAGTAAATTCAAATTCAAAAACAGGCTCGATACCTGAAGTTGTATTTGCCATAAGACTTGTTGAGCCTGTAGGCGCTTGCATTGTGATTATTGAGTTGCGGATACCATTTTTTGCAATTTTACTTTTTACATTTTCGGGAAGCGAGGACACATATTGACCATTCAAATACATTTTTTTGTCAAATTTGCCAAACGATCCTTTGGTTTTGGCAACTTCAGCAGAGGACTCATACGCATTATCCCTTATGATTGCATAAATTTTGTCGATGAGGTTTAGGGATTCAGGCGAACCATATTTCAGATGCATCTTGATAAGTGCATCGCCAAGACCCATTGTGCCAAGACCTATGCGTCTTTCTCCTTCAAGCTGAGTCTTTCTTATGCCATCAAAAATATATGGGTCCATGTCTACCACACTATCAAGAAGTCTCACTGCGTGTTTTGTAATGTAGGCAAGTCTATCAAAATCAAACTCCCCTGGACCTTCAACGCCATCCCCTTTGACAAGAGCCGATAGATTTATTGAGCCCAAATTACACACGCCCCATGGTGGAAGACCTTCTTCTCCACAAGGATTCACACAATTGATTCTGTTCCAATAATAATTATTGTGGAGTTTGTTGTACCTTTCCATGAACACCACTCCAGGCTCAGCCGATCTCCATGCAGCCTCGCAGATAAGTCTCCACATTTCTCGTGCTTTGACAGTTTTGAAAACATTCACTTTTTTACCCTTCTTTTTCCATTCGAAGATATCACCATCCCAAAGTCTGTCATAGTCTTTATCCTTGGTATCAGGGAAAATAAGCTCCCAATCAAGATCTTTTTGCACTGCTTCCATGAAGCTATCAGATACAGCAACTGAAAGATTTGCACCAAGAATTTTTGTTAGGTCTTGTTTCACCGTTATGAACTCATAAATATCTGGATGCCAATCCCAAAGCATGAGCATGAGAGCACCTCTTCTTGTCCCACCCTGCTGGATAATGTCTTTTGTAGCGAGTGAGAAAAGTCCTGCCCAATTCATAGGACCTGAAGATGTTCCGTTTACTTTTTGAACTCTTGCCCCTCTTGGACGAAGAGATGAGAGATTGATTCCAACTCCACCTCCATGAGCCATAATTTCAACCATATTCTTCAGAGATTCAATAATCCCGCCTCTTGAATCTTTTGGTGACGGAATGACAAAACAGTTGTAGTAGGTGACGTCATATCCTGTTCCAGCACCAGCCAAAATTCTTCCTCCTGGAACAAACTGAAAATCATTCATTATGTCTCTATAGATGCTCTCATATTTCTTTCTCAGAACCTGTGTTTTTTCAACTTGTGCAACAGCTTTTGCAATTCTGTCCCACATTTCTGATGGGTCATGCTCTATAGTTTCGCCTTTTCGATTTTTCATTGCATAACGATCCATAAAGACTTTTTCAGAGACGCCAGAGAGTTTCATAATGTTTGAATAATGATTAATAATTTTTTAAGTTATAAACGTTTTATTTCTTTTGTGAATTGATCCAAATCTTCAAACCGCTTAAATACACTAGCAAACCTGATATAAGCCACCTTGTCAATTTTCTTAAGCCTATCAGCCACTATATCGCCAATTTTCACTGACGTAACCTCGTTTGATCCGCATCCAGTTATTTTTGAAGTAACATGACTCACTATTTGATCTATCTGCTCAAATGTCACACTAGTTTTGCCAACAGCTTTCATAATTCCACTTTTTAATTTAGCCGCATCAAATTGCTCTCTTCTTCGATCTCTTTTTATAACAAAAACAGGCGTATCTTCTATTCTTTCATAAGTTGTAAATCTTTTTTCACACTTTGGACAACTTCTGCGTCGCCTCACTGTTTGACCATCTTCACTAACTCTTGTCTCAATAACGTCACTGTCTGTGTGTTTGCAAAAAATACATCTCATAAATCTTTAGTGTTCTAAGGAAGATATTAAACACCAGCTGTAGTGTTTGCAACAATAACTTTTTAAATCAAACTATATCATTTTCAATTTTTAGCTTTTGGCAATTATCTTATAAAATTAAGCCAAAGATGAGCTACAAAAAATGTACAACTGCAGTTACTTTGATTGTTGTGTAGACAAATAAAATTGTGCCAAACTTTCAAAAAATATGTTTCGTAATGTTTCTCTAGGATTATATTTTGCCTTTGTCACTACACATGAGGTTGATATGAAGCCAAATCGCAATTTTATCTAAAATTTTCTTAGTTATTTCTATACTTTTTGAAAAGACAGCAGACAAAAAAATTACTTATCGCAGATTTCAAGAAGTTTTCTTGCTGAGATATTTTTCTCAAGAATTTTAGCAAGTGTAGCTTGATCTGAAGCTGACAAATCATCAAGGGTTTTTCTCAAGACTTCTGCTTGCTTAATATTACTCTGAACTGCTTTGTAACACATATCCTCGGAGCTTGAGGTGTTTGTAATGTGGTTCTTTTTAAGGGTATTTGCAAGCTCCTCCTGATAAGTGATTGACTGTTCAAAAAGTGAAAATGCACTTTGAGGTTTGTTTATTTCTGCCATTTTTTTGGCATAAGCAGTGTATTTATCGGACATTTGGATAAGAAGTGAGGCTTTTTCGTTTCCATTTGAAAGCACTAGCATAGCTTCGTCTTTGAGTCGCTTAAGCTGGAAAAGTGGGTTGTTGGGCAAAATAGGACCGACATCAGGAAGCTCATAAACTGTCTTCTGATTTTCTGCAACTTCTTGACTAATGGGAGTGGGCGACGCAGCAATAGAAGGAGTCACAAAAGTTGTAAATACTAGAACGAAACTCAAAAATGCTTTAAGGCTTGACAGCGCTCTTTTTTTCATTACTAAAGATTGTACCACATATACCAAAAACCCGCAACTTATGAGCTGCGGGCATTGGACTTTTGTAATTTTCATTACAAAACTACTTTTCGATTATTTGACCATTCTCTTTAGAGATTTACCAGCTGTAAATCCTGGAGTCTTGGTTGCAGGAATTTTAATTTCTGCACCAGTTTGTGGGTTGCGGCCTTTTCTGGCTGCTCTCTTGCGGACTAGGAATGTTCCAAATCCGGTTACCACTACTTTTTCATTTCGTTTAAGTGCTGCTGCGACTGTGTCGAAAACAACTTGGACTGCATCTTTTGCAGCTTTTGATGTAAGACCAGCTTTTTTTGCAACGTGCGCGACGAGATCTGCTTTTGTCATTTTTGTTTCACCTCCTTTTTACATTGACGGAAAGTTATAACAAGAAACGGACATGTGCATCGTAATACGAATATCGCACCCTGTCAAGCATAAATAAAATCGTCTTATTATGACAATCTGTAACAAACGATGACTGATGTGACAATCTTTTGTCCTCAACAAAGAGAAAAATTGAAAGAGAAATTAAAAAATTAATCAACTATCAAAATATATTTCAAACACACCAAATTTTTGGGCCCAACTCTTTTTAATATTTAATAAAATCGCGTGAACTCCTACACATAATCTTTCCAAGTGGGTCGCGGTTTCGCCCACCACTATTATTGGTTAATTAAAAAAATCCGAGCTTTTCAAAGCTCGGATTAAAATTTAAAAAAATAATTTCTATATTTTTGTGGTGGCTTGAGTCCTACTTTCTCTTATCACAGTCACTGTAATTTGACCAGGAAAAACTTCAAACTGCTTTTCCAAATCATCTTTAATGCTGTTGGCAAGTATTGTTGTGTCAGAGTCCCCAACTTCATCTGGTCTGACTATTACACGAAGCTCTCTACCTGCTTGAAGCGCGTATGCTTCCTTTACTCCCTTTTTGGCTTTAGCAATATTTTCTATCGTTGAGATTCTTTGGATATATTGCTGAATGTCCTCGTGTCTTGCGCCTGGTCTACTTCCAGATACTGCGTCTGCAATATAGACAATAACTGCCTCAACAGACGGGAAAGGTATGTCTTCATGGTGCGCTGCGACACAGTCTATTACCGCCTTTGGGAATCTGTATTTTGTGAGAAGATCCACTCCAAGCTGAATATGGTTCCCCTCTTTGTCTGATATCACCTTGCCAATATCATGGAAAAGACAACCAAGTTTGACAGTATTCACATCACATTTGAGTTCGTATGCCAAAGCTGTTCCAATTCTGGTTTCTTCAAGTGTGTGAAGAATCATGTTTTGGCCATATGAGAATCTGTACTTGAATCTTCCAAGCAGCTTTATGAGGTCAATTGGCAAATTGAACACTCCACATTTGTGACAGAGCTCTTCACCAGCTTTCATCATTTCTTTTTCTACTTCAATTTTTGTTTTGTGCACGATTTCCTCAATTCTTGCCGGCTGGATTCTTCCATCTTTAATAAGTTTTTCAAGTGAAATTTTGGCAATTTCACGCCTTATAGAGTCAAAGCTTGAGAGTTTTATTACTCCTTCCTCATCAAGATCAACGTCAATACCTGTTGCAAGCTCGAATGCCCGTATGTTTCTGCCGTCTTTTCCAATTATTCTTCCTTTGTATTCTTCACTTGGAAGCTGAACAACTGAAAGGGTGTATTCAGCAGTGTAGTCGACCGCTCCAAATCTCATTGAGTCAACAAGAAGCTCTTTTGCCTTATCTGTAAGCTTGGCTTTTAGCTCTTCTTCAGCAGAGTTATATCTCTTGGCAATGTCTTCTTTGACCTTGTCCTCAACACCTTTCATAATGATGTCTTTTGCCTGATCTTTTGACAGAGAAGCAATGTGTTCAAGTTTGGTGAGGAGCGCCTCTCTTCTTTCTTCTAGTTCTTTTTTAATGAGCTCCACTGACTGTTTTTGTGTTGCGATATCTTTTCGAACAGTTTCAAGCGCCATTCTCTCTTTTGTAACTTCAGCTTTCTCCTGACCAAATAGAGATCTAGCCTTATTTAGCTCCTTTTCAGCAGATACAGCTTCTGCGGTGATTTTTCGAGCGTCGACTTCAGCCTGCTGTCTTACCTTTACAGCATCTTCATTTGCTTTTAGAACGATTTCTCTGGCCTTCTGTTTGGCCTCATCCACAATGTTTTGAAGCATTTTGTCCGAGACAAAAAGCTTACGAATAAAATCCATCATAAGTTCAATAAACTGCTTTTTTAAGAAGTGATTAGAATTTTTTGGAGAAATCCCAAAGTGGGTGATTTAGTATAAAAAGTATAGAAATCAAAGACGCGGGCACGCTTTGTGCGGTTTCAGAGCTATAAAACGGGCCTTTTTCATATTAGATACTTGTTTTTGATGCGTATGTTTCCATACATAATTTGTCACAAACCTTAGAATTTCTAGTGTAATCACTTCGAAAATATTAATTGCTAACGAGTATTTTACTTCGTTCTGGCATTATTTGCAATTAATCTATAATATGTGAATTATGCAAAAACTCATCAGTACCCTTGTAAAAATAAATAAGCTCACCCATGACACGTGCTCTTATGAATTTGAGGTAGAGCCTGAATCACTACTTATAAAACCAGGTCAATTTGTATCGCTTGTTTTCACCTCCCCAGACGGTAAACAAAAATTTAATAGGGCATACTCTGTAGCTGGTTTTGGACCAGATGCTAAAATAGAGTCCGGTGTAATAAAAACCAGACATATTAGACTGATTATTAAATCTATACCAAATGGAAAGGCTTCTGAGGTTTTGGAGAATATTCAAATAGGGACAAAAATGCCTCTTATGGGGGCCTCAGGACTACTCACACCACCACTTGACAGCACAAATACTCCTTTACTCTTGTGCGGCAGTTCAACAGGGATTGTTCCTTTTTTGTCATATCTTGAATATTACTCACTTTCAAAAACATACCCAAATGTAGATTTGTATTTTGGTGTACGACATATCGATGATATATATCTTATCGATGAGCTTGAGAAATTTGTACCACTTTGGAAATCAAATGGGTCATCGTTCAATCTAAAAATTTG
Source organism: Patescibacteria group bacterium (assembly GCA_046350875.1). GTDB lineage: Bacteria > Patescibacteriota > Microgenomatia > UBA1406 > GWC2-37-13 > JAGOLU01. The sequence goes on from JAXLZQ010000002.1 coordinate 100,600, forward strand.
CGTTTCTCAAGAAGACGACTCTGTACTCAAATCACACCAATATTCTCCATATTTAAATTCAGGAAGAATGACAGAGCATATTCCAAATGATATTTCAGACGAAAACACTGCAAGAAATGCATATTTGTGTGGAGGAAAGGCTTTTGTACTGGGAATGAAAGAGTTTTTGACAAATAGCATGCCAGAATGTAAGGTTTTCTACGAAAGCTTTTTCTAAGCTGATCTCCTTAATCAACCATACCAGGTCAAACTCAAATTCGCAGCAAAAAATAAATTGGTTTTTGGAATTTTGAGCTTGTTTAGAATTTAGGTATTAGGAATTAGAAATTCACGACATTTTCTTGTTATTTCTTCTACAAGCCTTCATGCCCATCCGCCAACTGGCGGACCCTGAATGCCTTGTTTATTTCTTTAGTTTTTCTCTCACCTCTTTCACAATCGACTGTCTCAGTTTGTCGTCTGTTGCAAGAAGCTCTTTAACAACTTCTTTGCCCTGACCCAAAGTTTTGTCCGCATATTTTATAAATGCACCGGACTTGGCCAAAACACCCAAGGTCACAGCAGTGTCAATCAAAGCCTCAAGACGATCTATACCAGAGCTTATGATTGTAAACTCAGCCTCTCTAAATGGTGGAGAGACTTTGTTTTTGACAATTTTTACTCTAACTCTTGAGCCTACTACTTGGTTATCTTTCTTGAGGGTTTCAATTTTCCTAACATCCATTCTAATTGACGCATAAAACTTCATAGCCAAACCACCTGGAGTGGTTTCGGGATTTCCAAACATTATTCCGATCTTGAGTCTTAGCTGATTAGTAAATATTATTGTGCAGTTTGACTTACTCACTATTGCTGTGAGCTTTCTCAAGGCCTGTGACATAAGACGAGCTTGGAGTCCCATCACAGAGTCTCCCATCTCGCCCTCTATCTCAGCTCTTGGAGTAAGCGCTGCCACCGAATCCACAACAATTAGATCTACGCCACCTGATCTGACAAGAGTCTCAACGATCTCAAGCGCCTGTTCACCTGTGTCGGGCTGTGAGACAAGAAGGTCCTCAAGTTTCACCCCAAGTGTTTGCGCCCATCTTGGATCAAGAGCATGTTCAGCATCAACAAATGCCGCAACTCCTCCGTTTTTCTGGAGCTCAGAAATAATAGACAAACAGACTGTCGTTTTTCCTGATGCTTCAGGTCCATATATTTCAATCACCCTACCCTTTGGAATTCCACCAACTCCTAGTGCTGCGTCAAGAGGCATCACTCCAGTTGGAATAACATCAATAGCCTCAGTCGGAGTGTCTCCAAGTCTCATGATCGAACCTTTTCCAAATTGTTTCTGAATCGCCTCAAGAGCAGCGGAAACTGCTTGTTGACGTGGATCTTTTTGATCTTTCTGTTCTTTGTTATCTTTTGCAGACATATGTAAAAAATAAATTTCAACTTCCAATTGCAACTTTCAATGTATTAAATCTTGAATATTGTTGAGTTTTGTAAATTACTTGGATCTTGAGAATTGACAATTGAATATTATTCTTAGCAGTATGCGAAAAAAACAATTTTAATGCAAGATATCAAAAAGGATCAATTCCTTTTAGAAGAGATATATGAGTGAGATTATAAGCACTCCCCAAAGACCAACAGAAATCATGAGTGGCCAATCTGTAACAAGTAGTTTTTCTGGTCTCTCACCCTCAACTCTCGTATAGAAAAGCTGGCCGTATCTTGCTATCGCATACACAACAAGCGGTATTGTTAGAGTCATTAGCTTTCTCGCCTCAATACCTGGAAAATATTGAGTGAGCACATAAGTTATTGGGGTGTCAACATTTGGTGGCTGCTCAAGATAACTATAAAGTGAATATGCAATAATTCCCGCAGTTGCAAATGTATATATAAGGAAGTTTAGAAAATTTTGATTGTATTTGGCGAGTGTGTGTCTTGCTTCTGAACCGGCTATCGAAAGCTCAGCGTTTCGTTTTATTGCAGCTATAAAAAGTGAAACGAAAAATATTGTCAGAAAAAGCCAAACAGGAATATGATAACCTGTCACAACAAGTCCAGCCAGTGCACGTGTCATAAATGAAAAAGATATAGCGAAGATGTCTATAAGGGCATAGGACTTGAATACCGTAGAGTAAAGAATTTGAAGTGCTAAAAATGCAAGTGACAGCCAAAAAAATAATGGTTGAAAAACAAGTGACGCACCAAGCGCAGCCACGGCCATCATAACAGCAAGGGCTATTGCGTTTTGCGCTGAGATTTTGCCTGATGCTATTGGCCTAAACTTTTTTGTTGGGTGTTTTCTGTCTGCAGGCGCATCAATTATGTCGTTTACGATATACGAAACAGAAGACAAGAGGCAAAACACGATGAAAGCAAAAACTGTTCTGGAAAATAAATCTGCATCAAACAGCTTTCCTGAAAAAATAATTGCTGCAAAGACTACAAGGTTTTTGACCCATTGGTAAGATCTGACAAGCTGAGCATAAGTTTTGATTTGATCGATACCCATGTTTTTGTCCATATCTTTACACAAATTTATTTGCATTATACAGTAATAATTGTGATACGATAATTATCCTTATGATAAACCTTGACGACACCAAATCCATACTTGAAACCCAAGGAGGAGATGCGGTGATAATTTCAACTAGAGCATTTCCAAAACAGATCACAACATCTTTTCGTGATGTTGGGTCTATGCAATTTGATCCAGGCTACAAAGAGGTGGAAAACATCATTCTTTGTGGGATGGGTGGATCAAGATTCCCAGGACTTATCGCCTATTACCTTTTCAAAGATTCCCTCAAAATACCGTTTATTGTTTGTGACGACTATATTCTTCCCGAGTTTGTAAATGAAAAGACACTTGTGATTTTGAGTTCGTATTCTGGAACCACAGAAGAGGTTGTTCATATGGGAAAAGCTGCTTTTGCTAAAAAGGCAAAAATTGTGGGCTACTGTGTTGGAGGAGAGCTCGCTAGTTTTCTTGAATCAAACAATTTACCAAGATATATCTTTGACCCCACCCTAAACCCATCTGGTCAACCGAGAATTGGTTTTGGTTATGCAATTGGTGCTCTTTTTGGAATTTTAGCAAAGCTAAATCTAATAAAGGGCAAGATGTACGAATCGCTCGGCGATGAGCTTGAGAAAGATTGTGCTGATCTTGAAAAGATATCATTGGAATTTGATTTTGAATCAAAAACAGGTCAAAACAGGGCAAAAGATTTCGCGCTTGAGATGCTTGAAAAATACCCCTACTTCATAGTGGCTGAACACATTACAGGTGTTGGCAATGCTATCCAAAATCAGATTAATGAGACTTCAAAAAATATTTCAAGCTACAGAGTGATTCCAGAGTTAAACCATCACCTAATGGAAGGTTTGAAACACCCGCACACACATTCTGAAATGGCGCTTTTTGTTATGATAGAAAGCCCCCTCTACTCTCCAAGGGTTCAAAAAAGGTATGAGGTGACCAAAGATGTGGTCAATCAAAATAATATAAAAACAATAACATACAAAACAAAAGGCTCAAGCAAAATTGGAGACGTTCTTGAGATCGCAACGTTTGGCAGCTTCCTCAGTATGTATCTAGCAGCATTATATGGCGTAGATCCTGCCAAAATACCATATGTAGATTATTTCAAAAAACAGCTGAAGGCATAAGATTTTTGTGATGGTTTTCTTCCACTATAATATATAGATTGGAATGAAAGATTTGGTATGCACAACTTTTCAGTCATAACTTACAACGTTAGATTTAACCACGCTCTTTGTGATGTGCCACAAATTATCAAAGATCACAGTCCTGACGTTATTTGTCTACAGGAAGTGGCGCTTGGGAAAAAACATTCTTACAGAGAGCTTTTCCCAGGATACACACTTGCCGCTACTTCAAATTCATTTTATAGAATTGGCAAGACTTACGGGCAGGCGAATTTTTATAAAACTGAAAAATTCTATCAAGTTGGGTCACGTGGCATTTATCTTCCAAAAACATATTATGAGGTTCTACTAACTACTTTTACTAGAAAAGGCCCAAGAACAGCACTGTGTACGGATCTAATTTTTCGAGATACATTCAAAACCGTGTCTATTTGTAATTTACATCTTACGGCACTGGTCGCTACAAACAGCGCCAGAAACAAACAGCTTAGTGAGGCACTGGATGAACTAGATTTTATGCCAGATGAACCTGTGGTTGTTCTAGGTGATTTCAATTATCCATTTCGCAAAAGAGGACTTGAAAAAGTAATGGTGGAATATGGACTAAGTGAGGCCACTTCAAATCTAACGTATACCTATACCCCACTTATGAAATTCATTAAAGAAAGACTGAAGTTTGATTTTGTTTTGTATAGATGTCTTCAAAAGGCACAAAGCACTCTTCTTGATGATTACAAAAAATCAGACCACTACCCAGTACTCACCACTTTTGAAATATAATTTCACTTATTTTTGTAGAACATAATGTATTTTTCTCCAAGGCATGTGTCAAATTCGTTTTTTTGAAAAAATTCAGGAACCGATGTTACAACAAACACTTGCTGGTTAGGCCTAACCATTTTCATAAGCTCAGCAAGTAGCTCTTTGGCTATTCCTCTACCTCTATATCCCTCATCAACTATAAATGATCTAATTTCTGCCATTCTCCTAGAATACGCATCAAAACAACCACACGCAACAACTCTGTCGTTATCTTTGGCAACTCTCCAAAAGTGTAATTTTCTAGATATTTCTTTTTTGTTTCTTGGAATGAGATGTTTCTTATCAGAATTTATAAGTTCAATTATCTGAGGGATGTCTTCGTATGCTGGTTTTTCAATAATCATATTGATAAATAAAATAATATTGTGGGGGGTTAAAATTGGTGGTTTTAGGCCGCTTGAAGAAAGTCAAAGTCGTCGCTCAGTATTTTTGTCAATGGTTTTTATCAATGCCGCAGCTGCTTTTTTGCCCAGTCTTACTGCATAGTTTGTTCCTCTGTCATAGGGATAAGTCATATCAAGATTGGCAAAGAAAAGTCTATTGTTTGATGTTTCAACCTTGGGGAGTCTTTTTACAAAACCCTCATCAAATATGGGTTGAGAAAATTTTGCTTTAAATAAAAATGAGCTTAATATTTCAAGCTTTTTTCCTGTAATTTTTTCTAATATTCCTTCATACAATTCCAAAAGCTCTTGCTTGCTCTTGGTCCAAAGTGGGTTGTCCTCAGACAGGTAATTTCCAACATACAAGATATTTTTACCGTCATAATACCTACTATCAACAAAATTCGTGTGCTGAACAAACACAAGGGCTGGGATATCTTCAACACAATTTGAAACCCAGTACTCTTTGTCAAAATACTTCTCCTTAGTTTCAATTATTACATTCATTGAAGCAAGATATTTTAGATTTTCCAAATTGTCTATCTCAGTGCTATCTAAAACGTTTTTCATAACCTTTGAAGCCACAGGAGATGGTAGAGTGCTGACAACGTAATCATATTTTGCTTTAGCACTAGTATTGTCCTCCACCTCAAGCAGCCCGTCTTCAACCATTGACACAGACTTCACTCCGGCCTTCAGCTTGATCTGTACTCCTTTTTTTTCACACTCATCCTTCAAGTAGTCTACAAACGATTGAAAGCCATTTTGGACATAACCAAGCTTTTTTGTTCTTTTTGTAACCCGAGCCCAGATAAAAACAGATCTGATATTTACCGCATATTTACCGAACTTTTTCTGCATGAGTCCTCCAAACAGGGTGGAATAGGCCTTTTTCCCCATAAGCAAACTCATTAGTTTTTCTGTGGAAAGCGTCTCAAAAATTGGCAGGTGTGGAGAAATTTTTAGTAAAAATAAGGCAAATCCAGCCTGAAGTCTTTGAAAAATGTTTATCAGTGGAAATCTTAGAAGATCAATTGGGGTATCTAGGGGATGAAGAATGTATTTGTCTTTGTATTTATAGAGACTTGATGTGATGGGTGATTGAAAATAAAATTTGTCATAACCTATTTCTTTTGCGTAACCCAGTATGTCTTCATCGCAAGAGAAAATGTGGTGATAGGCTCTTTCAAGTGACCATCCCCAATGATCAGCCCTAAAGCCAGAGGCAAGTCCTCCGCAGTTTTCCTCACTTTCATATATTGTGATCTCGTTGATTCCAGACCTAGACAAAACCTCCGCACAAACCAAACCAGTTATCCCCCCACCAAGTATTGCAATTTTCATATATTTTTCATTGACAACCCACTAACATTTTAAGAGTGTTTATTTACCGCATATTTACCGCATTATTCCCGATCTTGTCATTTTTAGGCTCGATTTTTCAAATATTCAACATATATGGATTCGAAGAGAACATATGTCGGAATTGCCAAAAGCGCGCCCAGCGGACCACCAACCCGAAGTCCGACAACAACAGAAATCATTGTAATTATCGGATTTAGTCCAACAGCCTTCTTCATAATGTAGGGGACAAATAAATTGTTTTCGAGTTGTTGCACGATAAACGAAGAGGCTATGGCGGCAAATCCGGTGATGGGCGATTGTCCAAAACCAATAAGTGCAGCAGGTATTGCAGCTATTATTGGGCCTATGCTTGGTACTGCCTCAAGCAAACCTGCGAGCACTGCAAGAGGTAGAGCGTATTTTAAACCCACCACAGAAAATGCAATGTATGAACTCACACCAACAACCGTCATAAGCGTGACCTCACCCCAAAACCACGATGCAAGTCTGGCTTGAGATACATGAACTATTCTTATCCATTCGCGGATTTTTTCTTGAGAATAATTCTTAGCCAATACGCTTTTTGAGATTTTCTCATCGATATTGTGTTCATTAACTAAGAAATAGTATGAGAAAAATAGCGTTGTAACAACAAAAAAGGAGTTGCTAAAAATATTGCTCACAATGTTCACTGCTTGGTTGGCAAAATCTGGAACATATTGAGAGATTTCCTGGAGCCTTATGTATCTTAATATTGCAGGGTCAAGTGACTGAAGGGTAACAGGGAGCTTTTCAATAAACTGAATTGTTTCAAAAATAAGGGGCGGGATGATCGTGCTCAGCACTAAAATAAAAATTGCCAATGCTGTCAGAAATACAAGAGCTGATGCAATTGGTCGCTTAACACCTTTTTGTACATGCAAATAAATTACAAAAGGTCTCAGAGCGCTCATTAAGATAAATGCTAAAAAGAGAGAGAAGAGAATATCACGATTGTTCCAGGTAAATAGCAAGACTGCAGGAACCAAGATTATTTTCAAAATTGTTGATAAAGAAATGTCAATCGTTTTCATATGGTTAGTCTTTTTAGAAAAGTATGTGTAAGTATTTTGAAGTATATCAAATACATGCTTTCTTGACATGAGGTGTGAAAACTCGTACTATAAAGGTGGAATTTTGGCTATATGGAAAGCGAACACGACCAGACATTACTAGCTTGGAAAGCCCCACTTCGACCATTCAAAAAAAGGTCGCCCGTTGTCATGCGATTTTTTTTGGCAATTGCTCTTCTTCTCACTGCGATAGTCTTTTTCTTTGGCGACATGGTTACTGTTTTGCCTATTTGGGCGGTTCTTTTTCTATTTTATATATTTGCCATTACCCCTCCACCAATTATCGAAAATAGGATTACCAAATTTGGTGTAGAAACTTCGGCCGGCTTTATGGTCAGATGGGATGCATTATCCCATTACTACTTTCAAGAAAGATTTGGGTATACAGTTTGCGTGCTTGTAACTCATGGACCATATTACGCACACACATATATTGTTGTGCCTGATGAACAAACCAAAGCCACGCTTGCTGGGATTTTGTCTCAACATCTTATGTTTGTCACAAAACCTCCAGTCACGCTCACCGACAAACTTATTGGTATATTTTCTAAGATAGTGCCTGAGGAGAGCCAACGTGAAGAGGGTCAGGCTGCAACTGCATAAAATTCTATATTCAGACTTCATTTATTGATTTGCCAAACACCGAAAGATCGGTTTCTTTCACCCCAAACTTTCTACCCCACACAACAACACCCTCATCTGCAGAAACAAGAATTGCGTCTTCCTCAAGAGACAACATGATAAGATCAAGATCAGCAGTGCTATCTATAGCCCCTGTTCTTGTTGCGTTTCTAAATCTATTTCTTAAGGTTTCTTTGTGGGGTTGGAGGGATTTTTCAAACTCTATTTTTGAAAGTCCAGATGGAAGCGGATTTCTAAGAGCATTCACAAGTATTTCTTCAGCGATTTTCAAGCCCTCATAAGATCTTCTTCTATAATCGTTCACAAATTCGTACATGAGCTTTGCTGAAATACTATGAGAATATATTGCGGGCGTTTTCATCACTAAAACAGACTGGAGCTTTTGCCACTCCGCCTGATACTCTCCCTGCAACATGTCACTTATTTCTTCCTGAATTTTTTGTGGAATAAAAACATCTACCCTTCCCTCTTTGCATGATTTATACAATTTTTCCATTACCTCACCTGGATTTTTTCCCAGATCAATACCCTTTTGAAAAGTAAACAAAATGTTTGTGTCAATACAGTATCTCATATACCTTATTTTATCAAAAAAGCCCGACAGTATATGACGATCGGGAATAATGCGGTAATTGTGCGGTAAAAGTTTAGACGCAAAGTTCTACATGCTAGGTATAGGCAAGATAGAGCCATAAATTCTATTTCGAGTCACGAACGAGAACTCTAGCATGGCGCTGGCTCCAAGTTTGTTAGGGTGGATTTCAAACACCAGAACTAGAAGATGAGGCTGTTCCCACAACAGCACAAGTCCATCAATCACACGCTTTATACCTGCAAACCATTACTTATTGTTTAAGAATTGACACTTTTTACTTGGAGTTGTGCGCATAACTATTTTTTGCTCGAGGCTTGAATATTGGCGCTTTGTGTAGTAATATTGGCCCATCCCAAAAACAAAGGAGATAACACTGTCTATGCAGAAAAATAACCAAACAACCAAACCAAAATCTTCAATCATGGCCGATCTTCTCAAAAAATCTGAGAAAAAAGTCGTCCCACTTCAAAAGAACGCAGACGTTGAGGCAAAAATAGTTGCTTTGTCCAAAAATAGCGCCTGGTTTGATGTCGGAGGAAAAGCACTTGCGGTGCTTGGTGACAAAGAAACAAAAGAGCTTGGAGCATATTTACCCTACCTTAAGGCTGGCGAAACTATAAAAGTAAGAATTATTTCACCAGAAAGTAGAGAAGGTTATCCTGTTGTATCTCTATCAAGATTTTTTGATGGAGGAAAGTGGAAAATATTACTTGACAAAAAAAGCTCAGAGGAGCCAATTGATGTTTCTTGTGGGGAATATGGAAAAGGTGGACTTTTTGTTGACTTTATGGGAGTTCGAGGTGTGATTCCAAAAATTCAGCTACTTCCAGAGTTTATGGATTCTCCCGAAAAACTTACTGGACAAAGAATCAAAGTAAAAGTACTTGAGGTTGACGAACAAAAAAACAGACTTGTTGTATCACAAAAGGCTGTTATGAGCAAGTTCTCCAACAAAGACCTTGCCAAACAATTTGCCGAAATAGAGGTGGGTAAGACCTATGACGCACACGTACTTGGTACATCGGAGTTTGGAATATTCTGTGAGGTAAACGGGGTTGAGGGACTTGTACACATTTCTGAAATTTCATGGGAAAAGGTTACAAATGCCTCTTCGTTTGTAAGGTCAGGAGAAACCATAAAGGTGTATGTTGTTGAAAAGAATGAGGCAGATATGAAACTGAACCTATCTCTAAAGAGATTGTCGCACGACCCATGGTCTGAAATTGAGGAAAAGTATCCAAAAGACAAGCTACTTGAGGGTGAGGTTGTAAGACAAGAGAGATATGGATACTTTGTAAGGCTAGCGCCAGGTGTTGAAGGTCTTATTCACATCTCAAAACTAAAAGGTTCTGAAACATTTGAGGTGGGGCAAAAAGTGCAGGTGTATGTAGAAAGAATAAGTGTTCCAGAAAGAAGAATGAGTTTGGTGTTGCCAGACACACAAAAACCACTTTTGTATAGATAATAAAAACTGACGACCGCTTATAAGTCTGTAAGGGTCGTCTTTTTTTATGATCAAATTTCCCATAGAGTTGGACCAACACAGCTCCCTTTACTCGCCAAATGTCAAAACACAAATAAAAAAAATCAGGCTTGAAATACAAATTTCGGCTCTCAGATGAGTCGGTGATTAAATTTGAAATGTATTAGTTTGGGATCTGTTATTTAATAATTGACGCTTGTTTAGTAATTAGAATTTAGAAATTAGAAATTGGGTTTTCGTCTGTGTCTTTGTTGGCTTTCGTGCTACACTTATACACATTAAGACCTAGTATGGAACAGCACCCTATCCCTCGTCAAATTACCACATTCGAATACAAGCTCATAGGCTTCATGACTATAAAGCAGTTTGGCTATGTGATGCTCGGAGCAGTTTTTGCTTATGCGGCATTTCTAATTGTGCCAATTTTCATACTCAACTACATCACAGGTTTTTTGGTATTTTGTGCGGGTCTTGCATTTGCATTTTTTCCAATAAATGACAGACCACTAGACGTCTTTATCAGAAACCTTTATACTCGGATCAATTCTCCTACCCAATTTACATTTCTCAAAAACAATCCCAGTTTGTCTGTCATGGAAGATTTATATTTTGAAAGCAACCCTCACATTACAATAACTCACGCTGACAGCAAAGAAAAGCTTGCGGCATATTTGGCCAATAAAAAAGTCGTCCAGAAAGATGAAAAAGATAGAGAAGCTGCAATTGGAAGGATTAACACTGTAATTTCAAAAAGGGGACAGTTTGAATCACCAGTTGTCACAATCAAACAGCCACAACCACCAGCCCCTGGAGATCTTCCCCAAAAATCCACAATGTCGAAAGAACCTGTCATTGTTGATGCTCAAAAAAATCAGATGAATACTCCGCCTATTGCAGTAAATCTCAAGCACCCATTTTTCTCAGGCACAGTCACAAACAAACGAAATATTCCACTTCCTGGGGTGTTGGTTTATATAAAAGATAGCGATTCGGGAAAGAACTTAAGAATTTTGAAAACTAATCCACATGGTGTATTTGCCACATTCAATCCTTTACCGCCAAAAAAGTACAAGGTGGAGGTTGTTGATTCTGCAGGAAACTATATATTTGACCCGACAGAATTGGTCATTGCACAAGGCGAAATCACACACAATCAAACATTTGTGAGTAAAGAAACAATTTAACTTAAGCCAATTTTCTTTTTTGGTCTTCATTTTTTGGGTAAAATGCGCTAATATGAATGTGTTTGCTATAGTAAAAATATGACAATGAAAAAACCAACCTCGCCACTTAAGGGCTCTACGCAGGATTTTCTGGAAATAGAGGATGTTGTGGATGATGTTGTTTTGTTGAAAGGTAATGGAGCTGCCTCAATTATCGAGGTTGGGGCAGTAAATTTTTATCTCTTATCTGCAGAAGAACAAAATTCTATGATTTATGCCTTTAGTGGGTTATTAAACTCCCTCTCATTTCCAATCCAAATGGTCATCATTTCCAAAAAAATGGACATCTCCAATTATCTCGAGTATGTTGACAATAAAATACAGTCTCAAAAGAAAGAGCTCCTCCAAAAATCGCTGAGGTCTTATCGTGACTTTATTAAAACTGTGATCAAAAAAAACAGCGTCCTTGAAAAAAGATTCTTCTTCGTTGTTCCGTTTAATCCGCTTGAGATGGGGGCAGGAGGAGTGACCAAACTTTCAAAAGAATATGTTGTTAGTAGAGCAAAAACTTCACTCTACCCCAAAAGAGACCACCTACTGAGACTTCTTGCAAAAATAGGGCTTAGGGCTACAGTAGCTCAAAAACAAGAAATTGTTGAGTTGTTTTATAATTTGTACAACCCTTCAGCAGTGGGTCGTCAGTTAGCACCAGTTGAAACCTATACGACACCTGTCATGACACAATAAATTTATGGGTTTATTTTCTAAAAAAACCACAGTTGCCGCACCACCTCAATCGCAAAGCGTTGCATCTGTTTTCGCTAAAGGAACAGTTGGTGTCAAAGACATTATTGCACCGTCTTTTGTGGACGTTGACTTTACGAATATCAAAATAGATTCAAAATTTTATCGTACGATTTATGTTGTTGGTTATCCAAGATATGTATCAGCCAACTGGCTTTATAGTCTTATCACATTTGACCACCCTCTGTTTGTGTCAATGTTTGTGTATCCAACAGAAAGCAAAGAGATACTTGATGATTTGAAACATAAAATTGCACAGATGCAGGCTACAATTGAAGCTGATATAAAATCAGGCAAAGTGGTTGACCCAACTGTCCAGGTGCAACTAGACGACGCCCTGACTCTTCAGTCTGAACTTGCCAAAGGCGCTGAAAGATTTTTTCAGTTTGGACTATACATAACAATTCCAGCTGACACCAAAGACGAGCTTGACTCTCTGACGAAAGAAGTTGACTCCACTCTTGCATCCCTTCTTATCATTGCGAAAACCGCAATTCTTGAGCAAGAAGAAGGCTTTAAGTCTTGTTTGCCAATTTTCTCTGATAAGGTTAAGGTTTGGCGCAACATGGACACAACCTCACTTGCCATGACTTTCCCATTCTCAACAGCCTCTCTTACCAGAAATGAGGGTATTTTGTATGGAGTTAACCAACACGATGGAAGTCTGATTATTTTTGATAGGTTCACATTGGAAAACGCAAATTCGGTGATTCTTGGTAAATCTGGTGGTGGAAAAAGTTTTCTTGTGAAGCTTGAGTCATTAAGACTTCTTGCAATGGGCACAGAGATAATTATTCTTGATCCAGAAAATGAATATGCAAAACTTGCAAGTGCTTTGGATGGAGAATTTGTAGAATTTTCTTCTAACTCCAAATACAAGATTAACCCCTTTGAACTTCCTCAAGGTTCTAAAGATCCAGACGAATTACAAAATAAAATTTTAGATCTTCACTCTCTTCTTAGAGTTATGATGGGGGAGCTAAACCCAACACAAGATGCCATACTTGACCGCGCACTTGTTTCTGTTTATCAAAACCGAGGAATCACTCCAGATCCATCAACTTTTCATAACCCTTCACCTTACCTGGAGGATGTGTACAAATCATTTTTGGGTATGGAGATTGCAGAAGCTAAGGAGCTTGCAGACAGGCTAGAAAAATATGTAAAGGGCTCTGCTGCTGGAATTTTCAATCAGCAATCTAGCTTTGACATTAAAAATCCATTAACAATTTTTGGTGTTCGTGATCTCGAAGAAAATTTAAGGCCAGTGGCCATGTATATAGTTTTGGATTTTATATGGAATAGAATTAGAAGAGAGAAGAAAAATAGAGTGCTTGTGGTCGACGAAGCTTGGTATTTGATAAAAAATAAAGATTCTGCAGCATATCTTAGAAACTTTGCAAAAAGGGCTAGAAAGTATGGATTGGGGATGACCACAATTACTCAAGACGTTGAAGATTTCTTAAACACCGATGAAGGAAAAGCCATAATTACAAATTCTTCACTACAAATCATTTTGAAACAATCAACTGCAGCAGTTGATAAGATTTCTGAGACTTTTTACTTGACAGGAGGAGAAAAACACTTCCTCTTGTCAGCTGGTATTGGAGAGGGTTTGTTTTTTGCTTCCCAAAATCACGTTGGTTTTAGGGTAATCGCCAGTGAAGAAGAAAGACTCGCCATAGAGTAATTTTTCTAAACACCCCAAATCCTTAAGAAGAAATAAGTTTTTCCACATCAGTTTTACTAACTGCCCCAATAACCTGATTCACAGGTTCTCCATTTTTGAAAAACATAAGGGTGGGAATTGATGAAACGTTGTAGTTTGAAGCTAGTTCACTCTCAGCATCTACGTCAACTTTAACAAATTCAACATTTGAGTGGGTTTGTGACAACTCTTCAAGGACTGAAGAAATTCTCTTGCAGGGAACGCACCACTCAGCATAAAAATCTACTAGTGTGGGTTTGGAAGATTGTAACACTGCTGAATTGAACTCGGAACCAACTATATGCTTTACTGACATTTTTTACTATTCAATTTTTAACCTTGGTGAGGTTAAATTGTATAGAATATTTTATTAAAAACCAAGACTACTTTTTAGTGAAAAATGGGCTGTTTAATAAGTTTGAATGATTTGAAGTGTTTGAGTGGGGGATATTGTTTTGACTTGTTCTAGTGCAAATAAGTTCATTTTGGGTTGAAATAAGTGTTTTTTTATGATAGACTATGGGACATTATGGATCAAAACAGCCTTAATAGTTTTGTTCGCCTCTTTGTAGATGAACTTACAAGAAGTGGCAAATCTCAATACACAACAATCGCCTACAAAAAGGACCTTGAACAATTTGACGATTACCTAAGGTCACTTGGTAAAAATGAAGTATCATCTGTTGGAAAACAAGACATTGAGGGTTTTATCCAGTCGCTTATCCAAGAAAAAAACTATACCAAAAAATCAGCCTCGAGAAAGCTCAATTCTATAAGAACTTTCTTCAGGTTTTTGAAGAGCAAAAACGCAGTTGAAATAAATATTGCAGGAGATATCTCTCATCCAAAATATGAGCAGGCTCCTCCAAGAATATTAACAAAGCTAGAATATAGAGGGCTTCGAGATGCATCCAAAGACGATGCTAGAACTTACTCAATAATAGAACTTCTTCTTCAAACAGGAATGAAAATTGGAGAGCTTGCAAATCTTAAACTTGAAGACATAAGAGAGGGGGAGCTCATTATCCGAGCAAGCGGTAAAAACGTTTCAAGAACCATACCTCTCAACAAAGCATCAGAAATGGCGTTAAAAGCCTATATAAAGGTGCGCCCGCCATTCCCAGATACCCACATATTCATCACAAGAACAGGAAGACCAATGCTAATAAGAAATATTAGACAGATTGTTCACAGATGTTTTATGGATGTTGGTATCCAGAATGCAACTGTAAATGATTTGAGAAACACGTTTATTGCTCACCAACTTACAAACGGCGCCAGCCTTGAATACATTGCTAAAATTGTGGGTCATAGAAGACTTTCCTCAACCGAGAGATTTCTAAACCTCATAAAGACCGAAGCTGAAAAGAAAGAAAGACTTGGAGAGTTATAAACCACACCAATTCTCACAACATTCGCTCCAACTTATTCGCTTATCCTCACTGGCATTATTATATGCCTAAATGCGAGAGTTTCTGCACTAACACTTGGATCAATTTGACCTGGTATAAAAAGAGCTGGTGAATCTGGTCTGTTAATTCTTAGCGTAATAACATCATCTGACACGACGTTTAGGAAGTCTGCTAAATATTTTGCATTAAAAGCAACAACTACGTTTCGATCATCTAAACCGCTTGATTTTTGAACGTCAACAACAACCTCATTCTCTCCACCGACTTCTTTTTTAGTTCTAACAACTATTGTGTCCTTTTTCAACTCTACGACCAATATGTTGGAATAGTCTCTGGACATAACTGATATTGATTTTGTCGCTTCAAGTAAAGCATCTCTTCCACACGAAATGCTAATTGCGTATTCTGGAAAAAGCACCTTCTCATATGGAGGGAAGTCTCCTGTTACCATTTTTGTCCAAACTATTATTCCTTCTTGTTCGAAAACACATCTATCATCATCTGTAAAAGAAACTATTATTTTTTTGTCCTGACCAAAGATTAAAGTTGATACTTCTCTAAAAAAGTTTATGGGTATCTGCACTTTTTGATTTTCACTAAACGAAACAAGAGACCTTACTAAAGACAATCTAAAACCGTCAGTTGTAACAAAAAGAGACCCTGAGCCTTGACCCATTGAAACTGCTTTTATAGAAGACAAAACAGGCCTTGACGCTTCACTTGATGATGAGAATTGCGTATTTTTCAGAACATAAACAAGATCTTTCGGATCAATCACACTCTCATTTTTCTTAGCAACATCATCGTCAGGTAGATTTTTCTCATTAACGGGAAGGGTGAACTTGGAACTTTTCCCCTTCACCAGAAGTTTTGAAGTTTCAATTTCTATTTTTACAGAAACATCACTCATCCCTGTTAATATATCGGTCAATTTCCTAAAGTCGGTGGCAATTTTGAAAAGCTTTTTCTCGGTAGAGGACAAGTCTATAAACTCTGTTTTAACTGGGTGTTTAATATATCTTGTTTCAGAAATTCCAAGAAGTTCGACAGAATTTTCTTTTATAACAAACACAATTCCAGAAGTTTCACTTTCGAGCTTTACAGTTCCTGTAATCTTCTGGACTTTTTGAAGAGCTTGAAGGAGTTCTTGTTTGGGCATTTGAGTTTTAATCATAATAGTAGTTATAGTAGGGGTGTTGATAAGTGGATAACTGTTACCCCACTTGAGCGCAGTCATCCAAACCTATTATAAATGTCTAGTGAATAAAAAAAAGGCTTTTGTGGATTAATGCTGGGTTTGCATATCTTAAGAAAATTGAGAAAAAGTGTGTGACACTGTGGTATTTGGAAGCTTTGGGTTATCACAATCATCTACCTTCTGCGATATTTAGGTTTTTACAGATTATTTCTATATCATTTTTGAGAAATTGGTTGTGGATAATCTCTTGTTTGATTTTGTTAACCCCATGGATTACTGTCGTGTGATCTTTCCTTTTGAGTGTTCTTGCGATAGTCTCATAATTTAACATGAGTTTTTCTCTAAGTACATACATCAATACATGTCTTGCTCTTGCAATCTTTTCAGTTCTATTTGGTTGTTTGATATGGATGGGTTTGAGCTGGTAATATGAACACACAATGTCTATAACAGAATCTGCTGTTGGAAGACGCTGTACTCCCGAATCATTGCCTTGACCACTGTCTTTGTTAATGTATCTTGAAACCTCATTTACACTAATAAGTGGTGGTGAATTTGGATTTGCGGCAAAAGCATAAGCATAAGTTGACAAAAGCATCCCTTCTATCGATCTATTATCTGTTGCATTTTGGGCTATCACCTTAGCCGCTTCAATATCAATGTCCATATTCCTTTCTTTGGCCTTAATAAGAACAATGGCTGTTCTCAATTCAAAATCTGGAGGAGAGATGTCTACAGTGAGTCCACCAGCAAATCTTGAGCGCAACCTATCCTCAATGTCTTGGATTTGGGTTGGTGGTCTATCAGAAATCAAAATTACCTGGCCACCCCTTGACACAATTTCATTAAAAGTGTGGAAAAACTCTTCCTGGACGGTGTTTTTACCAGATATAAATTGTATATCGTCGACTATAAGAAGATCCAATTTTCGATATTTTTGCCTAAATTTCTCTGTACTTCTATTCCGAATTGCTTCAATAATTTCGTTTGTAAATTTGTCTCCAGCACAAAAAAATATTTTTTTTGATGAGTTTATCTGAAGCACTCTGCGTCCAATAGATTGTGCAAGATGCGTCTTTCCGACACCCACGCCACCCCATATGAACAAGGGATTGTAGACTCTTCCTGGCTGACCAGCTACAACCTGTGCAGCGGCAAATGCCACATTATTGCATGGAGACACAGCAAAGTTTTCAAAATTGTGCCTGGGCGAGAGTCCGCTTTGTATTGTAAGGTCATCTAGATTTGGTTCAAAAGAAAAAAGTTGCGCACCAGGCTCTTTCTTTTTTGTTGACTTTGTGTGTGTTTGAGGGGTTTCCTTCTCTATGTCGCATTGTATTCTAAAAACAGACATTGATGAGATGCTCGTTACAATTGTGCAAAGCTCTGCATGTTTGGTATTTACAATGGTTTTAGCTCCTTGATTGGGACAAGAAAAGTATGCAACGCCATCTTTTACATCTTTTAAGACTATTTGTTTCCTAACTTCGTTCCACACAGAGTTATCTGTTTTGGAGCTTTCAGAAGCTAAATATTTATTCCAAATATCAGAATAATTCTGCATAGTGATTAATTTGTGGATAACTTATCCACAAATAATAAACACTTTTTGTGGAAATGCAAGGAGACTTCTTGTATGATTGTCCCAATGCGAAAGAACATGGGAGTATCTTTTCTAGAAAACGCAATATTTCCGCCAATCTGCAGCGGTTGCAAGAGCTTTGGTGTTGATTTTTGTAAAAAATGCATATCCACACTTGTTCCTCTTTCTGAAATTGTTTGTTTGAGTTGTGGAAAGACGAGGGGAGTTTTTGGAGTTTGTGGTTGTGATGGCTCAAGTAAATATGGAGATGTTTTTGTGTTGTGGAATTATGAAAAGGTTGCTCAAAATGTAATTCACACTTGTAAATATAATTTTATTCCAAGCTCCATCCTCAATCTACTTTTGTACATGAGGATTGAGCAACTTGTGGCACTTAAGGAGTTTTTATCTCATCTCAAAAATTCAGCTCTACTACCCATGCCCATAAGCAAGGCACGATTTTGTGAAAGGGGCTTTAATCAATCATTAATAATTGCAAACGCCATATCAGAGATTAGTGGGACGAAATTACTTTCAGAAAAAAATATTGTTGGACGCAAAACCACCAAACCTCTTGCAACTTTACAAACCAAAGTTGAGCGGGAAAATGCAGTCCTTGGGGTTTTTGAAGTGATTGATCCTAAGGTTTTTCAAAACAAAACCATAGTGGTTGTTGATGATGTGTTGACTTCTGGGTCAACTATTAAATCACTAGCTCGAACAATTTACCCTTATTCGAACTCAAAAATCTACGGTATCGTTCTTGCACACGAAAGGCGAAAAATTTGATATACTATAGGGTTATGGGGCAGCTTAATAAAGTAATATCCGTTTTTTTACTATTGGGAGTCGCCATTTTGGTGCTCTGGTTTATGCTGACACGAGCTCAAACGCTGCGCAATTTATTCAACAACTCTATCCCACTCACTCAAGTATTTACAAGAAGTAGAAATTTAACCCAAACCCCATCACCAACAAACACACCCACAAGTTTTTCTGCAGAGGCTGAAAAAGCGCTGGCTGAAAACAAAGATAATGGTCAAACAACAAAAGGTGGGCAGGTGCAAGTATTGGGAAACCAAACAGTGAAAACACCCACTCCAAAACCAACAACAAAAACTTATCCCAATACTGGCGCAGAAGCCTATATTCTTCCAGTGCTTGTGACAATGCTTGCGTCAGGTTTCTTTGTATTGAAAAAAACACAAGTCTAAATGGCTCAAACCCAAACAAAACAGTCTTGAGTGTATCGACTAAATCTGCTAGAGTTGTAAGTATATGTTGTTAACCGATCAAGAGCTACGAGATATTTTACTGCGTGCAGGATTGCTTGATGAAAAAACATTGACCGAAATGGAGGAGCTTGCAAGATCTTCTGAAGTGAGTCTTTATGACATAATCGTCGAGAGGCGATTGCTACCGGATGAGAAAATTGGTGAGCTTATCGCAACTCACTTTGGTGTTCCCTTCATAAACCTTTCGCTTGTTGTTGTCCCAGACAATGTGCTCCATGTGCTTCCAGAGAGAATTGCTAAAAAAAGAAGATGTATTGTTTTTGAAAGAGGGAAAGATGGGGTAAAAATCGCAATGGAAAACCCCAAAGATGATCAAGTGATTCAAATGCTTCGAAAAAAAACTGAGACAAACATTCTTGTATATTTTGCCACGCCTCAATCCATGCAAAAAGCACTTGAGGTTTACAAAATAGACATAAAAAAAGTGTTGCAAGATTATTCAGATGAGAATGAAGATGAGGATGGTGTCAATCCAGACTTGTCATCTCAAGATGAAGAAGCACCAATTTCACAACTTGCCGACATCTTGTTTGAGCATGCTTATAGAGAGAAAGCGTCTGATATTCATGTTGAACCTCAGGAAAATAATCAAGCCATTATTCGATATCGAGTTGATGGGGTTTTGCATGATATTGCAACTTTCCCAAGGTCCATTCACGAAAGAATTATTTCAAGGCTCAAAGTGCTTGCAAAACTTCGCACAGATGAGCACCACTCTACACAAGATGGGAAAATCAGAGCAAACATAAATGGACAATACGTTGACATTAGACTTTCCATTCTACCTATTGTGGATGGGGAAAAGGCTGTAATGAGAATTTTGTCTACTCATGGTCGCCCACTAAGCTTGGTGGATCTTGGAATGAGGCCCCCAGATTTGCAAAGAGTAAAAAATGCGTATGAGAAGTCTTTTGGAATGATATTATCTACAGGCCCAACCGGCGCGGGAAAATCTACATCCATTTATGCAGTTTTGCGCATACTGAATGTTCGTGAAAAAAACATTACCACAATTGAAGATCCTGTGGAATACAGAATCAAAGGGATCAATCAAATCAATGTAAACCCAAAAGCAGGTCTGACATTTGCAGCAGGCCTTAGGTCTATTCTTCGCCAAGACCCAAACATCGTGTTTGTGGGAGAAATAAGAGATGGGGAGACAGCTAACATAGCGGTTAATGCAGCGCTTACTGGACATCTTGTTTTGTCTACTCTTCATACAAACGATGCGGCAACGGCTGTTGTTAGGCTTATTGATATGAAAGTAGAACCATTTCTTGTGGCTTCAACTGTAAACGTGATAATCGCCCAAAGACTTGTCCGAAAGGTTTGCAACAATTGTAGAGTTTCAAGAATTGCCAAAAAAGAAGAACTTGAATCTTTTTTTGGTCCATCAATAATTAAAAAACATATTCCCGACAAAGACACCGTTGAAATATTCTCTGGTGTTGGTTGTAAAGCCTGTGGGAAGACGGGATATCTTGGCAGAGTGGGTCTTTTTGAGGTGTTGGTTGTGAGTCAAAAAATAAGAGACTTAACCGTGAACAAAGCAAACTCTGATCTTATTGCTCAAGTGGCAATAGAAGAGGGAATGACAACAATGCCTGAAGATGGTCTTATAAAGCTTGTTCAAGGGATAACAACAATAGAAGAGGTGATGAGGGTTACAAAAACTGAAAGCGTTTAATTTATATATCAATGACCAACAAAACAAATGTCGTAAACCCCAAATCCGTATCACTGTCAGGAGATGACAAGTTAATGCTTGTAGGAAATTTGGGGACAATGTTGGCTGCGGGAATCTCCATTATTGAAGCTGTGGATTCGCTTCACGATGACGCAAAGGGAAGCCTAAGAATTATTCTTTCAAAACTTAAGGCTGACATAGAGCAGGGTCTTCAAGTGTATGAGAGTTTGGGTCAATTCACGCAAGTCTTTGATGGGGTAACCATAAATATTATTCGTGCAGCAGAGCAGTCGGGAAATCTTGATAAAGTTCTAAAAGATGTCAGAGAGACGATGATGAAGGACATGGAGTTCAAGGACAAGGTCAAAGGAGCGATGACTTATCCTGTATTTATCTTGATAATTTTTGTTGCAGTGCTACTTGGAATGCTTTATGGAATAGTTCCAAAAATTGGAGGAGTATTTAAGTCTCTTCGAATGCCACTACCACTTCCAACCCAAATACTAATCGCCATGTCAGATTTTTTGATTAAGCATACTGTGGCAACTTTTGTAGGACTTGTTGTTTTGGTTGCTGGATTTATGATTTTTTATAAGAAAAACAGAGACACTGTGCTTAGAGTCTTTTTGGGTATGCCGCTTATAAAACCACTATCTCGAGATATTGACCTAACAAGATTTACTCGCAGCATGTCTCTTCTTCTTTCTTCAGGAATACCAATAACAAACGCATTGGAGTTGACCAAAGACGTTGTAGCACAACCTCAGGTAAGAGATGCAATTCAAGATGGATACAATGCAATTCTTCAGGGTGAGAGATTGTCAACGGGCATCGAGAAAAGAGGTAAAATTTTCCCGAGTATTTTGAAAAAAATGATTGAGGTGGGTGAAAAAAGTGGGTCTTTGGACAAATCACTTCAAGAAGCTTCTGATTTTCTTGATTATCAAACGAGTAAAAAAATAAAAACATTTACAACTCTTCTAGAACCTCTAATGCTTGTGCTCGTGGCAGGACTTGTGGGAGGGATGATGATGGCAATTGTTGCTCCAATTTATGGACTCATTAGTTCGATCAACACAAAAAGGTAAATCTTCTTTTTTGTGTAAAAAAAACGAAAAAGGGATAACTCTTGTAGAGCTTGTGCTTGTGGTTGCCATAATATCTGTTATTGCAGGAGTTTCGTATGGAATGATGACGGGTCTTGAATTCAAAACAGACTCTCAAACATCTATTGATCGGCTTGTTGCTGTAATAAAAGGACAAAAACTAAAAGCTATGCTTGGGGCCTATTATGAAGATGGCGTGTCGTCTGGGACAGCGATATATTTTCATGCCGGCACAAACAAATACACCGTTTTTACATGTCCAAAGGCCCCAAAAAGCTGCTTACTAGATACCCAAAACACTACAAATGTGCAAGAATCTATGGAAGAAAGCGTGACATTTCTTCAAACCTCATTTACAAACAACACAATATTTTTTGAACCAAAAAGCGGAGAAATAAAAAATTTTATCCAAGGAAACATTTACAAAGTTACAGTTGCAAATGTTGCAGATGGCTCCAAATACGATCTAAGATTTTCCCAAAATGGAGCTGTTGAAGTTATTAAAACTAATTAATGAAAACCACAAAGCACCAAAAAGGCGAGTCAATTCTTGAGGTTCTTCTTGCGGTGGCAATATTTTCTATAATTGTTCCTTCCATTTTGTATATCATTGGAACCACAGCCGACAGACAGGCCAAAAGAAATTGGTATTACGAATCGCTTGTTATGATGGAAGACATCAAAGATGTTATAAGGCAAAAGAAAATAGATGAGTGGTCGATGTTTTCCGAAAACGGAATGTATGAAGTTAAAAAGACCGGCTCTAACTATTCTTTTGTTCCAATTTCAAGCCCCCCAAGCATCACAAGCTCCTCTGATCTTGTATCCTATGTCATTGCAACTGACGCATACAGAAACTCTGAAAGTAAAATTGTTGAGTCAAATGCACCTTCTGCATACGTAGATCCAGCAACCAGAAAAATCACAATTATTATAGATTGGTATGGTGCTGTTGCTAAAACAGAATCTTCTTTTTATATAACACGAACAGATAATGTAAAAAGCAAAGAGCTTAATACTAAACAAGAGTATGAAAGTGGGGCGCTACTTGATGGGGTGCAGTCTGTGTCGGCTGAAGGAGCGCTTATCAAAGACTCTGTGGTCTTGGCTGGAGATGCGCCGGGCCCACTTGCGGGAGTGATGAGCTATTGGAGTATGAATGGTGAAAATGAAAGTCGAAAAGCTGAGCTTGATGGAGCAGAGGGAGGTGTTGACAATCTTTCATTTGAAGGAGTTCCGAATTTTGTTGATAGTAGATTTGGAAAAGCCCTAGAAACAAAATCTTTGGGTGTCAGGCTCTATGCCTCATCATCTGCAAGGCTTGAGCTTACAGGACAGGCAACTTTTGTGGTCTGGTTAAAAAGCCAGGGTTTGCCTCTTAACCCTGAGACTATTATTGATAAAAAAGACTCTGGAAGTGGTTATCTTATAAAAGCACTAACGTCTGGGCAAATTGAGGCGAGTATTGCGGGTGTCTCAGGCGGTGCAACTACTAAAACAGAAAAAAATACATCTGACAATTTGTGGCACATGATTGCATTTGTTTATGATGGTGAAAAATTAATCCCGTATTTTGATGGAGTGCAAAATGGTCAAATAGTTACAAAATCAGGAGCACTAAATTCCTCAAATAGCACATTGACAATCGGCAATGATAATGAGGATGCAAAAACTCCATATAGTGGACAAATTGATGATGTCCAGTTTTATGCAAATGCTTTGGATGGTGAGAGTATAGACGACCTACTTTATTCAACATATAAATCTACAACTTTTGATATTTCTGACGCCGATACAGGGTCATCTTCTCTTGCACATACGTTTTCAGCAATATTCAACAAACCCACAGGAGCAAAAGTTGATTTACAACTTTCAATAGCTCAAAAAGTAGCTGGCTCTTGTATAGAGCCAATTAATTTTGTTGGTCCAGGAGGATCAAAAACTTCATATTTCACAATCCAAACAGATGGGCTAAATGCGGCAAGTTTTCCATTTCCAATCGGAAAATATGATCAAGCAGGATATGAAAACCCAGGAAGCTGTGTGTCTTTCAGAATAAGAATGTCATATGACAAAGCCGAGGTAGACAAAAGCAAATTGCCTGGATTTTCAAATGTAAAAATAATTTACTCATTATGAAACGCAAAAATAACATCTCAGGCACCACCCTCGTAGAAGTGGTGGTGGCGTCCGCTCTAATTCTCATAATGTCTGGGACTGTGGCTCTAGCATTATCCACTGTTTTTGATGGGTATATGAATACCCAAAAGTCAGGCAGCATCGAACAAGATTCTGAAATAATTTTGTCTAGGCTTAAATATGCAATCAACCAGCATGACGACAACCTTGTGCGCTCTTTTGGAACGCTTTCAGATCTAAAAAACAACACAGCATCTATGACTGGTACAAGATTGATTGAGGGTGAAGATTCCAGGGTTGAGCTCTCAGACGGAGCACTTTCCGGATCATATAAATCGAAAGCAATTGTCTTTGATAGCTTATCAAGAGTCAACTCTATAATTTTTATTGGTACGTCTGCCACAAAAGACGCAGCTCTTAAGTTGCAGCTTGCTTTATACAAAAAAGAAGGAGATGCGTGCTCCGACACAAACGAGAATTTTGTTGGACCAGATAAAACATCCTCTAGTTGGTTTACAGGCTATAAAACAGAAGGGCTGTTGGAGAGTTTGTCAGGTCAATATTTGAACCCTGCAGAGTGCTTGAGAGTTTTTGTAGATTTTTCACGGACAAACAACTCTGTTGAGTCGCCAAAATTTTTTGGAATAGAAATCAAAAAGTAGATGTGGATGAACTGTTGCAAACAAGTTCAAAGTGTGTCAATATTTGATCATTTATGAAGAGATTATGAGGTCAAATCAAAAATCAAAAATTAAAAACAGAAAAAGCAGCACCTTGACCATATTGGTTTTGTTTTTGGTTGTGTCTCTTGTTGCACTAGCAATGCTTTTGCTTTTTGGAGGAGAAAAAAGGAAAGAGACTGTTTTTGGCAATGGCGCGGGTGACTCGGGTGGTTTGAATGGCGCTTATGAAAAAGTTAATAAAAGCGATTTGCCAAAACAAAATAGCTTGTCTGGTTTGGTGAATAATCAAAAAACAGAAACGATTACAAGTGAAAATAATGAGGAGATTAATTCTTCAGAGACTAGCAACAAGACTCAAACCTCAAGACTTGTCTCAAATCAAAACACAAACCAACCACCTGTTTTGTGCACTGAAGAAGACCAAATATACTGCGTGATAACCTCAGACAACGATTTTTTAAATTATCTTGAAAACAATCCTTTCGTTGATGGTGTTTTGATTGATGGTAAAAAAGTCGAAGTAAAAAAGATTTATCACCAGCTTGTATATAGAACCCTAAGCGATAATCAAGTAACAGACTCAGAAAAACAGGTGTTAGCTTCTTCTCAAATAATTTATAACGAAACAACGCAAGAGCTAAATATTCTTATTGGGGTAGATCAAAAATATTTTGACAGCATTGGTTATTCTGAAAAGAAAACCATGTACACAGCTCAACTTGTAAGAGCAATCTTTTCGATAACTGGCGAAGTGGCTTCAAATTATCCAAAAGTCGCTAAGATTGTGGGGAAGCTTAGTTATTGGGATCCAAATTTAATAAAATAATGAAGAACTTAATAGCGATATTTATTACGATTTTTACACTTGCTGGCCTTCATGCATTTGCTGTGCAGGCGCAGCAAATATACTGTGCGCCAAACTCACTCCCCAGAAGCTGTGGAGGTCACAACGTCTGTACGATTTTGGGAAACTGTGGATTTATTCAAGATATAAATTGCTGTGTTACAACAGGGGGCTTTCCAACAAACACCCCAACTGGAGCCCCTCCAAACCCACCAACCCCAACTAATTTGCCGGTATTTGTCTCACCTACAGCCACCCCAACAACACCCCCTTCATATTATGGAGGTGTGCTTAATCCTTGGTACACTCAAAATCTTTCATCAACACGCGAAAGAATAGAGAGAGTTGTTGTTGATTCAAGTGGCGAATATGTTTATATAGTGGGGAGACAAAACATTGGAGATCCTGAGGGCTGGTCACAAACTAGTCAGGGATTTGTAAAAAAAATAAAGATTTCAGACAAGACTGTTGTATGGACAAGAAACATGGGGTCGTATCTTGGTTATTATTCGGGAGGACTTTATGATGTTAAGGTTGATGGGAGCGGAGTTTATGTGTCTGGATTTAATAAATGGGGAAAAAATCTATATTATGCAAAGCTCTCATTGGTAGATGGGTCTTTGGTGTGGGAAAAAGATGAGGTGGTTGATTCCTACTGGAATATTGAAAAGGGTTACGGCTTGGATATTGACAACACCTACATCTTTCTGATCTCAAGCACTCATGATGGCACTGGTCCAGACACACCACAAAATACTGGGTCTAATGCAAAATGGGTTGTTTACAAAATAAACAAAAGTGACGGGGCTATAGTTACAACAAGAAGCACACAAATCACAACAGGAGACGACATCCCAAGATCGATCGTGTTGTCGGGAGCATATGCACTTGTTGCGGGTACTCAAAATGGAAAATGGTATGTTGAGAAGCTGAATAAGAGTAATTTAACAGTCTCAAGAAGTGTGCTGTCAGTGGCGGGCGAAATTTCAAAGTCGGCAATGGTTGTTGACTCTTCTAATTTATACATAGCTGGAGTGACTGGAAATGGTTCCGCATCTAAATTTCAAATTGAAAAACGTTCCATTTCAAATCTTTCCTTAGGTTGGACATATGGTGGTGATGTTGTTGGCGCGACCCAATCTAATGCTCGTTTAGCTCTAAAATCAACCACCCTTATACTTTCAGGAAATCACACTTTTTCTGGATCAAATCCAAAAGATGTAAGAATATCCTATGTCTCAACATCGTCAGGTGCCGCCACCAGAAGTTCGGTCTATTCGGGTGTTGGATATGTTGGGTCTGTTTGGTATGGGGTTGCTGCAAAAACATATTTATCAGGTTCTCTGGTTGATGACTCTGATGGCGCAGTTTTTGAAGTGGACCAGGTGGAATACACACCAACCCCGACTCCCACCATTCCACTTTTTCCTGGTTGCTCTCCAGTCACCTGGACTTCAACTAATAACGTTATTGTGTCAAGTAATTCATTTGCAGGAAATACATATCCCGAATGGAATTTTGAAAATGGTGCAGATGCTAACTTTATTTCTGACACAACAATTGCGGGGTATGCTGAGATTCCATCAGCCAATCCAAATTATGGCGCAATGTGGGGAATATCCGCAGTCGACAGTCCAACAGACTGGATAGATTATGCATGGTTTGCTCCATATTACTCTGGTAACGACATGTACATCATGCTTCCAGGAAGGTCTACCATACCTATGGGTGTGGCAAATGTGGGTGACAGATATCTTGTGCAAAAAACAGGAACGAGTATAGTTTTTGCGAGGCTAGCTTATGGCACTTCAGATTGGCAGGTAATGTATTCTATGGAAGGGGAAGTCTCAAACACATATGAGTTTCGTGGTAGGGTCGCTGGCTATTCGCAGGTTTATAAAGCATATGCGGGGCAAAGTTGTCAGCCTGCACCAGTTCCTACAAAAATCCCATACCCCACTCTTGCTCCAAATGCAGCTATTCAAGCATGGTACACGACAAATCTCTCAAGCTATCCTGAATTTGGTCATGCAGTTTATCCAGATGTTGGAGGTGAATATGTTTATTTGGTTGGCAGAAAAGACATCGGTAAACCGCTTGGTTGGCATCAGAGTAGTCGAGGGTTTATCCAAAAAATAAAAGTCGCCAACAAAAGCGTTGTGTGGTCCACAGAAATGGGTGATGACCTAGGTACAAACAATGGGGGACTATATGACGTGCGAGTTGATGGAGATTATCTGTTTGTAACTGGTTATAAATGGTGGGGAACAGATTTGTATGTCGCGAAAATAAACAAAAGCAATGGATCAATTGCTTGGTCAAAAACTGACAATTTGGGATGGAGCTGGCTCCAGTGGAAGGGATTGGATTTTGATATTGATAGCGATTATATATATATTGCCTCAAACACAACTTCAAGTGACCAAGATGCAAATATGTATCTAATCAAAAAAAGAAAATCGGATGGGGCCACAGTTACAACTAGAGAGGTAAACCCATCAAACAATGATTGGGATGGCTATACAAATGTAATTGTTGAGGGAAATTATATTTATGCAGCAGGATATAGAGAATATGATAAGCCAAACTGGTATATTGAAAAATTAAACAAATCAGATTTGTCGCTTATTAGTACTGTGACAGGGGTTGAAGGGATAGTGGACATGCACGGTATGGTGAGTGATGGTGTTTATCTATATATAGGAGGATTTCAAAAAATTGGTGGCGGCACAATGTGGGCTACTAGTCTAAAAACACAAGTGCACGTTGAGAAGCGAAGATTGAGTGATCTTGCTCTTGTTTGGTCTTACAACACACCACAAACAGATAGATTGCAAGGAAGCACCGCTTTGGCGCTTTATAATGGTGAGGTTTTGGCAACGGCGAATGATTCTATTGATAGAGTGGGTTGGTTTGGAAGCTCCTGGATGGGAAATAATTTGAGATTTGTTAGGATTAGCGCAGACACAGGCCAAGAGCTTTTCTCAGGTTTGTACAATGGTGTTGGAAATATAGGCTCGATCGAAAAAGATTCATCGGGGGTGATATATTTGGCTGGAGCCACCGCAAACACAGACAAAACTGCAATTTTTAGAATAAATGACATACTGAATGATCCACCAGCTGAGCCATTTGGAATCAAAGTAACCCAGACGGTAAATGGAATTGTGAAAAGAGGTTCTCCAATTGAAATAAATGTCGACATAACAAACGACACATTTGCAACACAAGCTGCTTGGGCTTTTGAATTTCTAGACAGCGTTCCATCGTCGATTATTGGTGTCACTTGGAGCTGTTCTGTATTGGATTATGGATCTGCAAGGGGGGATATGTATGAATTTCCAACACGATGTGGTGCTGTAACAAGCGGTGCTGGGAACAGTGTTCAGTTTTCACACTCATCACAAGCTGATCCTCTTATTCATCCTGGGGGCAAATTAAGAATAAAAATAAATGGTTATGTTTCTTCTAATGCTCCTTCAATAATCCAAAATACCGCCAAGACAAATTCTTACGTGGGTTGGCCAGAAAATCATTACTACACCATGAATTTTATGTCTTCTCCCGCTGACTATTTGACTATTGTTGACTCTGACATTAGTAATAACATGAACACTCTGAATATTAGCGTTAACCCTGCCGACAGCCCAACCCCCATTGTTCCAAGTACCAGTGTCACGCCATCAAACACACCATACCCAACCCCAACAATTCCTTCTCAGATTACGGCAATGTGTGTTGACCCCACACAAATACTGCGTCTTTCAGTAAATGGGACCCAAGAATATTATTGTGAAGACAATGATCCAAGCGGTCACAATCTCATAATTGTCAAAAATGGTATTTCTGAAAAGCTAAATTCAAAAGATGTGGTTGTGGAGAGTGTCACGTTTGCTTGGAGTAGTTCAATTGGCGGGTATAAATTGGTGACCATCAATTTTGTTGGAAAGTCAAGATATCCGGATGAGGGAAGAGCGTCACAAAAAAGGAATTACACAAGCACGATTAGGATTAAAAGCGAGTAAAAATGAAAACTAAAAAATACAACACAGACAAAGGAAGTAGTTTGATTGCCGTGATTATTATCACTGTTGTGTCTATAACAGTTATTGGTGCAATGGTAATACTCGTATCAATAGTGCTTTTGTCTACGGTAGGTTGGCAAAAAAGCGCTGATGCTTTATTTGTTGCTGAGTCATATGCAGACGATTATCTGCTCAGGCTCATAAGAGATCCAAGTCTAGTCGTGTCGCCAAACGATGAGTTTATCCTAAATTCATCTAGCGCAAAAGCAACTATATATAAAGGAAATGGAGCGCTCCCAAACATATTATTTATTAGAGGAACCTCAGGAAGCTACTCTAGGCTAATTAGATTGGTTTACACTTCAGAAAACGGAAAAATAGATGTCTTGGATAGGAAAGAGGTTGTTGACTAGCAGCCTCAACAGAAGTTTTTATAACGTATAATCTTATTATGAGGGGAATATTTGAACTGTTGGTGCAAAAAAGCATAAAGAAAGCCGCAAAAAGAATTGCGCTCTGTTTTGTTGAGAGAAGCAGAATTTTTTTTGTTTCATTTCCAGATAAAGTTGTTGTGCAGTTTGACTTTCCCACATCGGCGGTATCTGATGCAGACGTTGTCAACAAAGAAGAATATCGATCGGCAGTTTTTGAGTGGGTTAGATCAAACCCTCTAAAAGTGTCGGATATTATTTATGTGGTTTCAGAAAACCTCATATTCTCAAAAGATTATAAGCCAGACAGCAAAATGAGAGGACCCTCTCAGGAAATGCTTAATTCCTTCATTGAAGTGGTTCCTTTTCAAAGAGTTTATACATCTAAAATCTCAAACAAAGATGGCTCAACCAAACTTGTTGTGACAAATAAGGACATAGTTTCGGTCGTTGTGCGCGCATTTGATTTCGTGGGTTTTAACTCTCTTGGTGTTTTTCCAGAGTTTTCGATAATCTCAGATTCTGCAGATCCGACAAATTCACAGAACATTTTGGATCAAGCTCAAAAGCATGTAGATTTGTATACAGTCCATCCCTATGACGGCTTTGCCTTTTATACTTCTTCAGAGCCTCAAGCCAAACCACTTTCACAGATGAGTGTAACTGAAGCGGCACAAGCACCCATAAACCCACTTGTGGCAGTTGTAGTTGTGGTTGTTATTGTCGGCTTTGCACTGTATTTTGTATATTGGAAGTTTGAGCAAATAAGAATAGCTGAGATTGCAGCTACAAGACAAAGAATTGAGATGCTTGCTGCTGAACAATCAAAGAACAACAAGCCTGTTCCTGTATCAGCAGAAACTGTCGTACAAAATCAACCAACACAAGCGCCGGTGACTCAAATAGCTGAGCCAACAAAAAGTCTCGCAAAGGCTAAAATACAGATCGTTTATTCAGATAGCACAGCGCGAATTTATGAGCTTGTGAGATCTTCAATAGTAAATACATATGGATATGAGGTCGACGGAGCAATCACATCAAATCAAACACAAGAGGGAAAAATACTGGTTAATGACAAAACTGTAGACTCTGTAATAACCAATGTAAAAAATATATTAGACTCTGCAAAAGTTTCATATGGTCAAACATCAAGAGCGAGCATTGATGAGTATGATCTCGTTCTGACCATAGGAAAAACCTCGCCTGAAGCACCAACACAGGTCATTACCACCAAACCTTGATTGTACGAGCTTGACATGGGACAAAAAAACAAGTAAATTGATATTAGATTTACAATTTTAAATATTCTATGAAATCACAGAATCGAGCATTCACGCTTGTTGAACTTCTGGTCGTTATAGGTATCGTTGGTATTCTTCTTGCAATTACACTCGTTGCCATAAATCCTGCAAGGCAATTTGCACAAGCC
>JAXLZQ010000003.1:0-106066 GCA_046350875.1 Patescibacteria group bacterium
CCTTCATTGAGAACCATAAGGAGCGCTTTGACGGCGTTGCATCTTGCGCCAAAAAACTGCATATGCTTGCCAGTCTTTAGGAGTGACACACAGCAACTTATGCCGTAATCATCATAATTACATGTATTTCTCATGAGATCATCGTTCTCGTACTGGATAGAAGATGTATCGATTGATACTTTTGCACAGAACTTTTTGAAATTCTCAGGTAGAGACTTTGACCACAGCACTGTTAGGTTTGGCTCTGGAGATGGACCAAGATTGTAAAGTGTTTGGAGAAATCTGTAGGAAGTTTTTGTGACTTTGTGTTGTCCATTTTGCCAAACTCCTCCAATTGCCTCCGTCACCCAAGTAGGATCACCTGCAAAGATATTGTCATACTCACCCATTCGTAGATGTCTCACAAGACGTAGTTTTATGACAAACTGGTCAACTAGCTCTTGGGCCTCAGCTTCAGTTAGTTTGCCTTCTTTCAAATCTTTTTCAATGAAAATATCTAAGAAGCTTGAAACATTTCCAAGACTCATGGCTGCTCCGTCATGTTCTTTAACAGCTGCAAGGTATGCGAAATATGTCCACTGGACTGCCTCTTTGGCATTTTCGGCAGGTCGTCCTATATCAAATCCATATTCTTTAGCCATTTCTTTGATCATCTTGAGAGCTTTTATTTGCTCACTCACCTCTTCGCGAAGTCTTATGAGATCATCTGTCATGTCACCTACTAAGTTTTTCTTATCTTCCTCTTTGGCTTTCACGAGTCTATCTATTCCATATAGCGCAATCCTTCTATAGTCTCCTATGATGCGGCCTCTTGCATAGTTGTCTGGTAGACCTGTGAGTATTCCAAGTGATCGAAGTTTTCTCATTTCTTCTGTGTATGCATCAAATACTCCATCATTGTGAGTCTTACGGTATTTGGCACACATTTCAACAACCTGTGGATTTAGCTTTTTGCCTTTTTCTTCACAAGCTTTTTGGACTATACGGTATCCACCAAAAGGCTTGATTGCACGTTTCAATGGAGCATCAGTCTGAAGACCTACAATTGTTTCATTTTCTTTTTCGATATACCCGGCTTTATGACTAGTGATATTTGAAATGGTCTCTGTATCAATATCAAGTACTCCACCATTTGCCATTTCCTGTTTTTTGAGCTCTTTACATTTCTCCCATACCTTTTTAGTTTTTTCGCTTGGTCCAACTAGGAATGAGTCGTCTCCGTCATATGGGGTGATATTCTGGAATACGAAGTCTCGCACATCAATATTATTTTGCCAATTCCCTGGTTTGAAAGAAGTGTTTTTTGTGGTCATACAGCCTCATATTGTAGCAGAAATTAGGGTGTAGGTGGTGGTGTGTAGGGTATAGAGTAACGATTAATAATCAATCTGTAGTTTATTGTAGAAGACTGTATATCTATGGCTATTAGTGAAAATACTCCATATTAAATTCTATTAATAGACTTGTGTTTCCTCGGATCAGGCTCCTAATGAATGCTGTTAATGACTGTAGATACGCTTATAAAAGTAGACTATAGGGCTTTGTTAAAGTATAATCTGATACTTATGCCAAAAGAGAAGGGACACGGCGTCGTTACTAAAATCCAAAATCATGCAACAAGAACAGGTCTCAACATGTGGGATATGTTTATGGGCTTGAATGGTGTTCCCTGGAACACCAGTAGATTCATAAGATCAGGTGAGAGGGGTCTTTCGCATTTGCCATCAAGTCGTGACGCTTTGTTTTCGCCATTTTGTATATATTTTAAAAATGTCTTTGGACTCACCGTAGTAGACAATCCTCCGGGGTCATCACTCGAAAATTTGCCATATGATTCTTCAGATGCTATTGCGAGGGTTTTAAAAACATCTTGGATCGATGGATCAGAGAATAACCCACTACAATCAAAAACTACTAACCCTTCAGTTGACAAATCCAAACGAAAATTTATTCCAGAATTACTTAGATATTCAGATGAGGATTGGAAAGTTGTTAGGTATTTGGGTTACGACAATGAGGAGGAATTTGTATCAAATATTGAAGCACAGTTGATAAAAAAAGTGCGAAGAATAATGAGCAGCGCAGGTAAAGAAGATTTGATCCCAGCTACTCTAAAACGAATAGATGAATCAATTAATTTTGCGAAAGCTGCATATAGTACTAGATCTAGAAGAAAATCTGGAGAAAGCTATTATTGTCATGTATTGCGAACTCTACATTATTCTTTTGATTATCTTAGATTGAACAATTATTTCAGTGGTGATCCTCTCGAGTTGGTGGACTTGTTTCAAACTGCACTTCTTCATGACTTCAAAGAAGACGTTGGTGATAAAAAAATACTAGATTGGTCTGATCCTAATGATGAAGTGATGCAAGGTCAAAAAGGAAAAACTTACTATCTTAAAAAGAATAGGGATGAAAAATACACACAAAGAACTCTGGTGGTGTCAGATCGTGTGAATACCGCTATCGATGCGCTCACTAGTCCTGAGATGGATACCGATGCCCCCAAATTCAAAAAAGCTATCAAAGAATCCGGTTGGCCAGTCACTGCAGTAGTGAAAACTGCAGATAGACTCGACAATGCCTTGACCCAAAGAGGTGCATCAAAAGATATGGCTTCGTATTTTTATAAAATGTATGAGTCTGAGGTGGGCACTGCTTCTCTTGTCCAAGGATTGAATTTGGCTTATGATGATAAATCATTAGCATATTATTATCCCCTTGGAGCGCTTGTATCTCATGGTTTGATGGATGAGGCCGTTTGTGCAATGCGTCACGAAGTCCTTGATAAGCTTCGAAAAGAATACGGATATGATTTGTCAGCGTTACAACCCGCTTCTAAAATGGGAAGTGTTGAAGAATTTCTTGAGTACGATCCTGTAGAAGCAATGGGATTTAGAAACTTAAATAAACGTGATGAATCGTGTTTGATCGGGTGGGACCAGATAGGAGAATTATGCGATATCAGAACAGTTTTGCATGAGGTGCATACTCGAATGCATCCAGAAAAAAGACTCACTAGAAGAAAAAGAAATCGTAATAAAAATCGTAAGCATGAGCATGCACATAGCAAACCGTCACCATTTGGCATTATGGATCTTATTAAGTACTCAGAAAGAGTAAAGAGATCATTTACAAATGTCCATAGTGTGTATCCGAGTGTCCCAGGTCTTGGGCCTGTATTCCGTCAAAGCGATAACAGAGACTATGCGATTATCACCGGGAATTTTTTGTCGCAATGGTTTGCTGAACCATTGAGAACTTCTGCTTTGGTTACCGGTGCTGCAATGACTTTCGTCGATCCCGAAAAAGCAATCGGAATGTACACACTGGCAGCAGGAATTGGAGCTGCGGGGGTGATTTTCAAAAGTGCAGCCAAATACGTCGATAAAAAAAATACGACAGGATTTCAACATAGAAGGAAAGACTACTGAACTTTTTCAAAAGGCTTATTTTATTTCATATATTTTATTTCTACTGCGTCCACCTTTGATTAGATATATTTTGTGCAGTGGGACGTGCAAAAACTCTGACAAGATTATTTGCACTGCATCGTTGGCCTCTCCTCTTTCAGCTTTTGCCTTGGTAAAAACTAAATAGGTATCATCACTTTTCTTCTCTACTCTATTCTCTTTCGATTCTGGAAAAACCTTCACTTTGATAAACAAGCTATTAAAAAAATAATAAAATATAAAAGTATAAAATTGAATGACTCTTGTCTACAACAACCTTGCCATTGCTATAAATCAATATCATTTATACTAACCATTATACTTTTCTTACAAAACATAGGAAGTTATTAAAACTCAAGAGTACAATGATTGTAAATATATGAATGATATTTAAGATGCTGGTCACGAATCATCGAGATTATCTGAAAAAATGATTGTTGGTCCTGATATCTTTG
This sequence comes from Patescibacteria group bacterium, assembly GCA_046350875.1. Lineage (GTDB taxonomy): Bacteria > Patescibacteriota > Microgenomatia > UBA1406 > GWC2-37-13 > JAGOLU01. The sequence goes on from JAXLZQ010000003.1 coordinate 3,911, forward strand.
CAGAGTGTCCATTATTATCTTCTGAATCAGAAGCATCGTATATCCTAAACCCGGGTGAAACAGTAACCATTTCTGCCAATATACCATATGATTACGAACTCAAAATTATCCAGTGTCTGATTGGCAGCTAAGCATCAGAAGTAAAATTGCTCAAGCCGAATCCTGGTGCTTGCAACAAAAGCCTAACAAAAGTTGAATTCATACTTAGAAACTCCAAAAATACAATCATTAATTTCCCCAAAAATCGATATTGGTAGATTTTTCGTAGCAAAAGACTCGTTTAACGGTGAAAAACGTTATTGAGTATTACTGCCCAGCATTTTTCCTGGCAAACACTGGATGAGTGCAGAACTATGCTTGATAGTGATGGTAAAAACCCTAAAAATTCCGATAGCCAAACATCTGTGGTAACAGCTCAAAATATAGACTTGAAAGATTTGTCTACGAATAGAGAAGAAATTGATGATAACTATGGTTTGAATGGCAGGAAGAAATCCAGGGTGTTGGTCCCGATCAATTTGTTTGTGGTGAAACAATTCCAATCAGAATCCCGGAGGGTTATGCAGGATATATTTTGGCGGGAGCTTATGAAGGGGCCACTCATCTCCAATCCCCTCTAGTAGATTCAGGTTTTGTAATCCAGATGGTAGACCAATAAGAACAGAAATTTGGCATGTCACAAAACAAACAAAAGCACATGACTATATCAAAATGCAAATCATAGCTATTTCGTCTCAAAAAGTTGTCTATGATTTTCGTCAAATGCTACACATGGCAGGTTGTCGAATACACCGAAGGTGATTGGGTGTATCGTCTCACTACCCCGCATATACACTGCACCGCATTTACCTTGGTATGGGGGTTTACTTCCGCCTTCTCGAGCTTTCACTCCAGCAGCGTCAAGTTGGGTCATTTCTAGATTCACTGCTACTAGCGATAAATCAAAGTCTTGACTTCCATTTACGGAAAAGTATTTGCAGTTTTCACATTTTGCTTCAAGCATCATAATTTTGTAAGTTAAATCGCAATTTTATTTGTAAGAGTGAGTTATTGTGTAATAGAAAGTGTCAAGAAGTGTAAGAATATTTATAGTTTAAAAAAAATGTAGCTTTATCAAACATGGCTAAAGAGAAGAGGGGTAGAAAAAATGCGAAAACCGGAAGGGGTAGTTTGGATATGGTAGCATTTCAGATTGTGGTGGAGCTGTCAGATTTCTTTTGATCACTCCTCCATTCATATCCTCGACAGCGAACTGTAAATATGAATCTTATGGGTAAATTGTGGAAATAATAATTTCAATATATTTCTTTTCTTGACTTGAAGAGTGTTAGGCATTACACTCACATCAAACTTTTTCAGGGAACGGTGACCAGACAATTAATATTTACCTTTTTGTCTGGAATTCCATATCGGCGGTAAAACCCGCGAGTCCCTCACCAAGACACTGGTGAGGGACATGATCCGGTGCGATTCCGGAGTCGACCGTAAAGTCGGGATGGAAGAAAAGGCGTTCCCTCCCTTTGTGGAGGATTTTTTTATGCTCAAACAGTTTGGTGCTAGACACATTGCATTAATTGCAGGCTTGTCTGCTTTATCTGCTGTCACACAACTCAATCATATTGGTTATCAGTCCCCTACTTGGGGTATGTGGATAGATTTCGTGGCAGTATTTTGGATTGTGGCATTTTTTCTTTATGGGTTGAGGATGAGTTTGCTTGTCTCATTTATTGGAGCAATCATAATCGCACTTTTTGCGCCAGACACTTGGCTTGGTGCACTGATGAAGCTAATTGCTACATTGCCACTTATTTTTAGTCTAGGGGGTTGGCTAAGTGTTAACAAAAATAGCAAAATAGAAAAATATAAAAATATTTTGTCTTTGGTTGCTCCTTTGGTTATAGGGATATTGCTAAGGTGTTTGGTAGTTCTACCAGTAAATTATTATTTCGCATTGCCTATTTGGACCAAGATGACAACTGCTCAAGCTTGGCAAGCTATACCTTGGTACATCATTGCCGGTTTTAATATTGTGCAAAGTCTGATAGATATTTTGGTTGCATGGATCTTGGTTTACAAATTCAAACTTGATAGATACGCTAACTCAAGTGAAAAGTTGTAAGTTATAAGTTATAAGTTGTAAGACTTAGTAGGAAATGGACGGAAATGTTTAGAAACAAGGAATTGTGAGCTAAATTCAAAACAAAATATATCGAATTTAGTATTTAGTATTTAGCCTGCCTGCCAGGCTCCGCCCGTAGGGCTACGCTCGGAGGGTGAGGCAGGGATTTCGAGTTTTTTATTAAATATATGTCTGATGGTATTTTTCTAAATGGGGTTAGTTTCAGATATTCTGGGAGTGATGGAGATTCCTTGTCAAACATTTCTTTTCATATTCCAAAAGGATCATTTTTCGGGATCACAGGTTCCAATGGATCTGGCAAAACAACTCTTGCATATATTTTGAATGGTCTGATTCCAAATGAAATTGATGGATACTTGGAGGGTCAAGTCACTATCGACGGAAATTCGACTTCAGAATTATCATTGCTTGATATTGCGAAAAAGGTTGGTTTTGTTTTTCAAAATCCCGAGCATATGATTTTCAATCTTTCTGTATATGAAGAGATTGAGTTTGGATTAAAAAACTTCAATCATCAAAATATTCCACTAAAAATTTCAGAAGCTCTAAAGGTCGTAGGACTTGAGGGATATGAGAAACGAGATCCAAATGAATTGTCTCTTGGTCAAAAACAAAAAGTCTGCATCGCATCAATTTTAGCTCTAAATCCTGAGTATATTATTCTTGATGAACCGAGCTCCATGTTAGATTTCAGATCCTCGCTGAATCTTTATAACACATTGCAAAAAATATCAAAATCCGGCAAAACAGTAATAGTAATTGAACATGATACCGATTTTATTTTGACATATGCTGATCATTGTCTGATTCTAAATAATGCAAAACTTGAATCATTTGGCAAATCAGAAGAAGTATTGTCAGAGCGTAGGAAATTGCAAAATCTTGGAATCAAAATACCTAGAAAAATAACTGAGGAAATATGAAGAATAATATCATTATCTTTTCGCTCCTTGTAAGTATAGCTTTATTTAATGCATATGTTTTTGTATACAGCAATATTTCTGCACTTGTTCTGCTTTTTATATTTCTTTTTATTGCTTCTTACTATTGGTTGAAGAAAAAAGATTTTACTAGAAGAATTAATTTTTTTATTGACCTTTTTATTGCGCTTTTTGTATTCCAGGTATTGGTAAATCTAAGAACACTTGGGTTTGGACAAATACTTGCCTCGACAATAAAAACAACACTTCAGCTGTTTGTGGTGACTCAGTCAATTTATATTGTTATTCAAAAGATTTCACTCACAAAAATGCTCAACGCATTTTCAGTCTTACCGGTAAAAATAAGATTAATCCTTGTGTTAACATTTTCGTTCATCCCTTTTGTAATAAAGGAATATGATCACATCTTACTCATCCAAAAAACTAGAGGTGTAGGTAGTAATTGGTATGGAAAAATATTTGGCTCAATATTTATCTTTGTTCCACTTATTCATCAAGTAATAAGACGAAGTCAAAGCGTGGCTCTCGCTATAGCGTTAAAAGGTTATGAAAATGGAAGTTCATAAGCTAAAACAATACAATAGATTGTGACCATTATTCTTTGTAGCTTGAAATTTGTAACATGTCATATTACATATAAGTTGTAATTTGAAATTTGTATCACAACTTACAAAAATCAATTATTAAATCAGGACGCTACAAATTACACCTTTCAAGTTATAATACATTGCCCTTCAAGCCTTTGGCCTTAAATCCTTTTGCTCTACTGCTCCATTTGCATTCTGCATATATCTAAACTATAATTTCTCTCAATCATGAAAATGAATTTTGATTTTATTCTTGCAGTTCTCCTTATTTCGCCCTAGGCGGAAGGAAGTTTTGTAATAATAAAATCAAAACAAGCCCCGCCAAGAAAAGGCGGGGCTTTTTGATAAATGAGTTATTAATTATATTTTTATTATGTCATCCAGTGCCCCACTCAAATATTCATATTTTCAAGACAAAATTGTGCCCGTAGAAGAAGCCAAGATTTCTATTATGTCGAAAGTTGTTCAGTATGGAATGGGATGGTTCGGTGGTGTGAGAGGTTATATATCAAAAGATGGAAGTCACATCTACATATTTAGGCTGGATGATCATATAGAGAGATTTCTGAGTTCCGCCCGCATCCTTGGCGTAAGTATAAAATATTCCAAAGAAGAACTAAAAGAAATTTTCAAAGAATTAACTGTAAAAAATTCACCAGTATCTGACACATACTACAGACCATTTGCATACTCAGATAGCACTGATATGTCTCCGAGTTTATTACAAAGTCCTGTATTCGCTTTCTCACTCTACATGCTACCACTTGGCGATTATCTACCCACAAACGAAGGTAACTCTGTTTGCGTAAGTTCATGGCGCCGAATTTCTGATAATGCTATCCCATCACGTGCCAAATTGTCAGGAGCTTACGTGAATTCGGCACTTGCCAAATATGAAGCTGCAAAAAACGGATTTGTAGAAGCTATCGAACTTGATGAGGCGGGCCATGTTACAGAAGGCACTGCAATGAATCTCTTTATTGTTCGAAATGGCAAACTCATAACCTCAAGTGCTTCAAGTGATATCTTGGAAGGAATCACAAGAAGAACTGTTTTTGAGATTGCCAAAGACAATGGTATAGAAACGGTAGAGCGCCAAATAGACAGAACAGAACTGTATGTTTCAGATGAAGCGTTCTTCTGTGGAACTGGTGCTCAAATAGCATGGATTAGTCAGATAGATCATCGAAAAGTAGGAAATGGAAAAATGGGGAAAATAACGGAAACTATTCGAGACCAATTCTATAGCGCAGTCAGAGGAGAAAACGTGAAATATGAAAAATGGTTAACAAAAATAAAATTGAAATAAGAACATGAGCGACAACTCCACTAAAAAAATCACTGGATCTCAAGCTGTAATTGAATCAGTTTTGGCTCAAAAAACAGAGGTGATATTTGGATATCCCGGAGGTTCTATAATGCCAATATATGATGCGCTTTATGATTACAAAGAAAAAGTAAAGCATGTTTTGGTTAGACATGAGCAAGGTGCAATACATGCAGCTGAAGGATATGCACGCGCCACTGGAAAAGTTGGTGTTGTGTTTGCGACGTCAGGCCCTGGCGCTACAAATCTTGTGACTGGGATAGCTGATGCGATGATGGACTCAATTCCAGTTGTATGTATTACCGGGCAAGTGGCATCTGGATTTTTGGGGACAGATGCTTTCCAAGAAACTGATGTGATTGGCGTCACAACTCCTATTACCAAGTGGAATTATCAAGTAACCAAAGCTTCAGAAATATCTGAAATAATTACAAAAGCATTTCATATTGCATCTCATGGTAGACCAGGACCTGTGGTGGTAGACATTACGAAAGACGCCCAGTTTGAAATGGTGAATTATCATCCTTTGAAAAGTTTGAAAATTCCTGGTTTTCAACCCAATACCATAGCAAACGTAAGGCAGATTCAAAAAGCAGCTAAGCTGTTGAATGAGTCCAAAAGACCATTAATACTTGCTGGTAATGGAATTATTCTGTCACGAGCATCAAAAGAATTAAGGGATTTTGTAGAGAAGGGGGGCTTTCCTGTAGCTGTTACCCTGCATGGATTATCAAGTATACCGGTAAACCACCCAAACTATGTGGGATGGCTTGGTATGCATGGAAATTATGCCCCAAACAAACTCACAAACAAAGCTGATGTGATATGCGCTTTGGGGATGAGGTTTGATGACAGGGTCACAGGGCGCCTCAAAGATTACGCTCCTCATGCAAAAATTATTCACATTGATATTGATCCTGCAGAATTAAACAAAAACGTAAAAACTTTTGTACCAATAGTTGCTGATGTGAAAAATGCTTTGAAAGATCTTTTACCTCTCATTTCTAAAACGAAGCGTACTGAATGGCACCAGAGCTTCCAAGATCTGCATAAAGAAGAAAGAGAAAAAATAATAAATCAAGAAATTTTGACTCCACATGGGGAGAAAATAGGAATGGGTGAGGTGGTATATGAAGTTTCGAAAAGAACTTATGGTAATGCCATAGTAGTCACTGATGTTGGACAACATCAAATGAAGACATGCAGATATTATGAGTTTATAACACCATACAGTATGGTGTCGTCTGGTGGGATGGGAACAATGGGATTTGGTCTACCTGCTGCTCTTGGAGCTGCATCAGCAAAACCAAAAAGACCTGTGGTTTTGTTTGTAGGTGATGGATCAATTCAAATGACTATTCAAGAGCTGATTACCATTTGGCAGGAAAAAGTACCAGTAAAAATATTTTTATTAAATAACAATTTCCTTGGAATGGTTCGTCAATGGCAAGAGCTGTTTTTTGACAAAAGATACAGTTTTGTAAATATTCAAAACCCAGACTTTATAACAATTGCTAAGGGTTGTGGTGTGAACGGAAATAAAATAACAAAAAGAGAAGAATTATCAAAAGCAGTTGATGACGCAATGAATTATGACGGACCTTATTTGCTTGAAGTTAGCGTAAAAAATGAAGAAAACGTGTTTCCAATGATGCCAGCCGGAGCTAGTGTGGATGAAATAAGACTAGAGTGAATTAAATTCGAAACTCTAAATTCGAAATTCTAAATAAATTACAAATACTAAAATAATCAATGTTCAGTCAGATTCATTTTATAAATTATCAAACTCGCCGAGTCAGACTCGGATCAGACAGAGATAATTGCGAAAAATCAACTCTGACCTAAAATAAAGCACTAATTAATTAAATCATCAATTGGATGTTACAAAATACAAGATACAAGTTTCAAAATGTTATTTGAAAATTACAAACAAAGATGTTAAACACAATAATCGTTTATTCAGAAAATAGGCCGGGAATACTTTACAGAATTGCAGATTTATTTTTGCGTCGTAGAGTGAATATCGAAAGCCTCACAGTGACTGAAATTGAAGAACGCAAAATATCCAGATTTACTATAACTGTTCGTGGAGACAGAACTTTGATCGAAAAAATAGCAAAACAGATTTATAGGATCATTGAAGTTCTAAAAGTAATTGAGCTTCAAGAGAATGAGGTTTTGGCAAGAGAGGTAGCGCTTATTACAGTTAGTTCTAATTCTGCAGAAAAACGAAAAGAAATTCTCGATATTGCAAAAGTTTCAAACTCGAAAATCATTTCATATTCCAAATCAATTCTAGTTGTCGAAAAGTGTGGGACAGAAAAAGAAATTGAAGATCTTAGAGAATTATTGTCTTCATACGGAATAATCGATATTGCTAGAACGGGTCGTACTGCTATACCTATCTCAAACGCCAAAAATTATGAAATTAATAATTTATCTGTTGATTGATTATGAAAAAGAAAATATTTATTTTTGATACAACCCTTCGTGATGGTGAACAAGTTCCTGGAAGTCAACTTAATACTATCGAAAAAGTTCAGGTTGCGCAAAAGCTTGAAAAACTTGGGGTGGATATTATTGAAGCAGGTTTCCCTATTTCCTCCCCTACCGACATGCAGTCAGTCAAAGAGATTTCAAAAGTGGTAAAAAATTCTAGAATTTGTGCGTTATCAAGAGGAGTTTCAAAAGATATTGATGCAGCTTATGAAGCCGTAAAAGCTGCTGGAGCGCCAAGAATTCATACATTCTTGCCAGTCTCCCCTATCCAAATGGAGTTTGTCCTAAGAAAACGTCCAGAAGAAGTATTGGAGCTAATAAAAAGCACTGTGGGTTATGCGAAAAAATATATTTCAGATGTTGAGTGGTCTGGGATGGACGCGTCGCGCGCTGATTTTGATTTTCTTGTAAAAGCATGCAAGGTAGCAATAAATGCGGGAGCAACAACCATTAATATTCCAGATACGGTTGGTTATGCAGTGCCGGATGAATTTGGTGAACTTGTTAAAAAACTTGTCGATGCAGTGCCAGAATTTAGATCCGATGTTGTGCTTAGTGTCCATGTACATAACGATCTAGGGCTAGCTACGGCAAACTCATTAAGCGGCGTCCTAAATGGCGCAACGCAAGTTGAATGTACCATAAATGGAGTGGGTGAAAGGGCTGGAAATAGCGCGCTTGAGGAGATTGCAATGATTCTAAAAACTAGATATAGATCGAAGTATGAGACAGGTATTCATACCAAACAAATTGCATCAACCTCCAAAATGATTTCTACCCTTATGCATATGCCTGTGCAGAAAAATAAGGCGATAGTGGGAGCACATGCATTTGCTCATTCCTCAGGCATTCATCAAGATGGGGTCTTAAAACATAGATCAAGTTTCGAGGTAATATCTCCTGAAGATGTGGGTGTTGATGAGTCATCACTTGTTCTTACTGCAAGATCAGGACGAGCTGCTCTAAAACACCATCTATCAAGACTAGGCTACAAGCTGTCGAAAGATGAAGTGGACGAAAAATACAGTCAGTTTTTGGTTATTGCAGACAAGAAAAAGGAAGTGAGTGATGAAGAATTGCATATACTTATGGGGCAAGACCACAAGACAAAAAGAAACGTAACACTAGAGGTATTTCATGTTGTAACGGGCACTAATCCTATCACACCATCAGCTACAGTCAGTCTCAAAGTACATGGAAACATCATTACAAAATCAGCTATTGGTAATGGACCCGTAGATGCATCATTTAGGGCAGTGAATGATATTGTGGGCAAGTCAATAATACTAAACGAATACCTTGTTCAGGCAATCACAGGAGGGAGTAACGATTTGGGTAAAGTAAATGTAAAAGTTACAAACAATTCAGAAAGTTATTATGGATTTGGAGCTGATACTGACGTACTGGTTGCCAGTGTCAAAGCTTATGTTGATGCAGTATCAAAAATATCATAAATTATTTATCAAAATGACTCTTACAAAAAAAACTATAGAAGATGCTTTTGAGGTAGTTTCAAAAGTAGTAAAAAGAACACCTTTGCAATATTCAGAAAGACTATCTGAAAAATATGGAGCGCATATTTATCTCAAACGCGAAGATCTAACAAAAGTAAGATCTTTCAAAATAAGAGGTGCTTATTACAAGATGTCGAGATTGACACCTGAGCAAATCGGAAAAGGTATTGTGTGTGCTTCAGCAGGTAATCATGCTCAAGGGGTAGCATATGCTTGTTCAAAGATGAAAATAAAAGGCGCAATTTTTATGCCCGTTACCACTCCCAATCAAAAAGTTAGCAAAGTAAAAAACTTCGGAGGACCATATGTAAAAGTCATATTAACTGGAAATACTTTTGATGAAGCTTCTGTTGAATCAAAAAAATATTGTGAAAAAGAAGGATCGACATATATACATCCATTCGATGACACCGACGTGATGTCGGGGCAAGGGACAGTGGCATATGAGATTTACAATACCATGATCAATGAAGACAATGCTAAAAAAATTGATTATGTTGTAACTGCTATTGGTGGTGGCGGATTAATATCTGGAATATCTCAGTATTTCAAAGAAGCTTCTCCAATGACAAAAGTAATTGGAAGCGAACCTGAATTTGCTGACAGCATGAATGAAGCATTGAAAATCGGAAAACCAGTAACACTCAAGAAATTTGAGACTTTTGTAGATGGTGCAGCAGTTAGAACAACCGGCGAAAAAACGTTGTCTGTAGTTAAAAAGAATGTTGAAAAAGTTGTAGTTGTCCCGACAGGATTAGTCTGCTCAGTAATGATTGAGCTTTACCAGTATGATGGAGTTGTAGCAGAGCCAGCGGGAGCTCTCTCAGTAGCAGCGCTTGAAAATATAAAAGATGAGATAAAAGGTAAGGTGGTTGTGTGTGTAATTAGTGGTGGAAATAACGATCTACTTAGGTATCCAGAGATTTTAGAAAGATCCTTAGTCTATCAGGGCAGAAAACATTATTTCATAGTCGAGTTTGCTCAAAAACCAGGACAACTTAAAAACTTCTTGAATCATGCACTATCTCCTACTGATGATATTGTGCGATTCGAGTATATGAAAAAAAATAATAAAGAGAAAGGACCGGCGCTTGTAGGGATCGAACTCGCAAAAAAAGATGATTTTTCAGGTTTGATTTCCAGAATGGAAAAAATTGGACTTACGTTTAGAGTATTAACCCCTGAAGATTTGCTTTATCAATATTTAATTTAATATTTATGAAAATTATAAACTGTGCAAAAAGATACAAAGCTATTGGTCCATACAGTCAAGCAGTTATTAGTGGTCAAATGTTTATAACGTCGGGTGTGATAGGTGTGAACGAAAAGGGTGAACTCGCAAATGATCTAGATGGACAAGTCAGTGAAATATTCCTAAATATCAAAGATATCTTGGCTGAGCAAAAACTGTCTCTGTCAAATGTTGTCAAAACTACTTGCTTTTTGTCCGATATGAATGATTTTGCAACGTTTAATAAGCTTTATGAAATTGAATTTGGGGAACATAAGCCGGCAAGGTCGACAGTGCAGGTTGCACGCCTCCCTAGAGATGCGAAGATAGAAATTGAGTTTATTGCGGAAATTAATTAAACAAAATATGAGTAATGCCAAGTTCACAACTGTCAAATCTCGTGCAGTGCCGATAAATATTGAGAATATCGATACCGATCAAATAATCCCTGCTCGATTTCTAAAGGCGACAACAAGAGAGGGTTTTGGAGATAATCTTTTCAGGGATTGGCGGTATCATCCTGATGATACTCCAAAAGAATTTGTTTTGAATGATGAGAAATATTCAGGACAAATCCTTATTGCAGGAAAGAACTTCGGTTGTGGTTCATCAAGAGAGCATGCTGCCTGGGCAATTTATGACTATGGGTTTCGCGTAGTTATTTCAAGTTTCTTTGCTGATATTTTCAAAAATAATGCGCTTAATAACTCTTTAGTACCAGTTGTGTTAAGTGAAGATAGCTTGAAAAAACTAATGGGCTTAGTAACTAGAAAACCTCAAACTTTGATCACTGTAGATTTGCAAAACCAAAAAGTGATTTGTGAAGAAATTGGCTTAGAAGAGTTATTTGAAATAAGCCCATATAAGAAAGAGTGCATCATAAATGGATACGATGATATTGACTATATCCAGTCACATATGACTCAAATTGATTTGTATGAAAAAAATATTAACTATCATCCTATTAAATCTTCAAAACCAATCTCCATGTTTGAAAAACTATGGCAAAGGCATATTGTCTATCAAAAGGAGCCAAGTTATCCAGCAATTTTTTATATCGATGCTCATCTCATACACGAGGTGACTTCTCCTCAAGCATTTGATGGTCTAAGAATGAGAGGTATTCCAGTCAGAAGAAAAGATAAAACATGGGCAACCGCAGATCATAATGTACCTACCAAAGATCAGCATTTGCCTATCAAAGAAAAACTGTCACGAAAACAAGTTGAAATGCTTAATAAAAATGTTGTTGACTTTGACATAAGGTACTATGGACTAGGACATCCGTGGCAAGGAATTGTCCATGTAATTGGACCTGAGCTTGGCATCACGCAACCTGGAAGAACCATGGTATGTGGAGACAGTCACACATCTACTCATGGTGCGCTGGGCGCTTATGCATTTGGTATTGGAACATCTGAGGTTGAGCAGGTTTTGGCAACTCAGTGCATACTTCAAACAAAACCAAAATCGATGAGAATAAATATAGATGGTAAATTGTCAAAAGGTGTCACGGCAAAAGATGTGGTTCTATATATCATTTCAAAACTCACAAGCGCAGGTGCAACCGGGTACTTTGTTGAATATGCTGGAGAAGTTTTTGAAAATATGAGTATCGAAGAAAGGATGACAGTGTGCAACATGAGCATCGAGATGGGAGCAAGGGGTGGGATGATTGCCCCGGATGAAAAAACATATGAATATTTGAAGGGTAAAGAATTTTCACCAAGCTCAAAAGATTGGGATGCTATGGTGAATTTTTACAAAAGTATTGTGACTGACGAAGGAGCGCTTTTTGACAAAGAAATAAAATTTGATGCACATGATATTGAGCCAATGATCACTTATGGAACGAATCCTGGTATGGGGGTAAAAATTAATGAAAATGTTCCTAAGGAGGTTGATTACACAAATCAAAGTGATAGAAATCAGCTCAAAAAAAGTCTTTCTTACATGGGTCTATCGGAGGGGCAAAAACTCATTGGTCAAAAAGTCGATTATGTATTTTTAGGAAGTTGCACTAATAGCCGTATAGAAGATTTTCGAGAAGCTGCAAAGATTTTGAAGGGCAGGAAAAAAGCTGATGGTATATCTGCATATCTTGTACCTGGGTCAACCCAAGTACTTAAGCAAGCTGAAAAAGAAGGCTTAGACAAAATATTTCGTGAAGCTGGCTTTGAACTTAGAGGTGCTGGGTGCAGTGCGTGCTTGGGGATGAATGATGACAAAATACCAGCTGGCAAATATTGCGTCTCGACAAGTAATCGCAACTTTGAAGGAAGACAAGGACCAGGTGCTAGAACTATGCTTGTCTCCCCTCTTACAGCCGCAGCTACTGCTATAAGAGGTGTTATAACCGATCCTAGAGAATTTTTATAATTATTTCTCAATATATGAAAAAAAATATTGCTGTACTGCCGGGTGATGGAGTTGGTCCAGAGATAGTCAAAGTTTCGGTAAAACTTTTGGAAGATATTACCAAAATATTCAATCATGATTTTACTGTCACAGAAGGTCTAATTGGTGCAATTGCAATTGATGAAACTGGATCTGCATATCCAGACGAAACTAAAAATCTTTGCGAATCTTCTGACGCAATTCTTTTTGGAGCTATTGGAGATCCCAAGTATGACAATGATCCTACAGCGAAAGTGAGACCGGAGCAAGGGCTTCTTGCAATGCGAAAATCACTTGGTTTGTATGCCAATATTAGGCCCGTTGCAATATCAAAATCATCCATCCAAAAATCTCCACTCAAAAAAGAAATAATAGACAACACCGACTTTGTTGTTGTGAGAGAGCTGACAGGAGGAATATATTTTGGTGAACCACGGGGTAAGTCAGAAGACGGAACTCGGGCTTTTGATACTTGTGTTTACAACAAATACGAGATCGAAAGAGTGATCGAATATGCTATAAAAATAGCGCGAACAAGAAAGAAAAAAATAACAGTAGTAGATAAAGCAAATGTGCTAGCAACATCCAGGCTTTGGAGAGAAGTCGCAAAAGAATTCGAAGCGAAAAACAAAGACGTTGCTTTTGAATATATGTTTGTCGACAATTGCGCCATGCAGATCATCAAGAGGCCTTCTGATTTTGATGTTATAGTGACTGAAAATATGTTTGGAGATATTTTGACGGATGAGGCATCCGTCATAACTGGATCTATCGGCATGCTGCCATCTGCTTCAATTGGTGGCAAGATTGGTTTGTATGAACCTATTCATGGCTCTTTTCCCAAGGCAAAAGGAACAAATACAGCAAACCCAATAGGCACGATACTCTCTGCTGCTATGATGCTTGATTATTCATTCGGACTTGCCAAAGAAGCGGCATTTTTGAGGAAAGCGATAGACGATGTATTGGAAGAAGGTATCTCTACAAAAGATATATCAAGTGAAAAGTATGTTGGCACGAAGGAATTTGGTGAATCAGTTTCCAAAAAGTTGTATGTAAATGCAAAGAAGTAATAGATGATAATAATGATGTGAAAAGTGTATAGTAAGGGTATAACAATTATATTGTTTTAATAGAGACGCGTCATTGTGATCCCGACGGTTACGTGGGGAGTGGTAATCTATGAAATTGAAAGTGGGATTGCTTCGCAAAATATTGTTTGCTCGCAATGACTTCCTATAAATCTGTCACATATTAATAGTATATTTCAAACAACCATGAAAATAATTTCTTCTATTTCAGACAGTATTGATAAATGTATAAAAAGCGCACACGTTGTAAGAGAAGAAGTTTTCCAAAAAGGTCAAGGAATTGATAAGAATTTAGACTTTGATGGCAAAGATATAGACTGTCTTCAAATTGTGGCAATGGATGAGGGAAAACCAGTAGGCACAGTGCGGCTTCGCAAAATAGATGATAAAACTATGAAAGTAGAAAGACTTGCCGTGCTTGCAGATTTTCGTAAAAATGGAGTTGGAAGAGATATAATGCTTGAAGCTGTCAAAATTGCAAAATCCGAAAATATTAAAAAGCTTGTTCTAAACTCCCAGATGTCTGCCAAAGTGTTTTATGACAAACTAGGCTTTGTACCTGAGGGTGAGGTTTTTGAGGAAGCAGGTATTCCACATGTCAAAATGAGTAAGCCCATATAAAGTCTACTTTATAAACTTACTCTTTTCTTATTGAATAGTTCAACGTTTTTCAATATACTCCATAAGTGTTTGTTGTTCAGTAGTGAAAATTGAGTGATGATTATCAATCAATTTAATTGTGGCAATAACTGAAGCAGTGCGAAGTTGTGCAATTCCGTATACTGTAAGCAAATCTCCTCTAATCAAAGGTGATCATTCCCCAGATGTTGTTACTGCAGGTCTCGACGTTGTTTTAAGAGAGTTTAGTGACGAAGGAGCTGGATTGGGCGAAACAAATTTAGATGAAAATACTCGAATAATGGGTGTTCATAATGGAATGCCCTATCTGACAGGCAAAGGGACTTTGCATTACATGAGTGTTTTTTTACATAAAGACCATATTATTCACAATCCTTCGGAAGTGCCAATTACTGCCCTTGCTCAAGCAGTTCATCTTTCGAGAAACTTTTTATTACATGAAGGTGATTCAACAAGACGTGTGGGCTTTCAGGTAAATCCAAGATCTGGTCATAATAACCCTGTAGAAAAAGGTAGAATGGCCCAAACACTCGAACCGATGCACTGGCACAATATTCAGTTCAATAGAGATGATTTGATTATAAACAATCAACAAATTCCCCCAGATAAGAAAGATGAGTTCGAGAGCATGGCGAAGATAAAAAGTCATGAGCCTTATGCCAAATTGACAGAACTTCTTCTTAGGAGAGTATATCAAGATGCGAAAGGTAGATCTCATCTAAATGATAAATTGAGTTTGGTTCAAAATCCTGATTATGTCACTAATGGAGCAATTAGCTTTGGCACCGATGAACTGTCTGACCGTGAAATAGCAATCGTGATGCAGGGTATGCATGATTCATACACGTCCACGTTTGACGAAGTCGCATCTTTATTTATCAGAAATTCGAACGCTGAAGTCAGTGTCCCGAGGTTGTTAAGAAATCCGACTGAACGCACCATGCTAGTTGCGAGATATTTAGACAAGTTAGAGAGGTTAGATATCTATTCCGATCAAGAGCTTGGATATATTCAAAATAGATTGCTGCATTTGGCAAAACATGCCAGATCAGAGGAAGAAATTCTGCAAACCGAAAGACCTAAAAGCAGTGATATAAGAACTAATGCACAGCTAGTTCCATGGAGAGTGCCATCTTATGCTGTGTTCATCTCCAATGAAGGAGGTGAAAAAATCACATTCAGAGCCACTCCGTTTTCCAATGCCGGTTTTATGGAAGCATCTGGTCTAGCTCCAATTAGATTAAAAGACACAGTGATTGATTCAAACCAATATAGATCGGATCATCAAGAAGCTTTACGCTCATTCAATACTCTAGATGATGCTGCTGCCATCATTGGGCCTGTATATCAGCGTGCAGGTTGACCAAATGGTGCTTTGGATTAAATTTGGTACAATGAGTTTTTATTTTATTGATTGTTTATTCTATGTCAGAAGATATCTGTCCAAAATGTCAGTCACCTCTCTCCCCTGTTGAAACAACTTCCACAGGCAAAAAATTACAAAGATGTAGTAAAGGATCATGGAATAGAGAGACAAGATCTGTTGATGGTTGTAACTATGTCAAATGGATCCAGGAACCTCCACAAGAGCTTGAAGAAAAATGCCCCAAATGTGGTGCACCTCTTATGCTTCAGACTACAAGATTTGGCAAGAAAATGAAAAAATGCTCAGCCGGAGGCTGGGACAGAGAGGCCAAAAAGGCGACAGGTTGTGATTATGTCAACTGGATGGACGAAAAGGAACTTCTTGATGAAGAATGTCCCAAGTGTGGTGAAAAGCTTGTAATGACAAAAACTGCAAAAGGTAAAAAACTAAAGAAATGTTCTACGGCAGGCTGGGACAGCAAAAAGAAAATTGCCACAGGATGTGATTATGTAGAATGGATGAATAGCAATCCCGAAAAGTTTACCCCACCATCTAGCGGACCAAATGGAGATGAGGAGATGCCTGATTTTGAGGTTTGAATCACACTCTATATTTGAAGTTTGTCTATCACTCTGTAATCTTCTTTATCTTGTGTAAGGACTTGGTATATACTGAAATATATGCAAGAGGATACATCTGACATAATAAATCAGCTAGCTGACAACACTCCACCCCAAAATCAAACTCCTGTTACTCATCAAAATCTAAACAACAAAAAAGAGACATTGTTTATTGGCTTAATTATGATTGGGGTGATTGGAATTTTAATTGTTGGGTATTTAGTTTTTAGTCAGTCCACTAAAAAGACTAGTACTAAAAATGAAGTATCCCCAACGATAAATATAATTGAGAATACACCCACTCTTATCCCCAAAGCCCAAATCGAAGTTAGAAAGATAACAAGTAATAGTTGCAAGATCGAATTTGATTTTCCAACAAATTGGATAGAAGTGAAAAATGAGGAAAAAACCGACTTAAAAGATAATAGCTGTGAATACACCTTTATGTTTCCTGAGAGTAATAATAAGTTTAATGATGATTTCACAATCTATAGTATTACAAAAGGCGATATGGCGAATTTTGTAGGTTTGTCTTTAAAGCAAGGGAATGCAGAAAAAATCAATATCCCTGGAGCAGACCAGACTATGAAGATAGTAACCTCACTATCGAATGCTCAAAAACCGACTGATAAAGCAGTAACAATAATCATGATAAAATCCAAGAAAAATTATGCAATAAGATATATTGATTACGGAGTTACCAAGCTACAGGAGCAAATATCAAAAGTCATATCATCAATCAAATTCACAGGAATTGACTCTGACTATGATAATCCATTTTTTGCTTATCCCCCACTTGATCAAGCAGTAGACACCAAGGTAAAAAATGATTTGACTAGCCTAAAAAATGGATTAGAGAATTATTACAATGATAGGCATTTTTATCCGGAAACTTTTGAAGAGCTGGCGAAGTATGGATACATAGAAGATACTAAATATACTATAGATCCAAGAACCAAAGCACCATATATTTTCAATTTGAGTAGCGACAAACTATATTATGAACTTATCGCTACAGATGCCGCTGGATTGGAAATCAAAGAGACTGCTGTCCATGCTACTTATAATGGAGAATGAAGCTGAGTTGTTGACCACTAATATTGTGATATGATAAGTCAATAAATTGCACCAGCACCTATGGTAGTGGCTCATAAATCAAAATCAAAAAAAGCTTTGCTGCTTGAAAATATTGACAAAATCGCAATTGACAAATTATCTGCTGCAGGGTTTGAAGTTGACGCTAGACCTTATGCCATGAGTGAAGAAGATCTTACTGCCGAGCTTGGCAAAGGCTTCTCACTTCTTGGAATAAGGTCAAAAACAAAAATAACAGAAAAATCATTATCAAAAGCCAGTGCTTTGACATGTATTGGAGCGTTTTGTATTGGTGTAAATCAAATAGATCAAAACGCCTGTACCAAACGCGGGATAGCTGCTTTTAATGCGCCATATAGTAATACCAGGTCGGTGGTCGAGATTGTCATGGGTCAGATTATTATGCTCATGCGCAAAGCAACGGCAAAACACATGCTGCTTCAAAAAGGAATATGGGACAAAAGTGCCAACGGATGTTATGAGGTGCGTGGTAAGACTTTGGGAATTGTGGGATATGGAAATATTGGATCACAGCTCTCAGTCGTTGCTGAATCTTTTGGCATGAAAGTCCAATACTTTGATATCGCTGAAAAACTAACACTTGGTAACGCGACAAAACTTAATACACTTCAGGAGCTTCTCGTAAGTTCAGACATTGTGACTCTCCATGTTGATGGTAGAAAGAGTAACCAAAATCTAATCTCTGAAAAACAATTATCACAAATGAAAAAAGGCTCTTATCTTATAAATTACAGTCGTGGCAACGTGGTAGATTTGGATGATTTGGCTTTGTATATCCAAAAAGAACATATCGCTGGAGCAGCTCTAGATGTTTTTCCAAATGAGCCAAAATCTACAGGAGAACTATTTTTGTCACCACTTCGTACTTTCCCAAACGTCCTTCTAACTCCTCATATTGGAGGTAGTACAAAAGAAGCTCAAAAAAATATAGGAGAATTTGTTGCTGAAAGATTCCTCCAATATTTATCAAAAGGCGACACAACACTGAGCGTTAATTTTCCAAATATCAGGCTAGAGAAACCTATAGGGGCAAGTACTCGTATAGTACACATCCACAAAAATGTTCCTGGAATGCTCGCAGAAATAAATAAAATCTTTGCAAAAAGAAAAATTAATATATTAGGTCAGGCACTTGGTACAAATAATGAAATTGGCTACGCTGTGGTAGATATTGGTGGAAAAATTAGTGATAAAGTTTTTGATGAAGTTAAAAATATTAGGAATACCATAATTGCAAGGAGAGTTGGTTTATAAGAGATTTAGAACAATGAGCAGAGAGCAGAGAGCAAAGAGCAAAGCCTTGAGACTTAAGAGTGGTGTTTAACTTTATAGGCATTATAAATATTAAAAACAATTTATCATGAAAAAAGTATATTTTACTGTTGGTCCAACCCAAACCAATCCAAATTTTGTAAAACATATTGCCAAAGCTATAAGACTTCGTATTCCTTCTATCTCTCATCGCAGTGATGACTTTCATAAGATTTATGCCGAGCTCGATGGTAATCTCAAAAAACTTTGGAAAATACCTTCTGATTACAAAATATTATTTTTCTCATCAGCCACAGAAATTTGGGATAGATTAGCTCAAAATTGTGTGCAGAAAGATTCTCTACATTTTGTAACAGGATCATTCGGTGAAAAACATGCAAAAGCAATTGAAGCTTACGGGAAAACTTCATTTATTGTAAAAAATGATTTTATCGATGAGCGAATCTTGACAGAAAATGTCAAGAAGCATAAGAATATTGAGTATATTGCATTTACTCATAATGAATCTAGCATGGGGGTAAAAACGCCAGAAAATCTTATAAACAAGGTAAAAAAGATCTCTCCCAAATCACTAGTTGTTGTTGATGCAGTGTCCTCTGCTCCACTTCCAAAGTTTAATTTCAAAAATATTGATGGAGTATATTTCTCAGTTCAGAAATGTTTTGGTTTGCCTGCAGGGCTTGGAGTTCTAATCGCCAGCCCGAGACTGATCGACAAAAGTAAAATTCTAGAAAAAAAACAGCTATACATAGGCACTTATCATGGTTTCCCCAAAATGATGAAAATGTATGAGAAATGGGAAACAGTTGAGACACCAAATGTCTTGAATATTTATTTGCTCAACGAAGCTGTCAAAGATATGGCAAAGCTGGGGCTTTCTGAAATTCGAAAAATCAATAAAACCAACAAAATAAGAATTATTGAATATATGAAAGAAAAATTCGGAGTTTTGCCAGCAGTCCAAAAACCTATCTTTCATTCAGACACAGTACTGGTATTTGATACTGGTGAGAAAACTGCTGAGATCAAGAAAAACTTTGCAAAAAAAGGAGTAATTGTTGGATCTGGATATGGTGAAAAAAAGATTTCACAAATAAGGATTGCCAACTTCCCTCAACATGCAAAAGTAACCCAAAAACTATTTACCACCTAGACAGGGCGTATTACTTTTGTTAAATGTTCTCTTGTTAAAAGCAGTGCCATGTACAAACACTTGCACCATATCAGGCGATGTATCTAGGGGCTTTCTAATACGTGGGGGCACAGGTCTTTCAAAAAAAGATAATTCAGTGACACCAGTACATCTACTACCCAAAAATTCTCCACATCCGTTGCATCTATTGAAAATACAACCATTAATAGTAGCTCTTATGTTCGGTACAAAGTCTTCATCACTCTTGGGTACTATAAAAGGAGTAGAGTATGCAGTAATTTCAATTCTTTGAAAACGTTCTTCTGAAAAATATTTTATAGGAACATTATCGAATGAGTCTATCGTCACGTATATATTTTAGCAATTTTTAGATTTCTTGTAATGATGAAAAGCTCTATTTATTGACATTAAAATGAACTTTGCGCCATTTTTGTTTGGGAGCGCACATTGCACTATTGAGAGTAGATTCTGGAGTTGTATGTGGTTTTTCAAGATAAACATGTCCAGACATGTGAAAAGTATTTATGTGTCTTGAAGGTGTACCGAATGTCAATATACAATCCTCGATAAGAGGACAATTTTGACACATATCGTTTTTGTTTGGATCACTTTGTATTCTTTCTATTTCATCTTTTGTTGGTTTGTGTCTAAAGCTTAGAGTTATCCTTTTTGTTAAACCAATTGTCGAGTCGGCAACGGGAACAAACCTTTTCCCAACATCAAGTAAATGTGTGCATTCTATGTCAGACATACATCAAAATGATAAAAATATCCAGATTGATAACTCCTGGTCTAATTGGTATCATCCAATACTGTATATGACCAAAGACAAAACTCTTTCAAACCTCTTTTCTCCAAAGTCCGTTGCAATTATAGGAGCTAGTGCTGATTATCGCAAGGTGGGGCATCTTGTCGCGAAAAACATGATATTACAAGGATATTCGGGTAATATGTTTTTTGTGAATGTAAAAGGGGAAGAGATATTGGGAAGAAAATCATACAAGTCCTTTGCAGATCTTCCAGAGGTGGTAGATGTGGCTGTTTTTGCAACTCCTGCTAGTATCACACTTAATGAAATCGAAAAAAACTCACATAGATTTCGATCTGCTGTAATACTTGCCGCGGGATTTAAGGAGGAGCATCACAAAGCCGCAGAAGAAAATGAGCTTAGACTTCAAAAAATAATAAATGAAGGAAAAACAATTTTCTTAGGACCAAATTGTGCAGGTTTTGCCAACCCACTAGTTGGTGCAAATGCAACTTTTTTGCCAGGACCAATTCCCAAAGGCAACATTGCATTCGTTTCTCAGTCTGGAGCGCTAGGAAGCGTGATGATAGATTATTTGTCAGATAGACCGGATGCAGGATTTTCATTCTTTGCAAGTCTTGGCAATAAATCTCAACTCACAGAATCTGAAGTGCTTGAATATCTTGCAAACGACGATGCCACAAAAGTTGTTGCTATGTACCTCGAAGATGTAAAAGATGGTGAAAACTTCTTGAGTGCTTTGACTAAGGTATCACTAAAAAAGCCGGTTGTGATTTACAAATCAGGCTCAAGTACAAAAGGTGCTGCTGCTGCAGTATCACATACTGGAAGTTTGGCTGGTGATGATGCAGTATTCTCTGCAGCAATCACGCAGTGTGGGGCGATTCGGGTTGAGACAATCCAGGAGTTCTTTGGACTCATCGAAATATATGCTCATGGTATGGCTCCAAAAAGAGATGACTTTATAGTTATTACAAATGCTGGTGGAGGTGGAGTGATAGCGGCAGATACAATCGAAAAATATGAGCTACAGCTTTCTAAATGGAACATTAATAGTGAAGGAAAAGTGGAGATTGCCTTGAACCCCTTTGATGTGAGAGGAGATGCAGACGCCCAAAAATTCATTGATGCAATTTCGCACACCAAAGACGAAAAGGTGGGAGGGGTGATCGTCATAGTGACTCCGCAGGCAAATACCCAAATTGAAGATACTGCCAAAGCAATATCAGGTATCTCATCAGCTCTCCCCCACCCTGTCTATCCAATGTTTTTGGGAAAATGGTCACAAGATCAAGCAACCAGAATCTTGCAACACAACAATCTTCCAAGCTTTAGTTCAGTCGAAATTCTTGTTAGGGCATTGAAAAAGGTTGTATTGAGAAACAAAATAATAACTGCCATGCAAGAAAATCCAAATTCAGTAATTGGCAGTGCTGCAAACCAATCATACTCGAATAAAACTTCTGAGATAGTAAAAAACGAGAGAGTTCTGACGCTTTCTGAGTCGTATGATTTGATGCAAGCAAACAACATCCCAATGTTGCCTTATTATCTAGTTAATTCACATGAGGAGCTTGAAGCTTTGAAAAGCAAAATAAAATACCCAGCTGTTGCAAAAGTTTCAAGTGAAAAACTCACTCACAAGACTGATGGTGGTGGACTAGTGCTAAATATTTGTACATTTGATGAAATGAAAGGTCATTATCAAAAATTCTTTGATCGAGGGTTTAACACTATTCTTGTCATGCAACAAATCTCAGGTCTTGAGTTTTTGTTTGGTGCAAAACGTGATGTGACTTTTGGACCTGTCATGGTATTTGGCTTAGGGGGCATCATGACAAACCACCTCAAGCAAGTCGTGCAGCTTGTTGCACCTATTGAGAAGAGTGTTTTTGAGCAGATTATCAACAACTCGCCGCTCAAGACCTTCCTTCCAGGATTCCGTGGTTTCTCACCTGTTACAGTTGATAGACTTTATGAAATCCTGGTGTCCATGCAAAATATAATGCTAGATGACCCAACAGTCACAGAGATTGATCTCAATCCTGTGATATTTGGTAGAGATGGAAGTTATCTTGGAGTAGATGCGAGGATTGTCAAGAAAGGATAATGAATATTGGTAATAATGATCCATATATGGTTGAAGATCAAAATTCTGATCGAAATTGCATAATGCCATGGCTTAGGCAGGCACCAATTGACATGGAATATGGGGTCGAAATATTGAGATGTGCATCGAGAATACCTGAGGGAAATGTATTTAAATGCTCTCACCCCACTAAGGATTGTGGTACATGTCCAAATGGATACCAAGCTTTACAATCATGGCAAACGCACACCAATGGGTAAATAATACTATTAAGATCCCAAAATTTTACCCACGTAGCTATATTTTGAACCTTTAAGGTATACAAAATCTTTGGGTTTTATGATTTTGAAAATATCGCCTTTTGCATCATCCACAGTGTCAAAGTAGTGCACTTCCAATTTGTGATTTTTTCTAGCTTCCATAGCAACAAATTTTTGCCATTTGCCTGCACATACTACGACATCTATTGGTAATTTTGCGAGTAATTTTCCTATTTTTTTGTGCTCCTCTGAGGGTTTCTCTAGCTCTCCCATATCAGCGAGGATTGCAACCTTTCTACCCGATTTGTATTCTATTTTTGAGAAAGTTTCAAGACCTGCAGAAGTTGAGATGGGGTTGGCTCGCAGGGAATCATTTAAGACAATAGTTTTGTTTGGTCCTTCCTCTATATTCATTCTTCCCGGAAGTGGAGTAAGTAGCTCAGCCACACCTACATCAAAATTGTTTACAAAATATGGATTCAATGATTTTAATATGCAATATATGGCACAAATGTTTGATGCGTGAAATGTACCAATAAGCTTCGTTTTAATGTGAATTTTCTTTGAATCATTCTTTGTATTACCACCAGTCACTCTGGCTTGTCCAGAGTCTGGGTTGGGTGGGTTTTTGGAGATGTTTAGATTGTCAAACAGATCAAACTCGGTGCCTTCTGTAGTGACTTTGATGTTCGAGTAGGAGATGTAATTTTTAGTAGTAAGACCTTCTTTAGTTTCTTTCATGCCGGCGGACGCCGGCATCCAGTGATTACTATTTACCTCTGGATCCTGTTGTTCAACGGGATGACGCGCAATAAAGTCTTCGTTTTTACCATACCAAACTACTTTTGCTTTGGTGTGTTTGGCCATTGTTCTAATATTTTCGTCAGAGTAATTTAGGATAGCCACTCCATCGCTACTCAAGGCTTCAATAAGTTTTCTTTTTTCTATTATTACATTATCAAAAGATTTCATGTGTGCTTCGTCAGAGTGAACTGGGCTCACACCTGTTATCACAGCAATACCGGGCTTTACGATATCGAGATGAAAATCCATTTCTTTCAAATGATCAATGCCTAATTCAAAAATCGCATATTGGTGATAAGGTCTCACGTGGATTGCTGTGATGGGGACATTGTAGATGGTATCCAGATTCACATCAGTCACAACAACGGGTCTTAGTGTCTCAAGCATTTTGTATAAGCCTTGTGACACGGCAGTTTTCCCCTGACTTCCTGTAATAGCAATCTGTGTTACATGTATTTTAGAAAGCCAATACTTGGCAACCACTCTTCTGGTTGTATGGAAAATTTGTTTAAGAAATTTCATTAAATATTGTTTATAAGGTTTATAAGGTTTATAAGGTTTATAAGGTTTATAAGGTTTATAAGGTTTATAAGGTTTATAAGGTTTATAAGGTTTATAAGGTTTATAAGGTTTATAAGGTTTATAAGGACATACTCCTTAGAGCTTGTATTTTCTTTATGAACTTTAGAAACTTTAATAACTTTATAAACTTTTGTGCTTATTAAATAAATCTCGGCACTTCGAGTCTGTATTTTGTATATTCGTCACCAAAATATTTTTGCAATTTCTTTTCCTCATTTCTTATTTCAGTATACAAATGTATGTAGAGGAAATACGTAAGAATGAATAGCTGGCTGTGAAGAGCTATAGCCATTCCAAATGAAATAAGAATAATGCCAAGATATATCGGATTTCGTGAGAAAGAAAATGGTCCCACTTTTACTATTTTTGGCAAATGCTTGGTATCAAGAGTGCCAGGGGCGTTCCAGTTGTTTTTCATGACAAGTCTCGCCCATACAGCAACCATAAGACCAAGCGTGAATAGTGTAAGCCCGAAAGATCTGGTTGGAATCTCGGGTGTTAGTGGTAGTGGGAAAAGCAATCCTGATAAGAGATTCAGCATTCCAAGAATAGCTTGAACAATCATGGTAAGTCTAAGATTTAGCATGATTCCAAGCTTGTGTTCTCTGAAAGCCGATATTAGCCAGACGCTTGAAAGAATCAGATAACCAATTGATAGGTATATCAAGGTAAATGTCAGTGGGCTCATACAAGATCTAACTAATTTCTAAGCTTTCCGTATTTCGTATTCACCATCTTTTTGGTCAAGTACTAAAAAGCCTTTTGCCTCTATCTCTTTTCTTATTGAGTCAGCTTTTACAAAGTCTTTGTTTTTTTTCATGAGCTTTCTCTCTTCGGCGAGTGTTTTCACATCTGCCGGAATTGTTACATTTTTTTCTTCTTTGAAATCTTCTATGGATAAGCCAAATACTTTATTCCAATTGTCAAAAAGAGATAATTTCTCTTTTGACGAAATGTCACTATCAAGCATTTCCCACAAAATTGCTAATGCCTTAGCTGTATTCATATCCTCACCAATTGCCGATCTGAATTTCTTATCAAAGTCATTTGATAAATTGTCTGCAAGATTATTATCAGTATTTAGTTTAAGAGCATTAATTTTTTCAATAAGGCGATATATAGCCTTTTCTGATGCTTTGAGTGATTCCCAAGTGAAGTTCATCTCTGAGCGGTAATGTGATTGTAAAAACAAATATCGCAAGACAACCGGCTTATAATCTTTTTTCAAAAAGTCATCAATGGTATAAAAATTGCCCAAACTTTTACTCATCTTTTGTCCTTCTATTGTCAGAAAGTTGTGGTGAACCCAATACTTCACAAATGGTTTTTCACCAGTTGCACATTCTGACTGGGCGATTTCATTTTCGTGATGAACTGGGATATGATCTATACCTCCTGTATGAATATCGATAGTGTGTCCCAAATATTTCATACTCATGGCCGAACATTCTATATGCCAGCCGGGAAATCCATCGCCCCAAGGACTACTCCAATGCATCGTATGATCAGCAAAACGTCCAATTCTTTTGAACCATAAAGCAAAATCTGCAGGATTTTTCTTATTCTTGTCTTCGTTGACATCGGCTCGGACTGCTACTCGTTTATCAGAAATTTTTTGACCTGACAATTTGCCATAATCTTCATCTTTTGTTACGTCAAAATATACTGCTTCATCAGTCTCATACGTAAATCCTCGTTTTTCAAGTTCTTTCACAAGATTTATCATTTCCTTTATGTGATCTGTAGCTTTGCAGGTGGTTGTCGGAGGTAAGACATTCATTTGCTTCATGGATGACTCAAAAAAGTCCGTATAGGATTTGGCAACTTCCCAGACTGTTTTGCCGGTTCGTTTCGCACCTTTTTCAAGTTTATCCTCACCTTCATCACTATCACTCACCAAATGACCGACATCTGTGATATTCATGACATGATTTACATCATATCCCAGGTATTCAAGAGTTCTGCGGAGCACGTCATCAAGAGTATATTTCCGCAAATGACCAAGGTGAGTGTAGTCATAAACTGTCGGTCCACAAGCGTACATCTTTACTTTTTTGTCAACGAGTGGTTTGAAATCCTCTACCTTCCGGCTTAGGGTATTGTAAAGACGCATAATGAGGGATATTGTACTAGAAAAAGGTTACAGGGGGTAGGTTCCTTCGGCAGGCTCCACCCATCGCTAAAGCTATGAATTGGCAATGCAGGATAAATTCCGGGTGTAGATTAAAAACAAAATACAAAAACGAGTAATTATTATCAAGCGCTTAATTATTTCAATCTGATAATCCAATGTCATGTTGAGCTCGCCGAAACATGATGATATATTATGCTAAATGACTAATACCAAAATAAAAACTAGAGATCTCACAATTGATGTGTTGCGTGCACTATCAATTGTTGTAATGATGGTGATGCATGTGAATGCCTACTATCTGAATGACAAGCTCTCGCTCTTTGTTTGGAGTTATGGGCAATGGGTGGTTCCTGCATTTCTCCTTTGCTCATTTGCTGTCGGCAAATATGAAGTAACTTCGGTAAGTGAATATATGTCTTATTTGAAGAAGCGTCTAAATAGAATTCTAGTGCCCTATTACATCTGGCTAATCTTCTATCTTCTAATTATTTACTTGTTCAAACATAATATCTCCCTTGATTACATAATCAAGAATATTTTTTTACTCGGGGGTAGTGATTTCAATTGGTTAGTATTACTTTTTGTTTATCTGACGGTTTTTGGACCGTTTATATATATTGCTGCAAACAAAAACTTTAAGTGGCTTTTGATTATTGTTCTATCTGGATTAGCAATAAGTCTATCTACATTTTTCAATCAGAAAAGCATGAATGTCAATTATCGTATTTTCATGCTTCCTGCATGGATTTCAATTACAACGCTTCTTTTGTATTGTTTGAGACTTTATAAAGAAAGGCAGTATATACATGTTTTAACAATTACTTTTTCTTCTTTGCTAATTTTTCTACTCTTCTACTTTTTTGCGATCGCCCGCATGAACTATAGGCTTGATCTCTATTTTCACAAATATCCTCCCAATATATATTTCTATGTATTTTGTATATGGTCCACAATGCTTTTCTATTTTGTGTCCGAGAAAATTGCACAATTTGTGCAGCGTTCATCAGTTTATGTAGAAAAAATTTTGGAATACATCAGTGCAAAATCTTACGAAATATTTTTCGCCCACATTGTAGTGCTTTATATTATTGACAATCTAGACCCTAGAAGACATCTGACCTATCAACAATTTCTACTCATTATGTTTGTTTCCACATTTGTATGTGTATACGTATTGGGTTTATTTAAGCATAGTTTTGCTGCGGTTTTTATGAGGATGCGCAAAACTTAAGAAAAACTGCACACTATGTCTGATTCTGTTCGCCAGCAGACAGACGAAGTCTGAAAATTAGTGATATTTGTGAGATTGCTTCGTAGTCTTACTCCTCGCAATGACCGCCCTTAGAACTTAGAACGTAGAACCTAGTACATTATTTCTATACAACCTACACGCCTACAAGCCTTTGCGCCTACACACCTTGTTTACGCTGATATTATTCTCACTCCTCCAAGATCTGGATAATCGAAATCATGATGATGGTGGATTGAGCCAGTCAAAACTCTATTCACCGGCACATTGTATTTTTTGGCGACAATCTTTATAGCTTCCGGGCTAAAATCTTCTTGGAGCACATCATGTCTAATTTGCAAATGATTGTATACTCCAGCTGCAATAAGATGAGGAAGTGCCTCATCTATTGCTTTGCTGTTTTTGGTTTCTTCCTGATCTTTCCCAACACAGCTCACAAGCACAACATCTCTTCCAGTTTCGTTTCTTGCAATATATCTTAGGATACTATGAAGTCTGCCCACATGGTGAATAAATACTACAATGCGAAGTCTTGTGACTTTGTTGTATCGTTTTCGTATATACGACTTCATGAAGCCTGTGTTTTCAGCAAAATATAGAAGCGCAGCCATGATGTAGTCTTGATAAATCATTGCAAAAGCAATTGTTATCGCCGGAATAAAATATGTAAGGAAATACCTGAGATTTAGTGGGTCAATTATCATATTGCCTATTGTTCCAAGGGCGGTTGCAAGAAATGCTATCACAACATATTTCACAGGAGACCAATAAGTTCTCTTGAGCTCCGATCTTTCACGCTTCAAGATAAGATTTCCAAGTGCAAATAAACTCATCACTCCTAGAAATGATATTGTATAAACACCAGCGAGAGACAAAAGTTCACCTTTTGTTACTAGTAATATTGATGTGCATAATAAGAAAAATGCAATGATGGTTATAGGATATGATTCCTGTTTATTTTTGTATGAAAGTGATGATGGAAGCACTCCATCAAGCGCCATACGTGATACAAGGCCACTTACTCCCACATATGCCGTTAGTACTGCTCCTGAAAGCACCAAAATAGCATCAATCGCAATAAGATCTTTTAGAAATACGGGACCAAATCCAAATGGAATAAGCTTGCCAAGTTCATATCCCACTCCTGCAAGCATAAAGTCTTTGGCGCTTTCTATTTGTCCGAGTGGTAATGCATTGAGCGATACAAGTGCAATTAGAGGGTTGAAAATTATTACACCAAGCCACATATTCCTGAGTGTCTTTCGAAAAACACCTTCTTGTTGTTCTTCTACGAAATTTGCTGATGATTCGAAACCTGAAACCCCAAGAAGTGAAGCGGAAAATGCAAGATAGAGTGTTGGCAATATTCCACCTCTAATAGCAAGAGTATTTTTGGTATCTGCGAGATTTGCAAGGAATGTACCTATACCATTTTGGATCGCATGATCAATACCAAAAATAATGATAAGAGCCAAAACCAAGACATGAAATGCAAAGATAAATAACGCTACTTTTGCCGAGTCTTTTAGTCCCATGATCACAAGAAATGCAAAAACACCAAGTAAACCTATAGTGACAACCATCACATTAATCCCGCTAAAAGCTGTTGCAAAATATTCAACTCCCACCTTCGCAGAGATACAGGCGGTTGCTATATATGACAATATTGTCATTACTCCAGCGATCGCTGCAACAGGTTTACTTGTGCCGTTTAGAAGACAGTTGTATGCTCCACCGTTTATTGGTAATGCTTCAACGACTTCTTGGTAAACATGTCTGAAAAAATATAGTGTGACTCCAACAACAAGAAGTACAACTGGTGCTAAAACTCCAGCATAAATAGATGCGATTCCTGCAACATAAAGACACGAGCTCATGATGTCGTTTCCAGATATTGCGGTTGCATATACTTCATTTAGCTTTGTATGGATATGTTTTTTTGGGTTTGTGGTTTGTTCAGTCATATATTGTTAGTGAATGTCCGTGAATCACAGTGATTCACTATATTAAACCATATTTTTCTACAGTATATACGGCAATGTGCCGTAAAATAGTTAAAACCAAAAATAATTGCAATCACATCTGGCAATAACATAATCTTGTGGAGAGATTATTTGTTATTGTTATTTAACAATTGGAAGATTAGGGTTTAGTGAAAAGCCATTATCTATCTGAATTATGAGTTTGTTTCCTATAATTGGAGCTGCTTTTTTGTTTATGGCAATCATAGCATCATAAACTTTCCTATAGTTATTTTTATTGTTAATCAAGTCTTCAAAAAGATTAAAAATACTTTCTGCTGAAGAAGTGTAGTTTGTTGAAGTAAACAAAACCTTCAATAGTATATATTGATGGGAATTTCGCACTATGCTTATAGATGTTTCATTAATTATTAATTCACTATTTTCTGAATCAAACATTATCTTGTGAATTTCTTTATATTTTTCATTTTCAGGCATTAAATTTGTCCTCGATATCAAGCTGACTAGTAACATATATAGAAGTGAGAATATGATACAAGATATTAATACGACCTGATTCAGGACCGTATTGAATTGTTTTAGTGACTCTGCGATCACTGTGATTCCTACAGTTGAACCGCTTAAATCTCTAATCTTTTGTCTATGAATTAGAAAAAGTTCTCCGTCATTTGTTGATAAGTAGTCAAATTCTGATTTCGAAGACTCATCATATACAAGGCTCTTATCTATATAAGATGGGTTTCTACCATTGCTAAGGATAGTTTTGTTGTAATTTGTGACGATCTCAAATGCAATATCAAAATCTATTTCCCGAATATCTACATTGGAAATATCCATTTTTTCGCCTCTGACTTTTATGTGGCTTTTGATATAGTTAAGAGCCTCGTCAATTTTGTTTGTTACAGAAGATTCCTGGAATCTCTCGGGTTTATATATTGAAGCTGCAACAATACCAATTGTTTTATTTTTGTTATTTAAAATTTTTGATGTTTTGATTGACCATGTTTCATTGGTTGCTTCTTTGACTGTGGTAACATTTTTAAAATTGAGAAAATGCTCAAAATCTGTAGCATCAAGCATGCCTGGAATAGCGTTACTTCTTTCTATTATAAAGCCATCATTCGTAATGATATAGATAGGGGTTGTGAAACCACTTGATCCTTGTGGATGGGGTGTTTTTGGATCTGAGACATAAAGACTTGTGTTCCAAGAATTACCATTTATAGATATTCCTCGTTGTATCCTATTTGTAAAATCGGTCATTTCACTCTTTATGGCTTGCAAGTAGATTATTTGGGCTAATAAATACATAAATGTCGCTGTTACCAAACCAAACAAAATACATATCGCAACGAGAATTACTGATGATTTTAGGCGTTTTGGATACGATTTGAAATTCATATATTTTTGTCTCTTTGGTTTTGTAAATCATTCTCAATTAGATTTCTGAGATAGGCGGACTGAGAAATTTTGAGTAATTTTGAACTTGTTTTGAGATGACGTGCATGTTTATTTGAAATATAAAAAGTAAACTTCGTATCTTTTAGAGTCTCAACATATATTAAAAATTCTTTAATGAGACTTTGTATATTCTCAAAAGTATAAGCAGCTGTAACAACATTTTCATCATAATGAGCCGAAAATAAAGATGGGGGTGATGTTTCTTTTTTGTGAAGTACCAGGATGGGTTTCTTCATTTGGAGAGCCATTCCGATTTCATATCCCACACTAACTGATGGATGGCTTGTCTCAGCAATCAGACAATCAGCATCTTCTATCCACTCCTCTACTTGTTTTTGGAAAGTGATTTTTTCTTTTCTTGTGGTTTTGTTAATGTATGATTCACTTGTATTTAGTATGTGATCGTGTCTTATTTGATGGCCAAAGTCTTTTATTATGTTGACAATTTTTTGGTAATTTGGTCGTAGTTGATCCTTTTTGGAAATTGATGCAGTAAAATAGACTATCATGACAGCCCAATTATACCAAATTGCACTTAATCTATAGCATTTACTAAAAGCTCTATTCCTACACTTTCACTGGAACAATATTAATTGTCAGCTGTACGTCATTGCCAAGACCAAAGAATTGATCCGCAGTTTTTACATTTCCAGCCATGAAAATAAAGAGCGCTCTTCTTAGACGCTTATAAATATTTCGAGGGTGTTTGACCGAAATCATTCTTTCATGCACTACATGGATTATCCAATCTGTGTGTTTAGCATCAATATGAGCTAAATGTTTTGAGGCTAATTCATCTAATATGTTTTCTACTTTGGGCTCCTCCATAAAACCAAAATTGACTGTGACTGCCTGCACACTTCCATCATTGCCCAAATTAAGATAGTTTTTCACTTCATAACGATTTTCATGTGAGTGCGCTGTATCTGAATCTGCAATATTAAGAAAGACAAGATGTCTTGGGAATAAGCCATATTTATCCCAAAAAACTTGTTTTACAAGTGGGACATTATCCTCTTCTGACATTACAAAATCGGGTGTCATGATGATGACTGTTTTTTCTAAGAAGTTGTTCACGCTGCTTCTAAGCTCAAGTAGTTCTTTTATTTTCAAAGATGGATAGCTGTCAAATGTATTGTTAATTTTTCTTCTACCCCATACCCAAGATTGGACCGCAAAAAGGAAAAACACACCAATAGACAGCGGTATTATTCCTCCCTCTATTATTTTTAATGAATTAGCTGTAAAGAACATTGTGTCAATTAGAGTAAGGGGTACAAATATAGCCAAAGCCTTTTGTCTTGACCAATGCCACTGGTACCTTGCTACGGCAATCATATTAATAGATGTGATTAGCATTACACCTGATACGGCAAGTCCATATGCTCCAGCGAGTCTAGAGCTACTTTGAAATACCAAGACCAAAATGATGCAGCCAATAAGGAGTGCCCAATTTACTGTTGGTACATAAATCTGCCCTTCATGATGCTCATGAGTGTGAATTACTTTTATTTTTGGCAATAAACCAAGTGATATGGCTTGTGCTACAAGGGAGAATGCTCCAGAAATAAGCGCCTGCGAAGCTATTATTGTTGCAAGTGTTGCAAGAACCACTTCCGGTCCAAGTAGCCACTTTGGAACCATGCTATAGAAAACGTTGTCATGAAGCACAACACCTCTACTAAGTAAAAAAAGCCCCTTGACCAAGGTAGTTAAGTATTAGAGCTGGATATACAAGTGCGAACCAGCTAATTCTTATTGGCAATTTACCAAAGTGACCCATATCCGCATACATCGCCTCCCCGCCTGTCACAACAAGCATCACTGAACCAAGAACAGCCATGGTGATTATTGGACTATTGTGTATTAGAAAATTTAGTGCATAGAGTGGATTTGCAACTTGAAGGATATGAGGATGTTTAATTACCTGGGTGAATCCAATATAACCAATTGATATAAACCACAAAATAATAACCGGACCAAAAACTTTTCCAATTTTGGAAGTACCTTTACTTTGTGTAATGAAAAGAACGACAAGAATGGCTAAAGTAATTGGCACTATATACGATTCAAATGAAGTTGTGATCATCTTGAGACCTTCAACTGCAGAGATCACGCTAATCGCAGGAGTAATGATGCCATCTCCGAGAAGTAATCCAGCAGCAAGAATTAGAATTAGTGCAAGAAAAGTCATCTGGCTTATTTTCTTTTTTTCAAGCAGTCCATATAGTGCAAATACTCCGCCTTCTCCATCATTGTCAGCTCGAAGCACATAAACAATATATTTGAAAGCCACTATAAGTGTGAGTGCCCAAACGACCAGACTTATTCCTCCTAAGATGTTTTCGGTTGATGGATATCCTTGTGACTTTAGTGCGCCAAAGAAAATTTCATTTATTGCGTAAAGTGGAGAGGTACCAATATCTCCATAAACCACCCCAAGCGCACCAATTGATAAGAAAGCTACTTTTGTAAGACTATCTTTAGAAAAGAATTTCATATATATTTCTTACTTATATTTTGCCTATTTATACCACTAATAAATTTTGTCAAATTTTCCATTATATATTGATAATTAGACAAATGTAAGATATAAAGCAATAAATACAAAAGTTTTGAATCTGATGAAAAGATCAAATTTACTCACAAAAAATGCCCATACGAAACTTGTTGTTGAGCTTGAAGGATTGGAGAGGTCGAGACCAAGCGCCGTTTCTGAGCTTGCATGGGCAAGGGACTTGGGAGATAGGAGTGAAAATGCAGCATACAAATCTGCTCGAACAAAGTTATCTAGGCTAGACAGTAGAATAAGATTTCTAAAAAAAACTCTTGAAAACTCAAGGATTGTGGATAATGCTCCCAAAGGCATAATCGGCATAGGCTCAAAAGTAGTCTTGAAGTCGGGCGATAAGACAGTGTCTTACGAGGTCGTTGGCGATCATGAAACTGATCCTTTGAAAGGCAAAATATCATACAGATCGCCACTTGGCACCAAATTGATTGGTAAAAAAGAAGGTGCAAATTTTGAACTGCAAACTCCAAAAGGAATAGCTAAATATCAAGTTGTGAAAATTGAGTAACACAGCATGAATTCTGTCATTTTGGGTTACAATACTTTGAAAATAAAATAAACGAGTTTAGGGTAGAGTCGGAATGTAGTTCAGATGGTAGAACACACGGTTCGGGACCGTGAGGTCGAGGGTTCAAGTCCCTCCATTCCGACTCTACCCTAAATAGTTCAGACCAGCCTGCCTCGCGTTGCGATTAGCAAGGCGGGCACGGTGGTAGAACACAAAGGTTTAGGGACCGTGAGGTCGTGAGATCAAGTCTCACTGCTCCGACAAAAAAATGTGGCGGGCGGGACCGTGCCTGTCCGCCTTTGGAGGAAGGTCGAGGGTTCCCGCCAGAGGCGGACTAACTGATAGATAAGACTCACAATGTTCGTCAACTCTCAGTTGAGCAATTACCGCATTCATAAAACTACTAATACCCGACTGTAGTAACTTGTATTTTTATATCGGCAAGTACTATACTAAAATTATGCTCACTTCATTTTTATCTCTGAGAAAAAGTAGTACAGTTATTGTAATTACAACTATATTATTGTTAATTTTTGACTTCTTGCTAGGTATATACATTGGTAAAGCTTCACAAATAAAAAATCATCAAGAAGAGATATCTCGATTGAAGAGTAATTTCATTAGTGAAAGAGATAATTACGATGTACAAATCCAAAAACTGAATACAGAAATCTATGCAATAAAGAATGATGTTGGTTTGCTGCTTGATACAAACGAAGAGAAGTTTAGTAAAAAGTTGATGGAGCTTTATTCGCCGTTTATAGAAAACAAGATGGTTGAAGTGACTCGGTTCAAATACAGAGACTCAACAATTATTAGAAAGAGTGTAAAAATTGACGACAAGTCCGGAATAGAAATTTGGCAATATGATGGAATGACTAATGCTCCTATGAAAGGTCCACCTGGTCAATTTGTGACTTTTGGTGGTTATGAAAATTATCTAAATCATGCAAAATCTGTTAGTGATGAGATAAAAGAATGGACTGAACCCTACCAAACAAAAAAAGGTTTAAAGATGTATTACGAATACGAATATTCACCGAAAAGCATTGGTGTAGTGTCACTAAACATATATTTACCTTACCTTTACTATAGAGTGCCAAAACCTGCGGTATTAAGAGTATGGACTTCTAATATTGGCGGACGTCCAGATACAAAAAATGATGTGTTAATTATAAAAACAAAAACTGCGCTCAATAAAATTGCAGATACTATAGAGTTGTTTGACCAATAGCATCAATTTTGACTACTACAATATACTTTAATATAATTTGATTGATACTAAGATATCTTAATTCTGTAATTATTCGAAGTTGTAAACTCTTTTGAATCTTCTAGCATGTCTTAGTCTTCGAGAATCGCGTCTGCATCTTTTAACCCTGTCATCAACTTGATAGCCTCCGATATTCATAGTGTCAATAAATATAGGGGTGGATTGATTCGGGGTGCCATTAAC
The DNA here is from genome assembly GCA_046350875.1 of Patescibacteria group bacterium. Lineage (GTDB taxonomy): Bacteria > Patescibacteriota > Microgenomatia > UBA1406 > GWC2-37-13 > JAGOLU01. The sequence continues at coordinate 39,670 of JAXLZQ010000003.1, forward strand.
CAGCACATGCCCATGAACTGGAGCTCTTCGAAAAGTAGATCCATCACGACGATCTGATCTTATAAAAGTATGTCTATTTCCATCCGAATGACATGTAATTCCAAAACTTCCCAACTGTTGTAAAAGCGGTTTTTTCCTACTAAGCCCGTAATCTTCGTACTCTTTAATTCGAGGTATTCTAGGAGCTTTAGTCCCTGAACGTATATTTGCAATGTGTGGTAGACCATCTTGATCTTCGAATTCTATTTCTTTTATCATTCGCCAATTATACACCTGACTATTAGGTGTGTAGTTTATTTTGCTCCACCCATCTTGGTTTCGGGGTGAAGCTCTGTGGTGGCTTTGCGTCTTGGTTGACCTAGCTTTTGCTTTTGTTTGCCTTGTCCAGCTCCTGCCTGATTCTCTTCTTCCTTCTTCCGCTTATCTGCTTCTTCCTTTTTCTTTCGCTCTTCTTCCTCTGCTTTTTTCTTTTCATTTTCTACTTTACGCTTTTTTTCTGCTAAGAATTGCTCATATTCCTGGTTGTATTTCTTGAAGAATTTTTGCTGCTCAGGCGTAATAGTCTTGTCGTGTTTACTTCTGAGTTTGCTCATATCAAGCGGCGTGTGGTTGTCTTTGGATTTTTTTTGCTCCCGCTCCATTGCAGTTTTTTTAGCGGCTTCTGAGCCAAGCTGAGGTACTCCATATAGATCACGAAGCCAAGCGTCAGGGTCACCCAGTGATTTCAGCTCATCAACCCCAGACGTGTTATTTGATTGCGAGTCTTTACCTCCATTGTCTTTTACGCCATACACATCCTTCACCCAAGCATCAGGGTCACCAAGAGACGTGAGTTCTTTGATGCCTGCCGAGTTTTTGCCTTGGGATTTGGGTAGGTTTTGCATTTGCTGAAGTGGAGGTTGACTTGAGGGTTTGGATTTTGGATCAGATACCCCTTGCTCTAGCATTTTCTCAAAAGAATCTTCGTTATTATTTTGTGTAGCCATAATTTGACTTAAACATTATAACTATACAGCTGGTGGCAGACAACCTTATAAACCTTAAAAACTTTAGAAACCGGATCACTATATTATCCCTATTTCTGCTTTTGCTTCTTCAGACATCATGCCTTCATCCCATGGCGGGTCCCAAGTAAGCTCAACTTCAATCGTATCTGGATTGTATCCGAGAGGCTCAAGTGCTTTGTATATATCATTATGAATCGTATTGAAAAGGGGCAGCCCATGGAAGTGAGTGCTTAATTATTTTCACATTTTTCTCATCAGGAAATTCTACCGTATATCGAGTCCAAGATCGACAATTGAGATATCAAGTTCCGGGTCGATCACATTTTTGAGAATTGTGAAAACGTCCTCACTTTTGTATTTCATATTTTTTTCCATTATACCTACAAGATTGTAGCTTTCTATGGTAAACTTTCCTTTCCCTTATGAAAAATAATAAACCAGTACCAGGAGTTGATTATGTAGGTATTTCTGTTGGTGTTCATTGTCTGAACTCTAAAGGCGAGATCTTACTTACAAAAAGAAGTATCAAAGCAAGAGACGAACATGGGGCTTGGGACAAAATTGGTGGTGGCACAAAACACAACGAAAAATTAGAAGATGCCGCCAGACGAGAGGTTCTCGAAGAAACTGGCTGTGAAGCTAAAAATCTCACATTTTTGGGATTTGAGGAAGTATTCCGTGAACATCAAGGCAAAAAGACTCATTGGATTTGCATGATATACAAATGCGAGATAGATCACGCCAAAGTATGCGTAAATATACCCGAAGCTGATGATTTTGGATGGTTTAGTTTGGATAATTTGCCCACACCCCTTACTTCACAATTTCACAAACAATTGGTTCATTTGTTGAGATACAATTCCAGCAAATAAATATATTAAGAGATGGAAAAAACTATAATAGAGTATCTAAACAAAGCCGAAAAATTAAAATCTACTCTCCGACACAATTGGACATCAACAGGTAGACAAGAAAGCTCTGCAGAGCATACCTGGAGAATTGCTTTATTTTTTATTATTCTTCAGGAAATATATCATCTCGATGTTGATCCTTACAAAATGTTAAAAATGATTATTATTCATGATTTGCCTGAGATAACATCTGGTGATATAGCTGGCTGGATGAAAGATGTTGATCCCGAAAAGCACAAAACACATAAAGAATTAGAACAGAAAAATGCCAAAAATGTATTCTCTGGTTTACCTGAAAAATTGTCAGAAGAGCTATTTTCATTATTTGAGGAGTTTGAAAGCAGTAGTTCCAAAGAAGGTAAGCTGGGTAAGGCGCTAGATCGTATAGAGTCACAACTACAGCATCTTGAGGCTGGAGAACATACTTGGAGCAAAGAAGAAAAAGGTGAGCATATGCTCAACTATCCAGAAGAAGCCCTCAAAAATCTCGGAAATGAGAATATTTCAAATATCTGGAAAATTATTAGAAAAGATATTGAAAAAATTACATACCAAAACTCGTAACTACTAATACTTTTTTCTGATTTCAATTTAGTATAATGCAAGCTCTGTTAAGAATTGAATAAACACTTATGTTGAATAACTTGATGGGAAATCTAAAAGATCTTGGAAATGTCACAAAGCTCAAAGCGATGTATGACGAGCTAAAGAAACTCGAGGTGGTTCATGAGCAAAATGGTGTCAAAGTAATTGCACGAGGCGACCTTCAGATCAAGGAACTCCAGGTAGATGGTATAGTCGAAGGACGCATCATGAATGCTATAAACGAGGCTCTCAAAAAGGTCCAGATGCAAGCTGCCCAGAAACAAATGCAGATGGGGAACAAGTAAGTTCCAAATTCCACATTCCAAGTGCCAAGTAATCAAAGGATGGCTCTATAGACTCGGAATTCGGAACTTGGTACATGGAATTATTTTACATGGAGTTGCGTCCTTCTATCGCTTTTTTGAGGGTGACGTAGTCGGCGTATTCTACATTTCCACCCATCGGCAGTCCATACGCCAAACGGCTCACTTTCACTTCAACCCCAGTATCTTCTTGCAACCTTTGGATCTCTTTTTTGATAAAAACCGCAGTTGCTTCTCCTTCCATATCGGGATTTGTGGCAAGAATCACCTCTTTTACTTCTCCGCTTCTAATACGAGATATTAGATCATATATTGTCAGATCTCCAGCCGACACTCGATTTAGCGGATCAATTTTTCCGTGCAAGACATGATATAAGCCTTGGTATATACCGCCAGTCTCAAATGACAAAATATCAAGCACTGATTCGACAACTGTTACAACAGATGAGTCTCGCCTTGCATCTGAGCATATCTCGCATGTATCGCTATCCTCGCTCACGTTCTGGCAGACCTTACAACGGACAGTGTTGCTTTTTAGTTTGGCAACGGCATCTGCAAAATCTCTGAGGTCGCCTTCTGGTAGGCGCATAAGGAAAAAAGCCAGTCTATTGGCACTTTTCTCACCTATTCCAGGCAGTCTCTGGAGAAAAAGAGAAATTTTTTGTAACGATGAAGGTAATTTTGCCATAATTGCTAAATCAAGTATCTAATACATTAAGAAAGCATCCCCATACAAAGCCCAAATAGCAAAAATGGCAAAAGAACTGGGGTGATGAGACCCCATGCAAATGGTCTCTTTCCTTTTCTGAAATAATAGACGAATGCAACAATAAAACCAACAATTGTTAAAAGGACTGTAGATACTATAAATTCTAGAGGGGGTTTTGCATAGATTGAGGAAGAGATTAATATCGTTCCGACGACACTTGTGACCAGGTAGGCTATGATAAGACCCGCTATATACTGTGATACTTTATTAGATTTTGTTGGGCTTTGTGTCTGTGGCGTAGTGCTCACATTTGGTATTTCTTGCACTGTTTGCTGCGTATTTTGATTTTCAATCATATTTGATATGAAAAATTAAAGTAATAATAACAGAATTAATCGTTAATTGTATTTTTTGGAAAAATTCAGTTTGTTAAAGCGCAATGTGATTTCGGTTCTATATTTCCACATCATTTTTACAATCACCAAAATTGAGATAATTTGATATATGGTAAGTTCTAAGATTTTGTAATTCTCGTATTTGATAAACTCCAAAAAAAATCTGAATACGAAGTATGATGTAAGAAATAAGTCAAATAGCTGACCATCCTTTGGCTTTTTGCCAAGTAATTTTAGAAGTAGCGTGAACAAAACCATATCAAAAATTGCTTCATAGATTTGTGTTGGGTGTCTGAGTTTGTTATCTCCAAAGTCGACTCCCCATGGTAGGCTAGTCTCTACTCCATAGCAGCAGCCCGCCACAAAACATCCAATTCTACCAACTGCCATTGAGAGGCAAACTGCCGGAGCGATGTAATTACCTTTTCTTCCTTCTATTTTTAATAATCTTTTTACAATATATATACCAATCATTCCACCAAGTATTCCCCCGACAATAGATTTATCAGATGTAAGAAAAGTGAAAATAATATTTGTGCTAGTCACAAGAAAAAAGTGTTTCAACAATCCAACTATTTTTGCTCCCAAAATGCCTCCTGTGATAGCTCCAAATATTAGCGCGAAATTTGAATCATTTACTTTATGATATTTTCTCAGGATCAAAATGTAGGTGATAATCCCGACAAAAAGTGAAATGGTTACAAATAAACTATATACAGAAATTCTTATTGGTCCAATAACCATCTCGGGTATCAAACCCCAATTCGCTAGGTGATTGTGTGAATCTAGAATGAACATTTTTTTACAATTGAACAACAACCTTTTTTAGTAAGACATGCTCTAAGTTTTGATGCCGGACAGTAACCAAATGCACTTATAGTCTTTACAATTGCGAAAATAAATACTGTTGACCATCCAATTCGAGGAAATGTATAAAGCAAGACAATATTTATTAATCCAAAGATAAATGCTACCAAGTGAGCGAGTCTTATATCTGTTGCATCAACTAGGATTTTGGGACTCTTAATAATTCTGGCAAATGTCCAATCGAAGAACATGATCATAGGAGCACTTTTGACAGTTAGTAAAAATGAAACTCCAAAAACCAAAGTCACAAAAATAACCAGTTCTTTACTTTGTAATATCAGACTTAGCCATATCAAAACAGATAGTGTATAGCGACAAAATGAAAAAGAATTTTTGTTGACTAATTCGGGTTTGGAAGATGTAAAATCAATTAGTTTTCCTAACATAAAACATATTTGGGAATAACATTCCGACTCTAGACATATATTCCTTATACTCTCCAAATGTCTCAACAAGTAATTTTTCTTCCTGTTTGGCTCGATATATCATAGCTGGTATGAAGATAATTGTGTTTGCAAGAAAAATCAAATAGTTTGTATAAACTAGGGCAATTCCATAGCAAATCAATATGAGTGATGCATATAGAGGGTGTCTTACGTATTTGTAGGGCCCATCTTCAACGAGGTTGTGTGTGTCATAAATTCGGACCTGATTCCCCCAATTCAAACCCAAACTCATCCTCCCCCAAATATTAATAGTTGTGCCGAAGATTACGAATGTGACTCCCAATATGCTCAGTTGGTAGTAATAGTCTTCAATATTAAATGCACCTATATGGAACCTATACAATAAGTAGATTAATACAAAAAAACAAGACATGGAAAAAGTTTCAACAATGCTTTTTTTCTGTTTTCTTATCGACTTATCTTTTTTGGCAGTAATGAAGTTTTCAATTATAAAAATAGTCAATGAGAGAGTGCAGATAGCTACTATTGCGTTAACTGTTATCAAAAAGTAATAATTTATATTTTCAGTGATCATACATAATGTTCTTTGTAATCTGCATACTTGCGATGGATCATATTGTAAGCAGAAAATGGCATTTTCTTGAGATTTGGCGTGATTATATGCACACATTCTTTCTTCATAGATTTCATATCAAAATTGTAGGCATCTACAAATGACACAGCACTAATTCTAAAAGTTTTATCATCAATATGGTCAAATTTCCTGTCTGCTGATAATAGCGAGAAATTTTTCGGAATCATTTTGCCAAGTGCTGTGAGCATTTCTGCGCACCCTTCTGCATCGCAGGTGAAAAAGCCCTGTGTTATTTTTTTCATAATATCTTCCGGATAAAAAGTGAAAGTGTTGTCTATTAGCGGTAGAACATTTTTGGCATTTATATGTCTAGTTACTGGGATGAAACTGCCATCCTTCTTGTAGAGATAAGTGAAAGATACCCTCTCTGGGTGACAAGGTAATGGTACAAAGTCATCAATTTTTAGCATTCCGCTTGTTTGCTTCTCTATCCTTTTTAATATTCCAGTGAGAGTTATTCTATTTTTGACATCTGTATCACTCATTCTTCCAAAAAAGCCAACGGTTGGAAATTGATCCCACGAATATACTTGGTATTAAAGCCCAAATTTATTATTTCACCTATTTCTTCATCGTTCACTCCGTTCACAATTGTTGCGACAAGTGTGATTGGAATCTCATATTTGGTAAGGTTTGCAATTGCCTTTTTTTTGACTTCTCGAAGATCCACTCCACGAATAGTTTTGAAAGTATTTTCCGAAAATCCATCGAATTGCAGATATATTTCAAAACGCCCTTTGAATTTCGCAAGTTCTTTCACAAATTCTTCGTCTTTTGCGATTCTTAGCCCATTGGTATTTAGCATCACGTATTTGAACTTTTTGTCTTTGGCAATTTGGATAATTTTCAATATATCAGGATGCATTGTGGGCTCTCCTCCACTTATTTGAAGTATTTCTGCTTTTCCCCACCTTCACTCTCTTGAAAAAAATCCATCATCTTTTCGATAGATGATAATGATAAATTATGCCCCACACCTGACGACGCGTAGCAAAACTTGCAACCCAAATCACACTTGTCTGTCACCTCTATAAGACCTATACATGTATGTTGCTCATGGTCAGGACAAAGTCCACAGTCAAAGGGGCAGCCTTTGTTTATGATTGTTTGTCTTTGGCAATCTTTACCTGGTTTGCAATACTGTGGTATGGATTTGTAATACTCGTAATCCTCCTCAAGTAAATGGGACATGTCCCCATGTTTTTTACAATACTTATTTATAAATACTTTATTATTTTTTGTGACTATTTTTGCTGACAAGAGAGTCATGCAGCTAGGACAAAAACTTTGGGTTTGTTCCAGATAAATATAATCCATAAATTAATTCCTAATTCCAAATCTTGTGCTCCGAGTTAGAAAAACTTATTTAACAATGATGCTCTTTATTAAAGCTTTGATCAAATGATCTATATCTTCTGTTAAAACTAAAAGTTCATCTCTTGCCATATTGAAATATCCTGTTTTGTACTTCTTAAAAATCATCGATTGTTCTCCATATTCGAGTCTTTATTGTGTTTTTAAAAATCGGCTCGAATTCTTTCCCCATCACTGAAACTTTCAGCAATATTATTCATTATAGACAAAGATGCTCTTCGATCTGATCGCAATAAGAAAATCTTTATTACATTGAAGTGATTGTCTAAGCTTAATTGCCGAATCTTCAGATTTTTGCCAAGCAATAATATCAGTAAAAGATTTTATTGTACCCATCTCTAAACTTGGAATTTGGAACTCGGAACTTGGAATTTATTATGTAATAATTATCTCAGCTACAACCAGTGGCATGCGTCCAGTTCTTTCACGGAAAAATTGCTCAAGAGATTTGACCACATCTTTTTTGACAGTTGGCTGCTCCATGATTGCTTCCTTTTTACCAACTGAAGCAAGCTTTCGCTCGATGAGTGATTTGACCGTGCTGGCAGCTTCATTCAAAAGTTCGGATTCGGTTTTCTCAAATACAAACCCTCTTGAGATAATTTTTGGCTCCATCACTTGACTTGTAGAGTTGTCAATTGTGACAACAGCCACAACAATTCCTTCAGATGATAGTGTCAGTCTATCACGAAGGACCACATTCCCAACATCCCCCACTCCATATGCATCAACATATATGGCTTCTGTTTCGATAACCTCACTCTTTCTGGCTTTGCTCTGACCTTCAAATGTCACTGTCTCCCCTTCGTTTAGTAGGAATACTGCCTCTTTTCGCATACCAACTTGCATACAAAGATTTTGATATTGCATATGGTGTCTTATGGTTGATCCAATCGGTATGGCATATTTTGGCTTAGTGAATCTAAGAAGTAGCTTGAGATCGTCTATATTACCGTGCCCTGATGCATGAATTTGTTCTGACACGTCAGAGTAGATGATATCTGCTCCGCGCATGGACAATTGCTCGACAATCGCATAAACCTCTTCCTCATTCCCAGGTATCGGGTCTGATGAAAAGAAGATTTTGTCACCAGCAGCGATTTTCACTGATCTGTGCTGATTTTGGGCCATTTTGGCAATTGCCGAACCTTCTTGTCCTTGGCTACCGGTTGCAATGATACAGACTCTATTTGGCGGCAAGCTCATGATCTCTTTCTCCTCACCTACTAGTTTCTCAGGAATTGGCAAATATCCTATCTCTGCGGCTGAAGCAGTATTTTTGGTCATGGTTCTGCCTAAGAAAAATACTTTTCGGTTGAATTTGATGGCAGCCTCTGTACATTGTCTGATACGTGAAATATTTGAGGCAAATGTTGTCATGACAAATTTGCCTTTAGTTTTTCGCATTTCATCTTCAAAAGATTGACCTACGGCACTTTCTGAAAGCGTCAATCCTTCGCGGAATGCTCCAAGTGCATCAGACATAAGGGCCAAGACCCCATCTTTTCCGGCTTTACACATTTCATAAAAATCAGGAGGTGGACCATAGGGGGGTGTGAGGTCCATTTTGAAATCCTGTCCATGATAAAGTGTGCCAATAGGAGTGTTTATGATAATGTGATGAGTGTCAGGGATAGAGTGACATGTATTAATAAACTTCACTCGAAATCCACCGAACTCATATTCTTTACCAAGCTTTACAACGGTCAAATCGGGGTGTACATCAAACTCTTCAAGCTTCTTCTCAATAAACATTGCTGTGAGCTTGCCAGTGTACATCGGAGGTCTATCAAGCGCTTCATAATGATAAGGCAGTGCGCCGATATGATCCTCGTGGCCGTGTGTCAGGAGTATTGCTCTGATTTTGTCTTTTTTATCATCCAGATACCTGATATCTGGGATAAGAAGGTCTACTCCTAGCTCATGAGCTCCAGGAAAACCTATTCCACAGTCAACTATTAATATATCTTTGAGCTTTTCATTTTCATAAAGCTCATAAAGATACATGTTTTTTGTTACGCCGACTATGCCGCCAAGCGGTACAAATCGGACTTTATAATCATCCATAAATAAAAATAATATTTAGAGATTCTCCCAACGGGTACCTCTCTCTAGAAAATTTATAATAAAAATTAATTCAAAGAATTTTAAATTCTAAAATCAAATATCTAAACTCAAAACAATTTCGAATCAAGTCACAAAGCAAATTACAAAAATGATTGTAATTTGTATTTTGAATTTTCTAATTTGGAATTTATACAGGGTTTAGTGTTTAGAATTTTGAATTTTGTTCGTTATTTTGTTTGGCAGTATTCAATTATTGCAAGCTGCAGTGCAGATGATGGTACTGGGGAATTTCTGCTGACTGTGTAAGCTTCGTGTAATAATTTTTGAATCTTTGCCAATTCGCCAAGTGTGAATTTGTGACTACCAACCGGAAAATCTGGCTCAACTTTGTAATGTATTAGAATGAGAGCATGGATTTTTCTGATAGTCTCCTCTATGAGAAGCTTCATGTCTCCTCCACTTGTTGAAAATTCCTGAAGCCATGAGATTGCTCCAACCGCGTCTTTCACTTCCAAAAACTTGAGCACATCGTCTTTGGTCCTGATGCCCAAATATTTTTTCGCATCTTCTTCCTCTAGTGCATTTTGGGTTACAAGCTCTTCAAGTATTTTGGTTGCATCTCGAAATGATCTGTCGCAACTTATTGATATCAAGTTTTTTGTAGCTTCAGGGACATTTATATTTTCACCTTTTGAAATACGATCTATCATCCTGACAACATCTTCTGGTTTGGCAGTGCCAAACTCAACCTTCACACATCTTGACTGAATGGTAGATGGCACTTTGTCTATGCTAGTCGTGGCCAAAATAAATATCGCATGAGCTGGTGGCTCTTCAAGAATCTTTAATAGTCCATTGAAGGCGCTTGTTGAGAGCATGTGCACTTCATCAATGATGTACATACGATATTTTGCAACCATTGGAGCATAGGAGATGTTTTCGATGAGCTTTCGCACATCATCTATACCTGTATTGTCTGCTCCGTTTATCTCTTGTACGTCAGGTGACGCACCATTATCAATATCAGACACTATAAGTGCGTCTTTAGCAGCATCTCCAGTCTTGCAAAGCTCTCTTGCCAAAATTCTCGCAATTGAGGTTTTACCCATACCTTTGTGCCCTACAAAAAGCCAAGCGTGGGGAACCTCTTTTTGTTTGAGGTAGTTCTTGATGACATCACGGACTCTTGAGTTGTCTACATCATCAATATTTTTGGGTCTGTATTTCAGGTAAAACATAGATTAGATGTCAGATTTCAGTTCTCAGTTTGAAGACTTAACTACTAAATTGCAAAAACTCTCAAGCTCCTCTTCACTTGCATTGTACTAAATTTATTGCTAGAAAAGTAAGAATGTATGCTTTATTTAGCTTCTATTGATATCCATGTACTAATTAGGGATAATCGTTAGATGTCTGAAAATGGTTTTGATGCATTAGATCAAGTACATGCACATTATATTAATAAAGTTGTAACAGATGGTTCTGTGACTCCTGAAGCTGCAAGTAAAACGACAAAATTCGATTTAGATAATGCATTATTAAATCGTTTACAGTTAAGACCTTCCCATGTTCGGTATGATCCAGATACCGACACCTTGAAAATTGTGGAAATTTCAGATATAGATAAGTTAATTGCTGCGATAAAAGTTCACGATATTTCAGATGAAGAGAAAATATTAATCGAAAATTATCGGAAATATGTTGTATCAAAGTCTAGATTGTTACTTTCAAACCTTCAGGAAATTGCCAAAAATGAGCATAAACGAATTCCTATAGGCTTGCTGTTATTTGGATCTCAAATTAATCCTCATTTAGTTCCGCGCAACTCACAGATTCAAGAGGAAAATAGATCTGACCTCGATATGTACATTGTTTATTCTTTAAGCAGTAAAAAAACTTCACCACTACCAAGAAAAACCATTGAAAAAACATGGTCAAGTCTTGGTGATCATAATAACGATCTGCCTCCACTGTCAGATATGATATTCAACTGCACAGGTGAAGCTCTTTATGAAAATATTACATCTGTAGAAACTATGCAAGATGGGGAAGTGCCAAATTGGGCCTGGTTTCCAGATGGCTGTGTCTATATAGGCGAAGTTCAAGATCCTAAGACAGGTATGCCAATATCAGAAAAGCAAGTGAATGAAAAACTCAATATTTATTTATCCTTAGATGAATTAGAATCCAAAAAAATAAATGAATTGAAAAGAGTGCGTTCTTTACTAACTGACCCAGAAGACCCCGCCAATAGATAGTAATTAGATTACTTATTTACCAAATTATCTATCCCATGTTCTGTGAGCCATTTGAGGATGTCATTTACTTTTTTGTTTCGCTCAGCAGCAAGAAGAACTGCCTGTGGATAGCAGATGAAAATTTCACCAATTAGATTGTTGGTTTCTGTAACTTCACTAGGAATGAGTGACTTTCCAACGAGTTGCTCTGCTTTCACTTCTCCATTTTCTTCGATCTCGTCGGCTTGTTTTTTCATCATTTTCTTGTCTGTGAGATATGGAAAAGATAGCACTGGAAGTGCTTCTGGTTCGCGTTTGTAAACTGTTGCAATATACAGCATTTTGCGCTTGCCGACAAAAACTATGTTTAGGTCAAGAGTGGAGCTAACTCCATTTTTCGCCAAATACTCTATTGCAACAGATTTTACAAATTTGTGGTCAATTTTGAATCTTGAAGAGTCTATGATATTGATCATATCCGGTTGTGGTTATGGAAAACTATAGGTTTTTCAAGAATTAGACATGTGCGTTTCTGCGGCGTCTCTTGATCTTTCTACGACGTTCCTCTATCTCTTTCTTTTTGATAGAAGGTTTTTTGTAGTATTTTCGATCACGAAGCTCATCCACAAGATTCTCTTCGTAGTTAATCTTGCCGAATTTGCGCCAAACGATTTCTGATGACTCTCCTTTTCCTCTTTGTACAACGACCATGAATTACTTGAAACCCCCTTTCGATAAATCGAAAATTATAAGAAAGAACACAATATGTGCCTTATGAGCTATATTTTACTAGAAAGACCTCAATATTTCTACAAGTCTTTCAAAAGTGATGGGTGAAGGGACCATTGTTGGGTTTACGAGTGATCCATTTAGCAGCATATGTCTGCTTTGGTGCAAAAACCAGGTGCCAACTTTGTCTTCCCCGACGATTAGGTCGCGGATTGGGGTGAGATCATAACTGTCATTTGGCACACAAACTATCCTGATTATCCCCTTTTCTGGATCTTTACGTGCCACAAGCTGAAAACCGAGTTTTTGGGCATATTTCATGCTGTCATTGTTGGTATTGCTCATTACAAGCGATTTGCCAAATGCTTTAGTTTCAAACTCAATCCCTTCTTTTACATTAGTCTCTGCCTTTATCTTGTTTTTGACTACTTGAAGGATGGAGTCAAAAAATGGCAAAGTGATCTCGACTTTTTTGGCGTCTGGCATCTTGGTGTGAATGAGTCCGGATATCGCCTGATCTAGAGTAAAGTCAAAATAGTCGGCAGTTGGGTTTGGAAAATACACTTCCTGGAAGTTATCATAGGCATTTATCACTCCACACATCCTGCCCAGGGCATTTATGTCATAAGACGGGAACCAATTATTTTTCAGACCCTCTTCATAGATCCGTTTGAAAGCAGATAGCTTCTCAGGTATCTGATGATGATCAAATCGACCAAGACCAGTATCCACATGTACTATATCAGGGTCAGAATCCACAACCATTTTTTTGTAAGTTTGACCGGCTGCCACAAATCCATACTCCACATCGTCTCCCTGAAATCCAGGGTAATATTTGCGGATAAGCCAAACGCTTGATAGCGCATCTTGGTCTGGGTTGATGTGAGTGACGATGGTTTTCATAGAAATGAGAGTAAAGCCTAGAGAGCAGGTTTTTTTATAAGCTTTCTAGATAGTCTATTATATACTCATTATCTTTTATAAATGCTATTTGTTCATCCGTAACTTTTCCTCCAAAATATGCATTGTCACAAATAGCCACCATCTCATTCAAAATCTCACCAATATCCTTGTTCAATTTGTCATCTTCTACAAGAAGTGTGATTATTTGTTGAGTATTTAGTTTATTTATTCCATCATCTGAGTATGTTAGTTTTTTAAGATAGTCAATAAACGCGGTTCCTCCCCAAGGCGTTTTCTTATTGTCTTTTTTATTAATACTATTTTTATAAACCAAAATTAATTGTCTTCGGAGCTTCCATCTTACAGAAAATAATATAACTATCTCTTTGGGAACTTGATAGAAAAGATCTTTAGATTGTGGTCGTAATGGAATATCTTTAGCCACTTCTTTAGCTGTGTCTGACAATATTTTTAGTTCATTGTCTGGTTTGGGTGGATAGAAATATTGATTAATATTCTGACTTTGGATCATCAGTAGGCGTTGCTCTATTGCTTTTATTTTTTCATCTGTTTCTTTTTTGATTTCTTCAATTTCTTTTTTGAACTTCACTCCAAAAATCTCAATTTCTGAAAGGAATGGTAAAAGAATGATTATTGCAGCAATAGCTATAACAGCTGTGTCAATTTGTTTTTCTCCTGATCTAATAATAGTTGGGAAACGGTAGTAAAGATAAATTGTCGCAAGTGAAAGCACCAAAATACCAAGAATTATTTTTAGAACCAGACCCCACTTACCCTTGAGCTTGTTTATGTTTTTCAATAACCAATTTATGAGATTGTTAAACATATTATTATGCTTCGAACCTGACAGAACTGTCGGGTGAGAAGTTGTGAATATATTTGTCAAGACTTCTCACCGATCAGAGTGAATAAAAACTGATCTTGAGCGGATCGAACAAAAATTCTACATGTTTGTTTGAGTATTTACTTTCATGCTTATAAGCTTTTACGCTTATATTTTTTAGGCATATTTGCTGACAAACTCTTCCACAGACAATAAAGTGCTTTCTTTACCAGCTCTTTCCTTCACTTCAATCCTGTCTCCTGATCTTTTGCTTATTACAACTCTTAGAGGACAACCAATGAGGTCTGCATCAGCAAACTTCTCCCCTGCTCTTGACTCAATTCTGTCATCAAATAAAACCTCATCTGGGAAATGTTTTTTCAGATCTGTATAAAGTTTTTCTGCTTTTGCTGACAGTTCTTGGTCATGAAGATCAAGCCCAGTCAGATGAACCTTATAAGGAGCTACAGAAGTTGGCCAAATAATACCCTTGCCGTCGTTATATTTCTCAACCATTACTCCCATGATACGGCTAGTGCCTATTCCATAGCAGCCCATATAAACTTTTTGATCAGATCCATCCTCAGCTTTATAGGTGAGTCCAAAAGCATCTGAGAACTTGGTGTTGAGAGGGAATATATTTCCTATTTCACAGGCTTTGAAAACTTCGTAATCACCCGATTCATCAGCGCCTTCTGGGGCAATCTCTTTGTTGAAGCATTCACCTGTGGTTTTGTGTCTATATATCGTATCTTCACCAGTTTCAACCCGGAGTTGGAATTCATGTGAATAATCTTTGGTGAAGTCACCACCTGAGGCTTTTACCAGATATGTATCTGCCTTGATCCCAAGTGCTTCATACACTGCAAAATATATATCTTTTGAAGCTTCGTAATATTTTTTCAAGTCTTCGGGGGATGTGTGGAAGCTGTATAGATCTTTCATTCGAAATTCCCGACACCTTAGAAGTCCGCTTTTGGCTCTTGGTTCATTTCGGAACTTGGTCTGGATCTGGTAATAAGCACAAGGCATGTCTTTATAACTGGATATGTATTTCTGGGCAAGGGGTGTGACAACTTCCTCATGAGTTGGGCTTATGACATATTTGCTGTCATTTTTGGATTTGGCTACATCATTTGCGGGGACTACTGCACCAAGAACATCTACGGTTTCAAGTCGGCCTGTCTTTTCCCATAGTTCAGTTGGAACTACGGCAGGCATAAGAACTTCAGCTCCAATCTTGTTCATTTCTGTTCTGACTATGTTTTCGATTTTGTTGAGTACGCGAAGACCAAGTGGCAAGTATGTGTATGCTCCAGCCATCACCTGGTCAACAAACCCACCCTGTATGAGTAGCTTGGCATTTATAGAGGAATCATCTTTTATGGTTTTTTTGGTTTTTGTAAATAGCTTTGAATATTTCATAGTCGCAATATTATTGATATGCGGTCAATTATAAGCCATTGTGAGCTGTCTTTCTCAGGAAAGTAGCAATAACCCAAGCGCAGAAAGAAATGCGGCAAATAGTCTTCTTTTGATGTCGCCTTTCTCATGAAGGAAAAAATATGCCATTACAGCAACAAATATTACCCGTGTTTGGTTTACGAATGCATAGTGACCAGATGAGGGGGCAAGTGCCAAACTTTGTAAGCCCAAAATGCCAGACAATGCTGATATAAATCCTACGAAAACTACATGACCAGCAGTAATCTTTGACAATCTTATTGGTCTTCCATTTAGTCTCCATTGCTGGACCAAAAATACTATTACAGCAGGAACAAGATATGCAGGCACCAAATATAGATACAAATTCATCTCTTTCACAATAATACGTTCAAAAACATTTCCAATACCAAATGCAAAAGCAGCCACAACTGCGAATATCACTCCTTCGATATTCAATTTGAGCTTTTTGATATTTTGAGAAATTAGAATGGCTGTTAGAATAAGCGCCATTCCAACATATTGATTGGTATGTGCTCCTTCATTCAAAAATATCCACGCAATAACTGTCGTAATGAGTGCTCTAAGCGTCATTACAATTGTAAGAACTGAGGCATTGAGGATGTACATTGCCCTAAAATATGCCCAGTTTCCTATGACAAAAATAGAAAGTGCAATAAGGGTCAAGACCAAGCTTTTGCTAGTATAAACAATTGCACCTTGGGCTGTAATATAGGCGAATATCAATACAACTGCACCTGACACCATGCTGTATAGTGATCCAGTGATTACCGTGTGATTGATCTTCTTTGACGCGTGATTTTTTTGAAGTATCGTTGAGAGACTGTTAAGAAAAACTGCAGATATTGCGAATGATATCCAACCCATAAAAACTCTTCCTTTATATTTTCAATTACTAATAAACACTATTTCACCTTTTCGAAAGTCCCATCAAGATGCAAATAATACATTGATATTTTTATATCAGAATACTTTGCCTTTATAACATCTTTTGCTTTGTTTAAGTCTGTTACATGCCTATCGTGAGTACTCTCTACTCCATATGCTCCACAGTCTTCATGGTGTATAAGAACTACTTCTTTTATTTCGTGAAGTCTTTTTGAAATGTCGATTTGGTTCATAACAGTGTCGATACTCTTGGTACTCCCAGCAAAACCTACAAGGTCATAAGTTTTGTTTTGCATATTCTCATCAAGCCACTTGTGTATATATTTTTGAAAACGAAAATCTATACAACAAACGACACTTGCATCACATATATGTTTTGCCATGAGCTAATTATAATCAAAAGTCTGTATTAATAAAAGCTATTACTTGTGTTCTTTGTAGGAACCTCTAGCTCTCCAGTTATTTGCAGCAATTTTAGTGTGTAGTCCTTTGAGGTCCACTTCCTCAAATGGAGTAAGTTGTATTTCAAATGGGAGTTGGGTTTGATCATCATCCTCAAACTTAGTTTTTGTATTTTTGAAAATTGACACAAATGCCTCATCTTCTTGTGAGTGGCTATTTTGCCAAGTGGCCATAAGTTCAGGAATAGAGCTAAATTTACCTTCTATCCCTTCAGCATGAAGAAATTCAGTAAGTCTGGAGCTATCTGGCAACTCATTGTTTAACAGGTTTTGTACTTCTCCAATATTAAAGCTAGTAAAAACTTTTGTACCATTCCTTTTAACAACAAAAACAAGCTCATCACCAATATCCAACTTATCTTCTGCTTTTTTCCACGATAATGCATCAAAAACTAATCTTGATCTAGTCAAATCTTTAGTACTTCTTATTTTTTCTTGCAATTTGTTTGTCAGATCAATTACACTTTCATCACGACCATGATGTGACATTAGTTCATCAAGTATATTAGCTCTGACCATTGCCTCCGGTAATCTGAATCTGTACTGTGGAGTTTTCATATTGTATTTTTTTGCAAGGTCTTCCACGCTTTTAGAAATATTTTGATCACTGAAAAAGTTTTCAACTATCCCCCACCAGCCTTTAAAAGATGATTCAAGAGCAACTCCATCTCCATTCAAGTCTCTTATATCCTTTGAAAATTGTTGAAAATGAGACAATGCATAAAATTCGCATCCATAAGAATTGAACCCTGTTACCTCATGCATTGTTTTTTGAGCTAAAGTTGCAATATTTGGGTATAAAAAAGAAAAATGAGTGTCCCTTGCTAATACCAAAGTCCTAGACATAAGTGATCTCGTCTCATGATCTTCTAGTTTATAATCATTTGGAGGCTGTTCAAGTGTTGCCACATCATGAAGCGATGCAGTAAAAACCAACTGCTGGTCAATAACCTCATCTCTTCTTGCAGCATCTTCAATTTCAAGGGGTCTTGCAATATCACCACCTGTTACAGTTTCTCTTGCAATCTCATATATGTAGAAAATTGGCCAGATTTCAGGAAATTTTTGAATCATTTCCAAACATTCTACTTTGGAACTGGGATTCTGAGTAAAATCGTGTATATCTTCTTCAAAAAGTGATAATAAAGACTGCAATAACCCTTGATCAATTTTCAATTTGTTCATTACTATAAGCTCTTCAGGAAGTGTGATTATTGTGCCCAAGTTTTGTATTAAATATCTAATTATGGCTGTTTTGGCAAAATCAAGATTGTTGTCGTCTCCCGTTACGAGAATATTCGCTCTAAGAGAAGATACTACAAATCTATTTAGATTGAACTTTTCTTCATCAGACAAGCCCAAGACATCCGCGTGTCTTTTCATTGAATCACGAATCATCGCAGAAGGTCCCCAGAGTTCATCTTTTGCATTTTCAACATATCGAAATGATTCTGGGGGTTGAAGTTGACCATTTTCTATCTTTAACCGATTTTGAGGAGAAGGCAAGCCCAAAGTATTTGGTATCTGTACTGTTTCTGTATTCCTAAATTCACCAAGAGGAGTAAGTTCATTCATCAGTATATGATTATACAGATGTGTCAAATCCTATGTTCGTGGTATACTCAATTATTATGGCTACACCTTATTCTGACAAGATGAAACTTCAATCCACAGCTGATGAAAAACGTGTCGTTTCGAAAGTAGAAAAATTGATAAATGCTGTAGAGCCATTTAGTGTCGTGGGTATTGCGGACAAAGGCAAAAAGATTCTACATCGAGAAATTGTTAGAAAAATAAGTGAAAAACATGGTGCAAATTACGAAATTTTACACGAGCAAATCAATTCAAGCTCTGACTACAATGATTTCCATCCAAAACTAGCAAGTTTAGGCAACAAAATAAAAAACACATTTGTAATACTTCACTTTTCAACTGGATCAGACGCAAGCGAATACTTGACATTACTTCAGGAGTTGCGCGATTTGCACGGTCCGAGATTTGTTCCCATTGTTTTGTCTGATTTGGCCCCAGTTTTTGACCAACTTACTCAAAATAACAAATTACTGTGTAGATCACTTATCGAGTACAAACCTTTTGATATAAGTGACACTATAGCGCTACTCGAGGTATTTGAGAAAAGATTTGATACAAAAATAAGTAAAGAAATGAAGTCTGAAATATACAAATTGTCAGGTGGATTATCTGGTCTCATCAAATCTTTATATTTATATGTCATAGAATCAAATCATGAAAATGGATTGCTTGTCAAAATTGATAAAATACTAGAAATACCAAGCATCTTACAACGTCTTGATCTAATTTCTAAAGACATTGGCTACCTCCGTTGTGAGAACATGGTCAATAAGAATCTCAATATTCATGATATGAAGATTCTTTCACAATTTGGTGTGGTCAATGCAGAAGGTCACATTTTTAGCCCTTTGCTCACAGAATATATTAAAAACAAACTTATTACCCAGCCAAATTTACCAACAGCTACAGAAAAAAAACTTCTTGAGTATTTGCAAGCTAACACAAATACAATAGTGTCAAGAGACCAGATAGCACAACTTATGTGGGGCGAAGATGTACAAGATAAATATTCAGATTGGGCAATAGATCAAATGATGCATAGACTTCGTAAAAGATTTTCTACATATAATAACCACAGTTCTACTCTTACTACGGTTAAAAAACAAGGATTTATACTAAAAAAAGACTAAATAGTCAGGATTTTGTCAAAATTGTATCAAGCGGGGTATAAGACGCGTCTGTAAAATGTCTGCATATGTCTAATAAAATACTAAAACTTAAATATCAAAAAGATGAAATTTCGATGCACAAGAAAATTTACAATGTAAGTCTTGAACACCTTCATATCAAAAAATTAGATTTGACTTGGCTACAGTTTGCAAATTATCATGGGGACGGAAGCTATAAATTCTATCCAGATTGCAGTGCAAAATGGAAGCTCCTAGAGGAAATAGTGAATGATGTCAAGTTGGAAGTGTATACATACACCACTGGTCAAATAACAGATAAAATTTCTTTTTGGTCAATACCAGTATAGATGAGGTTTCGAGCTATAACGGTTTTAGGAAATCAGTAAAATCTAATCATAGATATCATAATATTTTAAAAAAAACTTTAATTCATTACGTAAATCATGAAGCTTTTTTACCAAGTCATCCTTGGATAATCCCTACTAATAGTCATGACAACAAAGCACAAGTTTGGGATGGATACGATCATGCTGAGGGATTGGCCGTGATAATCCGAAAATTAGATGATGAATTCTTTGATATTTTTGAGGTTGAGTATATTTGATTAGTCTTTGATCTCTATTGTTGACAAAATTTGAGATTTGGTGTGGTAATCGCGACGGAATGACGGTAGATGACCGCTGCATGAAGTGCAAGTAGACTCAATCTTTATGTTTGAAGCCAAGATGCCACACTCTAGAAGTCGAAACTTTGCGCATTTTTTGAGGTCCAAGTATGTTGTGTTATTTGCCCTCTTTATTATTTCTGATTTTTTTGTTGAGAATTTATTCTGAAAAATTTTAAGACGGTAGTCATAGATTTCATAGCAGCAAGGTCCGATGCCAGGTCCAATCTGGCACTTGATATTTTCAAAACTAGCCCCAAGCTTTTGCATTTTTGAAATAGTGTTTTTGATTAGTGAATTTTCTATTCCTCGCCAGCCATTATGAGAAACAGCTATAACATGATTTTTTGCATCTGCATAAATTATTGGTAGGCAATCTGCAGTCAGTACTCCAATTTTCAAATTTCTTTTTTTTGTAACAAGTGCATCACCCACAAATCTATCACCAGCATTATCGACAATATTTACTATGTCTGAGTGAGTCTGGTCTGAAAGAATAACATCTTTTGGATATGAGCCTTTTTTTACAATGACTTGTGAGATTTTTATCATTTTTGAAAGCCTAAGGCCTCAAGGGCTGCTTGAACAGCTTGTGTTTTGCCAAGAGAATAAGTATCAATTTTTAATTGATAAATGTTTGGGTCCCAGAAATTGTGATCTCCATATATTCTTTTCCATTCTGAGAAATTTGCAAGCTCTCTATCTCGGATAATCTCTTTCGCGGTCTGAATATCGACATGATCTCTGTTTGAAACTCTGTCAACCCGGACTGCATCATTGCTGCAATACATAAAAATTCGGAGTGTGTCTGTCATGTTTCTAGCTACCCACCCTGCAAGCCAAGCTTCTATGACATAATTCTTTTCTTTTATAAACAGATCTTCGGTTCTTTTCTCTATCGAATTATTAAATTCGACTGAAACTTTTTCCGCAGATGGAGTGAGATTGTCACCAGACTTTCTTCGGTTGAGCTCTCCTCCTGATGCGAATTTCCAACCGAGAGGTTCCAAATACTGACGTAATCCGTCTTTGAGAGTTCCTTTGCCACATGCTACCCCACCTGATATCGAGATATTTTGATACTTCAACACCATAAAATTAGTATTTAGAAATTAGGAATTAGTATTTCAGACAATTTTAGTTTTATTAAAATTGTCTGATTATGTCTTTAATTGTGATAGCAATTGAAAGCCCTATGAGGACGAAAAAGCCCACAATATTAATGTACTTTTCAACTGTTTTTGGCACTCTCTTTCGGATAATCATCTCAGGAAGTAGCAAAAATAGTCTGCCGCCATCAAGTGCAGGTATCGGCAAAATATTCATAAACGCAAGAGATAGGCTAATAAGTGCTGCAAGATTTAGTAGATTGTCAATGACCTTATCTCCGGATTTCTTAAGTGTGTCGCCTACAACACTTCCTATTGCCACAGGTCCACTGACTGCATCTCCAACAATTTGAGGTTGTTTTGACTCAATAGCATAAGAGAATAATGATCCAAGAAGTTGCAGATTGTATGTCGTCAGATTATAAGAATGCATGAATCCAGATAGTGCTTTCTCAAAAGGAGTCTCATATCTGAATCTTACAAGATTCGCAAGGCTCACCCCAATCATTGCGCGCTTTTCTTTTTTGTCATATTTTGGAGTAACTACAACATTTCTCATTGCTCCGCTTGAGTAATTTTTTAGTTCAACTTCTACTTTTTTACCATCATTCTTCTTTACTTCATCAATAAGATCATTAGGTTTAGTTACCACTTTCCATTCTGTGGATCCAACTGTTCTAACACGTAAGATAATATCTTCTTTTTTGATCCCAGCTTTGTCTGCAGGTGATTCCTTTAGTACGTTTATTGCAGCAACAGATGTTTCTGTTTTGCCAAATGGCAGATTGGGTGAGCCAATAAGCGGTACACGATCTGATACAAAGCCATTTTTACCAAGCAAGAAGTAAAAAATCGCTGCAGCAAGAAGTATATTCATCACAACTCCTGCAACCATGATAGCTGCTCTCGCCCAGACATTTTTATTTTCAAAAGCTTTATCAGCAAGTTGTGGAAGTACTTCCCCTCCCTCACCCCCTGCACCATCTCCGTATAGTTTGACAAATCCACCAAGCGGAAGCCAATTGAGAGAATAAACTGTATATCTTATGTCTTCAGGTGATTTGTTTCCCCATAATACTCTCCATTTATTGTCAATCTTTTGAAATCCGACAGCTCGTGGCGGCATCCCAATTCCAAACTCTTCAACCAGTACTCCTGATTTTCGTGCTACCAAAAAATGTCCAAGCTCATGCAAGAAAACAATGAATCCGAGTATAAAGAGAAAAACAACAACGGTAAGTATTATCATAAATATTTGCCTACATTATACGGGAGAAAGAGTACGTGGGCAATGTTTATAAAGTTTCTAAGGTTCTTAATGTCTGTAAGGAAATAAGCACTTATCAAGTTTTTTTCATTATGAACTTTACAAACCTTACGAACTTTTAATCTCAATTACACTGTCTTTATCTCTTTTTCCTTTGACTCTTTTATAGTCTGAATCGCCTCATTTGTCTTTTGGGTTTCTTCATCGACTTGTTTCTCAAGTCTGAATTTGTCGTCTTCTGTGATTTCTTTCGCTTCTATGGCATGTTTGATCTTTTTTCTTGCATCATCTCTATATCCTCTTACCGTGCTTCTAAACTCTTCAACAAGTGAGCCAACAAGTTTGACATATTTCTCTCTTTGCTCAGTTGACAAAGCTGGTACTGTGATAATAATTCTTCCGCTTTGCGTATTTGGTGAAAGGCCAAGTGGAGACTTTATGATTGCTCGTTCTATATCTTGCAAGGTGGAAGGGTCAAATGGCACGACAAGTAGTGCTGTGGGGCCTTCGTTAGTGAGCGTGGCCATTTCCATGAGTCTCATGGTGGTTGTGCCTCCATATGTCTCTACTTCAAGCCCTTCAATGAGGGCTGGCGAAGCATGGCTTGTTCTTATGGTTTTTAGTTCTTCTTTGAGACGGTTTATATTGTTTTCGAAGTGTTTTTTGAGTTCTGGAATGATTGTTTTCATAATGTATTGTAATTGTAATGGCCAAATCCGAAATTGCAAAGATCAAATTTCAGATTTACGCTTTTTCTTTTTAGGTTTTCGATATTCTGAAATAAGTCGCACTTTATTATCATTGAAAATTTCACGGTCTTCACATAACTGTAATCTTCTTTTGATTGGCACATATTGACCTTTATTTTTATACACATGACCATTCACTCTCCACACTCTATCTGCTCGCTCATGACAACTTTCACATAGTAATACTCCATTCACTGGTTCTTGTCTGCCCCCAAGACTTTCAGGGAAAATGTGATGGCATTGACAATTGGTGGTTGAGCCGCATACCTCACATTTATAATCTGCTCGTTTACGGATAATATTTTTAATAAAATCTGGAAAAACTCCGTACACTCTTCCTTCTATGAAGCCTAATTTTTTGATCGGAGAAAAAGAACTATTATTAGCGGGATTGACTTGACGTGGTCCCGCTTCTTTCATACAAGATGAAAGATTAGGGCAGGGTGAGGTCTCTTCTTTCTACCAAATTGCAACAAAAATCTTCTTTTTTGAAGCATATTTTCGATGAAATATATATTAATAAATATGATTGAATAATTCAACATATTTATACTAAAAATGTAGATATGGTGCATCCCAACAGTCCATGTGATATACTATAGGTTTTATGGGTGAAAGAAAAAAACTATCCCCTTGGGATAGTGCAAGAAGAGAATTTCGTTTGACTCCAACATATGGTCAACCTGACGAGTGGATTAGAATGGCTGCTCTAAAAAAGATTTATCAACTACTTTCAAATCACGAAGACCAAGATGAGGTTTCTCTATATGCAGCTTTGCTATTGCCTGAATCACCAGAAAACAGTGAGAGTTTTGCGGCACTAGCAAGACAGTTCGAGAAAAGCTTAACTAAAAGTGCATATAACTGGGAAGAGTTGATTTCAATTGATATGCTAAGGATGCACCCAGAAGTGCCACTTCACATGAAAATGGGACATTATGGTTTTTCATTGCCAGGTGTTGAATACAAGCACAGAGGTGTGGATGACATGTCACTAAAACCCAAACCTTGCGGAGATTTCGTCGATTTAAAATATGTTTCTATAGGAGGTAAAGATTACGGTGTGCAGTTTGCGTGTGACGGAATCACGGTTCCAGGAGGTGCGAATGATTCCATGACCGCTCAGGAAATATCCAAAATATTCGATGATGGTTTCGATCTCAGGTCAGATCGTTATAACTCTACATTGCCAGCCCAATATATCCATAAGCTACATGAAGAATTGAGAAAAAGAGGAAAATATGGTGCAACAGCTGCATGTACCATGGTGCCCCTAGACAATAGAGAGGTGGCGTATTCTGCAATCGCAGGTGATTGTTCTGCCTATGCAATATATTTCAAAGATGGTCCAGAAGATATGAGGGTATTTTCTACCCCCAGAGGTAACAATGACAAGTTTGATAATGTTACTGCAGGTGCCACACACGCCGCAAACAGCACAAATCTTTCACCTAGTGCTAGAAAATATTGGGCTAAAGATGCATCAGATTTTGTTCACACGACTGGTTTTGACCCTAATAATGCAAATTCTAACACGACAAAGATAAATAGATCGGAATTTGGAGTCGGTGTAATTGGAGCTGATGGCGATTTAGCTAAGAATATTAATATCTATAGTTTCCCACCTGCTGCTGAAGGTGAATCAAGAATCATAGTTACGTGTAGTGATGGTCTTGATGCTATCGCAAAATGCCTAAAAATCCCTCCATGGATGCTTGCGCTTATGAACCTTGAGGAAGTGGTTAATTACAATACTATTAGAGGTCCAAGAAAAGACAGGAGCGTGACACCATATGGCAAAGGTTTGATAAAAGCGCGAAGTATTAGGTCTATTGGAGGCCCAAATATGTTGCCACTAGATTCTACTACTGTAGGCAATCTGATTCTTGCATTATCAAAATATCTGACTGGTGAAATTCCATCTGATATGGAGGAAAGAGGCAAACATGATGACGTTGGGGCTGTTATCTCTGGTATTTTTGATCCGAGCAAATTAAAAGATATTGTGAATTATGGCTCAACACTAAATGAATTTAGACGATTGGTTGAAGCTGTCCCAGTGTTTAAAAATGAAGGGAGGAAACGACATCATAGAGGCATCCAAATAGCAGGCCAACTTCATCAATTTAGGTCTTAGTTCCCTAATTCCCAGCGGAGCATCCGGCCCATCTTGATATTTTCGCCAAACTTGAGGATGGCGTCTTTGATGAGAGTGTCAATTGTTTTGCCAGAATCTCTGATATATTCTTGCTTTAAGAGTTCTTCTACATTCTCAGGTCTCATGGTGGCAACTTGCATAGCAATTTCTTCTGCGAGTTTTCGGAATTCTGCATTGTTTGCCACAAAGTCTGTCTCTGTCATGAGCTCTATGAATGCTGCAACTTTTTTGTTGTGGTGGACGTATGATGCGATCACACCCTGTCCTGTTGACCTGTCAGCCTTATCAGCTGCTTTTTTCTCTCCCCATTTTGTCATAAGTTTTTTGGCTTTTTCGATATTATTCTCAGCTTCTTCCAGTGCTTTTTTGCATACAGAGAATGAGACACCAGTTTCTTCACGAAGTTTTTTTAGAAGGTTTAGATCAACTGCCATATATAGATAAAACTAAAATACAATAAAATGAAAACTCTAATATTTTACAACAATTCTAGTTACAAATGAAACCAAGACCAGTTTTGTCTCTGTCTCTAGCATCAACTACGGGTTATTTGCTCTTTGTTGCTGCTTTTTTCTTGGCTGGTTTTGCAACTTTGGTCACCTTTTTTGCAGGTTTTTTGGCAGTCTCAACGACCTCTTCTTCACTTTCTGCTTTGGCTTTTGGAGCCTCTACTTTTGGTGTTTCAGCTTGCTTTGGAGCCTTTTCTACTTGTGGCTCAACTGCTTTTGGAGCTTCTTTTTTGAGATTGTTTTTGTAAGCAGCAATAAGCTCCTCTACAACAGCGATTACTGCAGCTGGTGCATCATCATTTAGAATGATTGGATATTCAACCTCGTTTGGATCACAGTTTGTATCAACTATTGCAACTACTGGGATTTTGTTTTTTTGAGCTTCAACTACAGCATTTTTTTCTCTCTTTGTGTCAATCACAAACATAACATCGGGGAGTCTTTGCATGCTGACTACTCCTCCATAGAGTTTTTCAAGTTTTCGTACTTGTTTTTCTAGAGCAACTTGCTCATGCTTTACATATTTTGCCCATTCTCCAGCCTCTTTTTGTCTTTTTAGCTCGACGAGTTTTTTAGTATTTTTGGCGATTGTGTCAAAATTTGTTAGAAGTCCTGGAAGCCATTTAGTTGTAATGAAGTTTCCTTCAGCGTCTTTTGCAAGTGTTTGGACATTTTGAGATACAGATTTTTTTGTAGCTACTACAAGGACAGATTTGCCGTTTCTGGCGACTTCGGATAGTGTTTTTACTGCTTTGTCGATTTGAGCTACAGTCTGTTCTAGATCTATTACAGAAGTTCCGTCAATTATTTCGTAAATGTAGGGTCTTGCTTTTGGATGAAGCCTACTTTTTCGGTGACCTAAATGACCACCAAGATCAAAGAGTTTTTGTGCGCGTGATAAAGTATCTGACATAGTGTTATGGTGACTAATTGTATCAATAAATAGCCAAAAAACAAGGGTACTGGCTGAGATGCAAGTTTATCTCAAACGATTGTTGGCTTATATTTACTTTGTTATATTACTTTATTATTGAAGTAATATAGTTTCGAATATCTTGACCAAGCTCTTCGTGAGCTAACGCAAAATCAATAATTGTTTTTAGGTATTCAAGTTTGTTGCCTGTGTCATAGTATTTTCCGTTTTGGATTTCGTATGCGATGACTTTCTTACCATCGTTGAGCATGAGTTTTAGTGCGTCATTGTAATAAAGCTCATTTCCTGGTTCGAGTTTTTCGTACGCCTTGTCTAGATAAGTGAATATATCAGGTGTGAAAACATACCCTGAGACATTGGCTAGATCTGATGGGGCGTTTTTCTTGCCTGGTTTTTCGATAATTGTCTGCACATCAATCACGCCATCTCTCACTTGTGTTCCTCCTGCTATGCCATATCTATCGTAGTCTTCATCCTTCTTACATCTGATACTTGATAGGATTGAACAATCAAACTCTTCATAAGCCTCAAGGAGTTGTTGAAAACGGCTTTTTGGTTTGGCTGCAATAAAATCATCACTCCAAGTGTATATGAATGGTTCATCTCCTATGATCGACCTTACATTTAGCAAAGGGGTCCCGTTGCCATATGGGCCTTTTTGTCTTACATATACAAAGTTTGCCATGTCTGCAATTCCGTAAACCTCATCAAGAAGTGGTTTTTTCTTGGGTCCGCCCATTTTGAGATTTTCGATAAGATCCATACTTGGGGAGTCAAAGTGGTCTTCTATAGTTCTTTTGTGGTAGCCTGTGACGATCACTATGTCCTTGATACCAACGCTTACAAGCTCTTCCACGATGTATTGAATGATTGGCTTATCGACGACAGGCAACATCTCTTTTGGCATTGCCTTAGTTTGTGGTAAAAACCTAGTTCCAAATCCTGCTGCAGGTATAACTGCTTTTGTTATTTTCTTTTTCATAAAAATTAAATAACTAATAAGGGTTGACAGTATATCATGAACAATTACTGATCATTTACTTTTACGGTTACGCTTTGGGCAAGTTTTTGGTTGTCTGCATAGGGAGTGAGTTCTGCCACCCCTCCTTCACTTGAGGTGAAAGTGAATACTGCAGTGCCATTTTCATCAGTTGTTGTTGTCGCCGGGACAACATTTCCTAAGCTAGTTGTTAGGGCCACCACTTTGTTTGGAATGGGTTTTCCTTCTTCTGAGATTAGAAATACTTGCACGCTACTTTCTCCCACAGCTTTGTCAATTGTTAATGGATAAGCAAATACCATAGATTTGACAGGTGAGGCTTTTGCTGTTGAACCTGCAAAAATAAGTGGAGCAATATTGTTTACATATAGCAAATAGCCTGCAAATGCTACAAAAGCAACGCCTGTTACGATGGCCATCCACAAAAATCTCCAATCTATTTTTTTCTTGATAGGCTTGAAATTGGGGTTGTTTTTGGAAGCAACAAGCGGCACACTTGCGATCGTCACTCCCGCTTGAGATTTTGATTTTATGTTGCCCGAATTTATTTCGACCTCTTTGTTTTGGTGGTTTTTTTCTTCTGTAGGTTGCATAATCCAGGGACCTTCCTAGCTAATGATTGTACTATCATCTCATGAATTGATGCAATAGGCAAAATGCTTTTATCTTTGGCCATGCAGTTTATTACTTCCCAGTGATTATTCATTTTTGAAAGTTTGAGATACATTTTGGCGGAATCTATTTGATGTTTTAGATTTTTCTCAGCTATATCCATTTTCTTCTTGATATAAATTCTTTGTGATTTTTTAGCTGTAAGTTTTCGGGCAACAGTTGGGGTGACTTGTAGATATATGACAACATCTTCTTTTGGTAAGCCCAACTCTTTGTATTCTAGCTTTGTTGC
Source organism: Patescibacteria group bacterium (assembly GCA_046350875.1). Classification (GTDB taxonomy): domain Bacteria; phylum Patescibacteriota; class Microgenomatia; order UBA1406; family GWC2-37-13; genus JAGOLU01. Next base: position 68,492 of record JAXLZQ010000003.1, read on the forward strand.
CCAGTCATAAAACTCATTTTGCTTAGATTTAGTTTTGAACTTTGCGGTTTGATGAGCAAGGCTTGAGGATGTGTATCTGTTGCTGACAATCCATCCCCCACTATTCAACCAGTTACTTATATTATTACTTTCTGACCAACGATCCAAAGCATAAGTGAGTGAGGCTAAATAGGGTGAAACTTCATCTAGTGAACCAAATTCGCCAGCCAAAAATCTACCTGCCAATTTGCCAAAATATTTCTCATATTGAGGGAAGTCGAAGTATTTTACCCTGATTTTGTTTTTCTTAAGATAATCAATAAGTAGTTTCGCTTGTGTTGCTTTCCCGCTTCCATCACCTCCATCTATTACAATAAATTTTCCTTTTGAGCTGTTGGATTTACTCACATTTTTCATATTCATATTTTTGACACATTGTAGTGATGTAGAAAACTCAGATCAATATATCTAACTATTACAAAGGGTGTAGTTTTTGGTGAAAAAATAATTATTATAATTTACTACTCTCTACAACCTGCTACCTACACCCTAAGCTTTATACTTCCACCGTAGATCCGGCTTTTGCCTCGCCAGTAAGCACTTTTTGAGCTATTGTAGTTTCTATTACCTGCTGAATTGCTCTTTCTAGGTTTCGAGCTCCATATGCAGGGTTGAATTTTTCTTTGAGAATTGACTGAATGGTTTCGTCTTTCACATTTACAGTGACTCCATGATTTTGCGCAATATCTGAGGCGACTCTATCTATCATTTTTTTTGCAATGGCATAAGCATTAAGTCCAGTCAAAGGCTCAAAAGCAATTACTCCATCAAAACGGTTTAGGAATTCTGGTGAAAAGTATCTATTTGTAATAAGAAAATCCATTATGTCACCTTGTACGCCAGCTTCTGCATTTTTGTTTGTGAGATTGGAATAAAATTCTATCGCTCCGGCGTTACTGGTAGCTATTACTACAAGTGACTTACAGTCGACTTTTTTGCCATTTGCATCTGAAATATAACCTTCATCAAGAAGTGACAAAAATATATTCAAAAGGTTTTTATGTGCTTTTTCTATCTCGTCAAGTAAAAGCACTCCATATGGCTGTTCTCGGATCCTTGAGATTAACTGTCCTGGCTCTCCACTTGTCACGTCTCCTATGAGATGTGGAATATCCTCCACTCTCTGGAATTCAGACATATCAAAACGAATTATCCTATGCTCGGTATCAAAAAACTCCTTCGCTAAGATTTTTGCTGTTTCAGTTTTTCCTACACCAGTTGGCCCAAGAAATAGAAAAGATGCTAGGGGTTTGGTTCTTTTGCCAAGAAGCAAAAATGATCTTTGTAAGGCGTCTGATAGGTTTTTGATTGCTTTTTGCTGACCTATGACACCAGAACCCAACTTGTCGTTTATTGTGAGTAGCTTTTCTTTGAATGATTTGTTGAGAGTTGTTGGTGTGTGAGTGCGTTTTGAAAGCACTACATCAATTATCTCTGGCGCCACAACATGTTCTGAATTTTTGGGAATATTTGGGTTGTTACTTGTGTATACACATGCGTCGTCCAGTATTTGTAAAGCTTTCTCAGGAAATGGAATTTCCGAAATAAAGAAAGCGCTTTTATCAATAGACGCCACAAGAGTTTCATATGGAATTATCACGTCATAACGCATTTCGAATCTATGACAATGATCCAGAAGTATTACAAGCGCTAATTCTTTTGTAACTTCTTTGAGTTCGATAAGTGTGAAGCTAGATCTGAGGAAGTCTTTGGGATAGAGATATTTCTGATACGCGTAAGGTGTGGAAAGTCCTACGACATGTATTCTGTTGCTTCGTGTGAATTTCTCAAGTGGTATGGAGAGGTCCACTCTACCTTCTCCGCTACTTAGATATCTATCAATATTTTCAAAAACAAATATTATGCTTCCAGCTTTGTCAGCTCCGTCAAAAAGCGACTCAAGTATATTCTCTCTTATTTTGGGGTCTGTATTTTCTGATAAAACTCTTTCGAAATTGATTTTTAGAAGTCTTTTGAATGATAGTAGTGGGTTGCCTCTGCCAATATGTATCCTGTATGCCAAAGACTCAATAACAGTTAGTTTGCCGACTCCTTCCTCACCAATAAGCAGTATATTTGCACCCTGATTTTTGCAAAGAACATTTTCGATTTCTTGCATTTCTTTCTCACGGCCCAAAGTCATGGGTCTGCTTTCAAATTGATCAGCATGCGCCGACATATCTATCGCGTACTTATCTAGTGTTGGAGTGAAGCCATGAGTCCAGTCCCGTCCTATTGGAACAGTGTTAAAAAGATTGTCCAGCTCCCACCACATTTTGAGATGTTCGCGATTGCGATACCATGCATCAAACCACCCTTCGACGATCTCGCGGTTTGCAATATCAAGTAAGTGTGAGTCCACAAACCGTTGCTTTTCAGCTTCATATTTTTCCTTATCCGTTGTCGAGAATGTTTTTATTGCGAATTGTAATGGGAATATAAGCACTCCATAAAAAATGACAATGATTATCGCTGTTGGCAAAAAGACTAATTGAACGAAAAGATATGTGGCGATTGTGGCAAGCCTCACAAAAAAGCCAATACCTCTTGACACAAGCTCCATACTAAGCTCATTGCCAAAATCTGAGAAAGAGAATCCTTTGCTTTCTTTTTTTGACACAATTCTTTTCCACGGAGAGAAAAGACTTCCAATCATTGCATCGACTGAGAAGTAATAAGGGAGGAATATAAAAATATTCGTCAGTGCTTTGATGAGGGTTGGGAATGATGAAAACATTATTATTTATTAACTTGACTCACAGCCTTTGTTGCTTCTGTTGCAACTGCCGTGGCTCCTAACATGATGCCTAAGCCTCCTGCAACGATAAGCACTTTCATAGCTGTAACTTTGGTCTTGAATCTAGGTTTACTCTTCTCGTTTGCTGCATCAATTTCGTTGATTTTATTTTCTAAATCTTTCATTTTTGACGCTCTTTCTTCTTCTTTACTATCAGATACTGTCAATACCTCTTTTGCAAGCCTAAATGCATTACCCCAGCTTGCGCTTTTGTCTTCATCTTTTTCTTTACTCTCTTCACCCTCTTTTGTACGTTGGCCCTCAGCTTTAGAAGTATCTTTGTCACTTGCATTATTTTCTTTCTGTCTCTCTGTAACTTTCTCCCCACCATTAATAATATTTGTATATTCTGCTTCTGCATCTTTTAGAGCATCAAGCTGTTCGCCAAGTTCCTGTTGCCAATTATCAAATTCTACAGGTTCTTTATACGGATCGGGTTGAGGGTGTTCTCTCATGTATTCTTGAACTGTAGTGGTGCGAAGAGCATTGCTTCTAGCCTCTGAACTATTTTTGAGATAAATAGAGTTGTACTCTGCGATTTTTGCTGGGTCATTCGGTAAGCCATTCTCAAATTTGACGTCTGGGTATTTCTCTGCGAAAGCCTCTTGGGCTTTTTTGTTTGCTTGCACCAATTCTTGTTTTAGATTATTATCATAAGACTCCTTAATTCTTGCGATTTCAGTTGTCGGTTCGTTATTTGTTTCGATGCTTTTAGCGTCGCCTTGAATTTCAGGTCCTCCTCCAGCTTGTGCAACTTTACCAGAAGCTATATCGTCAACAGCTCCTGCCACATTTTCAGGTCCACCTGTTATAGCCTCAGATGCCTTATCGGCAGCTGCGCTTTTAATGCCACTTCCCGCTCCTTCAGCAGCATTTGCAACAGTTTTTTCACCAGTCTGTACTGCCGCATTTAAACCCTCTGCAGAAACTCTAGTAGCGGCTGTTTTTAATGCAGTATTTACTACAACATCTTTACCAGTATTAACAGCAGTATCAGCTACGATTTTCGCACCACTTTCTACCATATTTAATTTTCCTTAGCAATTTGTAAGGCGGCGTCGATGTTGTCTTCTTTCAAATGTTTGTGCATGAGTTCTATCTTTTGAGTAGTTTCTTCTTCCATTTTCATACTTTTGGCATAGTCAAACATAGGCCCAAAATTAGGAAACTTGCTCACAAAAAATTCGCTTTTTAGCTCTGCCTCGCTCCAATTATTCCATGGTCGCATTGCCTGCATCACTTTTGCGGCTATTTTTATCTGTGCATCATCTACTTTATTGCTTTTTGAGAGGTCAACAATACATTGAAGAAATTTTTTTTCCATTACAAACTGGATTTGAACAGAGTCCATGTATTATTTATATCAGTTTTTTCGGGAGCTTTGCAAGGGGGAGACACAAATTCCGAGTTCCCTGCCTTGCCGGCAGGCAGGCAAATTCCAAATTCCTAGTTATTAAAGACAACTCAACTTGGAACTTGGCACGTGGAATGCGGTACTTTTTTAGTCTTTTGCCACCTTGTCTACTGAGAATCGCTCTAGTCGTTTGGCTATTTCAGGGAATTTTGAAGCAGTATACTTGGGGAAGAATTCGCTTGCCATGCTTTGACTCTCATTCACAAGTGCAAAGTCAAAAAGTGACGCTACCTTGAGTCCATCGAGACCATGTTGCGCTGTTCCAAACATATCTCCAGGTCCTCGATGTCTGAAGTCATATTCGGCAAGATCCATCCCATTTGTGGTTTTTGCAAAAAATTTGAGTCTTTCAGTGATTGGAAAGTTGTCTGAAGTGAATAGTAGGCAATACGATTGCACGCTGTTCCTACCCACTCGTCCCCGAAGTTGGTGGAGCTGAGCCAGGCCATAGCGCTCAGATCCCTCAATGAGGATGATCGTGGCATTTGGGATATCAATCCCAACTTCAACTACTGTAGTTGAGATAAGAATGTGGAATTCTTTATTTTTGAACTTTTCCATCACCTCATCTTTTTCTTTTGGTTTCATTTTGCCATGAAGCATGGCAATTTTTAGCTCGGGATAGATCTCTTTTTGAAGCTTCTCAAGCTCATCGGTCACATTTTTTAGAGTTTCTTTTGATTCTTTGTTACCCTCCTCTTCATCATTTTCGATGCGGGGACAAATGACAAATGCCTGACATCCAGTTTCTTTGATCTGTTTTCGAATCCACTCGTAAGCACCTTTTCGCTTCTCGGGAGGCGCCGCATACGTTTTGATCGGGATTCTTCCTGGAGGCATATCAGTGAGAACCGATAGATCCAGATCTCCAAATATCGAAAGTGCGAGTGTGCGTGGTATTGGGGTTGCGGTCATTGTAAGTAGGTGTGGCACCTCAGCTTTGGACTTCAGGATTGCTCTTTGGGCAACGCCAAATCGATGTTGCTCATCAATTACAATTAGTCCAACATTATCAAAAGCCCTGTCGTCAGTAAGTAATGCGTGAGTCCCCACTACTATGTTGTAGTCTGTAACTTGTAGGATGTCATTCGATTTTGTTTTGTGTTTGCTTCTTGTATTTGATTTATAAGCTTCAACTTCCCCCACTTCGCTCTGTGAGCTACGAGGGGCAGGCGAGTTTCGAGGTTTCTTTGATGTTTGTCCAGTCACAAGACCTACTTTTATTTCGCTACCTTCAAAAATTCTACTTAGGGTGCTGAAATGCTGGTTTGCCAGGATACTAGTTGGTGCCATGATTAGGACTTTTTTACCGTTTGCGATTGGTACAAGACTTGAGATTGCTGCTATCACAGTCTTGCCTGATCCCACATCCCCCTGTACAAATCTATTCATTGGAACATTTTTTATCAAGTCATTTTTGATTTCATCAATTGCCTTTAGCTGCGAGTTTGTTAGCTTGAATGGAAGTTTTCCAAGCAAATCCTCAACGAGCTTTTTTGCTTTTTCATTATATTCAAACGGTTTGGTTAGTTTTTTCTCATGCCACGATTTTCTAACAAGTTGTCTGGATAAGTGAAGTAGAAATAACTCCTCCAGAGCAAACCTACGTCTTGCTGTTTCAGCGCTTTTTAGACTATTTGGTAGATGCACCTGGATTAGCGATTCACCAATTGGTGGTAAATTGTGTTTTGTCACAATTTCTACAGGCATCCACTCAGGCATGCTTTTGGGGTCAGTCATTTCAAGCGCTGTGGTGATTTTGTCTCTGAGTGTTCGACTAGATAAATGCAGTTTCTCAGGATAAATGGGAACAATTTTCCCCGTGTGCCTAGTGTCTGAACTTTCTATATCAACAATCACTTCATATTCCTCTGGTTTAATAATAAGTTTTTTACCTCGTTTTTCTATTGTTCCAGCACAAGCTAAGCCATTATTTTCTTTTTGGAATTGTTTCACCAGATATGGTTGGTTATACCAAAAAGCTGTTATCTCACCTGTGCCATCTGATATTACGATTTCCTGGATTGACAAATTGCGTCTCACAAATCTGTTTTGAGCTTTTGTGACTTTGCCTTTTATGGTCAAGGTTTCCCCAGGTTGTGCAGATGAAATCTTACTAACTACAGAATAGTCTATATACCTTCGTGGCAAATATGATATGAGGTCGCCAAGCGTTTCAATGCCAATGAGTTTCAGGCGTGAAATAGTTGAAGAGTGGGTTTTTGGCAGTATGGAAATTGGAGTGTCTAGTGGCAGTGACATTCGCAAATTATACTCATGAAAAATATATTGTGGATGTAAACACTTTTTGTTTATTGATTATTGTTTAGTTGTTTTTTGAACTTGGGCATGGAGCAAACTCACAATTGGGAGGAACTCTACCCACTCCAGTCCCATCGGGGCAAATCTTTGCGTCAGTTGTACAGAAAGTTGGTTCGTCTGGAGGTGGAGGGGTGATGATTGGTCGTGTTTCTTCAACCTTAAGAATTTGGGAGTTTTTGCCAAGCACAGCCATTAAAAGTATTCCAAGTGAAATCCCAAGAACAAAAACTATTGTTAGTGATATAAAAAATTTAGTTTTGTCTATTGCAAACCTGTTACTCAAATCTGCAGTGTTCGGATTTATAATCATTGAAAGACGTTGAATTTCTTGTTGAATGTTTATTTTTAATTGTGTATTGGTTGTATTATCTAAAATATGGTGCAAATGATGTCGCAAGTAGGATAAGGCAAACTATGATGAGTATCGCCTTCCAAATTTTTTGCACCTTTTTTTTGGATTTAGCCATAAATATATTGTATACTTAAGTCTCTCAGAGTTCAATAACTTTCTAGTAATTTAATATGAAAATTTTGGGAATGAAATTGGGTGGTCGGCGACGCGGGAAAGGATTATTCTCTGGTAATAAAAAATTCCTATACTACAAAATTGCAGCTCTTCTTGTATTGGGCGGATTGCTTTTTGGTATTCTTGGATTTTGGCTTCTCACAAAAGATCTTCCAGAGCCCGGAAAATTATCAGCTTCTCGTGCTGGATCATTGGTGGTTCTTGATAAAGAAGGAAAAATAGTTCATCAGCTTTTCAAGGACAAACAACATTTGCAGGTAGCATCAGATGAGATACCAGATATTCTAAAAAAAGCGGTTGTGTCAATTGAAGACAAAGATTTTTATAAACATGGTGGTTTTGATCCGCTCACACTAATTCGCATACCTTTTAACTACATATTTCGAGGAGGGAGAGTTGTGGGAGGATCCACTCTCACGCAGCAACTTATCAAACAAGCATATCTTGATTCTAGTCGTACCCCAACTCGCAAGATCAAAGAATTTGTATTGGCAGTAGAGATTGAAAAAAAACTTACAAAAGATGAAATATTGACTGAATATCTCAATATTAATCCATATGGCGGTACATATGAAGGAATAGGCGCAGCTGCAAGAGGTTATTTTGACAAAGATGTCTCAGAACTCGACCTTTTAGAGTCGGCGATATTAGCAGGTATACCTCAAGCTCCATCAGTTTATTCTCCTTTTATAGGTGTTAAAGACGCATGGAAAGATAGAACCAAAGAAGTCTTAAGAAGGATGAAAGAAGACAAATATATATCAGACAAAGAATATGAAGATGCAGTCAAACAAATGGCAGGATTCAAATTTGCCAATAGAGAAGTTTCTATAAGAGCACCACATTTCGTATTTTATGTGCAAGAACAGGCTCAGAAACTAGTGGGTGCTGACGCAATGAAGCAGGGAGTTGTCATAAAAACCACCCTTGACACAAAGTTGCAAAAACAAGCTGAAGAAATTGTTTATGATGAAATAAAATCACTGAAAGGATACAATGTGGGTAATGGCGCTGCGCTAGTTCTTGACACCAAGACAGGCGAGATACTGTCAATGGTTGGTAGCTATGATTTTACAGATGAGAAATTCGGCAAATTCAATGTTGTAGCAGACGAAGCAGCTCTGCGACAGCCAGGCTCCACGCTCAAACCTCTACTTGTAGCATCAGCTCTCGACAAAAAAATTATCACTGCGTCAAGCGTCATCATGGATGTAAAAACATCATTTCCGGTAGTAAACCAAGCAGATTATGAACCAGTGAATTATGACGGAAAGTTCCGTGGACCTGTCCAAATACGATTCGCACTTGCAAACTCCCTCAATATTCCAATGGTAAAACTTATGGCTCAATTTGGGCTAAAAGATTTCCTTACAAAAATGCAAGAATATGGCATAGAGAGTCTCGCTCCAACCCAAGCCAATCTTGCAAGACTCGGACTTTCTGTGTCTTTGGGAGGTGGGGATATTAGGATGACTGAGCTTGGTTCTGCATATCTTGCACTCGCAAGAGGTGGGTCCACAATTGATATGACAGCAATAGTCGAAATAAGAGATAATAGTGGCAAACTGCTTTATAAAAGGCCGGAGCAAAAAATTAAAAAAGTAATGTCAAAAGAAGCCGCATTTATTGTTTCACACATACTTTCAGATAATATTGCGAGATCTGAAACATTTGGAACAAACTCACTCCTTCAAATTCCAGGAAAAACAGTAGCTGTAAAAACAGGTACCACAAATGACAAAAGGGACAACTGGGCGGTCGGATTTACAAATGGGGTAGTTGTCATATCTTGGGTTGGAAACAACGACAACACTCCCATGAACCAAAAGATTGCATCAGGAATCACAGGAGCCTCCCCTATTTGGAACAAAATTATGAAAGAAGCTTTGAAGTCATATCCTGATGGCATAATAGAAAAACCAAATGACGTAAATGCTTTGGAAATAGATTCATTTGCAGGTGGAAAAGTGAAAGATGACTCACGCAAAAGATCAGAATACTTCATAAAAGATACAGAGCCAAAGGAAGTCTCTGGTATTTATCAAAAGATAAAGATTTCAAAAAACCAGTCAGGAAAAAGAGCTAATGACAAAGAGATTCAAACGGGTCAATTTGATGAAAAAGATTTCTATGTGTTTACAGAAAATGATCCTGTTAGCACAGACGGTCGGAATCGTTGGCAGGAGGGTATCGATAATTGGGCCAAAGATCAAGGAGATGATAAATACAAAGTGCCAAAGGAAACTTCAGATCAAAAGATAGATGTGGCGCCCACATCGGCTCCAACAAATACGCCAGAACCAAACAAACCAAACCCGACAGCAACTCCAACTAATGCTGCACAACCAACACCAACCACTCCTCCCCCAACATCTGCACCAACTAGCACCAGCACCCCAACGTCTGCCCCATCCCCAACAAGTGGAAATACAGGTAATAATAATTAATCAGCTTATGGTTGGGAATTTAGGTAGTAGTCAAAAGCAGGATCTATAACCCTAATTGATATGCTTTTTTCGAATTTTTCTGGCAGGTAAAGTTCAAGTAACTTATTTATATATGTGAAGCGCTTGTCTGATATTGTGCAATGGTTGATGAAGGTGGCGTAATTTTTCATTTTAACCTGACTTGATATTTCATTTAGTAAAATTCTCAAAACAGGTCTCACAGCTTCAGCAACTTCATGATACGTCAGGTATCTTTTGGCATTTGTATTATTGATTTTATACTTAATTACTTTTTTGCCAACTTTATTTTCTGCTATCGAAAAATGGCTGTTCAAAATTTCAAATAATACATCATCTTCAAATTCAACATGATATTTATTCTGTACGAATTGCCTTAGTGCCGCTTCTATAAAAAATGGAGAAACTCGCATATATTTATGCTGATTTTCATTGCAAAAGATGATTTCATTGCGATATATCAAAAATCTTTCCTCAGATAATTTAGGTTTCTGGGTAAGGTGACAAGAAAAATTTACATAGTCAAATCCAAAATTATGAAATACGCTAGTGATAATGTCTTTTTGCAAAAAATTGCAAGGCCTCCTACTTATAATATCTAGTGTTCTAAATTCAAAAGGGTTAATCGTTTGTAGTGTATTTTTCGACTCAACTAAATTTAGTTTATTTGAAATGTATGTAGCGAATTCAGTATAGTTCTTCACCATACCATTTATTACTAGGTTTTTGTTGGTATATTTATCGAAAGTATTTACTAATACCTTATTTTGTCTAAGTAATTGAAGCGATATGACATTGTCTGTACCTATATCTACGCAAACTTTATTCTTGATTATTATTTTCTTCAGAAACATAATGTAGGTTGGTAAAAATTAGAGCAAATAATGAAATGTAAAAGTATATAATGCAATATTCAAATAGTATGTATAGAAAAATATTGATATCACTATTTAGTGCGCTATTCCTTTTTACTCCCCTTATTTTAACTTCTTTCACCTCTGAAATGTTTGAGATACCAAAGATGCTATTTGTTTATTTTATAACTGGTCTTATTGTTGCGGCATACATCATTTATATAATCATTCATAAAAAAAGAATACAATTTGGTGCTGGTCACTTTTTGCTACTTCTATTTGTAGTTAGTCAATTATTGTCATGGGCATTTTCGATAGACAAACACACTTCAATGTTTGGATATTATGGAAGATTCAATGGAGGCTTCCTTTCCACTTTAGTATTTGCTGCATTGATGTTTATTAGCTCTCAAATATTTGATAAAAGAATTTTTAGCATTTTAATAAATGTAAGTATAGTTGCAAGCATCTTTGTTTTGCTTTGGGGATTGCCAGGAAGATTTTTTGGGGTTGACATGTCATGTGTTTATTTCAGATGGGATTTTTCCACTTCTTGTTGGACCAACGAGTTTCGGCCTGCTGAGAGAATGTTTTCCACTCTAGGTCAACCCAACTGGCTTGGAGCTTTTTTCTCGCTCCACTTTTTTTATGGGCTATATATGGCTTGGCAGCGTTATAGTGAAAAATTACAGAAACAAAAACTCATTCTTTATGCGTACATAGCTTATTCAATATTAATGTTGTGGTCAGTGACATTAACTGGGTCTCGATCTTCATTGTTGGGAATTTTGTTGCCAACTGTAGTTGAGCTATTAATATATCTATATCGAAAACTTAATAAAAGAATTTTTATTGGCACAGTTACAATATTCGCTGTTTTAGTACTTGCCATAACTACATATTATGCAATAAGTATTTATCAGCAAAATGATCCAAATGGCATAACTCATTCTGGAAAGATCAGACTAATAGTTTGGGAAGGTGCAATTAAACTTGCCACAAAATACCCATTATTTGGGACAGGACCTGAAACATTTGCTTACTCTTATTACCTTACTAGACCCGACGCTCACAATTACACAAGTGAAAAAGATTTTATTTACAATAAAGCTCACAATGAAGTATTGAATATGCTTGCTACGACTGGTTTTGTTGGATTGACTGCTTACCTTCTACTTTTTGGTTTTGTAGTCTATAGCTTATTACGCATGTATCTTACTCAAAGAATAGTGGCTTATATGCTAATAAGTATCTTTACTCTGAACTTTTTTGGGTTTTCTACTAGCACATCTCAGATTGCATTGTATACATTGATGGGATATGGTTTTTATGAGATCTATAGTAATAAAATGTCATGGTCCAAAAAATTGGAGGTTCAGAAATTAAATAAATTTATTCTAAGCTCTATATCTTCTATCGTGGTATTATCACTGCTCTTATATCTTGCATTTTTGCGAAATTATTTAGTTGGAGATATTTTGTATGCTCAGTCGCAGGCGTATTTTGAGTCAAGCTCCCCTGTCAAAGCCATAACAAACTGCATGGATGCAGTAAATACTAAATTCGAGCACATATATGCAGACAGATGTGCCTCAATGTCTGCTGCAACGGCCTCTTTATTAAAAGATGCTGAATCAGAAGAGCTTGTTGATTATCGCAAATCACTCATTTCGCTTGCAAATACATTTAGTGCTATTGCATTGAGCTCATCACCACAAAATCCAATATATATCAGAAGTCGAATCAAAGTAATTAACATATTAATGACTTTAGATAAAAGTAAAGATTATAAGCAAGAAAAAATTAAATTAAATGCTCTATACCGTAAGCTAGCTCCAACCGATCATCAGAAATTTGACTAGAAAGGAAGGTAAAAAGCTTAGAAACATAGAAGTGCAAATGGTTACAGAAAATGGCCAAACTGCTGATATATTAATCTTCTCAAGCAGATTTAATCCCTATCTAATACTTTTAACGGTCATTGAATAGGATTAGAGTCACTGCTATTTTAATATTTTCTATTATATATTTATTTCTCGGTGAATATCCTTTCTTGATTTAATGATGATAAGTATTATAACTTTTTATGGCACTAAGCTTTCAATTTGTTACAAAAAACCCGCTCATACGAGCGGGTAGTAATTTTCTATTAGATTTATTGTGCACACCACACACAATTAGGATCATTACTTGCTCCTCCAGGACAACTTGTTGCATCAGGAATAGTTGGCATAACAACTCCAGGTGCTCCATTTACAAATCCCATAGAATTTGCTTGATGGAATTGCTTGGATTGTGGTCTATAACAGGTCATGATGGTGCCTGTATTTCCTACTCTATAGATGCCGATCTTATTTAGTGTTGAGTCGCCACCTGCAGAATTAACAAAATTTGCTTTCAGCTCTCCAGGGGTCACAAGTAGATTCACAAATCCAGCTGATCCTGTGATGTTCAAATCAGAATTTGGAGTGCTAAGTGGGTCAGGATAGGTTTCTTTAGCTGCGTTGTATCTCAAGAGTGCATTGTGGATTTCCATCACTGTGTTTCTCGTTGCCGTGTCTCTTGCTTTGTTGAACTGTTCCACCGGATCGAGTGCGGCAAGCAGTGCCACAGCAAGTAGCGAAAGGATTGTGATGCCGATAATAAGCTCAATGAGCGTGAAACCTTTTATTTTATTCATATTAAAATAATTATAATTAAAATTGTAAATAAATTTTATTCTGCACACCAAATACATCCAACACCAGACGTGCATGTCCCAGGTGATGCCGGAAACGTACTTGGTAACAGATAATTATTATTTGCAGCTGGAGTTATTACATAATTATTTTTGCCTTGTAAAAATTGTTTAGAGCTTGGTCGATAACAGGTTTTGACACCTGCAGCAGTTCCATCTGCACTAAATATACTTATCTGATTAATGGAAGATCCTGCAGAATTTTTGAAATTAGTTTTTAATTCACCTGCTGCTACAAGCTCAGCTATGACTGTAGGGATAATTGAAGGATTTACTATGCTTGGAACAAGACTTGGTAAAGTGTCTTTAGCAGCATTGTAACGAAGAATTCCATTATGTATCTCCATTGCAGTGTTTCTCGTCGCCGTGTCTCTTGCTTTGTTGAACTGTTCCACAGGATCAAGTGCGGCAAGCAATGCCACAGCAAGCAGTGAAAGGATTGTTATACCGATTATAAGCTCTATGAGTGTGAAACCGGCGATTTTTTTCTGCATATATTAGCTTGTAAATTGACGAGTTAATTCATTATTGAACAATTTTTGATACTTGTCAATGGATAGATGAAATTGTTAGGATGACTTAATCATTTATTGCGCACCAACTGATGAAGTTAGTGTGTATATTGGCGATAACACTGACATTACAATTAAGAAAACAACTCCGCCAAGAATCACAAGAGTTGCCGGCTCGATAAGCGTTGTTACAGTTTTTACTGCCAAATCTGATTGAATTTCAAAATATCTTGAGAGTTTCATAAGAATTTCATCCAGTTTGCCAGTTCTTTCTCCAACTGCAGTCATTTGTATTAGAATTGGTGGGAAAGTATCTTCTTTTGCAAAAGCCTGTGAAATAGTTGCGCCATCTTGAATACTTTTGTATACATTACGAAATGCTCTTTGAAAAACGACATTACTAGTGGAATTTATAATAATATTGATGCTTTCAAGGACCAGTACTCCAGAACTAATTAGAAGTGATAGTGTGCTAGTTGAAGTGACAAGAGAGCTAATCTTTAAGATCGGCCCAACTATTGGAAGTTTCATAAGTATCTTGTATAAAGCGAACCGGTGTTCTTCACTTGCAAAGTATTTTTTGATACCAACCCAAACCCCAAATACAGCAGCGAGCAGTAATGGCCAAGCATATTGCAGAAAGGTAGAAAGACTGATAAGTATTTGGGTACTCATTGGAAGCTCAATACCCAAATCTTTATACATTCCAGTTAGTTGAGGTATCACAACAGTCAATAGCACCATAACAACACCAATTACACCAACGATAATTATGATTGGATAAGTCATTGTTCCTTTTATTTTCCCCATATATTCCTGTTGTTTCTCCATATCGTCAGCTAGTCGGAGCATGATCTCATTTAGTTTTCCCGACGCTTCTCCAGCCTTTACAAGCGAAACATAGAGTTTAGAAAATATTTCTGGTCTTTTTGCAAATGATTTTGAAAGATTTTCACCTGATTTAATGTCAGTGCTGATTGTTGTGTATAGTTTTCTCATCGAAGGTTTCGTGGCTTGAGAATTCAAAATGTCAAATGAGCTGCTAATAGTAAGACCAGCATTTAGCATTAATGCAAATTGTCTAGTGAAATTTACTATGTCTGATGTAGATATTTTGTCCAGTAACTGAGTAAAAACTTCAGTAGCAACCGGTTTTGTTTCCTCTATTTTTACAGGAAAGAAATTATTGTTTCTTAAATATTCAGTAACCTCTTTCAGGTTGTTGGCTTCGACTTTCCCGTTTACGAATTGTCCGTTTGAAATAGCTTTGTAAGAAAAGAGCATATACTAAAGCAATAATATTACAATCCAATATACTTCATAAGTAATTGTGGTCTTAGAGCGTTTTGTAAGGCAACTTCTTTTGAAATGACTCCTTCACGAAAAAGTTTTGTAAGATATTTTTCCATAAGAATCATCCCATGCTCATCACCAGTTTCTAGAACGCTATCCAACATAAAAGATTTTCCTTCACGGATAAGTGCTGCAACAGCTGGCGTATTTTGTAAAATCTCAACTGCTGGGATAACAGGATTTTTGGGAGTGATTGTGGGCACGAGTCTTTGCGCGACAACAACTCGAAGCATTGCGGCAAGTTGAGACCTTACTTGTGGTTGTTGATGAGGTGGAAATACATCAATAATACGGTTTATAGCTTCAGTTGTTGCGCTGGTGTGAAGTGTAGAAAAAACAAGATGTCCTGTTTCGGCTGCAGTTAGTGCTGCGGAGATTGTTTCAAAGTCGCGCATCTCGCCAACTAAGACCACATCTGGATCTTGTCTTAGACAAGCTCTAAGTGCATTTGACCATGTGATAGTGTCAAGATTCAACTCTCGTTGACTTACCACTGATTTTTTATTAGGAAATACATACTCAATTGGATCTTCAATGGTTATGATGTGTTTTGATGACTTGTCATTTATCTCTTGGATGAGTGCTGCTAGAGAGGTAGATTTTCCTTCACCTGTTGGACCGGTAAAAAGAATAAGTCCAAACGAATGGTCGATGAATCTATGAAAGATATTTGGAAGCATCAATTCTTCTATTGTTCTTATCTTGTTTGTAATGTGCCTAAAAGAAGCTGCCACATTGCCTTTTTGAAAATAAAAATTGGCACGAAACCTCTCATCACCAAGTGAGATACTACAGTCCAATTCATAAGTTTTCATGAGTCTGTCTTTTTGAAGGGGTGTAAGCAATGTTAAAAGCATTTCTTTGGACTCGTCTGGGGTAATGGCAGGATAAGAATTCATTTGAAACATTTCTCTATTCACCCTTATCGTAGGTGGATAACCAGATATTATGTGTAAATCAGATGCCTTTCTTTGCACTGTAAACGTAAGTAATTCTTGTATCGTCATAGTTGTGATTGTTATTTGTACTTATTTATTATTTGTATTATTTAATTTCCGTTTTTGTTTAATAATTAATTAATTATTTGATTATTAGTTTATGTTTTTTATTGTAATTCAGTTGTCAAACGAGCAACTTCTTCAAGTGTTGTATATCCAGACAATGCTTTTATAAATCCATCTTGCCTCATAGTGATCATGCCTTCTTTGATTGCTTGGTTTTGGATGTCTGCTGCTGTGGCATGCTGCAAGATCAATTTATTCACCTCTGGGGTGATTGTTAACACCTCGAAAATTCCCATTCTTCCAAAATAACCAGTATGATCACAAGCATTACAACCAGTTCCTTTGAATAGTTTCATATCTTTAGCTTGGTCTGTGACCTTTCCAAAAAGAGCAACTGAAATGGTTTCTTGGACTTCACTCGGCGGAGTGTATTGGACTTTACAATGATCACATATCTTTCTGGCGATACGCTGAGCAATTGATGCAACAAGTACTGACGAAATTAGAAATGTTTCTGCGCCAAGATCAATAAGTCGTGGAATGGCTGTTGCAGCATTATTTGTGTGTAGAGTTGAAAAAACAAGATGACCAGTAAGTGCTGCTTGTATAGCGAGCTGTGTGGTTTCTGAGTCACGAATTTCTCCAACAAGTATTATATTTGGATCCTGACGCAAAAAAGATCGTAAACCTGTTGAGAATGTGAGCCCTGCAGGGACATTAATTTGTACTTGATTGATACCAGCAATCTGATACTCGACAGGATCCTCCAGTGTCATAATATTTGTAGTAGGTTTGTTCAGGATGTTTAGAACAGAATAAAGTGTTGTCGTTTTACCTGATCCAGTTGGTCCGGTCACAAGGATTATTCCGTATGGATGCTGGATTGCGCTTTGAACTATTTTCAAATTGGAATTTTGTAAACCTAACTCAGGCAGGGTTGGTAAGCCACCAGATTTGCGAAGTAGTCTCATAACCACTTTCTCTCCATCTACAACAGGCAGCGTAGATACACGGACATCAATTTCATTTTTTTCAAAATTGAAGCTAAACCTCCCATCTTGTGGAACTCTTCTTTCGTCAAGTTTTAGACCTGACATTATTTTTAGTCTTGAGATAAGTGACTCATGTATGGCAGATGGCAAAACAAGCTTTTCCTGCAGTATTCCATCGATTCTATACCTCACTCTAGTTTGAGTCTCCTGAGGCTCAATATGTATATCTGATGCTCTACTTTGAACAGAAAACTGCATGATGGTGTCAACGATTTTGGTAACAGGTGATTCTGCGACATTTTGATCGGCTTGTTTTTGCTCTTGTGACTGGGCTGCTGATCTTGGAATATTAATATTTTCCGATGCTAGAGCCTCGGTCACGGCAGGTGCAACGGTCTGGTGATATGCGGGTAGAATGTTCTTTTGAACGTCTTCAGAATAAGCGAGATAGAATGTGATTTTGTATCCAGTTTTTTGCTCCAAGAAATTTTGAAGATTCAGATTTAGTGGGTCAGGAGTTGCAATATTTAGATGTTTGGTAGTCTCATCAATTTGGAATGGCAATATAAGATAGCGAGTGGCAAGATTTTTTGCAATCGGTGCTAGTGCAGCAGGATTAATGGGTGTTGAGGCAATGTCAACAGCTGGAACATTGAGACATTTTGCCTTGGCTTCAAGAAGAGCTTGTTTTGGAGCCAAACTATAACCCAATACTAGTTCCTCTATTTCTTTTCCAGTGCGAAGTGATTCAAGCTCAAGCTTGTCAGCTGTTGCCTGATCTACATACCCTTGCTCGATAAGAGATGCAAGATAAATCTTTGGAGATAACATATACTCAAGATATCAAACATATTCTATCTATGCAATAACATCACAACATTTGGGATACAAAACCTTCTTTTATTTGAAGTTTAATACTGTTATCATGAAACTATATGTCATCTGATAATAAAAAACCAACAATTGGGTTTACTCTTATTGAGCTAATTATTGGGATAACCATTGTGGGTGTTCTTGCAACAATGGGAACTGTAGTTTATTCAAACAGTATGGCTACAAGTAGAGACGCCAGAAGGAGATCTGATCTAGAGCAAATTAGAAGTGCTCTAGAACTTTTTAGATCTAATAGCGGAACATCTCTTTATCCCACAAATGTGCTTAGTATTACTCCATATATAAAGATTCCCAAAGATACAAGAAACAATAAGGATTACGGTTATATTTGGACTTCACCAGGTAATGATTATACTTTGGGAGTTTATTTAGAAAGTCCTGGTAGTTCAACTTGCGGAGTTGTACCAGTTCCCACTATCTGTTGGAATTTCAAGGCAACCCCATCCCCAATTGCATGTAATTATTGTGTTGGACCTTATGGAACAAAATAAAAATGGATTTACATTGATCGAAATTCTTACTGCTGTTGCCATCATTGCTATTCTAAGTGGTATCACTATTGCAAGATTTGGTGACTTTGGTGCTAAAAAAAGCTTTGAAAGAGAAGTTACAGAGCTTGTTGAGCTGACAAATATAAGTCAGTCATACGCCAATTCTCAAAACAGTGCAAATTGCACTACAAACGATAGACTCTCTTATACTAAAGTTCAAAAAACAGGTGAAAATACTTATGAGGTTTTTATGGCTTGTGAAACTGGTTTTATTGGTGGTGGCACTCCAACTGTTTCTCCAGCATTTCAAATGAGTCCAAGAATAAATAAGTCTTTTACGGTATCCAAGTTTAGCCCTGCTATGGGAGGTGTTGGTACAGACATGGTTAAGTTCTTGCCTGGAGCTTATACGACACCAGGCCCAACAATCATGCTTTATGCAGGAGCAGAATGTGCATGTGTGAAGATTGATATAAACGGAATGATTAGTAAAACTACAAAACAAGGATGTGTTCTCGATGCGCCCGTAGCAACACCTACAATTACATGTAATTCATGGGAATAAAATATAGTAAGAAATTTGAGTTTTTTAGAACTCGTGAAAGAGGTATATCTCTTATCGAGACTATGATTTTTGTAATCATAATAAGTGTGGTGCTTGTATCTCTTGTCGGCACAACAGCGACTATGACGCGACAGATGCAAATCAATTACAACAAGGTTTATGCAACTCATTATGCCGAAGAGCTCTCAGATTGGATTAGAGTGCAAAAAGAAGTAGTGGGATGGAATACTTTTTATTCTAGATCATGTGCAGGCGGAATTTGTAATGCTACAGGAACTAGTTTTTGTATCAATAACCCTTTAACATTTACTTCAGTATATGACGCCACAACATTAACCTCTATAGGCTCATGTACATATAATGGGATCAGCACATTAAACCCAAGTATTTTCAAAAGAACAGTAACATTTAAACAGAGTGGATCTACAGGTAACCAATATTCTATAAGAGCTCAAATAATAGTTTCTTGGAAAGAAGCTGGAGGTAAGGATTTTCAAGTAGAAGTCAATACATTATATGCGCCACTTTAAGCAACTCGACAATACTATCTATGGGAAAGCTTTTACGCTAGTTGAGATAATCATTGTTGTAGCGATTATGGGTGTGGCTTTGCAGGTTTTGACAGGGATACTTTTCACCATTATGAGGCAACAATCTGCGGTCATAAGATTCTCAAATGTAAAAAAAGAAGGTGATCAAGTTATGGAACGAATGAAGAGTGAAATCTACAAAAGAACAATTAATATAACAGATTCTGCAGGAGTGCCTGTTTGTGTTACATCATCAGAATCTGCAGCAAATATGACTACAGGATATTTTGTAGACTCTACTCCAATTAGCTTTAGATTCTCACAGTCTGGGAATTATATTGTATATAGAAATAATGGAGTAAATTCCAATCTCAACACATCAAAAACATCCATATCTGGGCTCACTGTGCAGTGTAAGAGGCTAGGCACATATTCTAACCGGCTTATTATGGTTTCATTTACCATTCAGTCATCTGTGGTTGCTCTTGCTTCAGAAGGCAATCCCACTCTCCGCTATAACACTCTTATCATGCTAAAAAACTGAAAAATACGCATGCTATTGCAGTGTTTGATATTATTTGATACTTTATATACTATATGGCAACAGTTCCTATCGGACTTGAAATAAACGAAAACAGAATACGTATCGCAGACGCTAGATTCAAAGACGGGGTTATATATCTTCAGGCTTTGGGACTTTCGGAGACTCTTCCTATGTTTTTTGCAAACGCATCATCTGACATAGCTATCCAGAAACAAGCTATGATAATCCACACACTTTGCACAGACTTAAAGATTGCAAATAAACCTGTAAATGTGGTCTTGCCTGATTCGATCACTTATTCCCAAATAGTCGAAACTCCAGTTCTTGCCGAAAAAGAACTCATTACAGCAATAAGATATCTTGCTGATGAGTTTATTCCTATGAATATTGATGAAACATATTTGGATCTAGAGATACTAAAAACTGATACTGTTGCAAACAAACTTGAGATACTTATTGTCGCAGCTCCAAAAAGGATAGTAGATGGAGTATTTAAGGCAGTCGAGTTATCAGGGCTTACTCCAAATAGACTTGAGACTGAAGTTTCAGCTGTCGGAAGATTGGTGTCAGAAGTTATGAAAACAAAAGATTTCAAGGAGGCATATTGCATCGTGAATGTCGGTTATACAGGTAGCTCAATATATCTTATTGACAATAGTACTCACAGATTAGTGTTTATCAGAAGTTCTAAGATGGGCTATGACCTTATTTTGAAAGAGGTGATGGTAAACCTGAATTTGGATCAGTCAAATGCTGCGACTATTTTGCAAAAACCAGGTGAGCGTAGTGAGCAGGTTATAAATGCAATAATGACGTCAGCCAAAGAAATTGCAAATGAAATCAAAAGAATAGTTGATGTCTTTGTACATAAAAACAATGTACCAGTCAATCGTGTTTTTACCGTCAATTATTCGTCTCAAATTTATGGCTTCACTGCATTATTAGAAAGATTAACAGGTCTAAATTCAGAACCTTTGCCGCTAAATACTGTCTATGTACCAAATACTGTGCTCAAAGTATTTTCGTCTGAGATTACTGAGTTTGCCTCTGTTGTATCAACTACCATGGTATGATCCAAAAGCACATTAATTTATTCGCCAATCCGCTAAAAAAATCAAAACGCGGTGTAGAATATTTGCGCAAAATTAGAATTGTTGCTCTTATTCTCTCATTTTTCTCCTTTTTAGCTTTGCTTGTGGTTTTTGTCGTACAAGCAACTCTCACCTCCAATATGTCCCAAGTTGAAAAAGAAAAATCATTTGTTGAGGAGGAGATAAATCAACAACTTGAAAGGCAAATAAGCAACCATTTGGTTGGAATGCGTATCCAGACGATAGAAGCCGCTAATAAAAAAGATATTTCCTATGCGAGTAAAGAAGCCACACTCCGAAGGATTCTAACAGAATCTGATGTTGATGCAGAGATTACCTCACTATCAATACCAAACCTTACTGATTTTACAGCAAAGTTACTTTTCCCAAGTAAAAATGAGCTGTTGAACTTTGTTAGGGTTAGCGAAACTCAAGAGTTTTCGGATAAATTTGCATTGGTAAGAATAAGTAACTTTTCAGTTTCAGACGAGGCTTCTCCATCTGGAGAGCTTGAGGATAGGACAATGACTATTATTGGACAATTCTTATGAACAACAAAGACAAAATAGCATCATTTTTTGTAAGACAGCAATTTGTGATTGTGCTTGAGAAGTGGGCAATTCCAATGTTGTCCATCATGCTCACAGTCTTTTTGGTTTATGAGAGCTATGTGACTTATGGTATTTATAATGAATACCTACTCAAGCGAGAGGAGTTAGCTGGTATTTCAAACTCTCTTGATAAATATAAACGCAATATTATCTTAAATGACGAAGATAAGAATTACTACGGTGCAATTCTAGCCAAACAAATACCAGCGAAAGAAAATATATTTGCTACCTATACTTTTGTAGATGATTTTATTGCCAAAAGCGGTTTGGATATCACTCAGTACGGTGAGGCTAACGTTCCACTTCCCGAAAGTCCTGGTGTCAACTCTCTCAACATCTCTGTTTCAGGATTAGTTTCAAAAGATAGATTCTACGAATTTTTGAATGAGTATAAATATAAATATAGCAGGTTTATGATTATGACCAATATGAATAAAGAGGTTTTGGAATCGGTAACAGATACAGATGCAAATATTAATTTTACGACTTCATTGTCGCTATACACAATACCTTCGGTCACTACAATCGGAGACGATTTGCACAATCTCAACCTCATATCTTTTGATAAATTAATGAAATCCAAATTCGATGATATAAAATCAAAGTTAAATGATGATAACTATACAGAAAAGCAAGAATCTGAAGAAGACATTCCTGTAGACTACGATCCAGTAAATTCTCTATTCTGATAAAACAATCCCTTAAGGCCGAAGGCTTGTAGGCTTGAAATATCAAGATAAATCTCTATATTTTTGGAAATAGATTAAACTTCCTTCGGTAGTTTGTGAATAGGAATCAAAATATTAAAAATATATTCATTTGGATCAATATTTACTATACGAGTGAAATTATTGTTTTATCCATCACTTGGCTACATGCCATTGGCTATTCACTTTATGCCTTTTTGATTATATTTAGCTTTTGGAGACCTTCGGAGATTGTTGCTCCAACTTTTAGCCAGTAGTTTAGTCTATCCTCTTGGATTTCTACTTTGTGTGGCTTTGACATAGGATTATAAGATCCTATTGCTTCAATATAAGCACCATTTCTTTTGCGGGTCTTTTCAACCGCTACAATTCTATAAAATGGTTGACCTTTTTTGCCAAATCTTGCTAGTCTTAGTGTTACTGCCATAAGTAAAAAATATAAGTTTAGACTGTTATTATATCACTCTTTGAGTATTTTTTCTAGAGCTAAACGAGCTGCATTTTCCTCAGCTTGTTTTTTGGATTTACCCTCACCTTCTGCATATGGTCTATCTGCAATAGATACTAATACTGTGAACTCCTTGGAGTGCTCTGGACCATCTTCTTTTGTAAGCGTATAAACTGGTAAGACCTTGTATTTTTCCTGACTTACTTCCTGTAGATGACTTTTTGGTGATAGATAGCTTTTGGTCTTTATGATTTTATCCAGCTTTTCCGCAAATAGGAAAGTGCTTACAAATTCATAGGCTGCTTCAAAACCCTTATCGAGAAATATTGAAGCAATTAACGCTTCAAAACAGTCGGCAAGGATATTGGTGTTTGTTCGTCCACTATTTCCTTCTTCACCCTTAGAAAGCAATAAATATCGACCCAGGCCAATACCTGCTCCCACCTCTGCCAGACTCTCCATACGCACTATTGACGCTTTGATGTCTGTGTACTGACCCTCTGCAAGCTCGGGGTAGTTTTTGTATAGGTAAATTGATGTGATAAGCGATAATACGCTATCTCCCAAAAATTCTAATTTTTCATTAGATGGTAGATCGAAATCCTTGTGTTCGTTGAGGTAGGACCTATGCACAAAGACATTTCTAATAAGGTTTACTTTTTCTATTCTAATCTTAATTTTTTTAAAAAGTTCATCAAAATTTGTATTCATATTTACATTTCTTAAATTTTATTTGACTCTTGATCGCTTAATATTGCACCTAGAGCTCCATTCACAAACGCGTAAGATCTATCACTACCAAGCTCTTTTGCAAGTTCCACTGCCTCGTTAATTATTACTTTGGGAGGCTCTTTTTTTACAAAAACGAGCTCATAGACTGCAAGTCTTAGTATAGACAAATCTGTTTTTGCCACGTTTTCGAGCGGATATTTGGATGCATGTTTTTTTATTATTTCATCAATTTTCCCAATGTTGCCTAGGATTTCATCGAATTCTCTTTTTATCTCTGTGTTTTCAGAAAAATCTACCTGGTTTGGATCGTATGTAGATGCGTAAAGTTGTTGTACTAAAGTAACTCTTTTTGAGTGTCTAGTATCTGGTATTTTGGATGTTTCAGACAAATCTTGGGTGTTTTGCATAAATATAGATACATTATATGCTTTGGATATATCTATTCAATGAGCAATTGACAAATTGCTATGTTTCTAAGCTGTTTTATTTCTTACCACAGGCTTTGCAAACAATGTGAGGGAGTTTTTTTGCTCCACAGTTTTTGCAAATAACTAGGTTTGGAAGCTCGTTGAGTCTTGTAGCTTTTCTCCTACCTGATCTCATTGTTGAGAATTTTCTCTTTGGAAGTGGTGTCATAATTAGCTACTATTATACCCCACACAGAGCTCTTTTTCAATATATTTTACTCCCTAATTCGCTTTGCTATCAGAGAATGATAGCAGCACTGATTAATACAATAGGAATTAGAATGAGAAGCGCCCAACTAACATCTCCTGTTACAGGAGGTTTTGGTTGATTGTTTCCAGTAATCGGGGCTTGAGAAGTGTTTTGTGTTGTTGATGCACTAGGGGGTGTTGAGTTTTGATTGTTTTGGTTTGAATGGGTAGTAGGAGTCTGTTGAAGGTTTGTATTTTGATTATTTTGAGCAATTAGCTTCGGGGTAGCTGTAACATAAATTATTGTCACTCCTGGTGTTGTATTGCCTGGCGTTACATTTGATGCCATTTGAGTAATAGTGATAGAAGGTGATTTTGTAAGTGAATTTAGGGGTGATGGGATAGGTGATTGGTTTATGACAACATTCTGCCCACCTGTGACGCATGATGAGCCCATGGTGCAGTTATCGCTTCCGTATCCAGATACTTGAGTACATGTATTGTTGATGCAAGTCGAATAGCAGCATGCCGTGCCAAGAGCTGGCACTATACCAGCAGTATTACATTTGCCAGCTGTATCTCTCCATCCACACACTCCACAGGCTCTATCGCACATAGCTGCTTTTGGAGGGGTTGGTGTAATGGTTGAGGTGGGTGTTGGTGATATGCTTGGTGATGGGGTTTGTGTTTTTGTGGGTGTAATCGTTGAAGTCGGGGTAGGTGTATTTGTTGCTGTGGGCGTATTTGTAGGTGTTTTTGTTGGTGTGGCAGTACGTGTCGGGATCATTGTATATGATGGAGAAGGGCTTTTTGTTGGTGTGCCTGTAGGACTATTTGTTGCGGTTGGTTGTCCAGATGTGGGGCCAGAGGTTGGTGCGGTTGTTGCTCCTGAAGTTGGTCCGCTGGTTGGTGCAGTTGTCGGTCCAGAAGTTGGAGCCACTCCTCCTAGTCTGACACTAAGAGATACTGGTGTAACATTTCCACAATAAGAATTTATTGCATGTGCGCATTGGCAACCTCCACACTGACTATCTGATGCACCTCTGCTTACAGCCGTATCACATTGGCTTTGTGCACACCACATACGTTCCCAATAACCAATGCACTTGGTAAAGTCACCTGTTCGGGCCATTTCATAGCAGCATAGTGGCACATATCCCTGACATGCTGGCGCAGAATCTTTACCATTTGCGTTCACATTACCCATACACTCATTGTGACTATTTGAACCACCTGTCATTCCAAATCGATAGGCATCTGTATTCAGAGTATCATAGTCATAACCGCCGCATCCTGGAGCCCTACTACAGACTTTTGTTTCTGTTGGAATTTTATAATATCCGTCCTTACAATAAGGTTCAAGTGAGATGTCTTCTGCAGCAATTTTTGTAAGATTCTGCTCATTTTTATTGCTCGTCTGTGCCTCTTTCTGATTTTTAATTATCAAAAGTGTCCCTATAGTGGCAATTGCAAGAAACAATACAAACCCCAGTACTAAATACTGTATTTTGGTAGATCTATTTGGTGATTTGTTATTAGCGGTGTTAGTCACACTATTTGGATATATAAAAGTATGCCATAAATTGTTGAGATGTGGAACAAGATAAACTTCAAATTCTAAATTCGAAATTCGAATTGCTAAATATTTAGTATATATTTACGAGCGTTGCTCTAGAGTTTAGAGCAGATACATGATAAAATATAGAGTTTTGGCGCGCATAGTTCATCGGTAGAACGCTGTCCTGATAAGACAGAGGCGCATGGTTCGATTCCATGTGCGCGCACACTAGATTTTGTTTCCAATTTGAAAAATTGGAATTACAAAAATCAGTGTCTTCCAACAATCGCTCCGTGAGGCGCAGCGTGAATATGCTAAGCCGATCGGGAAGATATGGAGGGCATTGAAGAAATCTAAAGGTCGAGCCCGAATATGGAGGACCACTAGTATTAGCTAGTAGCATTAGAGGACGCTTAGCTCAGTTGGTAGAGCGCTGCTTTTACACAGCAGATGTCGGGGGTTCAAGTCCCTCAGCGTCCACTAATTCATATATCTAAATCTTCGATTAAGCAGTCGGGTTTCCTCCAAAGGCGGACTAACTGCGAGATAAGGCTCGTTATGCTCGCCAACTCACAGTTGAGCAAGTCCTAGACCATACTAATTTAGATTTTTGTATTTGGAATTTGTTTAGTTTTTAGTCTGCTTCCCAGCAAGTAGGAAATTAGAAATTAGTAATTTTCTTCCCATTTCATTTCTCACTTTGCTCTCTCAACTCTGTTCTATGCTCTACTTAAAGTCATTGACAAATGCGCTCAAATAAAGCACACTTAATTAAGCTAAATTTTAGCAATCTTGTTTCTGTTTATTTGATTAGGAATTTTTATTTATCATGCTCTATTTTTCGGAGCTCCGTGGCAAACACGTTATTGAAAATCCATCAGTATTTATTGGCACGCTTGAAGATATAGTATTCAAGGCAACTCCTAGTGCTCCAGTCTCAAAAATTCTTGTCAAAACACCCAAAAACCATCGAGTTCTCATACCATACTCCTCTATCCTCAAGATGGGCAAAAATATTTTGATCTCTCCTGATTATGTATTAACAAATCTTGAAGAAAACGAGCTTTATGTTGGTAAAAATCTAAATGACCAACAAATTATCGATGTTAGAGGTAACAAAATGGTTCGTGTCAACGATGTTGTATTTCTACAAAAACCCTTTCTGCATTTGTCAGGTGTGGATATTGGATGGATTGGTCTTATGAGATGGATTGGTATGGAAAAGTTTGTCAGGGATAGTGTCAGACTGACTGGTAAAGAAGTGACATCGGAGTTTTTGTCGTGGAATGATATTATGCCTGTCGAACTTGCAAGAGGCAGGGTGATGCTCAAGAAGCAAGAAACTAGTATTGCAAAACTTCGTCCAGAGGATTTGGCAGATTACCTCAATCATTTATCTCTTCGAAATGCAAAAAGATTGCTGCACACACTTGACGACGAGTTTGCTGCAAGCGTTATAAAAAGTTTGAACGTATATCTTAGAGGTCAGGCTGTTAGAGTTTATACACCTGAAAGACTTGTACGTATACTAGATCATCTTGATATTGATGAGGTGGTAGATGTGCTTTTGTCATCAGATCGACATCTTCGTGAAAGAATACTCAAGCTTATCCCACCACCAAGACGAGAAGAAGTGCTGAGGCTTTTCAAAGTAGCGCGAACTCCTGTTGGTGATCTTATGAATATTCAGTTTCTTGTTGCTTCACCTGTTGATACAGTGGGCAAGATCATAAGACAAATTCGCAAAGAAGCCGCGCAACTTTCTGACATAAAGTATATTTATGTAGTTAACGACGCATATGAGCTAATAGGAGTGTTTAGTTTACTTGAACTTTTATCAGAAAGTATTGAAGAGCCTGTTTACAAATTTATGATAACAAATCCAGTGACAGCATCATTGTCGACTCCAAAAGAGATAATTCTAAAGAAAATGATCAAATACAAGATTGACTCACTTCCAATTGTTGATGATAGAAATCATTTGGTTGGAGTCGTTGGTATAGTAGATGTTGTAAAGCCAGTAAATCAATAATATGAATTTTAATACTCTAAGAAATAGATTTACAAAATATTTGATAATCGCAACTGTTGTGGGGCCTGGTCTTATAACAGCATTTGCTGATAATGATGCAGGTGGAGTGGCGACTTATTCTTCTGCTGCAGCAAAATATGGTTACCTATCTCTATTGACCCTTATACCAATCACAGTTGTGCTTTGGGTTACTCAAGAAGTTGGAGGAAGACTTGCGCTTGTTGGTAAGAAAGGCTTAGCAGATCTCATTCGTGAACATTATGGCGTGAAAGTCTCACTCATGGTTTTTTTGACTTTGTTTATTGTGAACTTTGGCGTTGTGTTGCAGAACGTCAGTGGACTCAAATCTGCATTTGAAGTTTTTAATATCAACACAAATATTGCTCTCCCCTTAGCAATATTTGGACTGATTATTTTTGTTATTAAAACTCCATATAAAGTCTTTGAAAGGCTCTTTCTTTTTCTTATATTTTTCTATATGACATTCTTCTTTTCAGCTATTTTAGCAAAGCCAGATTGGCGGATAGCGATAGGATCACTTATCATTCCGCACGGCAAATTCAGTATTGATTATATTTATACATCTATGGCAGTTCTTGGTACCACAGTTACTGCTTGGGGTCAGTTTTATGTGAATAGTGCTATGGTTGATAAAAAAATTGATTTGAAATTCCAAAAATATTCTCAGTTGGAAATAATCATTGGGTCAGTCTTAACAAACGTTGTATCTTTTTTTATGATGGTTGCTGTTGCTACAACAGTTTTTGCAAAT
Organism: Patescibacteria group bacterium; assembly: GCA_046350875.1. Classification (GTDB taxonomy): domain Bacteria; phylum Patescibacteriota; class Microgenomatia; order UBA1406; family GWC2-37-13; genus JAGOLU01. The sequence goes on from JAXLZQ010000003.1 coordinate 97,138, forward strand.
GGGCTTGTCATTGAGAGTGCCAAAGATGCAGCTTTATCTCTTCGGCCTTTTGCGGGAGATTTTGCAACTCAGCTTTTTGCAGGCGGATTGCTTGTGGCATCAATTGTAGGGGCAGTTGTTGTGCCATTGTCCTCAGCTTATGTTTTCTCAGAGCTTTTTGGACTTAGAAGGAGTCTTAATGAGAGTTTTGAAAAAGGAAAACCATTTTATTTTGTTTTCGGGATACAGCTTATTCTAGGGCTTATCATCACAATGCTTCCGATGATTTCACTTTTTCAAATTACTTTGTTTGCAGACTTTCTAAATGGACTGATATTGCCGATGATTTTGTTTTTCTTGTATAGATTTGGAAATAATACTAGTATTTTGGGTGGGCACAAAAACACAAATGTTCAAAATTTTCTATTGCTTGGATCGTGTGTTGCGATTATTCTTGGTACATTGGTTAGTATTGTAGGCAAAATATTTTCATTCTAAAAATGCGTAAAATTATCTGTATTTCCGATTGGGCAAAAGACGATCTTTCATTTAGTGAGTTTGCAACTGCAATTGATGGTTTTTGTAAAAAACCAAAAGATGTTAGATTGTCACGTATCAAATCAGAAAGCTCCACAGTCCACACTGGATTTTTGGTTGAACAGACAATCCAAACAATCGAAAGACTAGGTAGGCCAAATGAAACAATGATTTTTGTAAACACAGATCCAAGATCAGTAAACGATAGTATCGAGTTTGCTCAATCTGGCGCAAAATTTCTTATTGCTAAGCTTAGTAGTGGTATTTATGTTTGCGGTCCAAATTCTGGTTATTCATTTGCGTTTGTAAAATCAAAAATAGAGTCAGTATTTAGTTATGTGAATTTCGAAACCACGTCTATCTCAAGATCCAGGGATATTTATTCCAGGATTGTTGCGCATCTTGCTGACTATATGGAAGATGAGATGGAACTTGAGGAAGTCCACACCAGTACAATTGAGAACAAGCCAGAAAATAAAGTAGTGTTGCATATTGACCATTTTGGGAACATAGTAACATCAGTTCTTATGGAGCAAGCTTTGGAAAATAAAAACTACGGTGGTTATCTTAGAATCAATGTTGGTAATGAAGTCCATGAGGCGCGAATAGTGAGAGACAGATTTGGTGGGTCACCTGGTGAAGTTGTGATTTATCCAGGTTCAAAAGGTCATCCAGACAACCCATATATGGAAATTGCAGTGTGGCATGATCCTACAAATCACACAGCTCTCAAAAAACACGGCTTCCAAAATGTAACCCCAGGAGATGAAATAAGTTTTCGATGAAATAAACATGTTTGAAAGCGTTAAACTTCAACAAGATGTTATTGCAACACCACAAAGACGCAAAATTGAATTTGATTACAGAGGAGTTGATATATCCTCTATCGTTGATTTAGCGAAAACAATTGTAGAAAAAGCAAGAGTTGGTTCTAGATTATCAGCAAAAGAATCTTTTTATTTAAATCCAACAGATAGTCTCAACAATTTAGGGACATTTGATGTAGAGGGTAAAAGCGTATTGACAGTTGCAGGATCGGGTGACTTTGCATTGCAATTTGCTAATTCTGGAGCAAAACAAGTTGAGGTTTTTGACTATTCATTAATAGCGCTACTATATAATGAAATTAAATTAGTAGCTGCATCAATTCTCTCTGTGTCTGAATTTGATAAATTTATTAATGCTTGGAAAGATAGAGATAGTCACAGTTTTTTTGATCCAATAATATATAACAACTCAATAAAGGAAAATTTGTCCCCACAATGTCAAGCATTTTGGGACGAATTAACGAAAGAAGAGAATATGGATGTTTTGGGAAAGGCGACAGATTTCGCGAGTGACCATGGATTTTCAATTGCAAGACCAGGATCTGGGCGTAGCAAATTTACCACATTTGTACCTGAACATTTTACGTCTATAGACGGCCAATCCCTTAGCAATTCTGTTAATAACTGCGAAATTAGTTTAAAACATTCTGATCTCGTTTCGATGATCAAATCTCTAGAAATGGGGGCGTCACCTCCTGATATTGCCTATATTAGCAATATTGGTTTTGGGATAGATAGATCTCTGGCATATGCCTCCAAATTAAAAAAACTAGGTGTAGGTAGAGTTATTTTTACAGATAATACTTGCGACGCTAAATTAATGGATGATGGTAAAACATATAATGTATATGGCTTTCTGGTACAAATTGGAGGTGAATTTGCGGTAAGGTTTGTGTCAGAAATCTCTGAGAATGCTGTAAGCAAATATGGATTTGTAAACAAAGATTTTTGGAAAACCGGTAAAATCAAATTACTGGGTGTTGATTCGAATTTAACTGTAGGTGTGGCTTATGAATTTATGGGAGATACTGAGGTCTAATAAACTACACTGTTGTTATTAATTCAAGGAATGATTAGGGTTTTAATTATTGGATCTCTGTCATTTTGGATATAAATACTAGCATTTGTTTGACGAGTTAATTTTATAGTCTTCTCATTTCCTTCCGCTCCACCAATCGGAGACTTTTGCGATCAGATACCAGACTGCTTCAAGTGGATGTGTGATACAGTAGTTTCTATCAATTTTACAGTTCGGCGCGAAGAATATTCGTATTATTTTGTCATACTCTCCTCCACCTTCTGACATTTTCACTTCAACGTCACTACTTTTGGGTTTATCGCTATAAAAATCAACATATTGGTATTTTGAACTTTTGAGATTTCCCAATGTCTTGATATAAATATTTTCCTCTTTCACTTTGATTTGGGCATCGTGAGACAAGAGTATAGGAAAATTGAAATCATCATGAGGCTCCAAAATGATGCGAACTGGATTTCGGTCCGCGATGGCAAAGGTATTGTGTACGGTCACTTTGCTATATTTATCACTAAGTTTTCTGCCAACAGACTCTGGGAAATAATATGGATAGAATTCAGAATATAGGTTTTTATAATAAGCTATCTTCTCAGGTATTTGAAATATACAAACCCCAGAAGCACAATTGATCTCTATGTTGAATGCAGCCCTTAACTTGACCATTTTATTTATCAAATGCAAAATAGTGAATCTTGATGATTTCTTATCTTCTGAAAAGGTAATTGGATTATCAACGGGTAGGTAGTTTTCAAATGAAAAGTTTTTTGTGGTTTTTATTGAGCTAGGCTCTGATTGGATTAACAAATCTCCACTCAATTGCTTAAGTGTTAGTCCAGTTTGGTTAAGTGTTGTGATGATTTCTCCATTTGCATTCCTGATCTTGATACCTGAAGGCATTGATCCAAAATCATTTGTTACTGGAATAAAAGCGTGTGGACCTGAAAAGGCATCTTTTGGTTTGTACCATCTAGAACCATCTAGTGCAAAAGGCGTAATCCAAAAAGCCTCCATTTTCGCAACCTTATCTTTGTAAGGGTCTGTCATGTCATCTGTATAAATTCTCATGTCAGTGATGTATATAGAGTCAGATTTGTGAATTATTCTTATTCGATAATTGTCTGTGGTCACATTCCATGCTTCGTTCTTGTCATTTTTACCGTAATACACACTGATTTTTTTATTTGCAAACTCGTCATTTAGCTTGCTACTATCGCCAAAAACATTCTGAACATGATAGTTGGTCATGTTTTCACTAAGCCATGTCAATTGACGGATGTAGTCTTCCTGATAAAGATTGTTCATTGAATTTTCAAGACCAAGTAGTATGAATCCAGTTTGTCCTGAGGGCTGATTAAAAGCGTTTGTTATAAGGTTTTTGAAGTACTCTATATTTTTGCCATCTCTTGCATAATCATTGGGCTGAGAAGTAAATCTACTATCAGTGTCTCCATAGTTATATAGTGGGTCTGTGACAGTCTGTCGAAGCACAAGTAAGGAATTTTGTTCTGCTGAATTTGGAACGAATATCCAGTTACGGCTTGCTTTGTATGGATAATGAAATGGTCCACCATAGAGAGTGTAGCTGTCTGTCCCCCATTGCTCACGAGTCAGCTGATGAGATAATACATGGTATTTGTCGTGCAAATAATTTGCGCTCTCTGTATCTATGATCCATGCACTTGTAAGCTTGGGATAGTCACCAAATATATCCTTGTATTTAGTCATGTATGCATCAATTAGCTTAAATCTATTTGGATTTTCATAACCTACTGTAAGTGCATATTGCGCATGGAACCAATTTTCGTTATTCCCTTTATATTGCACTCCAGCGCTAGCTGCAAGTGAGGGTATGATTTCTATCATCCCAGCAGTCTCAACAAGATCCGGGAATTTTGTTTTGTAATCTAGAAGCACATCAATATATCGTTTGTCGTTCAAAACGTCATATCTTAGCGCATATGAAGCTCTAAGTTTCAACTTAGTTGATGTATCTAGTTGAAGTTTGAGATTGTCAAGTGATCCTGCTCCACAGCACTCCTCACCTCTTACCTGATTTATGATAATGGCATAGTTATCGGCAAAAGCGAAGCGAGAAACTGAAAAAATGACAAATAGACAAATAAAGAAAGAGACTAAATGCTTAAGCATGGTCTAATTATAGTTAATAAATAGCCAAGATTCTGGTCAAATGTAGGTCACTTTTGAAGTAAAAAAAGAAAAAAGCGTTTGGAGTTTTATAGTGTAAGTAAAAGTATAAGTTTAAAATATTTTATACTTAAACTTAAACTGTTTTAATTATTGTGCATCAATAAGTCTCAGACAATTGAGCTGTAGTTAGCTTTTTGTTCTGCGAAATATTCGTTTAAGTCTATAGTGTTTTGTTGTTTTGACTAACATGTCAATTTTTCTAGCGTAAAGCAATTAGCTTGTAGCTTCTGGATATATCCAAAAACTTAAAACTAATTTTTATCACTTTCTTGATAAAAAGAAAAAAAGAAAGGAGGTGATCCAACCGCACCTTCCAGTACGGTTACCTTGTTACGACTTAACCCTCATCGCCGACTATATACTCCCACGGCGTGCGCCGCAGTTCATATATCTCCGACTTTGTTGGTTTGACGGGCGGTGTGTGCAAGAGGCAAGAACGTATTCACCGCAGTATAGCTGACCTGCGATTACTACCAAATCCAAGTTCATGGAGTCGAGTTGCAGACTCCAATCCCCACTGAGGACCAATTTGTGAGATTCGCTTGCCATCGCTGGCTCGCAATGCTCATTGTTATGGTTCATTGTAACATGTGTGTAGCCCAAGACATAAGGGACGTGCTGACTTGACGTCTGCCCCGCCTTCCTCCCCACAAAACTGTAGGGCAGTATCGTCTGACACTTGTAACAGACGACAGGGGTTGCGTTCGTTGTCCCACTTAAGGGCACTCCTCACGGAACGAACTGACGACAGCCATGCATCACCGGTGCTAGCCTCCTTACGGATTTCTCCCGTTTCCGGGAAATAGAACGCTAGCATGTCAAGCCTTGGTAAGGTTCTTCGTTTTGTGTCGAATTAAACCACATGTTCCTCTGGTTGTGTGCCTCCCCGCCAATTCCTTTGAGTTTCAACCTTGCGGCCGTACTCCCCAGGCGGTATGCTTAACGGGTTACCTTCGCCACACGAGATTAGCTTTCAGCTCATAGCTATTAGCTAATAGCTAAAAGCTAACCTCATGCAGCCAGCATACATTCGTTTACAGTTAGGACTACGCAGGTCTCTAATCTGCTTCGCTCCCCTAACTTTCGTGTCTCAGTGTCAAGATCTTTCTAGAGAACCGCCTTCGCCACTGGAGTTCTCGTGGGTATCAACGCATTTCACTACTCCTCCCACAATTCCGTTCTCCCTAAAAGGTCTTCAAAGACATACAGTATCACTTCAATTTTCTGAGTTGAGCCCAGACCTTTAAAAAGTGACTTATATATCCACCTACACGACTCTTTACGCCCAATGACACCGGATAACGCTCGCAGCCCACGTATTACCGACGCTTCTGGCACGCAGTTAGCGGCTGCTTTCTAGTAGGGTACCGTCCTTTCTCTTCCCCTACCACAGTAGTTTACACTCTTGTGAAGCTTCATCCTACACGCGGCGTCGCGCGGTCAGACTTTCGTCCATTGCCGACTATTCCTGATTGCTGCCTCCCGTAGGAGTGGGGGCCGTGTCTCAGTCCCCCTCTGGCTGACCACCCTCATGAGGCCAGCTACCCGTCGTAGGCTTGGTGAGCCTTTACCTCACCAACTACCTGATAGGACGCAAGCTCATCCCAAAGCGCCTTGCGGCTTTACAACCCCGATAAATCGGGGCAGACCATCTCAAATTACCCCACCTTTCGGTGAGCTGTGTGAGACTCTGGGGAAGATTCTTACGTGTTACTCAGCCGTCCGCCACTGTCCAGCTCATCTTCGCCACAATCTTGTCATTCATTTAGAAAAATGTAAAAATATTACAATTTCGTGTGAATGCTAAATTATGGATATGATGAGCTGGACCGTTCGACTTGCATATCTCAGGCACGCCGCCAGCGTTCATCCTGAGCCAGGATCAAACTCTTAAAGAAATTTGCAGAAAATCTGCTTTTGACAGCAGCACTTTCTACAGCTCAATTGCTTGGCTTATTGTGCATTAAAAAATTATTCTTGACTTGTCCCGCTTGAAGGGATCAAATCAAGTGTAGATTATGAATACTAAAACAAACACATTTATTTTAGTATTGCTTCCAAACGCTTTTTTTCAACGTGCGAGAACTATATTTTACACGAACTCACGCTTATTTACAACACATAATGAAAAATACTGCTGTCTTACTATTTAGCAGACATTTATCTGATAGTTGCCTGGTATTTTTGAGTTAGTAGGCTTGTGAGTTTGCTTAAAATAACTTCTTTACTATCTTCTATATCATACATGGTTATTTTGAAAAGTACATACTGAAATCCTTCTGGTGCTAGTTCAGTATTTACTTCAAATTTCAGTTCATAAAGATTCATTATTTCTTGTGACATGACTTTTGCAATTTGGTCTACATTTGCATCTTTGGTAATCTCAATTGATATGTCAATGGAAGAAAAATGTGGGATATTATCGAAAAAGTATTGCTTTTCTCCAATATTTTCTTTCAAATCATCAATATCAATCTCTGCAAATACTGTGTGCTCGTTTACTGAGGTTATTGCTAAATCATTTTTTGTTGTCACATATTGACCGATTCTAATTATGACTCCAGCAAGATACGATTGTAATTCATTTATATTTTTTGACTCATCGCTCACTAAGATTCCTACCATTCTCGTTTCTTTGTAGGGGTTTACCTCATCTTTTGCTATTGAATACACTTTTCCTATCTCAAATATCTTTTGATTATCCTGAAGGTGTTTCTTTTGATAATCATGCGCATGAAGTAGACCTTGCTTCATGGTTGTTCTTAAGTAGGACTTATCAGCATTCAAGGCGTTTTGGAGAGGAATAGCCAGATTGAGATTCACATCATCCTTGTCTACGAGAGGTTCTGTCAGTGTTTCTGAAAAGCCTATTGATAGTAGTAGATCTTTTATCTTTTCTTCAGCCTCAAAGTGTTTAGAGGTGATATTTTTGGGAGGAGCAAATTCGGGAAGTGAGCTTTTGATGTTCTCATATCCATATATACGGAGCACCTCTTCAACAAGATCAGCAGACTCCAAAATATCTGTCCTTTGTATTGGAACTTTGACAACTAAACCACTCTCATTTTTTCTGATAATTTCGAAACCTAAATTCTCAAATATTTTGGTCGCTTCAACTATTTTTATGTCCACGCCACCTAGTCTCTTTATTTCGGAAAGTTTTAGTTCGAGTTCAAGCATTTTTTCTTTTTTTGCATATGACTCGTCAAAAGCATTGATTTTGCCTCCACATATTTCAAGTATTAGAGAGGTTGCTCTGACAAGTGCAGGCATAACAAGTTCGGTATGAAGGAACTTTTCGTGTCTAGTTGATGCTTCTGTTCTGATACTGTGTCTTATGGAACTTCTTCTTATGACAGCTTGGTTGTATGTCGCAGCCTCAAGAATGATTTCTGTTGAATCATCTTTTATGCCACTATTATTCCCACCAATTAGGCCCGAGAACGAAATAGGATTGTCATTATGATCGACCACAATCAAGTCGTCTGTTGTGAGATCTATTGTTTTTTCGCCAAGTACTGTGAGCTTTTCACCCTTTTTTGCCATTCTGATTTTGATAACCCCTTGTGGTACCGATCTTGAGTCAAATGCATGCATTGGCTCTCCTGTCTCAATCATTACAAAATTTGTCACATCCACTACTGGTGAAATTGATTTCATACCATAAGCCTCTAGTCTATCCTTCATCCATTTGGGAGTAGTCACTTTTGGGTCTATGCCAACGAGCTTAAAAGCGGAAAATCTATAACAAGCCTCTGGCGCCTCATTAACGATTTTCAATTGAGTGTTATTTATTATTTTTTCGATTTCTTTATTTATTGGTTTTTTGATTTTTCTCCCCTCCACCGCTGCTACCTCTTGTGCTACTCCCATAATGCTAAGACAATCAGACCTATTTTGTCGAACTTCAAGATCTAGTACTGTATCTCCGGCAATAGTCTCTGGCTTCTTGTCTTGCATGTGACCGATTGCTGTTAGTTTGTTTAACAAATCGTCTGTTGAAATCTCAATATCAACGTAATCTTTTAGCCAATTAAGTGGTACTTTCATAAGGTTGTAAGGTAAATAAGGTTCTTAAGGTTTATAAAGTTTTTAAGATAAATTCATCTTCTATTTTTCTAGTTTTTTTATCTAAGGCCTCTATTTATAACTACACTATCAATTGACACTGAATCGGGTTGTTCTACTATATACATCACTGTTTTCGCTATGTCATTTGGATCCATGAATTTTTCCAAGTCAATTTTTGATCCAGATTTTTCAAAAAGTTTTGTTTGCATGCCGCCTGGATAAAGACCAATTACTTTAATATCTTTTTTCCCAAGTTCAAGTCGCAGCGAAT
>JAXLZQ010000004.1:0-101581 GCA_046350875.1 Patescibacteria group bacterium
TATATGAAAGAAGCATAAGGGCTTGAAAAACCTTACTCGTCCCCATTGAGCGGTTTATTCTTTTTCATAATACACCTCTTTTTTTCGTGTGTCAAGCCTATATTATATTTCTTCTCTACTATGGGATTACCTATAGTTTATATAACGTTCTTTACACTGTTGCAAGGCTCTTTATATTTTCATAAATTTTTTGTGGATAAGTCAAAAACCAGAACAAAGAGCAAAGCTAAGAGAGCAAAGATGATAAATTACTAGACAAATTGGCATGAATGAAGAGTCAACAACTCTACTGTTAGGGAGTTGGTTCAAGGGTGGGTAATAAAGTATAATTCTAGTAATAATCTATGAAAATATCAGTCGTGATACCTGCTTACAATGAAGAAAAAATGTTGGGAAAATGCCTTGAAGCCATATCCAAACAATCACTCCTGCCAGATGAGGTAATAGTAGTAGACAACAATTCAGTCGACAAGACTGTCGATGTTGCCAAAAGCTTTCCATTTGTCAAATTGGTGAGAGAGACAGAACAAGGCATGATCCCCGCTCGCAATCGCGGAGTGTCAGAAGCAACAGGAGATGTCGTCGTGAGATGTGATGCCGACACCATTGCATACCGACACTGGATAGAAGTAATAAAAAAAAGTTTTGAAAATAAAGATATTGACGCTATGTCAGGACCTGCTGATTATTACGATCTACCACTAAAACCTTTTTTCACAAAACTTCAAACACTGGTTTTCTTTGATACCTGGAGATTTTTCAAAAAAACAGAACTAATGTTTGGATCCAACATGGCATTCAAAAAAACTATATGGAACAAAGTTCTCCCCTCGCTAGCAAAGCACGATCCAGAGATGCATGAAGACATGGATATCGCAATCCACATTGCAAGAGCCGGAGGTAAAATCTTGTACAATCCTAAAATGAAAGTTTCAATATCTGCTAGAAGATTCACAAATCAGTGGTATTCTCTGCCAGATTACCTCCGAAGATATTTCAAAGCATTTTTCGTTTGATTTATGGACAAGAAAATTTCAGTTACGGCTATTGTTCCTGCCTACAATGAAGCTCCAAGGATTTCACAAGTTTTGTCATTTCTCACAAACTGCACAGAGATAGATGAAGTAATTGTTGTGGATGATGGCTCAACAGACGATACAAGTAAAATCATCGAGTCAAGTTTCCCAAACGTCAAATTGATTCGATTAGGTAGTAATAAAGGCAAGGGCTATGCAGTGGCAAGTGGAGTTGAGAGCTCGAGAGGCGACATTGTTGTCTTGATTGATGCAGATCTGTCTGGTCTCCAATCTACTCATATCTCAAAGTTGCTTCATCCTCTACTGAAAAGCAATTATGATGCAGTAATAAGCGTCCGCGATTATTGGTCTGAATCATTACTTTTCAGAGCTCTTTCTGGAGAGAGAGCATATTACAAAAAAGATCTCTTACCGCTTCTTTCTGAGATGAAAAGCCTGGGGTTTAGGCTTGAGCTATTCCTAAACTATGCTTTTCATAACAAAAAAGTCAAAGTCGTATTGCTTGAAGGGGTGACCAATCCACTCAAATTCGAAAAGACTCATGGGTCAGAAGGAATTACTCAATATATAGACATAACCAAAGAATTAATTTCTCATATATTTGAACAAGATTCACCACTTGAGTATTTTTACAAAACATATATCAAGAATTTTTATCTCCCACTTGATACAAAAACATTCTCCAAGAAACTGACTGTTCCTGAAGACATGAAAAAGGGTAAAAACAGGTTGATCCGCAACCCAAATGAAATAAAAGTGTCAGTAGTCATTCCTGCTTACAACGAAGAAAGCTATATTGGCAAAACTCTTGAATCATTGCAAAAACAAACAGTTAAGCCAGATGAAATCATAGTTGTTGACAATGCATCGACAGACAAAACATCTGATATTGCAAAAAGTTATGGTGCAAGAGTGATATGTGAGCCAAGAAGCGGCACGAGTTTTGCACGCAAAACTGGATTCGATGCTGCATCTTTTGAAGTGATAGCACGTACTGACGCAGACACTATCCCTGACAAGAAATGGATTGAAAATATCAAAAAATATTTTGCGCGTGGAATTGATGCACTTACAGGCCCAGTATTTCTGGATACACCAGTCTTAAAGAAAAATTATGTAGCATATGAATCATTCATGATATTACTCAAGCTAATACTTGGTACAGAAGTGTGGCTTGGTGCAAATACCGTACTTACAAAAAGTCTATGGACTAAAGCAAAAAAACATTTACTTGAAGATGATCGAATGACTCACGAAGACACAGAGCTTGCGCTAGCAGTGGCCCACTATTCACGCATCAAGTACAAGCGAGATGTGGTAGTGTTCACTTCAGACAGACGCCTCATCCACAATCCCAAGTCACTATTTGGCGAGTATCAGTTACGACTATTCAAAATGGCTGCCAGAAAAAATAAAACTAAGATAAATACAAGCTATAGCAAGATGAAAAAATTCTTCGATCAGGAAATATTTGGGGAAGATTGGTAATAAGATAATTTAGTAGGTAGTAGTTCGCCTGCCTGCCGACAGGCAGGTAGTGCGTAGGAAAAACAAATTGACTTAAAAAAACTGTACGCAGCGCTTGAAAAAATAAATAAGAAAACAAGAAAGAAAATTTTTTAGAAATTAGAACTTTAAACGTAATTCGCCTGCCTGCCGGCAGGCAGGTAATTCGTCATTCGAAATTGTTAATTAGCATCTTGTATCCCCTACACCCGGAATTTATCCTGCATTGCCACTTCATAGCTTTAGCGAAGGGTGGAGCCTGCCGAAGGACCTTGCAACTTACACCTTACAACTATGTATTTGCCATTTTTACAATCTCAGAAAGACTAGTTGCGTCTTCTGGCTTTTTATCATCACGAAATCTCTCAAGCCTAGGGAATCTTAGACCATATCCAGATGTGTGGAGCTTGGAGGTGGTGAGTTCATCAGATCTTATCTCAAGCACTACGCTAGGACCTACCCATACATCACACTCCATTTCTTTTTTCACATCATAATATTCAGGCTTTGCTTTAAGTCTTTGTTCATTGATTTTCTGACGTAAAGTTCTCCATTCGTCGTCAGTAAGTCCAGTACCCATTTTACTAACAGTAAGATATTTATCGTTCTCGCTATCATACACACCAAGAAGGGCTGCTCCTATGCCAAAATCAGCTCGCTTCCCTTTGCCCAAATCGTATCCCAATACCACACAGTCAATCGTGTCTTGGACTTTGCTTGAGTAACTTCTTTTGAGTTTGACCCAGGAGTATTCGCGAGCGCCCGGCTTATAGACACTATCAATCTTTTTTGCCATTATTCCTTCTAGCCCCTCTGTCACATATTCGTCAAACAATTTCTCTATCTCTTCTGGTTTGTGAATTAGTTTTAGCGGAGACAAATGGATGCAATTAGCCTCTTTGCTGATCATTTTTTCCAAAATTTCTTTCCTATCACTCAATGGTTTGTCTATGACACTTTCATTATCTATATAGAGCACATCGAAAGTCATAAGACGAAGTGGAATCCTTTTGGCAGTTTCCTCCACATCGTGTTTACGCTTTCGTTGGATGGTCTCCTGAAATGGCAAGAAGTTGCCGGTTTTTTCATCAAATCCAAGAGCCTCTCCTTCTATGATAAAGTTTTCAGCATTAATTTCTTTTTTCACAGCTTCCACAATATCTGGATACATGTGAGTCGCATTCTCCATCCCCCGTGTAAAAATATTCACCTCTTTTGCTTGGAATTTGGAATTTGGAATTTGGAATTTGTTTTTAACATGTATTTGCAGCCTGAATCCATCATATTTTGGTTCAACATAACAAGATCCCAAGTTTTCAATGATCTCTGCTCCTGACGATAATCTCTCTGCCCTCATCATGAGAATCGGTGTCCCCACAACTGGCTTTATTTCGGCAATCTTATCAACTCCATAAAGTTTTACTTGTTTGGCAACAAAACCAAGATCTGGTCTCACTTGATAGGCTTTCTCTATTTCTTTTCGAAGAGACTTTCCTCCTGAGATCATCCACGACAATGCGTCAAGAAGCGTGATATCAGAAGCGCCAAGTCTCATCGCGCCAAGTGGGATTCTTGCCAAATATCTACATGACATTGGATCAGCTTGAGATATCAGAGTGGATAAGATTTGTGATTTTGCCTCTTGGCTTCCTGCACCTGATTTTTTTGTTATATTTTCAAACTCAGCAAAGCACTCAAGGATTGTTAAATCTTTTTCCTCAAGTGATGAGAATTCAGATCTCAAAGATTCTATGGCGAGTCCAAGATCTCCTGTTTTTAAAACGTATTTTTGGACGTCCCTTGGGTCCATTTGGAGTGCTGACGCAGCAGCTTTCACAACGCTTTTTTCAGCAACACCAAACTCAATCCCCGTGAAAGCCGGCGCTACTCTTCCCTGAAGCAGATATGGAATTACAGCAATCTCATCAGGTGCGAGCAATGTAAAAAGCGCTGCCAGTTTTTCGGTTATTGCAAGACGTGATGATACCGATTCGATTGCATCTAAATATTTAGCAAAATCTTTGAATAGCATGGATAAAAAATCAAATAACAAAAATCAATTTGATCGGTCAACCCTACAACCTACAACCTACAACCTACAACCTAAATAATTATATTCCTAATTGAGCTCGTATCTCGCGCCTTTCGTGCTACCAACTTTCCTGATAAGGCCTTTTTCAATAAGCTCATTCACATCCCGGAGGACTGTGTCATCAGACACATCTGGGAAAAGCATAGAAAACATTTTGTTTTGAACATACCCAACATCAGTAATATACTCAACGAGTTTGATTTGCCTTTCAGTCAGGAAGACTTGTCTTCCCCCCATTTTGGATTTTAGTTTCACGTCTTGAGAAAGCTTTAATACTTTTTCTTTCACACGATCGTATTCTACAGCGGCTCCAAATGTGAAATATTCAAGCCAAGCAGTGAGATTGCCAGCGGATGCAGCTTGCAGAGCTTTGTAATAACTTTCGGCATCTTTGTCGTAAAACTCCTCTAATGAGAAAAATCTTCTCATATCATAGCCACCAAGCACGAGCACTAACATTGAGACAATTCTTGCAAGTCTTCCATTACCATCAATAAAAGGATGAATCCGGGCCAGTTCATGATGCACAAGACCAGCCTTTAGGACTGGGTGAAGCTTGTCTTTGGTCATAACTTTCATCCACTCCACAAGCATACTCATGAGATATGGCACTTGAACCGCTTCTGGGGGCCTGAAGGTCACATCACCATTTTGGGAGTTTCTGATAATGACTTGCTTGGTGCGATACACTCCTGACGACTCTTCAGGAAGTATTTTATCAACCAAACTTTTGTGAAGCCTGAGAATGAGATTCTCAGTGATATTTTCCACACCTTTTTTGAATTCTTCTTCTGTAATTTCTAGCACTTTCCGGTAGTTTATGACTTCTTGTACGTCACGTGCTCGTCCAATCACATCCTTTCCCATAAGAACATCTTTTGCGTCTTGTAGTCCCAATTGATTACCCTCAAGGTGTGTACCATGATGAACTTGTCTTACTATCGCATCTTGCCTGAATTCCTTCTCCCAAAGGGGCACAACCGGAGCGTGTTTGATCACTTCTACAGCCGCCTCAATTCTTGCAATTCTAAGTAAAATGTTGTTTGAGATTTGAAATTGTGGGGAAAACATAAATTTAATAATCAATGATCAATTACAACTTTCAATTATTTGCGTTTAACATAGAGCTCATTTTGACATGCTTGTTTTTTATCATTGTCGCAAACATTTTTATAAATTGGTCTACTTCCGGCTTCAAAAAGGAGTTTATTTTCTGATTATTGTCTACAATATTCAGCAAATCTAGCCAATACTCGGTTTCTTTAGCCTCTTTCAAACACAGACTTATCTTATGAACGAAGTCTTTGTTAGTTATTGTTTCTTTAGCCTCACAATAATTGGCTCCAATTGAGGTTGATGATCTTAAAAGTTGTCGAATAATATTTTCGCTATAAATTGTGTACTTGATTGTTTTTGTTAATAGAATAATTTCTTTTGAAAAATTTCTTGTTCGAACCTGTAAATCTATATGACTATTACTACAAGGTGATATGAGTCCCATGTTTTACTAATTCACTAATGATAATTATTATTGAAAATTGGTAATTAATCTTAATTATTATCGCATATTTCCCGCAGAAAGTGTTGAGCTTGATGAATACAATTAGTTTGATTACAATTGTTTTATGTTCAAAAAAGGTTTAATTATTATATCTCTACTTTCACTAGTACTTTTCTACCCACCAAACACTCCTCACGCTGAGTATAATTGCGACATTAATCCTAATCGCAATCCTGCACTTGCCACAAAAGAATGTTTTGAAGCCACCGGTGGTTCTTATAAATCATATTGTGAATGTCTCAGGGGTGGTAACCCTCCAAACGATAGCGCAGCCTGCAAAGAAGACCCAAGATACCAGCTAAGAAATTTTGCACCTTTTTGTAACTTCCCAACAATTGGGAGCTTTGTTAATCTTGGAACAGCACTCGTCGCAGTAGTTGCTGGCTTACTTAGTGGCTTCTTCATGTTTTATGGATCATATCAATATCTTAGTGCTGGAGGAGATGCGAAAAAGCTTGAAGCAGCGAGGAATAGAATTCTTTATTCAATTATTGGATTGATTATCATTATCTTAGCTTACACAATAGTAAAGACTATACTAGACATTACGGGCACCAACAAATTAGGATTTTAATTTTTAATATATGCTACTAGCTGATAGTGATCTAAGCCAAATAATTGGAACTGTCGAGCCTCAAGGACCTATGGCCCACCTAACACTCTCTGTCATCTTGGGCTGGGGAATAAGGCTTTTTTTCTTTTTGATCGGAATACTGGCTTTGTACTACTTACTAATGGGTGCTTTTGAATGGGTTAATTCAGGCGGCGAAGAGAAAAAGGTTGCAGATGCTAGGCAAAAAATCACACAATCACTTATTGGCATGCTTATCGCACTAGTTGTTCTTGTTGGCTGGGTGTTTGTGTCATCTCAGATTCTTGGTATATTTAGAATTGAAAATGGTCAGATTACAATTAAAATACCTTCCATCAACTGTAAAGGCGCAGGCTCTACTTACACAAATGTAGCGGAATGCTGCTCTCAGCTTGATGACGGCGCTGGAAAGTGTAAATAGAACAACTTGTAATTTGAAACTTGCAACAAGTGAAGTAAACATTTTTGAAATACTTTAGAATCAACTACTTTCCTAGAATGAATAATTGTATTTATTGTGTATTGAAAATTGTTTATTACTCGAAGCTTGCTACTTGATTCTTGCAAATTGTAACACCTACCCCATTTCCCTCCTTCAAGCCTTAAGCCTTTTGCCTTTATTTATTTATTCCTTCCCCAAAGCATAGATTGAAGTGTTTGTAATCATGAAGATTCCATTTTCGTTTGAGACTATAGCAACACCTTTTGCAAATTTATCGTTTTTGAATTGCTGGCTAAATATCCCATCCTCACCAAAAGCATAAATAGCTGAATATTCTTTGTCATAGATATAGAATCCTTTATTCTCAGGAAGAGTAGTAAAAGATGAAATCTCCGAGTCTGTATATGGCAATCTCAAAACTATCTCATCTCTCCTACCAGTCACAAACTTTGCCACTTTTGATTTGCCAATCACATAGACTGGACCAGATATAAACATGGACTTTGCATCTGTTAGTGTGCCTTTGGACTCCTCCACAAGATAATCTACTTTGTCGCCAAAAGACTTTTCACTTATGCCAGGGTACTTGTAAATATTCCCACTTCCTGCATCAAGCAAATAAATATTGCTCGCATAAACTTTCATATCTACTATCTGATCCCATATTTTGTCAGCCTTAAGAACTTGTGTAGATTTATTTTCTTCGATCAAATATACACCATCTGTTTTGGTAAGAACATATGTGCGACCTTCATAAGAAGCTATTGCTATGGCTCCACGAAGCTTGTCAGATTTTATGATTTTTTGAGATATTTTATCAGTTGGTATGATATATACAGCTCCAGATGAGTTATCAAGCAAATAAACACTGTTTTCATCTATATCAACATCTGATATAGATACATTTTTGCCAAGTAGGTCGAGTGAATAATATTCTTTTGGATCAGACTTTGTAATCTTCAAAAGCTCAAGCTCCTTATCATCAATCTTTTTCTCAAGCTCTTTTATTTTCAAAGCAAAATACTTTTTGTCAACATCAGGCAATACTTCTATTTCACTCCGGGCTTTTTCTAGCGTGACAGGCACTTCCTGCATATCCTCAAATGATTGAGTGTCTGCTTCTTTGAGATATTCTTCCACTTTCATTTCAAGTTTTGCATAGTCAGCGTCGCGATTCCTAAAGAGCATTCCAAAAGGAATCATTCGTACCATCAATATCAGTCCAACAATTATTACCAAACTAATTGCAATTTTTTTGACACCCAATTCTTTCAGTTTTGCGATACCCGTTCCAACAACTTTGGGTAAATTTTTGATTTTGTGAATATTTTGGCGACTGAATAAATCTTTAGTATCGGGTAATTTGACAGCAAATGCCTTTTTGGTTTTAGCGTCCGTTGGCGCACTGTCGTCATCTGAAGAAAAATCTGTATCAACTGTAACTTTGTCATCTATAAGCTCACCATCTTCCTCATCTGTCACTTTTACTTCTTCATCAACTTGTATCTGCGCATGTTGATTCTCTTCTTTTTCTCTTACCTCGTCAGCGACACTAGCTTTTAAGATATCTTCATCCTCTTCTATCTGACCAATATGAAGAGCCGCAAATCCAGATGGACTTGATTGATCATCATAAGTGCCCATCATTTCAGAGACTTCAGATGCTTTGTATCTACCAAAGTAATATTTGAAGCCATCAAGACCACCAACAAAATCCAAATATTCACTACTTGTTACCACAAACTCATCACCCACCTTCACAGATCCTTTTGCCAACGACCCAGAATCCACAATTTGCTTCACCATTCCATTCCTTCTCAAAAACACCATACCTGTGCCTATAGTCACGCAATACACAAATGAGTTCTTGACATACACAAATGCCCCATCCAATCCTTTCACATTTTTGAAAATGACATCTCGGAAAGCAAACACATCATGCACATCATCACTATCTTTTATAGCTTTTTCGATATTGTGAAGCGCGAGCTCGCATTTGTCTTCTGAAACATTATCTCCAAGAGTAGACAATATGCCAATTAGAGGATATTCAAACTCATTCTCTATGAAGAATATTTTTTTGGGGCCTTCGTATGGTGTTACAAATGTTACAACTGACATTGGAAAATTTTCAAACTGACAGTATTTTTTCTACTATCAATATATCAAGGATGCTATGAAGACTGCAATTGCAACAACAAGCTGAATGATGCTGACGATCTGTACAATTCGACCTTTATCAGTCACAACTGCCTTCCTCAATGCTGTCGTTTGACCAACAATTACAAGAGAATACATGACAAATAGAAAAGACAATACTACACCAAACCCATAAAACATTATGTCAAAAAAGGGTAAGTCTGTGATGCTGCCAATGAATGTGCCATCCATATTAATTATCATTTTCGGCGGCTTCAGTCGCCAAATCATTAATAATTGCAACTACTTCATCAGGTGAAGGTATATCAAGGTATTCGATATTTTGCGCCGTCCCTTCGGTGTTGACGTAAACATTGCCATAATTGTAAATCTGCCCAAAAAACCCAGCCACCTTAGCTGTCACATCTGAGAGCTTTATGAGTGGCGCTTGTGAAACCACTCGCTTGACAATTCCATAATAATCCACATCAATAAATCTTCTGTTTGTGACAAAGCCCACAGTGTAATACCACAGTAGGAAGTTGTACCAAACATAAGCAAATAAGAACAAAAAGCCGAGAAGGTCTACGCGCAAAAGTATTCGAAAAGTGGTGTATGGGCTTACAAACAGATTAAAAATAATTAGTGCGATAAATCCAACTATTGCATTGAAAATCCAGGGAATTTGAGTGATGGGATGGGCTCGAAGCATGAGAATTGTGGCTTCATCCTGCTCTATTTCGGCAAAGTACCCAGTAGGCAACACGTTGAATGCCGAAAGTGCTTTGGATTTGGGTTTAAGATCTTTGGGCATTAGTTTTCTCGACTTTAAATATTACACCTTGCACCTCAAGAAAACTTTTCAACTCAACTGCTTGCTGATGAAAAGCATCTTCTCCACTAAATTTATCATATATAGTTATTAGGTACTCCTTCACATCTTCACCAAGCGCTAAAGATCTATATCTACTTAGGTTCATGGGATCTTTAAATGAAAATACTATTACATAGGGTAATAGAACATCACTGTATTTGGTTTCAACCAAATGATGAAGAAGCTCTGTTTTATCTTTCTCAGTTAATGCTGAGAGCTCTTGGGAATAATTCCAAGTATGGAGCTTGTCGGGGTCCATCTGTAAGACCATTACAGATTTAATAAGGTGTCTAATATTTCTTAGTTCTAATGAGTACATATGATCACCTTTTTCTATATAAAACTCACTTAGCCCCTCCACCACTCTTAACCAGTTTGACAATTCTTCAATTGATGCTCCCTTAATTGCAGCTTTTGTTGCACTTCTTACCTCAGGATCTTTAAGGTCCCCGAAATTTGCTATTAGGGTGTCTACACGACTATTGATCTTATTTGCAATTGTCACGCTATCAATTTCTGACGCTTCCGATCCAGCTGAATTTTTTTGCTGCACTTTTCTCTCTTCCAGCTCCTGAAGATCATTACTTAGTGAATTAGCAATGTTGTTTATATTCTCCATAAATAGAATTTATTATTCACACTTTAATTTCCCTTGAAGTGTAGCGAGAAATGTGTTAGAATACAAGCTCCTGGTTATCCAAGCGATGCGGAACCAACCTTTTCCATCTCGAACAAGGTCTTGAAACGCATTAGCGCTGATGATACTCCCGCCAAAGCGGCGATGGGGGAAAGTAAGTCATAGCCGGGTTTTTTTATGGGTATTTTTCTGCAAACAACCTCAAAATTCTACAACATACAGCAAGAGACGCAATCCCGTCGAAGCATTTGAAATTTGCGAAGTGGGATAAGTCATAGCCGGGTTTTTTTATACCCTAAAAATTACAAGCCTATAAATATAAAAACTTAAAAAGGAAAAATATTTGAGCAAAATCATCACTTTTTACTACTTGGAATTCGGAATTTGGAACTTGGAATATATTAGCCTCTCACTT
The DNA here is from genome assembly GCA_046350875.1 of Patescibacteria group bacterium. GTDB lineage: Bacteria > Patescibacteriota > Microgenomatia > UBA1406 > GWC2-37-13 > JAGOLU01. The sequence goes on from JAXLZQ010000004.1 coordinate 11,296, forward strand.
CTGCCAGTTTTCCAGGAGCTTGTTGTCCTCCACCCAGTTTATCCCTTGAGGTAAATTGAAGATATATGTACCGATGTTAGTAGTTTTTTTACAAGTCGATAAGAGCTCACTCATCTCATCGCTTGACTGACTATTCATTTGTTTTATCACATCTGCAATGTCAGCCATACCTGATTTTGTAAAAAAGTCAGCTATCGAGACCATTTCAGCGACACCCTCACATATCTTTTTGCCAGATCCGCTTCCTATCCAGTTATATAAACAGTTGTCTTTCAAAAGAATGTGCTCTGTCCCTACCTTCTTTTGGAAAGTGGTTTTCACCATATTATTTTGGATGTAGAGCCTCTTGGGATTGCCATCTTTGTCGTTACTCTCACAGACCCAAGGACCAGTTAGGTCAAGTTTTGGGATATCGTATTTTGTAACCGCGCTATTTGTTGCAGATTTATCTCCCAAAACAGCAGCTGTGGTACTTTCAAAAATATTGTTTTGTGCATCTCCAATTATCGTTTTTAGCACATCTTTTACGTTTTCTGCGGCATCAGGTTGCTTGACAGGAGTGATAATCTGAGGTGCCCTAGATGGTGATGATATTTGTGGACGCAAAAATATATATCCTGCAAGCGCCACAGGGATAGCAATAAGAATAATTAGCTCGGGAAGTCTTTCGAAAAATCCAGTAATAAAGTTTTCTGAACTCTTGAAAACGTTTTTGATTTGATGCTTCATCTTTATTTATTTTACAGCATTCTGTTAGTTGATTCTTTTGGATTTGGGTTTAGCATTTTGTTTACATTATCAGCTCCATTGTCAGCTCCACTTTCAAGCTCAATCTTGTCAACAATACGGGAAAGTTTGAGCGTGCGGGTTTGGGCAACTGACTGATACTGTTTGTTGGTGCTCTCAATTCGGTCACCAAGCTTGTCAAACTCTTCGTTGTATTTACCAAACTCCTCTCTGAAAGTCTGAATGTATTTGATGATAGTCTGCAGATTTTTTTGGACTGAGAAATAGTCATGAGCTTGTCTTACCATGCGAAGTATTGCAGTGAAGCTGAATGGTCCTGCAAACACAACTTTCTTCTCAAGACCTTCTATCCATATCTCATTCATCTTGTCATAGATGTATGAGAAGATCATTTCGTTTGGCACAAATAAAATTACAAAGTCCACTGTGTTTTCCTCTTGATTGATATAGTCACGAGTTGTGACCTGTCGTATTTTGGTTTTAATATCTTGTTCAAATGCCTTTCGATACTGCGCTTTTTCCTGCTCAGTTTTTGAGTCAAGAATCTTCAGTAAATTCTGATACGGGAATTTCGAATCAATATTGATCTTGGTTCCATTTGGGAGAAGTACTGTAAAGTCTGGTCTGCTGCCCTCACCTTGAGTTTCTTGTACTAGGTAATCAACACCTTTCACAAATCCACTCATCTTGAGTAGATTTTCGGCAACTTGCTCTCCGAATTGCCCTCTTGTTTGGTTGTTGGATAATACAGATTGGAGCTTCGTTGTAGTGTTTATGAGATCTTGGGTTTGTTTGGTCTGATTGCTTATTTGGACTTTGAGATTTTCAAATGACCCAATCCTCTCTCGCTCTGCTCTTTCTAGTTTTTCATTGGCAGTTTTTAGCTCGTCATGCAATCTTTTGATGGTGTCTTGGATTATCATTTGTTTGTTTTGGAAATCTTGCTTGAGATTAACAGATGCTGACTCAAGCTTCTCTTTGGCAAGAAGAGCTGTTTGCTCTCCGGCGCTTTGAGTGATTTTAGGAAGCGCACTAGCGAGAGACTCCTCAAGTGATTTCTTAAGATCTTCGCTATTTTTATTTTTCATAAAAACCTGCGCCACAACAAAACCTACAATCACTCCGACAAGTAGAAATACGATTGACAAAAGAGACATAAAAATAAATAACAATTTTCAATAACAGTAATCAAGTAATATCAACAACAATTTTCAAATTGATTCAATTGCTAATTGATTTAATTGTCAATTACTTGAATCTTGTCATTGATACTTGTTTATTTGGTTTATTTTACCAGCACCGCCAGTGTTGATTGAACAAATGAAAGCAATGCACTATAAACTATTGCCCACAAAAGTCCATTTACTACAAATCCTCCTGGAACAAAGACTCCCACAATCATTGGTACTATAAGCAAGCACAAACCATTAAGAATAATGCTAAAAAGCCCAAGAGTAATGATATTTATTGGCAGAGTCACAAGCTTCAAGACTGGTGCAATCACTCCATTTACAAAACCAATTGCAATACTTACAAATATCGCCACAGGATAGCTTTTTACAATGACTGGTGTATAGCTTGGAAAAAGCACGTTTAGCACTGTTGCCGAAAAATACACAGCCAAGCCGTTTAGAAGTATGGATAAAATGAATTTCATATATGTGAAATTAAAATTTCATAAAATGCACCCACTTGGTATAAAGCTCTGCTGTCGCTATGATATCTGCTGCATTGTACCTAGCAATATCAAGACATCTTCCGGCTTTGTAAAGATCTGCCACAGCGTGACCATTCACCTCTTCGCTCTTGGGGCTCTTGATACCAAAAGCTCTTGTCCACATGTGAAGACTACCCTTTTTGCGCATTGCTCCATAAAATGACAATTGATCTTGCAAATCCAGATGAATTTTTCCATTTCGCTGATAGCTAAGATACCTATTTACCATGAGATTTGCAGTGGGTCTTATCCCATGAATAGCCGATCTGACGATAAGATACGGCACATCAAATTGATAACCATTGAATGTCACAAACGTATCGTATTTGTCTGCTAATTCCCAAAATTTGTTGAGCATCACAGCCTCAGTCACTGGCTCATACAAAACCCCACCTTCTTCACTCTTTTTCTCTTCACTGTGAACTGTCTGATAGTAAACAGCGCTTTTGGATCTTTCATAATCATGTACACCAATTGCGACTATCTCCCCTGTTAGTGGTGAAAAACCCAATCCTTCCTTCAGAACCTTTATATTATTTTCAAGCTCCTCTGGAGTTTTTGATTCATTTTTGATCCAAGCACAAAGATTTTCTTGGGTAAGATGATCCATTTCATCCCAATTTTCTCCAATTGTTTCAATATCGATGATTAGGGTACGTGTCATAGGTATGAACATGGTAACAAACTAGATAGATTCTGCAATACATATATATATTTCTTACTATTTATCATGTTTCAAATCACTATATTTAGGGTACACTTTTTCTATGAAACTAAACCCACTAACACCAGAGGAAGAGAGAGTAATTATCAAGAAAGGCACTGAGACGCCTTTTACTGGTGAGTATGAAAATAATTTCGCTAAAGGAACATACATATGCAGACGTTGTGAAGCTCCGCTTTATAAATCTGAAGATAAGTTCGATGCTAGATGTGGTTGGCCAAGCTTCGATGATGAGATCCCAGGTGCTGTCAAAAGAGTTCCTGATCCTGATGGCATGAGGACTGAGATAATTTGTGCGAATTGCGAAGCACACCTAGGTCACGTTTTTTTGGGTGAAGGATTCACGAGAAAAAATACCAGACATTGTGTTAATTCAATTAGTATGAAATTTATTCCATCCAAATGAATTGCGAAACAGGAACTATAGTCTTTGGAGCTGGGTGTTTTTGGTGTACTGAAGCAGTTTTTCAAAACGTGAAAGGAGTACAAAACGTGACACCTGGCTATACCGGAGGCACAATCCCAAATCCTACTTATGAAGAGGTTTGCACAGGCACAACAGGTCATATTGAGGTTGCAAAAGTAGATTATGATCCTCGTGTTACGGAACTTCAAGACTTGCTAAAGGCATTTTTCAAAACCCATGATCCAACCAGCATGGACAAACAAGGCAATGATACAGGGAGTCAGTATAGGTCAGCTATTTTTTGGACCACAGAGAAACAAAAAGATTTGATCGATGACTATATCAAATATCTTGATAGATCAAAAATATTTAACAAGAATATTGTCACAGAAGTACGCAAATTAGAAACATTTTACAAAGCAGAAGATTATCACCAAAATTACTACGACAATCATAAGGATGCTCCGTACTGTAGGTTCATAATCGCACCCAAACTAGAAAAGTTGAAAAGCCTATAAATCAATTTGTGGATGCTGGTCATACTTCGGCAAGCTCAGTATGACAAAAAATGGTTGTGTCAAGGTGAGCCCTCCGGGCGTAGTAGCCTACGGGCGGAGCCTGCCGAACCCATGACAATCTAGCATGTTAAGATTACCTTTCCAAACATAAGTTTACCCGCCGAAGGTGGGCAATGACATTTCCATTCACTACTTATTTATTTCCGGGGGTTTGCATGTTCCACTGAAAAAGTCATTCATATCGCATTGAGTCTTTGGATAAAAATAACATTTTCCCTTCTGATTGCCCTGGTCATCTATCCCCCCATCCTGAAATTCCCCACCTGAGATGATACAAAATCTGACAACATCACTTACCTGGCTTTTGATCCTGTATCCACCCTTGGGACATTTCTTGTTAAAAAGCGCCCACTCCTCACACATTCCCTCCACATTATCTTTTGGAGGAAACACACATACACCGTACTCCTTGCCCTGTCTGTTTTTCTCTACCTTAAGAGTCCCGCCCTGCTCAACACAGTATTTTGAGGCTTCATTTTCTACGTGCAATAATGTTTTGTCTGGAGTTGGAGTAGGCGCATTTGTTGGTTTTATTTCGGCGGCCCGTTTTGCTTCATCTCTTTCTTGGACGAATAGAACAACAAGTCCCGCCACTATAATTGCCACAAGTGATAAAGCAGTCAAAGAAACTACGATTTTGTCGAATTTCATAATTTGTTAAGTTATTTGTAATAGGCACCTACCGCCTCACCAATATTATTGTAACCATCTTTTTCTAGTAATTGAACCAATCCCTCATTTATTTCACCCACTGTTTGAGGACCTTGGTAGATGAGACCTGTAATAATCTGAAGCAAAGTTGCACCACGTTTGATCTTGTCATATGCGTCATGAGCTGTGAAGATTCCGCCAACTCCTATGATTTTGAGTTTGTCTCCATAATATTTGTATGTTTCTGAGATGAGAGTGTTTGATAGATCTTTTGTTGGGAGCCCGCTTATACCACCTTTTGCATTTTCAGGAAGTATTTCGACCAAGCTTTTGTCATGGTGATCTTTGTTGAGATTGCCAATGATCACTCCAGATACTTTTTGTCTTACAGCTTCATCAAGAAGAGTTTGGAATTGCTCCCATGGCAAATTGATAGGCATCTTTAGAAATACAGGTTTCTTGCTTTGCATTGTCATAAGGACAGCGAGCAATCTACTCAACTTTTCAGGGGTTGTGAAAGGCTCGCCACCAAACGTATTAGGACATGAGATATTGATGGTGTAAAAATCAGCCAAATTGCTTTTTATGGCAAAATCAAAACATTTTTTGTAATCTGCTATACCATCGTCCAAATTGATTGTGTCGCAGCTATTTGTTTTGCCAATTGAAATGCTATAAGGGATTTTGATTTTTCCATAAGACTTGAGTCTCTTCGCAATTTTTTCTATACCAATATTTTTGAGACCATAATTCACAAGAATTGCTTTTGATTTTTTGAGTCTCACAAGCCATGGCTTTGGATTGCCCTCATATGGATTTATTGTGACAGTTCCAACTTGTGTGAATCCAAAACCAATTGATGGCAGAATACTTAGCAACTTCGCATCTTTATCATAACCTTCTGACAAGCCCACAGGATTTCTGAAATGAATACCCAAAACATTCTGTTCTAGTTTTTTGTTTTCATAAGAAAACAAAAATGCAAAAAACTTTTTGGCACAAATACACTTGCCAAGTAGATGTCCAAATTCCAAGAAAAAATCATGAATTATCTCAGGTTTGACTAGGAAAAAGAGAGGTTTTGCTATTAGTTGATAACCGAGTCTATAAAAACTGTATTTATTCATAAACATCACATTATACTCTGGTGTCAAAATACTGAACTTTATTGAGGATTTGGCTGAGTCATTTGAGTTTGTACAGTATTTGGTTGTGGGATCTTTGGACTTGTTATTTTTGGTTTTTTGCGATTGAGGTATTTATAATAACGAAGAAGTTGAAGGACTATGAGGATCGCAAATAATACAAGTTCAACTATAGAAATAAGGTCCCCCAAGGAATAATAATATATTCGAACCAATACAACATGCGCCAATATTAACAGAGAAGACAAATAAACGAATCTATGCACTCTTTTCCACCATATGCCCAATTTTCTAACAAGTACTCGAAGTGAAGTAATTGCAAGAATCAAAAGAATGTCAAATGCCAGCATTCCAGCAATGATTGGAAATAAAAACTGAGCATCAGATTTCAAAAGCTCTGAAACCCCTCCCACAACACTAAAAAGTCCGAAGTACCCGTGGGTTGCAGCTAGAAAAAAGGCAGTCAAACCATGAGCTTTACGATATTTGATGAGAAACATGCGCCCAGGAAAAGATTTGAAATGGGCATTTAGCGCAGAAGCTAGTAGTGAGATATACAAGAAAAATACTGCAAGGTTACCAAACACGCGGGATGCCAAAAATCCATTTTGGGCATCCCGCGCTAAGTATACATACAAAACCCCAAGCAGGACTGATCCTGAGTATAGGAAGTTTTCGTATGTTAAGTAATTCTTTTTCGGCTGCATTATTTGGCTAGCTCACCAATATAATAATTCTCAAGTTGATTTCTTGCTTTTTGAGAATGAGGCCTATTGTCTTTGGGTCTCAAGTTGAATATTGCAGTTGAGTCTTTGCCACATCCAAATAGTATGGCTGCACCACCTGGATGGAGTTGCTTCTGGATGTATGGGGTCATGTCATAGACTTTGCCTTCAATTGCCATATAACAATCCTCAGCCTTGCTATGATTTGATATGTCGGCAAGGGTATAAGATTTTCCTGTTGTAGTAGTTTGTGGAGTGTTGGTAACTGCGTTATTCATCGAACCTGCTGATTCTGATGCTTCGGTTTCTGCTGTCTCTGACATTTCATTCTCACCTTTCTCCATGGTTTCTCTTGGCTGCTGCACTGCAGGAGATGAACTCATATTTGAAGATTTATAAAACATCACGATTGCACCCACCACTACAACTACCGCCACAATCCCGATTACAAGTTTGGAATTCATAAAAAATTTAGCGAATTTATAAGATTGCAAATTGTAAAAAAAATATTACATATGTACAAGTGTCTTTATACAAATGCAATTTATCTTATATATGAACTCGCTGAAATAAAGCTGAAGAAGGAGGGGTTATTTTGTAACCCGAAAGTTTTTCGATTTCTATCCATTTCAAAACTATCAAATCATCTGATGTATAAATGTTTATTTCATGTGATGATTTTGGAATTTTGATTTTGTACACATTGAATTTCATTTTGCACAAGAAATCTTCGCCATTAATATTTTTGACGCTTTCTCCAAACCCTTCAGTATCAATAAGATCAGTTTGATAAGTAGATACATCAATACCCACTTCTTCCTTCAGTTCTCTTTTCAAAGCAGTGATTTTGTCTTCGCCCTCATCGACTCCTCCGCCCGGTATATGCCAGCAATCTGCATACACTCCGCCCTTCTTAGGGTCTTTTTGACCCATCAAGATTTTTCTATCGGAGCTTATTATTATTGCTGACACTATCTCTCTATTTATTGTTTTCATTTTTATTTACAAATTGTGCTAGGTGGTGCGACTGTCGGGTGACCATGTGGCACCCATTTCCCATTATCACAAATCCATGTGTCTTCTGGTGTTGAAAATCTTAATAAAACAAAAGCCAGGATTAATGCAAACAATCCCAAAATGACATATCTTATATATATTGGTTTTTTGATATAAACCAAGTAGGAATAAATAATAGGCAAAATCGCAGCAATCATAATACTTCCAAATATCATGGCAGACGCATACCACAGGAAAAATGCTTCGAGGAAAACGATTATTCCCGCCAACACAAATGTCCAGCTGGCAAACCTATGAGTCTTGTTCCAGTTTTCTTCTGATTCAAGTGCCCAAGGCGTTCGAATGCCAATAAAGTAATTATGACGAATTTTTGATAAATAATTTCCTATGAGAATAAATAATATGCCCATACCTACAAACATTGGCTTCATGATGTTTGTCTCAATGTGCATTGACGCGTACATCATAATTGTATGCATATAGATCATAAATATGATTATGCCATTTGCCATGATCATCCACTCTTTTTCGAATAGTTTGTATTTTTCTTTTTTGGGATCGAATTTTGGCACAAGTTCAAACATGATTAGCATTGCAATAGCAATGGCCGGCATGAGCCAAGCTGCAAATAATTTTGGCGAATAAGCATCTATATTGCCCTGAAAATTCCAATGTGTTGGCATTTTTGCAGGCAATGAAGGATAAATGTAAAACGTGACGACGACAGTGACTAGTATTAGGATTAGTGTGAAATATTTCATTATTTTTGAAAGAAATTTATAACCATTTTTGTTACTTCCTCAAAGACTGAAGTGTTTAGTGAATATTTGATAAACTGACCATTTCGCTCTGTCACAACTAGATTTGCTCTTTTTAGAATATCCAAATGATGAGAGAGTGTCGCTGAAGTAAAATCGAAATTCTTTCCTATTTCACCTGCAGTCATGTCTTCTCTTTTTAGGATCTCTAGGATCTTCCTTCTGTTTTTGTCAGCTAGTGCTTGAAATATATTATCCATATTTATAATTAGATATTTAGAATATTGTCTAAATATATACCCAAATATTTCCTTTGTCAAGCAACTAGTTATTTATTTATTAGTTTTTCCTTTTCTTCTTTTGTGAGCATTTTGATAGCCCATTCACGCTTCAGAGCTCGTGTAAGTGATTTGAATTTTTCATTGTAAACAAGTTTTACGGGTCGACGGCTTCTTGTATATTTTGCAGCCTTTTTTGTGAAATTGTGTTCGTGAAGCCTTTTCTTGAGATCTGTGGTTTTTCCACAGTACAACGAATCATCAGAACACCTCAATAAATATACAAAGTACATATATTAATATATCATTTCACTAAGACATTGTTAGTCTGTAGGCTATATATATTCCCAGTAACCCTCCCACCACATTCCCAACCAATCCAATTGGTGAAAACATAGAAATACCAAAAAGTGATGGCACATAGCCACCAACACTAGAACCGATTATCATCCCAAGCATCACGGCTTTTTTTGAATCCATCCGCTCATCATAACAGAATATTGGGATTGCATATTTCTGTTTTGAACAACTTGGCACTTGGAATTTGCCTGCCTGCCGGCGAGGCAGGGAATTTGGAATTAGTCTTCTCCTCCCCCCATGGTACTGATGAGCTGACAACTCAACAGTAGCTTTACAGCCTCTTTACAATCTAAAATCACATGTAAGAAATTACTATGGACATTGAAGTGGCAAGATTATGAAAGTATAATGAAAGCATACAGTAAGAATATGAAAAACACTTCATTTCATAAACACATTCACCATCATTCCAAGAGATTCACAATAAAATGCCGAGAATGTAGTAAAAATAAGTTAAATTTTTACATGAAAGTAAATGGTGACGTAATAAATACTTGCTATATTCCAACAACTTACGAAATCCTAAAAGACAGACTTCCAAATGTACTAAAAACTGCATGTTTCAATGATATGAACTTGCCATTTTCCGAAGAAGTAAAAAGAACAGAAATAGGACATCTGTTTGAACACATACTACTGGAATACTTGTGCGCTCACCATGATCATAAAAAAAGTAAATGTGTGGAGTTTAGTGGTAAGACTGCATGGAACTGGAAAAAGGATCCAAAAGGCACATTTCATATTAATGTACAGGGAGAAGATATCGATATAGAGGCTGTCAAAAAAGCGTTTAATATGTCCGTGCTTTTGACCGAATATATTATGTCTGAAGGAAATGTAAATAAAAGGGTGGCCCAAATAATTTAGGCCACCGCTCTAGAATAATCAGTTTGAATCTAACAGCTTATGCAGCTGACTTATTGGCTACCACCAATTCTGCCAGCTTCACTTGCTTCTTGGCTATTCCACTCATGAGCTACTCCCTGTTCATGAGCTGCCTTACCACCCTTTGAAGCAATTTCTCTTTGCTTCTCTTTGTCCATGGCTGCAAAACCACGTTTTTTGCCACCGGACTTTTGCTTTTTCTGTGTTGGCATAAGATTTATTCCACCCCCTTTCTATAGTGCATATTAATTGGCAGGGCTAAGAAGCAATGTAGATATAGGTAAACAATCACTAAGAAACAACTGAAGAATATTTCAGGAAGTGGATCCTAATATTTCTAATGTTTTAGCAACTTGAGGAGAATTCCGTTCTTTTATTTCTATTGATTTTGTATTCGCAAGACGCATTCCATCGATAATTTCCTTGACTTTTTTAGCTTCAGAATGGTCAAGCCAACTCATTCTGATATCGACTGGAGTCACATCATTTGCTTTTATATGCAAATTGGAATACAGGAGAGAATGGGTAAGCTCACACTCCAACATCTTGTCAATTAGGAATGTAGAAACAACACTGGTCCATGGAAAATAGTTCTTCTTATACACGATTCTTTTTTCCTCAATAATTAGCTCATCAGGAGACAAATCAAATGGCCTTTTGCCACTGATCCTTATTATTTCTTTTGATGCATCAGATGCAGGCACAACTTGCTCTTTGTTGTTCTCTTTCACAGCAACCATCGGCTCAGATTTGGAATCTTCATTTTTCATATACTGATATTGTCTACAAGTAGAAATAGAGGCTCATAAGAAAATATTAAGAATATCAGTTTTTGTAGGTTGAAACTTTTAGCTTAAATACTAATAGTTGATTTAATAATATACATCTTTATAACCACGTGAGGGGGAACTTTCATTCCCCCTCCGTATTTATGTGTAACGTTTATATATTTTCTAAATATTAAAATCTGGTTTCAGAAATTGAATTTTTGTCGGGCATTTTAGATTTGGCTTCGTTTGTTTTGCGCTTCACAGCATCTTTCATCTCATCACCCATTTCTTTGGCCTCATCCAGCTTCTCTCTCGCTGTTTCACCAAATTCATGGGCTTTCGCAGCCACTTTTTGAGCTACATCACCAGCTTGAGATTTCAATGTATTTGCAGTCTCAGCAACTTTTTCTCTATTGCGACTATCTGTGAGGGCTGCCGCAACAAGACCTGCTGCAACTCCTGCCAGCGCTGCTGTAATGCCGACTTTCAATGTTTTATTTCCTTCATCCTCATAATATCTATCATTTCTATATTTGTTGTTAGAGTACATTTTGGGCCACCTCCTATTTTGGCACCGAATATTTCAATCAGTGCTTAGAATTTATAATGAATTATCTATTTGCAATACTCTCATGTAACGTTTAAGAGATATCTTGTAGGATAGTAAGAAAAAAGAAAGTATTTATAGCGGTAAGTTATGGTAAATATATTGCCCATTGCAACACCCCAGGCTCAATTTTGTGATAAAATATGCACATTAGTTTATAGAGCAGAGAGCAAAGTATATAGTTAATCAACGCATGATCTGACAACTATCAGCTCTCAACTGAGAACTAATTTTGGGAGATCGTCTAGTCCATGGCAATATGCAATGAGACTTTGTCCCTCTCCAAAAAAAATTGCCCGGTCGTCTAATGGTAGGACAAGAGACTTTGGATCTCTTTATCTTGGTTCGAATCCAGGCTGGGCAGCAATATATTTTGGAGAGGGATAGGTTCGAATCCTAGTCTCCCAGCATTAACAGCTCTTAGCGAATGGCTATGAGCACTAGAGATGACAATACCTACCTGCCGGCAAGCCCGCCTACAATCGCTCCGTAAGCCACAGTTCGAATGAACTAATGGCGCACGGCAAGATGCGGAGGACACTTCGGAGGGAGCTTTTAGAACCAAATCCAATCATGGGAGCACATGATATAAGCTCTCTATAGATTTAGGCGCTAGAAGAAGTAAGTTTCTAACTGATAGAAGCTATAAACTCATTCAAATCTTGGGATAGTCTAGGTCCTATATCTCTACCCTGTTCACTGTCTCTGTATTTGCGTGCAATCTCCACTTGAATGCAATCCATGTACTTTGCATACTGTCCAATAGTAAACCCTCCTTCATACATTTCTCCGTCTTTTTCAACCTCTTCTGGTATATATACTTTATATCCGCGATTCATAAAGAAGTCGCCAAACCTTCTAGAAACATCTTCTTGTGCAGTGCGTCCATGTTGGGTTCCCAGAATAAGATCATACCCACCTTCTGGAAGACCCACTTGATCTGGTTGCCTAGTGAATCCATGCAAATCGATAAGCAATCTTCCAACGCTTTTTCTCTGAGACGGGTCAGCGGCATTGAGCATACCTGATATCATTGCATGATAATATTTATGGGTTTCTGAAAACAATGGGTTTTCATATGCTTCAATTGCATTTCTGTTGTAATCTACATGAGTTCTCGGCACAAGACCTCTGACTACGCCCACAGGTGTTTGATGTTTTGTAAGCAAATCCCAAACTATAGGCCAAACACCTACATCACGGACCTTGACACCACTTTGACGTGGACTTAGATCCGACAAAGATAATTCTCTTTCGTAGAGTCCGTCATGTGGCACAGTAATAATTACATTAGGCGGTACAAATGGACTGACCGTATATACAAGATTCTCCAAAGTTGTTTGATACAGATTTGGATTAGGACCTTCAGACTTCAGAATATCTTTCATGCTGTATTGTCCTCCTGTACGTTCAAGGCGCATATATATCGAATACTAATTTGTGGCGATCTACCTATCGCTAAGCTCCCAATTTGCGTAATTTTACCAAATGATTGATTGATTTGACCAAATTAGCTTGAAACAGCCACTTAATTTTTGATTTAATAGGTTGTTAAAGGTGCATACAAATACACTTATACTAGTTGGATTTTATCGTTTACTGTTTGTATTGTTAAATTTTGGAAAAACTCAAAGCAGACTTTGGATCTCTTTATCTAGGTTCTAATTCAGGCGGGGTAGCCATATACTGACTCTGAAATATCTTAAGAATATATCAACATCTCTCTTTGATATACTCATATCATGGGAGGTTGGAAAAAGCTTGGCACAAAAACTGTTTACTCAAATCCTTGGATCAATCTGAATGAAGATCAGGTACTAAGACCTGATGGAAAACCTGGGACATATACCATCCTCGAGATACCAAAACCATCTGTCGCTATTATCCCATTTGACAATGATTCTATTTACCTCATCGAAAATTTTCGTTACCCTATAGACAGATTCTCACTAGAGATCCCACAAGGCGCATCAACTGACAAAGAAGGAGATTTGCTAAGTGTTGCAAAACAAGAACTTGAGGAAGAAACCGGATTTCATGCTGAAAAATGGGAAAAGCTGAATACCTTTTTTACTCTTCCTTTTATATCAAACGATTCAATAACATTTTTCGTGGCGTCAATTCTTACCAAAGGCGAAAGACATTTGGAAGCCACCGAGACCATAAAAGATGCCAAAAAATATTCAGTTAAAGAAATATTAGAAAAAATATCAAGAGGTGAAATCACACAGACTACCACAGTCGCAGGCATCATGACACTTCTCATCCACCAAAAAAGAATAGCTTTCTGATTTGAACTAAGAACTCATGTAACAAGAACACAATATTACCTACATAGAGTTTTTCAAACCCTTCTTTATAAACCTTATAAACTTTACGAACTTTATAACATTAAAACTATATAACAAACTTGTCTCTCTCATCCCTCACATTTATTTGCTACAGTGTAGGTATTAATAATTATCAAAATACTTATGAAAGGATTCCATACTCCCATTGAAAAGGCCACTCTTGAAAATACAAATTTTCGTAAAGTTCTTTACACTGGCAAGCATACTCAGTTAGTACTCATGTCACTTAAACCAAATGAAGAAATTGGAATGGAAACTCATCCAGATAATGATCAGTTTTTCCGATTTGAATCTGGGAATGGTAAATGCATAATAGATGGAAACGAGTATTTATTGCGTGACGGGGATGTAATCATTGTGCCATCAGGTGCAGAGCACAATATAATAAATACGTCATCAACTGATGATCTAAAGCTTTATACGCTTTATAGCCCTCCACATCACAAAGATGGTATAGTGCGTGCGACCAAAGAAGAAGCAGAAAAAAATAGTCCTGAGTTTGAAGGCGTTACAACAGAATAAATATTCATTATTTAGCCATTAGTTTTTCCACTTTTGAGACCGTATTGAAGTTGCGGATTGTAATTGATTTGTATATTGGTTTTGAAATAAGTTTTGTGAATCCACTTTTTGTAATACCGCTCATTTTGGTCGTCATATAGACTACTTGGGGTCCTGTGTGAACTTCATCCACATCTTTTTTGAGTGTCACCTGGCTCAAGAAATCTTGTGGAGTATTTGGCGCTTTTATAAATGCTATATATTTGCGGATATCAGCGTCAGTCATCCAAGACTTTGGCACATTTTTAACCACCTTGTCTATTTCCTCCTCTGATAGAACTACTGTGGGAATATCAAAAAATGCATTTAATAAAGCTTTTTCAATACTTTTCTCGAGCTTAAGACTTGCTATTTCATCAGTATCAAAAACTACATTACCACTATTGATGTAAGTCACCACATTTTGAAAACTCAATTTTTCAAATACTATTTTTAGATCTGACATACTGACTTTACCCTTTCCTCCGACATTGATCCCTCTCAAAAAAGCAACATATTTCATAAGTAGATAATTACATAAATAAATTCTTGCACCAAATACTACACCTTACACCTTACACCTTACACCTTACACCTTACACCTTACACCTTACACCTTACACCTTACACCTGGAGTATTATGGTTTTTCTCAAACTGTGCAATTACGTCAACAGTAGATATTGTAAGTAAGACTTTAGTATCATTAAACTATGATCAAACTTTCTTTAAAGAATTTTATATTAGCATCAACTGGTATTGGATTACTCATAGCATTTGCAATGACCTTCTTAGGGACAGAGTTGATGCCAGTTGATTTTATTGTGTTGATGAGTTATCCAATAATAGCTTCCTCCAATATCATACAATCTGATAAGAGGGAAACTCTTTATAGATATCTGTCTTATCTCACAATACCCCTTCTACCACTCACGTTGTCATTTTTCTTGGGTGCTAATAATTACGATAAAGGACAAGCACTGCTGCTTTCGCATTTATTTATGTGCCATTTTTTGCCACGACTTTTATTGTTGGCGTAATATTTGCAATCATGAGTTGGACTAGAAAGGATCATTCATTCAAATTGTGGTATTTACTCCTACCCGGTTTGGTTGCATTTTTGCATTTTATAATGATGATTTTTGCTTCAATGGTTAATGGACCACTCAATTAGCAAAACCATTCTAAGATTTTATTGAGAATAATAGATTAAGTATCGCCCAATCTCACACAGAACTACGAACTGAACTACGAACTACGAACTACGAACTACGAACTACGAACTAAATTATACCTTCCCATACTCTTCTCTTAACATTTTCTTACAAATCAATTACCCTCCCCAACTCAGCATCATTTACATTATTTATCTATGAAAAAAATAATTGTTTTGTCTTTTGTAACGCTCGATGGTGTGATGCAAGCGCCAGGCGGCCCGACCGAAGATCCAAGTAACAATTTCCAATATGGTGGCTGGACTGTGCCATTTTTCGATGAAACATCTGGCAAGTTCATGAGCGAACAGATGTCCAAACCCGCTGACCTTCTTCTCGGCAGGCGTACATTTGAGATATTTGCATCATACTGGCCCGAACATGAAAATGAGTGGCCAGGTATTAACACCATGAAAAAATATGTAGCCTCAAATAGTATGAAAAATCACACCTGGAATAACACAATCATTCTTGATGGAAATGTAGTCGCAAAACTCAAAAAAATAAAAAATGAAACAGGACCTGACTTACAAGTGCACGGAAGCAGCAATTTCATCCAAACACTACTGAAAAATGATCTAGTCGATGAGCTCTGGCTCAAGATCTTTCCAATCACTTTAGGCACTGGAAAAAGACTATTTGGAAGCGGTACCATCCCCAAAGCATTCAATCTGGTAGATGTCAAAACTAACCCCATCTGGGGTTGTATTTGCAAACTACAAAAAGTTGCGTGACAAGAAACTGTCATTTGGAAGCTAGCTTTTACTTACAAGAATAAAAAATAGTTGCTACACTTCCCATATGGCAATAAATTCAGACCCACATATACATCAAATAGTAATATGTGCAAATGTATTAATCAAGAAAGACAAAATACCTAGTAATAAAAAGATCACCTCTCAAAAAATACGCTCCAGGAATAATAAACCCAGTTGGCGGAAAGGTTGACCAAAACGAAAATCCTTACCAGGCTATTGTGAGGGAAGCCATGGAAGAGACAGGACTCACAATCCACAATATCACTCTAAAAGCAGTGGATTATGGAAATAAAGCCAGTGAGTGATGAGCCATACAACTGGCTTATTTACCATTTCGTTGCAGATTACTTATCTGGTGAGTTAACTGGCAATGACGAAGGAGAATTCCTTTGGATGTCAAAAGAAGAAATAATAAATAAAAAACTTTTTCCCTCACTAAAAATTGTTATAGACAATGTTTTGGATGATGGAAGCAAAATCAGTTATTCTACGAATTATTACGACGAACTTGAAAATATAATAAAAACCGAGACTTATAAACCTTCATGACTAGCCACTGAATCAGGTAAAGATTTTCCTACTTACAATTTTCAAAAATTGAATCCCTTACACCGCAAAGCAATATTCTCTGATAAAATACTTCTCCCTTATGATAAAAAACAACAAAATCCTTACTAATCATTGCTCTTATAGCAATGGTCAATATGCTGGGATATGGAATAATCATTCCACTGATTTATGGATTTTCCAAAAAGTTCGGACTGACTGACGGACAACGGACTGCTATTTGCTGTGTACTCAATTTGTCAATTTATATCTACTCCAATTATCGGAAGATTATCCGACAAATATGGCAGAAGACCAATGTTACTTACATCAATTATTGGAACTGCCATTTCATTTTTCATGATGGCATGGGCACCAAACGCGTTTTTTTCTTTTTTTGCGAGAGCACTTGATGGCTTGACTGCAGGAAACATCCCTGTAGCATTTGCAGTAATATCAGACACTACAAAACCCGAAGACAGAGCCAAAGCATTTGGATTTATTGGAGCCGCTTTTCAATTTTGGATTTGTTTTTAAATCAGCAGTAGCAGCTTTTACAGTTGGAATCAATGAGTCTTATACTGCTTATCATTGCAGGATCAATCACACTATCATGTTGTATTGACTGCGCTTATTTTGCCAGAGACCAATAAGCACATGGGAGAGGTAAAAGAAGGAAAACTTTTTGATTTACCACATCTCTGGCATACACTATTTGATCCAAATGTAGGAACTACTTTTATCATTACTCTTATTTTCTTTTTGGCGTTTGCTTGCGCCATACTCTATGGCTTTCAGCCTTTCACTCTAAATATATTAAAGATAAATCAATCTCAAAATGCCATGCTTTTTACAGTGTTTGGAGTCGTGGGACTCATTTCACAAACTTATCTGGTGGGATATGCAACAAAAATGTTGGGCATGAAAAAAGCGTTTATGACAGGTCTTATTTTTACTTCAACATCGTTTATCATGATGTTCTTTTCTAAAACTATTTGGCTTTTTGTAATAGCGTCAATTGTTTTGGGTATTTTCAATAGCATTGTCCAAACGCTCCTCCCGACTATTCTATCTCAAGAAACTGACGAGAAGTCTCAAGGATCTGTCATGGGTCTAAACGCCTCATACCAAAGCATAGGGATGATCTTTGGCCCAATTCTTGGAGGATTTGTTGCATCTGCATTTTCGATTCCTATGACGTTTTTAGTTGGGGCACTTCTTGTTTTGATTTGTTTCATGCTATCTTTTCGAGTTTTACGACCAGTTCCAAAACCAGAGTCTGCATTTTAGACTATCTAAGCAGTGTTTTATTCTTTCTTACTACTTTTTTACAAATATACAGTATTATTAGCTATTGTTAATTAATATTATGTAATGGATAATAAAGTAGACGATAAGCTACCTCAGCTTATCACCCTTGCCGAGGCATGTGCACTCCTCAAGTGCCATCCAAATACACTCCGTATTTGGGACAAGCAAGGCTTATTAAAATCCATTCGTTTTGGAGCAAGAAAGATTAGAAAGTATAGAAAAGAAGACATACTAAAGGTATTAGACGGAAGATACAGCAACGACGAAACATACACTGATAATTTCTTAGATGTTCCAGATAAATTTAGAGTAACAATAAACAAATCTCTTGACGGTATTATCCAAAGCTGGAATACTGCCGCTGAAGAACTTTATGGCTACAAAGCCAACGAAGTCATAGGCAAGCATATCTCCATACTATTCCCCCAAAGTAATAAAGTAGAGTTCACACAAATCATGGATAAACTTGCGAAAGGAATAGCTATTACAAATCACAACACAATTCGCAAAAGAAAAGACGGCATCATGATTAGTGTTGTTATTGATATCACACCTATTAGAACAAAAGACGGTCAGGTAATAGGGGCAGAAGTGATGGCAAGAAAGAACCTCGAAAATAAGTTTTCAAATGATTTCTACAACTATGAATACCTCATGGAAAATATGACAGATGCTGTTGTGAGCACCACACCAGACTTTGTTATAACAGGCTGGAACAAAGCCTCTGAAAATTTGTTTGGGTATAAAAAGATTGATGTATTGGGTAAGAGTACTTCATTTGTCATAAATGCAAAATTGTCAAATGATACAAGAAACAAAATACGTGCTCTTTTGAAAGAAAAAGGGTCTTGGGTAGGAGAGTTTGTGATGGCAAACAAAAATGGAAAAGAGATGAATCTACTTGCAACAGTATCAGATATAAAAACATCTGAAAAGCAAAAAGTTGGATATTTGATAATTTACAAAGACATTACTGATCAAAAAAAGACATTATCAAACTTGAAAGAAGCCGAACAAAAATTCAAAGCAACTTTTGATCAAGCTGCTGTGGGAATGGCGCAGGTTAGTCTCGACGGTAGATTCATTCTGGTCAATGACAAATTAGCTGGCATTTTGGGATATTCCAAAAATGAATTACTCTCCAAAACATTTCAAGAAATAACATATTACGAGGATTTGCAAAAAGATCTACATCTTGCAAAGAAACTCCAAGAAGGTTCAATAAATTCTTATACGATAGAAAAGAGGTATATCAAAAAAAATGGATCAATTATATGGGCAAAACTTACTGGATCTGTAGTAAAAAACCACGAAGGATCTCCTATATATTTCATTGAAGTAATAGAAGATATTGATGAAAAAAAGAAAATAGAATTTGATCTCCAAAGTAGCAAAGCCCAATTACAATCTGTATTTGAAGCAATGAAAGATGGCGTGGTCGTAGCCGATATGAAAGGTAATTTTTTGATGGCGAACTCGGCACAGGCTGAGATCAACGAATTCAAAAATTTGGATGAAATGCTTTATACATTTGACGCTTACAAAGATTTGTATTCTTTTTGGGATCTAGAAGGCAATGAGGTGCTTCCTGAAAAATGGCCTCTAGCCAGAATTCTCCAAGGAGAAAGTCTTAACAGAATCATATTAAAAGCCAGACGAAATGACATAGGAAAAGAGTGGTATTTCAGTTTTAGTGGTGAGCCAATTCTTGATAAAAATGGAAAACAAGTAATGGCTGTTGTAGTAACAAGAGACATTACTATTAGAAAGTTGTCAGAAATGAATCTGATAGCAAGTGAGCAAAGATTCAAGATGCTTGCAGATAATATCGAAAACTTGTGTTGGATTGCAGATCCTAAGGGTGACGTGTATTGGTACAACAAAAGGTGGTATGTGTATACGGGAACAACAAAAAGGGACGTTGTAGGATGGGAATGGCAGAAGCTCATATCACCCAAACATTTGCCTAAAGTGAATAGGAAATGGAAGAGTTCTATCAAAACAGGCAAGCCTTTTGATATGACGTATCTTTTAAAAGGCGCAGATGGGATATACAAACCATTTTTGACAAGAGTAAATCCTGTCAGGGATGAAAAAGGAAAAATTACTCACTGGTTTGGAACAAATACTGATATTACAGAACAAAAGAAAATCGAAGAAAGAAAAGATGAATTCTTAAGTATTGCCAGCCACGAACTAAAAACACCGCTGACAAGTATCAAAGCGTACACCCAAATCC
The DNA here is from genome assembly GCA_046350875.1 of Patescibacteria group bacterium. Lineage (GTDB taxonomy): Bacteria > Patescibacteriota > Microgenomatia > UBA1406 > GWC2-37-13 > JAGOLU01. The sequence goes on from JAXLZQ010000004.1 coordinate 31,621, forward strand.
TTGAAAAAATTATCAAAGAAATAGATCACACCAAAGCAGAATACATTGTAAAAAAAACCAATTTATATATTGATCGTCTGAACAATCTAATTACGGATCTTTTGGATGTGTCAAGGATACAAGCAGGTAAGCTCCAGATGAATATTGAAAAAATTAATATATATAGAGTTCTTGTAGAATCAGTAGATGGCATGCAAGCCACATGCAGAACTCACAAAATTAGTATAAACGGGAAATGCAAATGTAAGATGATGGGTGATAAAAACAGATTGGACCAGGTGTTCCAAAATATATTGAGCAATGCTATAAAATATTCACCAAACTCTGACAGAGTAGAAGTTGATATCTCATGTAACGACAAAAATATACAGATTTCTTTTAGGGATTTTGGAGTTGGAATAAGTCCAAAAGCCCAAAAAAATATTTTTAAGAGGTTTTATAGAGTAGAAAAAACAGCTCAGGGGTTCTCAGGTCTTGGTATAGGGCTTTATATCTGCCATGAAATTATAGAAAGACACAATGGCAGAATTTTAATCAACTCCAAAGAAAATGAAGGCTCTACGTTTACCATCATTCTTCCCACAATAAAAGGATGACAACTTCATAAATGCTTTAATACCTATACATGAGGTATAATCATATACTGCATCAAGTTGCATACTGAATTTATGAAATACAAAAATCGTTGGCTTATTGCATTGTCTGCAGTAGGAATACACATTTCAATTGGCTCAGTTTATTCTTGGAGTGTTTTCTCAAAACCGATAATGAAAGAGTTTCATTGGGGTTTATCAGAAGTTTCTGGAATTTTTAGTATTGCAATCATGCTTCTTGGTCTTTCTGCAGCTTTTATGGGTAGATGGGTCGAAAAGAGGGGTCCAAGAATCTCAGCCACTGTATCGGCAATATTTTTTGCATCAGGTCTTATTGGTGCTGGAGCTGCAACAAGACTTGGATCACTACCACTCCTCTATCTCACATATGGAATCATTGGTGGAATGGGTCTTGGCATAGGCTATATTTCACCAGTATCAACTCTTGTCAAATGGTTCCCAGATAGACGCGGTCTTGCTACAGGTCTTGCAATAATGGGCTTTGGGTTTGCATCACTTATCGCAAGTCCCATTATTGCAAATCTCATACCTATAATTGGAATCTCAAACACATTTTTTCTACTTGGATCAGTGTATTTTGTAATAATGATTTTATCCGCATCATATCTCTCAAAACCTCCTGTGTCATGGACTGAAATGCATGAAGCAAAAAACAACACAAAGAAAAACACATCATATTCAGAACTTACCGCAAATGAAGCAGTGAAGACAAAAAGATTTTATTTCTTGTGGCTCATGCTTTTCATAAATATTACATGCGGCATTGCAATAATTTCTGTTGCTTCTCCGATGGCACAGGAAATCGCAGGTCTCACTGCAGTTTCAGCAGCCACAATGGTTGGAATCATGGGACTATTCAATGGGGCAGGTCGCATTGGCTGGGCTTCACTCTCTGACAAAATTGGCAGGCCAAATACATACATTACATTTTTCATTATTCAAATAATTGCATTTGCACTTCTCCCGCAAGCCAAAAATCCAATTGCTTTTCAAGCTCTAGTTCTAATCATTCTCACATGTTATGGGGGTGGATTCGCGTCTATTCCTGCATATATTGGAGATATGTTTGGTACTAAGCAGCTAGCGGCTATACATGGATATATTCTTACCGCTTGGGCAGCGGCAGGTGTCACAGGCCCGATGATCGTGTCATATGTACGAAGCACTACAAATGCCTACGACAAAACACTTTATATTTTTGTTGGATTCTTTATCGTAGCACTTGTGACATCTATCCTTGCAAAACTTGAGATAAACAAGCTAAAATCAAGTAATATTCAAAAATATTGGTGGGATAGATGAACCTTCTTGCAATATATTAACTACCGGCCTTTATTCAATGAACTTATTTGTTTAAATTGTAGACACATTATTTATGAGACTTAATTTGAAACCAATATCCAAATGGCTGAGAAGCTGATTACTAATAAAATTCTATAAGAATATTAATTTTTTATGGTTGAGCGACACGCAGAAGGTGGTTTGTCCTTTAGTTATTACGAAAACAGACTGCGACAAGCAGCCTCAAAACCTGAGGCTAGAAGAAGACTTGAGGATTTGTTCAGAGTATATGAGCAAATAGTGTGGGGTGCTAAAAAACTTGGAATTAAAGATACCTATTTCATGGGGTCACTTGCAAGCCCCAATTTACGAGATTATAGACCACACGATGACGTTGATTTCTTTATACCTGATGAAGGTGATTTGCAGAGACTCATCAAATTGCTAAACTTCAGAGACAGAAGACCAGTAGCTCTACATGGTTCATCACTCCATTACCTCACTCATCCTGGAAATGGTGTTCCTGTCGAATTACGATCTGGGGTACCTAGTATGCAAATTGAAGGTAGAAGAGTCTACTATTTCAAGCAACCTATATGGTCCAAATTACTCATGCCTCAACCAATGGTAATGCCACCTAGCGCATTATCAGATGCTGGAGAAACATTGTCTTGGAATGGTGTTGCGTCAAGATTCGTGCGACCTGAATATCATTGGATGGTCAAGGTGGCTTCACCATACCTCAAAGATCTATTGGACGCAAACATTCTTGAAAAAAGTAGTCATCTTGATGTGGAGATAATGACGAGAATACGACATGAAGTGAAAATGGCGGGAGGCACAATGGTCTTACCAATCCCACTTATAAGTATTATAAGAAGTTTTGGTTTTTGGAACTTATCAAATGAAGATTATCGACTGTTACATGACAAAAGCCTCTCAAATAGAAGCTCTAGATCAGTTTTTTCAGGAAGAGTCTAAATATTATTTTCAAAGTATTCACAAAAACCCATCTCTTATTTTTGATGACTTGCACTAATTTATCCATGTTTTCACATATTCTTTTAGACACGATAGGATGGCTTATGTCTATGAATAATTAGTTCTTTGCATATATTACATTAACTCTTCATAAAATATACCACTTCCAAAAATACAACTGCAAAGTTTCAATCACATATACTAGCCCCCACAACTTTGAGGTTCACAAAAAGTGGTTGATTATAACTTGCGATCATGGTAACCATGTATGTAGAATGTAACTAGATACAATTTCACCATTTCTTGCTCAAATGCTTTTTTATCATTTGGTTGTTTATGCAGTTTCTTTCTTGGCCATTTGGGTTGGAGCAGGGCTTGCCATAAAGTCTGTCGAAGAAATCTCCAAAAGTCTCAAGCTATCTACTTTTGCCGTATCATTTCTTGTACTTGGTTTTTTTACATCTATTAGTGAGTTTTCAGTTGGTGTCAATTCAGTTCTGCAAAATGATCCAGAGATATTTGTGGGCAATCTGATAGGTGCTTCAATCGTTATTTTTCTTTTCATCGTGCCTCTACTAGCCATCACGGGCAAAAATCTGAATATTGGTCAAGAATTCCGAGGATTCAATCTGCTACTTTCTCTCATTGTAATATCACTACCTTCGCTACTTGCTATCGATGGAAGCATTAGTATGATGGATGCTCTTATCCTTATCATCATTTATTTGTTCCTGGTTCTCTCTATTCAATCAAAGAAAGGTATTTTCGGTCATATTAAGGACATCAGAAAATCAAAAAGACAGCTTTTGGGCAAAGATATCTCAAAAATTGTTATTGGTATATTTATGATTTTTGTGGCAAGTAGATTCGTTGTGGTAGAAACAGAATATTTTGCCAAGATACTCAATGTTTCTCCATTTCTGGTTAGTCTACTAATAATATCTATTGGTACTAATATTCCAGAATTATCTTTTGTTGTGAGATCACTATTCATGAGAAATCATCAAGTTGCCTTTGGGGACTATGTCGGGTCAGCAGCGTTCAATACATTTCTTATGGGCTTCCTCTCAATCATGTACGGCAAAGCAGTAAGTCTGACTAATAGTTACCTGGTGAGCTTGTCATTCCTTAGCATTGGTCTAACTGCGTTTTATTTCTTTGCGAAATCAAAACATTCGATATCCAGAACAGAGGCGATTATACTCTTGTTAATCTACTGTGCATTTCTGATGCTTGAAATAATTATTCACCGATGAAAATACTATATTAGTCGACTCAATTCTTTTACCAGTAGTTCGATTTCTTCTTTACTATGTGTTGCTGATATCTGGACTCTTATTTCATCCCTCCCCTTTGGTACGACAGGATAGCTGATATTTGTTACGAGGAATCCCTTCTCAAAAAGCTTGTTCACGATTTCCTTTGTCTTTGCTGAATCGCCAATAAGAACCGGTTGAATGGGATGTGTGGAGTCAGCTGCAAAAACAAGCCCTGCCTCGCTCATCAGTTTTTTGAAATATGCTGTGTTCTGTCTAGATTGCTCCAATAATTTTTTTCCCTCCTCCTCATCAATTAGCTCAACAGCTCTTTTGGCTGCTGCAGCAGTTCCTGGTGAGATGGAATTGGAATAAATATATGTGGCGCTGGATTCTCGCATATAGTCGATGAGAGACTGATCACCAACCACATACCCTCCATCTGCACCAAATGCTTTTCCAAACGTTCCAACCAAAATATCAGCTTTTGTATTTTGCAATTCTTCAGTACCACGACCTGTCTCACCACACGCCCCTACTCCATGCGCTTCATCAATCACAAGCATTATTCCCTGCTCATAATTTTTATCGTATTTATTTATTATTAGATTAATAGTCTTTATATCTTGATATTCCCCAAGCATACTAAATACTCCATCCGTCACAACCACTACTCTTTTGAACTTTCCCACATTCTCACTTAATACTCTTTCAAAATCATTCATATCCTTATGAGCGAAAATCATTCTATTGTCTTTGGGGAGTCCGGTGAGCCTTACTCCGTCTATGATGCTCCTATGATTTAGGGCATCAGACAATATGAGCACATCACTATCAATAAGTGAATCTTTGGTGAGACCTTGTGACAATGTAAACATCACAGCTAGATTTGTGGCAAAAGCAGAAGAAAATACCATTGCATCGTCACGTCCATGAAATTTCGCAACTGCTTTCTCAAGTTCGCGGTGTATTGATAGAGTGCCAGATATAAACCTTACTGCTCCAGGTCCTGTTCCAAAAATTTGTGAAGCTTCATGCTCTGCAAACTTTAGAGCTTTATTATGCCTCAAACCCAAATAGTCATTAGAGTTGAAAATTGAATATTTTTTACCATTTATTATCGCTTTGGGACTTGGCTCATCCGTGAAACCTTCGATAATTTTCTCAAAACGTTTCATTGTTTTGGTCTCATCAATTCTCGCCACTTCGCTTTTTAGGGTTTGGATAAAATTTTGCTTTGACATAAAATATTAAATTTTTTGCGTCATCCCGTTGAACAACGGGATCCAGTGGAAAAATTATCTCTGGATGCCGGCGTATACCGGCATGACAACTAATAAAGCCCACACTTAGCAAGTTATCAATTGAACATTGCTATTACTTGACTATTATCATTGCAAATTGTTAATTTTTTAATAGCTTTTTCTTCAGCCCCTCATACATTGTCTTTGTCATCTTGGGTAGATCATATTTTGGCTTCCATCCCCAATCTGCTCTTGCCTGACTATCATCAATTGTTTGTGGCCATGACTCAGCAATCTTTTGTTTTACATCAACCACTTTATATCCGTATGTGAATCCTGGATGAATCTTCACAAGCTCCTTCGCAAGTTCCTTAGGAGTGAAACTGATCGCTCCAAAGTTGTAACTCGTTCTAACAGTAATATTTTCTTTTGGTGCCTCCATAAGGGCGATTGTTCCATCAATTGCATCATCTATATACATCATTGGAAGTCTCGCATCTTCTTTGAGAAAGATATCATAGTGCCCATCATTTAAGGCTCCATAAAAAATATGTACCGAATACTCAGTTGTACCATCGCCTGGAGGTGCTTTGTAACCTGTAAGGCCTGGATATCGAAGTGAGCGAACATCTACTCCATATCTCAAAAAGTAATACTGACAAAGAAGCTCTCCCGCAACCTTGTTCACTCCATACATTGTTGTAGGTTCCAATATCGTGTGCTGGGGTGTGTTGTGTTTGGGAGTTGTGGGTCCGAATGCAGCAATTGACGATGGCCAGAAAACTTTGCATTTGTATTTCACAGCCAGATCAAGAACGTTTTTGAGACCTCCCAAGTTCACATCCCATGCTAAATCTGGGTCTTTCTCACTTCCTACTGACAAGAGCCCTGCAAGATGATAAATATCAGTAATATTGTATTTCTCAAGTATTTTGTCCAATCCTTCTTTGTCTCTCACATCGCCCTTTTCCATGATTGCGGGGATGTCATGAGTTGACTTATGGCTCACTGCTACAATGTTTTCTTTCCCGTATTTCTGAGAAAGTGCCATCACCAAATCACTTCCAACCAGACCAAATGCTCCTGTTACCAATATTTTTTTCATATACATCAAACAACTTACAATGTGAGGCTCATTATACGCTTTTTGAGCCCAAGTCAACTGCTTCATTCGATATCTTTTACAACTCAAAATATGGCTTTGGGATGATATAATTGACAGATGTCATACTTCGGCAGGCTCAGTATGACAGGGTTGAACTTTTGTCACCCTGAGCTTGCCGAACGGGTGAAAAAGTTTTTATTATGAAATCAGGAACAGTATTACTCATAGGAAGGCCAAATGTAGGCAAGTCGACACTTGTAAACACACTTGTTGGCACAAAAGTCGCAATCACCTCCCCCAAACCACAGACGACCCGTTTCCCCATAAGAGGTGTCTATCACGATGATAGAGGTGATCTCATTTTCACCGACACTCCAGGTATATTTGATAAGGCTCATGACACACTAGCGTCAAATATAAACAAAGCCACAATGAAAACTTTGGGAAGTGGTTTTGATGTCGCCCTATATATCGTTGATCACACAAGAAGACGTGATATGGAGGAAGGAAAGGTCCTTGGAATTGTTCGAAAAATCAACAAACCAGTCATTGTAGTGATCAACAAAATTGATATCACCGAAAAATCCTACATGGCTCAATATAGATTTTTGGAAGATGAATTCCAAAACGTCATGGAGATATCAGCCCTAAAAGAAAAACACCTTAAGCCACTCATTGACAAAATATTTGATTTGGTACCTGATAAAACAGAAGAAGAAATTGTACCCATTCCACCAGACATCGTTCATCCTGTGTTAAATATGAATAGCAGAATATTCATTTCAGAGCTTATTAGAGAAAAGGTATTTATCATGACAGGTGATGAAATACCTTATACAACTACAGCTGTCGTTGATGAAATTACGGAAAGAACAAAAGATTTGATATACATCAAAGCAAGACTTCTAACAACCGATGTCAGATACCGCAGAATGCTTATTGGCGCAGAAGGCCGCAAGATCAAAGAAATAGGAGCATATGCCCGAAAGGAAATAGAACTTTCAACTCACAAAAAAGTATTCTTGGACCTCACTGTAGAAGTTGACAAACACTGGCAGGAACTGATGACTTAATAGTTATAAAGTTATAATGTTCATAAAGTTCATAATGTTCTTTGGTTTTCTTTATAAACTTTACAAACCTTAAAAACTTTAAAAACTTGCGCATATGACTCGCGGCATTGCCTTAGACATTGACGAAACACTCTCCTGTACTCTCATGACATGGGTAGAAAATATGATGCAAATCTTTGGCAATCCGGAAAATCTATCACTCGAAGACATCATCATCAAATATAGATATCTCAAAAATGTCCCTTATTGGCAAACAAAAGAAGCTGTTCAGTGGCTTGAAAAGACAAGAGTCAGCAATGAAGCCTATGAAACACTTGAGATCATGCCTGGAGCTAAAAGCGGCGTCAAGAGACTAAATATGATATTACCAATTGTGGCCTATATTACTGTCCGGCCTGAATCTGTCATGGTTGGTACAAAAAACTGGCTCAAAAATAATGGTTTTCCAGAAACAAAAATCATATGCCGACCAGAGAGCGTCCCCCACAATATGGGTGACCAATGGAAAGCCGAGACTCTACAAAAATATAGATCGGAAATATCAGGGATAGTGGATGACAATTTTGGATTTGTGAATTATCTGGACAAAAACTACAAAGGTCATATATTTCTTTATAACTGGGACTCACTTCCAAGCGGTCTCAAACGCAGAAGAGTTTATGCTTGCCCGGGCTGGTCAGACGTCGTGAAAAAAGCAGAACAAATATATCATAAGTAAAATTCCTAATAAAACATTCATATTGTCAAATGTATAATTTCTAATTCATATGAGAATACTGCTAGTAGAAGATGACTCAAGATTGTCTGAAAGCATCAAAAATGGACTTGTAGAGGAAGGGTTTGCAGTAGACACCGCATTTGATGGTAATGAAGGTTTGTATCTGACAATTCAGGAACAATATGACGTTATTATTTTGGATGTGATGCTTCCAAAGAGAACCGGGATAGAAGTTTGCCGAGAAATTAGAGATAAAAATATTAAAGCAGCAATCCTAATGCTCACAGCAAAATCCAAACTTGATGACAAAGTTGAAGGACTGAATGCAGGTGCCGATGACTACCTGACAAAACCATTTGACTTCCCAGAACTTTTAGCACGCATACAAGCACTTCTTAGGCGGACATACAAGCAGCCCTCATCAACTATTAAGGTTGGCGATCTGGAAATCGACCCACAAAAACATATAGCAAAACGAGGCGGAAACAAAATAAATCTGACTCCAAAAGAATTTGCAATCTTGGATTTGCTTGCCAAAAACAAAGAGCAAGTAGTAACACGAACTCAAATAATTGAGCATACTTGGGACTACAATTTTGATTCCATGTCTAATGTGGTAGACGTGTTTATTGCATCAGTTAGAAAAAAAGTTGACACCGGTCACAAAGTAAAACTAATAAAAACAATTCACGGTGTTGGATACAAATTAAGCAGTTTAAATGAATAAGATATTCCCCAAGACACTAAGGTCGCGACTTTATACATGGTATTTCTTGAGTTTAATTGTGCTCTCCATATATTTTTATGTAATTGTCCACATATTGATGCTTCCCCACAGCGACCACATCTTTTTAATACTTATAACAACAATGGGAATTCTGGGCTTTGTTTTTGTAACAATCATCACCAGGCCGATAACAAAGCTGACTGATCAAATCCGGGATTTAGATGTTAAGAGCTTGAATTCCAGAATCTCAAGTACCAGCTCTAGTGAAGAGCTTGTGATACTTACAAAATCTTTCAATGAATTACTTGAAAGGGTAAACAAAACACTCACTCGCGAGCAACAATTCATTGGGGATGTGGCCCATGAGATAAAAACTCCACTTTCATCACTTCAAACCACCATAGAGGTAGGTCTACGCAACAACAGAAGCATTGATGATTACAAAGCTATACTAAGAAATTCATTAAGTGATGCAAATCGCATCAAAAAATCATTAAATCAAATCCTAGATTTAGCATGGACCGAGTCACGCCATGAGAACCATAAATTTGAGACCTTAAACTTAAGTGAAATATTAGATGATGTTTTGGAAATTGCCACAAAGCTGGCTTCTCAAAAGGATATAAAAGTGACAAGTGAAGTCGAGAAGAATATTTATGTCGAAGGACTTAAAGATAGACTTGGACAAATGTTTATAAACATAATAGAAAATGCAATTAATTACACTGACAAAGGATCAATCGTTCTTACTACAAAGGTCAGAAATAATAAAGTCGAAATAATCATCACTGATACAGGCAGAGGAATTCCAAATGAAGATTTGGACAAAATATTTGATAGATTTGTCAGAAGCACATCATCAAAAAATACTAAAGGAACTGGAATAGGGCTGCCCATTGCGCAATCGATCGCAAAACTTCATGGTGGTGAAATAAAAGTAGTGAGCAATTTAGGTAGCGGATCTTCTTTCACAGTCATTTTGCCACACAACTAACCTCTTTCTTCCCTCATTAAATCTTAATAATTGTTTTTGTAATATATCTTCGTTTGAAATTCATTTGGATAATAATATGAAAAAAACCATAATAGAAATTTCCGGAATGCATTGCAAATCCTGTGAATTATTACTAACTGATTCTCTGCAAAAAGTTAAATCGGTGGAATATGTGATTGTTAATCGTAAAAAAGGTTATGCAGAAGTAGGACATAAAGATGATTTTTCATTAAATGATGCTCACTACTCAATAAAAAAAGCCGGCTACAGCATAGGTAGCAATAAGCCTAAAAAGTGGTTTTCAAATAACACCGATGATTACGTTGATATTGCAATTCTAGCATTCGTTCTTCTTGTAATTGCTTTTCTAATAAAAGACTCTAATTTATTTTCTTTCTCAGACTTCGCCTCTAACAATCTCTCAAGTCTCCCTGCGGTTTTTATACTGGGACTAGCAGCTGGAGTATCAACTTGTGCAGCACTTGTGGGAGGCATGGTCCTCGGAGTTAGCGCAAAGTTTGCACAAAGCAATCCAAATGCCACATCTGTTAAAAAGTTTGAAGGTCAGATATTTTTCAATATTGGAAGAATTTTGGGATTTACATTCTTTGGAGGTGTGCTTGGAATTTTGGGATCATTCTTCTCTATCTCACTTGGATTTACAGGTTTTATGACTATAGTGATAGGTTTGATCATGTTAATGTTTGGACTCCAGTTGACCGGTCTTTTTCCAAAACTATCTGACTATCAAATAACAATCCCAACAGGAGTGGCAAAGTTTTTGAAATTGGATATTCAAGGTGAAAATGCATATTCAAGAAATAACACTCTTCTTCTAGGTGCTGCAACATTTTTCCTTCCATGCGGTTTTACACAGCTTGTTCAAATATATGCAGTTGGTACAGCAAACCCTATAACTTCGGCTCTTGTGCTGGGCACTTTTGCACTGGGCACAACTCCTGGACTGCTTGGCATAGGAGCACTTACGTCGTTTTTGAAAGGCTCTACATCAAAATATTTTTATAAATTCGCAGGTCTTGTTGTAATTGCTTTAGCAGTCTTCAACATATCAAATGGAGCAAACTTAAGTGGTGTTAGAAATATATTTCCAAAAATAGAAGCATCAGATAAAGCTGTAAGTGGTGATGATAAAACTTCTACGACTGCAAATGTAGTCGAAGCTACAGCCGACAACGATACCCAAGTCGTGAGAGCAACATATACAGCGCGAAATGATATGGTTCCAAACCAAATTACATTAAAGAACAATGTAAAAACACGCATTGAGATTGACGTAAAAGATGATGGCTTTGGGTGTATGGGAAGTATGGCTTTCCCAGGGTTATCTCGACAAGTAGAAATGCTTCAAAAAGGAAAGAATCTTGTTTTTGAATTTACACCAACCAAATCAGGCAGTTATGACATAACCTGTGCCATGGGTGTTCCCCGTGGAAAGATAACCGTTTTATAATTTAAATTTAATTTTTCTAAATATGTCAAAATTATCAGTACCTCTTGCAGTAGGAATTGCAACCGCCACTCTCCTTATTGGAACAGCTTTTGGCTATTACATAAGCCCAGAATATCAAGGAACCATGTATGAAAATCAGGATATGGGCCTAGGTACAGCAGACAGATGGCTAGATCTTAGATACATAAATACAATGATCGCCCACCATAGAGGTGCAATTCTTGTAGGCAAACAATTAGAAAAAAGCGAGAGACCAGAACTACAAGATTTATCAAAAGCTATCCAGACAGGTGAGCCTAAGCTTATCGCAGAGCTATATCAGTGGAAGAAGGAATGGTACAACGATACACGCCAGGTGAAAGATCCAAAAGTACCAAATCTTGGCGAGTACAATAAGACGTTTGATCTAAGAGCTTTAAACACTTTGATTGCACATCATACAGCTGGTATCGAAATGACCAAAGAAGTCCGCCTCAAAACTTCGCGAACGGAGATCATTGACAATGCTGACGCTGTTGAAAATTTCCTCAAAGGCGGAATAGAATCATTAAAGGCACTTCGAAAAAACTGGTACGGTATTTGAAAATGAATTAGAAATTAATAATCCAACATGGAAACAGAAACACTTGAAGTAAAAGGAATGCATTGTGCTAGCTGCCAGCAGTTGATCACTGGAAAAATAAAAAATCTAAATGGGGTATCAGATATTAATGTAAACTTCGCGACAGAAAAAGCCAAAGTTACATATGATCCGACAGTTGTAACAATTCAGAAAATGAATGATGAGATAGGCAAATACGGCTACTCTTTGAGAGGTAAAACGGATCATTCAATGCATTCAATGGCAAATCATAAGGTCCACAACATGAGCGATATGGGCATGCATCACGACCACTCAGGGGTAAATATGTCAAAGGAAATGAAACTCAAAGAACTTGAGGAAGAAAAAAATAAAACAGAATTTGCACTCCCTATTGCTCTAGTGGTATTTACTCTTATGATCTGGGATATAGCTGCAAAAACTTTTATCAATATCCCAAAGATTCCAGTACCAATGGATGTCTTTAATATCATTTCACTTATTCTTGCCACACCAATAATGTTTTGGATTGGAAAACCATTCATAGATGGAGTCGTGACTTTTATCAAGCATGGTGTAGCCAATATGGATACTCTAATTGGGATTGGGACATTGACTGCCTATATTTATAGCGCAATTCTGCTCTTATTCCCTCCCATTAGATCACTTCTAAATGCTCCAGAGTATTTGTACCTTGATGTAGTTATTGTCGTTATTGGATTTGTGAAACTCGGAAAATACTTAGAGGCAAGATCAAAATTAAAAACCGGTGAAGCCATCGAAAAGCTCATAGAGCTTCAAGCGAAATCAGCCATAGTACTTCGAGATGGCAAAGAACTTGAGATCCCAATTAGCGAAGTTGTCATTGGAGATGTAATCGTTGTAAAACCTGGATCCAAAATACCTGTTGATGGAGTTGTCACTGACGGTATGACATCAATCGACGAATCCATGATTAGTGGCGAACCTATGCCTGTTGATAAAAAATCAGGCGATCTGGTTATTGGATCGACAATTAATAAGCAAGGATCCATAAGGTTTAAAGCTACAAAAGTTGGGAGCGACACTATGCTTGCGCAAATAATAAAGCTTGTTGAAGAGGCACAAGGTTCAAGAGCACCCATTCAAGGACTAGCTGACAAAATATCCAGCATTTTCGTGCCCACTGTTCTTATTATTGCACTTGCGACTTTTGCAGCATGGGTATTTATTGGGTCATCATATTTTGGGTTAAGCGTTGCAATAAGTTATGGACTTATGTGCTTTGTGGGAATACTTGTCATAGCCTGCCCTTGTGCTCTAGGACTTGCCACTCCAACAGCAATAGTTGTGGGGGTGGGCAAAGGTGCAGAACATGGAATACTCATAAAAGATGCTGAGGCGCTTGAAAAACTAAAAGATGTAAAAACTATCGTTTTTGATAAAACCGGCACTATAACAGAAGGAAAGCCTATGGTGACAGATGTCATTTCATTAGATACAAAATATCCTACTGATAGAATCACCCAATATGCGGCAAGCATAGAAAATCACTCCGAACATCCACTAGCAAAAGCTGTCGTTGAAGAGTTAAAGGCAAAAAATATTGAGATGCTAAATGTTGCAAAATTTATGTCGAAAGAAGGAGTGGGTGTAGAAGGCGAGGTGAATAGTGAAAAATTCAAGATTACCAAACCAGAAGTCTCAGATCACTCAGACGATCTTACGAGACTTCAAGCTGAGGGCAAAACAGTTGTTACTGTAAAAAACAATGGTAATTTAATCGGATTAATTGCCATAAGCGACAAACTGAAACCTGAAATTAATGAAGCTATCAAAAGAATTCGTGCTAAAAAGATCGATGTTGTGATGCTTACAGGTGACAACTCAAAAGCAGCAAAATACATTGCCAAAAAGGCTGGCATAGACAATGTAATCGCAGAAGTATTACCAAAAGATAAAAGTGCAAAAATAAAAGAACTGCAGCAAAAAGGTTCTCTTGTGGCAATGGTTGGAGATGGAGTGAACGATGCCCCAGCACTAACTCAGGCAGATGTGGGACTTGCCATGGCAACGGGAACAGATGTTGCTATAGAGTCAGCAGACATAGTACTTCTCAAAGGCGATGTTAAAAAAGTTTATGAAGCAATGACCTTGTCGAAGGCCACTGTAAACACTATTAAACAAAATCTATTCTGGGCATTTATTTACAACGTAGTTGGAATACCACTTGCAGCAGGAGCTCTGTTTCCATTTACTGGGCTTCTCCTAAATCCAATATTTGCTGGCATGGCGATGGCAAGTAGCAGTGTTTCTGTTGTGCTAAATTCACTTAGACTTAGAATGTCCAAGATTAGCTATTAAGTGAGATGCTTAGCAAACCTAAAAGGCCAAATTTATGATAAAATAGCCTCACACAAAGCTCAAACGCTACTTTTCCTGCCTCTAACTTGGCACTTGAAATTTGGCATTTGGAATTTGTTATCTAGGTGGTATTAGCTCAACTGGTTAGAGCGCCTCTCTGTGAAAGAGGAGGTTGCCGATTCGAATTCGGTATACCACCCACAAAATTTAGAAAAATAAGAATCGTATATCTTCTTATAGCAATTTATATTCAACAAATTATCAAAGGATTTTAAGCTTCATAATTATGATAGAGGTACGTCTTCCACCTCCATCCTGGTATCCTTTTCATGATGACAAAGGCGAGGAGGTTGTAATAAATGTATCGTCAGTTGGAATCTGGGTGTTCTCGGATACACATTTTTTGGCAGTTCAGCAGGCGGATGTACTCGGAAAACCTTGGGGCATCCCTGCAGGAAGCGTCGAGTCTTTTGACAAAAATACAGGCAGAAGTGCTATACGAGAATTATTGGAAGAAGCAGGGTTAGAATCCGATCCACGCAATCTGCCTTATTTAGGTCATCGATTTTCTGAAGATTACGGTAATAAAGGCCAAATATTGTTTGCCCATCACAGGAAAGACTTGGGAATAGGGTGGGATTTAAAATACATAGATGCAAGAGGTCAAAAGTTTTACAATCCTCCACCTGCTGTGAATCGAAGTGAAATTGAACAGCTTGCTCTAATACCACTTGTAATTGCTTGCAACCCAAACAATGTGCTGCTATCAAATCCATATCATATTGATAAGATCTATGACGGTTTACTGGCCATGAGGAGGGCTGAGGTAATTGATGGGCATCTTCCTATTGATAGGATATTTGACAGTGACCCAGGACTGTAAAGTCGATATGAGGCGCTTAAATCCTCTTACGTTGACTTCCCGATGAGGTGGATACATAATCACAGATGTAGTTTTCAGTATTAAATACTTACTCCAGTTAAGCAACATTAAACGTTACAACCTTAAAACTTTATAAGTTTACAACTAAACTTTATGAATCAAGCAGATCTTCACATCCATCAACTGCGACTGCTGAAAAAACTTACTCTAACCTATACTGGATTAAATTTTAATAAACTCTTAATTGAAGATATCTCAAGCGATCACACCAACTATCACCTCAAAGAGCTTGTGAAAAGAAATTTAGTTGAAAAAGATGATAATTATTACAGATTGACCGACTTGGGTAAAGAATACTCCGGTAGGCTTGATGATGAAATAAAGCTTCTGGAAAAACAAGCAAAAACGTCGGTCATTATTTGGGCAATGCGAAAGGGAAAAGATGGGACTATTGAATACTTAGTAAACAAACGTCTTCGTCATCCATATTTTGGCAAAGTGGGGAGACTCACAGGCAAGGTGAGATATGGAGAGCGACTAGAGGATGCGGCAAAAAGAGAATTGTTTGAAGAAGCTGGACTAGAATCATCTTTTGTCAAACTTGACAAGATCTATCACAAAGTTCGCAAAAGACCTGATGGTAGTATTGTCCAAGACAATCTCTTCTATATATTCTTTATGGCCAAGATAACTGGCAAAACAAAGTCAAGAAACTACTTTCAAGAAAACTTCTGGATAACTATAGACGATGTGGTTAATAAGAAATATGATTTCTATGATGATTTTGTGATAGATGACCGAGGTATACCAAATGAAAAGATAGAGTTTGAAGAAAGTATCGCTCTTGCCGAAGGATATTAGGATAGATTTTCTCTTGTTAAGAGAAAATCTATCCTCTCAATAAGCTTTAGAATTCATTCCAAAGTAGCTGATTGTAAACCTCATGATGATAGATGACCTCTCCAGTTTTTACTCTAGTACCAAGTTCTGACGGGCTTCTATCAGCAACAGCCACTTTGAGATCTAGGTATTTTTCATGAAATTCTTCACCCAAAATCTTCTTTACCCAATCACTTTGTCTGAACGCAATTATTGCATTTTGAATGGTTCCTGACAGGAATCTCACTCTTGGTCTTTTGTCATCATCACGTTTCTCAACGGGTCCCTCAAGGCCAGTCTTGAGCAATGTGAAAATTGCCAAATAAGGATTGGCGTCTGGCCCCACACTTCTCACTTCTATTCTTGCAGACTTGTCAGTATGAAGAGGGATTCTTATCATTGATCCGCGATCAGTCTCAGACACTTTTATCTCATTCGGAGCTTCAAAATGAGGGTCGAGTCTCCTATAAGCATTGACCGATGCATTTAACACCAAACAAATATCATTCGCAGATGACAAAACTCTGTCGACAAATTTCCAAGCTAGATCTGACATTTGAGCTTTGCCTTTTTTGTCATAAAAGAGGTTTTTGCCTTTCGCGCTAATAGAGATATTTGTATGCATACCACTTCCATTTATCCCAACTATTGGTTTTGGCAAAAATGAAGCGGTGAGGCCCAAGTTTCTGGCAATTTGTCTACACACAAGCTTATAGAGCTGTATCTGATCAGCTGCAATCAAGGCATCAGTGTATGAATAATTCAATTCAAACTGCGAAGGTGCTACTTCTGGATGATCTTTCTCATTTTCAAATCCCATGGCTCTTTGAGCTTCAGCACATTTGTCAATGAATTGTCTTATAAAGTCTGTTGGTAGCGAATGAAAGTAACCACCCATTGATACAAGCTCAAATCCCTTTCTTTCTTCAAAAGTTTTTTCAGCATCTGGACCTTTTAATAAAAACCCCTCAATCTCATTAGCAATTTGGGCAGCATAACCTTCTTCTTTGTAAATCTTTGCAAGATAAGAAGCAAGTATTCCGCGTGAATCCATATGATACGGTTTTCCATCCTGAGACAGAATTTTTCCCATCATGAGTACTTTTCCTGGACCAAATACATCAGATGGAAGCCACCAGAATGCCCCCCAATCAATTTCAAGTCTCAAGTCTGATTCTGCCTGTCGTGAAAAACCTCTTATGGATGAGCCATCGAAAGTGAGCGAATGATATGATGATAAGAAAAACTTCTTGTCATAATCAAGCATATGAAATCGTCCTTCAATGTCTGAGAATCCTATTGTCACTGCTTTGATGCGCTTTTCTTTTTTGAGATAGTCGGTGTAGTATTCGCAGAGCTCTATAGCACTAAGTCTCCCAAGTCTTCTTTTTTTGGCTTGCAGATTCATCTCTTCGAGAGTATCGTATGGAATTTCTAAGAAGGGTTTGAGAGGCTTATCATCCATAAATAGACTTATTAACTTAGTAATTAAGTTAAAAGTCTAATGTTTTAATATATATTTGTCAATATATATATATATTATCCATCGTATATCTCGATAGGAGCGGTAAAGACTTTTCGTTCCTCTTCAATATGTTTTGAGAATTCTTTATTCACGGCTGATACTCTTTTTAGTTTTCCATTATCCAAAAATAGTGGATCAACGTATCTGAATTTTGTCCATGCAGTGATTTTATTTCCTTTTTTTGGCAAATGAGGCATTGATAATATCTTCAGATTCTTTTGGATATATTCATCATCTAGCATCTCAATCTTTCCCAAAACGAAATCATCTGTTTTTGCAAAATCAGTAGGAGCTACAAATCCCTTCTTCATAGCATATCTCATCATGCGGGCGAGGATATGGAATCGTGATGCAGATTCGTAGGAGGCCCAATTGACACGATTACTATGTATAAATCTTTTAGCGAAATCTAGTGCATGTTCACAATCCTCAAAAACAATTTTGTTATACATTACTTTAAGATTTCTTGCATATTCTTTTGCAAGTTTTTGAGACTGTTCTCTTAAGAAATAGTCAATTCTATCAGCACATAGATTTGGGACATCTGTATCAAGAAGCTGGTATTTTGTATGCATTATTATTTTTTCTGCTTTTAGATTGTTCCTCTTCAAAATGCCATACAACTCAGAACTTTTAACATATTCTTCATGCCTATCATCTTGCGCATGCACATGTGCATCTGATTTTTTGTAATCTTCCATGATCCAATCATATGCATGCGAAAATGCCATATGAGATACATCATGCAAAAGTCCTGCTATCTGTTCTTCCATGCTTGCATTAAGTATTTTTAATAGCAAATAGACTCCGATGCTGTGCTCATATCTTGTGAATGTCCATTTTTTAATAGATGCAGCTATATATCTCGGAGGCAGTCCGTTTTGCCACACACCTTTGAGTCTTTGGAAGGATGGAGCGTTAATAAGCTCCTCCACTACAGGATCGTTTATCTCAAATTGTCCGTATATTTTGTCTGTTACCAACATAATAGTTTTCAATCACAAAGGATGTCTCGGCTGGCTCGACATGACACCAAATTCATCTTCCAATATCGGATACAGACCTTTCATAAGATCTGGCCTTTTATACAAATCTTTTGGATTCATCCAAAAATAGGCAGTGTTTTCAACCTCATCCAATTTTATTTCTTGACTTTCATTTACAAAATACTTGTATGTTTCAAATGTGAGAGACCCCTCACTCGTGTTCCAGTTGTAAGTTTTTAGATGAATTAGTTTTGCGATATCAATCTCTATTCCTATTTCTTCTCGAGCTTCACGTTGCAAAGCTGATACGGCATCTTCCTGCTTGTCTATGTACCCTCCCACAAGCCCGAGTTTCTCACCTTCTAGAGAATCTTTGTGTCTTTTCAAAACCAAAATATCACCATCTGGTTTCTCCATTATCACCCCGACAGCTTTTATAATTTTCTGCGACATACAGTTTTTTTACAACTTCAACTCATTGTGATTTAAGCTTTTTTAATTTGGTGATTGTTTAGAAATTAATTATTAGGAATTAGAAATTGTGGTCTTGAGTCTCTCTATACTCTCTTCTTTCCCCAAAATCTCCATACTCTCATTGAGTGGTGGGGAAATCTTTTTACCTGTTATGGCCACACGCATCGCCATAAAATATTTTGATCTACTCGCTCCAGTTTCTTCACAAACTCTTCCCATCGCATCTCCAATATTTTGGGCTGTCCAATTTTCGATTTTGGTAAGCTCACTTGTGGTTTTGGATATGAGATCTTTATACTCAACCAGATCCACTTCATATGTAGTTGGAGCTTGGTAATAAAACTCACAAAGTGAGAAATATTCTGAAAGTTTTTTGAGTCTCTCCTGCACAAGCGGAATTGACTTCTCAAACTTTTCTTTATTATTTACTATTACTTCATAATTCTCTGGTTGATATTTTTCTAAATATTCCTCTATTAGAACTTGGAATTTGGAACTTGGAACTTTCCTAAGGTATTCTCCATTCATCCACTCGAGCTTCACTGGGTCAAATACTGGAGCAGTTGTCTGGATGTCTTTGATATCGAACACTCTTATGTATTCATCAAGATCGAAAATTTCTTTCTCTTCTGGATGACTCCAACCCATGAGTGCCAAATAATTCAGAAGCGCTTCTTTTAGAATTCCTTTTGCAACATATTCTGATGCCCAAACAGGATTTTTACGCTTTGAGAGTTTCGATTTGTCAGGATTTCGAAGCACAGAGAGATGTCCAAAAAGCGGCAATTCCCATCCAAAAGATCTAAATAACACAATGTGCTTTGGTGTTGAGGGAAGCCATTCTTCACCGCGTAGCACGTGGGTGATGTCCATGAGATGATCGTCAACAACAACTCCCAAGTGATAAGTTGGAAATCCATCAGATTTCAATATCACCTGATCATCTAGATTTGATCCATGCATCACCACTCGCCCTCTGACAATATCATCAAAAGCAATTTCTTCTTCTGGCATGAGCATTCTAATCACATGCTTTGCCCCACTTGCCACAAGCTTTTTCACATTTTCCTGATCGTGGTAACATTTGCGGTCATATTTTGGAATTTCTTTTTTGGCTTGTTGGGCTTTTCGCATTTCATCAAGTCTCTCTGGTGTACAAACACAGTAATACGCCTTTCCTTTGGCGATTAGCTCATCGGCATGCTTTTTGTAGATTTCAAGTCTCTCAGATTGTCTGTATGGAGCATACCTACCTCCCACAAGTGGAGACTCGTCCGCAACAAGTCCAAGATCGGCAAATGTTTGTAGCATCTTGGCTTCTCCACCTTCTACAAGTCTTGATCTATCTGTGTCTTCGATGCGGATTATGAACTGTCCATTATTTTTTTTTGCCCATGCAAAATTCATAAGGGCTGTCGCAAGTGATCCTACATGGACATCCTTACCTGTTGGTGATGGTGCTATTCTTGTGCGTACTTTCATAGTATGTTTGTCATCCTCGCGAAAGCGGGGATCTTTCTTTTTAAAATAGTAAAATAATTTATTGACATTTAGTCATGTAAATCACTCCAATTAGGATTTATTTTTTCTATTAGCTTGATCTTCCAATCTCTTTTCCACTTTTTTAATCTTTTTTCTCTATAGATAGCTTCATTCACGTTGTCGTACTCTTCGTAGTATACCAGCCTATGGCACCAGTACTTACTCGAGAAACCTTGTAAGATCTTATTTTTATGCTCCCATATTCTCCTCTTAAGATTACTTGTTACACCGATATACAATACACCATCCTTTTTACTTGCCAAGATATAGGTATAATAAGCCATAATTAAATTATAAGATCCCTGGTCAAGCCAGGGATGACAAGCTTTGAGAAATAGATCTCATATTGTATGTCATTCCTGTCCCTTATCTTTGTATTGGATAAACTCCAGCAGGAATCTTGTGATCTAGTGTTGTTAAAAGATCCCTGGTCAAGCCAGGGATGACAATAAAGTATGATCAAAAAAATAATTAACGAAATAGAATTCTCTTTTTGCCCTGTCTGTGGGAGTAATCTTGAAAAAGTCCCGCCGAAACTCCTAAAATGCAAAAAATGCAATATTGATCTTTATATCAATGCTAGGCCATGCAATGCAGTAATAATCGTTGATGATAAAGGTAGAGTGATGCTCACAAAAAGGAAATTTGATCCTGGTGCAGGACTTTGGGATTTACCTGGAGGATTCATTGATATTGAGGAAAGCGCCGAAGACTCTGTGAGACGCGAGATGCAAGAAGAGCTTGGAATAAATGTGAAAAATATAAAATATCTCTGTTCTGGGTCCGATAGATATCTTTTCAAAGGTATAAACTACTACACATTAGGTTTTGTGTTTACAGCAGAAATTGATGAAGGCAAACTTACTCCTCATGATGATGTTGAGAGCTACAAATTCTTTGCAAAAGAAGAAATTCCATGGGACTCCCTAGCATTTCCAATCCTTAAAGAAACATTGAATATATACTACTCAGCAGGGTAATATTTATTTTCAAAAATAATATCGCCACCGACTACGTGCCTGGGACAAGCCACTTCTATAGTGCCATTTGGAACTTGTTGTAATGGCAACAACCTCTGTCTTACCATACCCAGCACTATTTGATTTAGGTGGATGCGAATTTTGAGCTGCGCTGTTGCTTCATCTAGAGATTCGAGTACTATGTTATAACCCGTCTGGGTTTGTAAATTACATTTTCCATTTTCATAAAAAATACAACCAGTGTGCTCACTATCTTGGTTGTGTCTCTAGCAGTTAATCTCCTCTCTCTGGGTTAATGGCTTTAGGTTCTGTAAACTGTGCTTTTCTTTGCTCTGGGGGTGATAGATGTGGTAAAACAATTTGGGCATTGTTCATACGCCAAAAACCACCTCCCCCTCAGGTTTAATTCTGGAATTACTATCCTCCCTCTACACCTTACACCTTACACCTTACACCTTACACCTTACACCTTACACCTTACACCTTACACCTTACACCTTACACCTTAAAAATTATCCTCTTTTCGAGAGTCTCTACGCTCCATACGCTGCAAAAAGCGCTGGCAGAAGGAGCACATTCCCCCACTTGAACATATCTTTTTGAGATGCTGTCATAGATGGGATTTGCACAGCTGTTGAAGCACGCGACCTTATGCCAGACAGCAACCCTCCTGAGGCAAATTCATTCACAAGATTTAGGACGAATTCCAAATTGCCTGATCGCCCCAAAAATGCATCTTGGACGAATTTCACAGTTGGAATTACTATTAATTCAGAATTGTATTTCTTACTTTTTGCATAACCTACCAAAACTTTTTCTCCAAGCTCATTCGAGGATGCTTCTGCGATATCTTGTGGTCTTGCATCTGTCATTCCAGATCTGACCCAAGAGTCTTTGGTAGATCGCACTATTTGTTTTTGATCTATACCATCTTTTTTCGTAAATGTAATAGTCGATGACCACGGGAAACTAAGATATCCCACATTTGATGTGTAAGAAGCATCAGGATTGAAAACATTGGTACTTATCCAATATGGGTACTTCACAAGGACTCTACTATTATTACTGCTTCCAAAGTTTATAATCTCAGATTGTTTTGACAGTACAAGATCTGGATTCACCTTGATACCATAATCAGATAGTAAACCCTTTAGTTTTGATTCCGGAGTTGAGACCATGAGCTGGTTACTCACGTCCAAGCCCGATGTCATAATGATGGCCTTACCTGAATTTTTGAGATATTCTCTTACACTATTTGCGGTTTTTTCATCAATTTTTTCACTTGGATTATCAAGCAAGATGAGAGTCTTGATATCTTTGCCCAATGAGTCAGCCGTCGCAGAAGAAATCACAAATTGCTGCTCAAGCACCTGGCTAAGTGTATTGACTGTATCCCCTTGTCCACTTCCGTCCATTGAAAAACCAGATGACGCACCAAGTATGACAACTTTCTGATCTTCTTTCTGACTTAGTTTATAAAGCAATGAAGTGATGTTGTACTCGAGAGTGGATGCATCAATTCTTGGTATTGCAGCTTTTTTGTCCTTCACTTTGATACCAATACCAAAGTAACCATTACTTACTGCAAACTGATCGTTCTCAAGTTGTGAAAATTCAACCGGCATCACTCCATAATCTGCAGCATCTTTTGCAGAAGCTTCATCACGTTTTGGATCAACTGTTTTCACTGTTACTTTGTTACTACCATTTCGATATTCTCGAAGAAGATCCGCAACTTGGGATTTTGTAGTGACAAAAGATGTTGGAACATTCTCACTCACGAAGAAAATTATTTCTGCAGGATCTTTGAGTTGAGACATCACTTTGTATGAGGAGCTTGAAAGTGAATAAGCTTTGCCTTTTGACAGATCCAGTCGAAATGAAGTAGTCGTCAGAAGCAAATTTGCTCCCACCAAGACAGCAATTATTATTCCTATTAGCGCATCACGTGATGTGCTATCAAGTTTGAGTTTTTTGAGGATTGTGTGTGCGTTCATTTGTTTTAGTCAAATTTATTAACTTCTTTTCTCTAGGTCAACTACCGACAAAAATACAAAAACCGACGTGACACTTATGAAATAGAAAATGGATCGAATATCAAGCACACCATTTGTGAATGCGATAAGCTGATTGAGAGGACTCAAGACGAGCATCACATCCTGCACAGCTTTTGGCAAGACTGTGCCAAGGAATTCTCCACCAATCATGTTTAGCAGAAACATTGTGATGGCTGACAAGAGAAATGAAACTACTTGATTTGATGTCATACCCGAGAAAAATAAGGAAATTGCTCCAGCCATAGCTGCATAAAAGAGCACTCCAATATACCCTATGAACACTTCTGGCAAATATAGACTACCAGTTGCTGATGCAATAGAATTTAGACTAATGGGAAGACCCAATGTGAGCGCAAGCCCAATAAGTGTGGCAATAATAAGTGCAACAAATTTTCCAACTACTATTTGTGATTCAGTAAGTGGCAAAGTTCGTAGTACTTCGATTGTATTGAGCCTCTTCTCTTCAGACATTAGTCTCATTGAAAGCGCTGGCATAAATATCATAAGTATCCATGGCATCATTTGGAAAAATTGCTTCATACTGACTGTTCCAATTACAAAAAGATCTTTTACGAATATGAAGTTTGCAAAAACTGCGAAAAGTATCAAGATGATGTAGCCATAAGGATTGTTGAGAAGTTGGTTTATTTCTTTTTTGATGATTGATTTCATATATTGATCAAGCAATTAATGAAGAGGCAACTTTTTCTTTGAACAGCTTTTCGATTTCTGATAGTGATGCTGGCTTTTCTCCATCATATACCAGTTTTCCACCGTTTATTATGATGAGTCGAGTTGCCACATCTGCCACTTCAGAAAGAATATGTGTAGAAAATATAATTATTTTTGATTCAGCAAGTTTTTTGATGAGGTGTCTTATTTTTTCCTGTTCTACAGGATCAAGGCCTGACGTTGGCTCATCTAGTATAAGTATGCTTGGATTGCCAAGAAGAGCTGCAGCAAGACCTACTCTTTGTTTGTAACCTCTAGACAACTGCTCAATTTTCTTGTCCATTACATCAACTAACCCGACCTCTTCTATGATCTCTTGGATTGATCCATGTTTTTTCACTTCACGAATAAACTCCAGATATTCTCGCACCTTCATATCACCATACAGGGGATTGTTTTCTGGGAGATATCCAATCTTTTTGGAGACTGATACATGTTCTGTAATTGGATTGTGAGTGTCAACAGTTACAGTACCTGATGTGGGTGAGTAGTAGCCTGTGATGAGTCGCATGGTGGTAGTTTTACCAGCACCATTCAGTCCCAAAAATCCAACTACCTCACCGGTTTTAACTGTAAAAGAAACGCTTTGGACCGCTCTTTTTTCGCCAAAGTACTTTGAAGCCTCATGCAATGTGATCATATAAGATCTTAACTTTATAACAAATAAATTACAAAATAATACTTTGCTTTTTATAAGCTAAGTTCTCAGATTATAGCGAAACTATGGTTTTATTCTATCGATTCGAAAGTTTTTTCAACAACTGCCCAGTCTACGTTTTTGAAAAATGCGTCAATATAACCTGCTCTGGCAGCACCAAAGTCAATAAAGTACGCATGTTCATATGTATCAAGAGCCAAAACTGGTGTAGCCCCCCAGACTGGGAACGTGTTTTGTGAATCTCCAAGGTAATTAAAAAGCCTTTTCTCGTTATTGTTCCATGCAGTCCATACCCATCCACGCGCTGCAATACCTGTTGCTTTCATGTCTTTGATATAAGATTCAAAAGATCCGAAGTCTTTCTCAATCTGAGACAAAAGTTTACCTGAAGGTGAACCTCCCGATCCTCCAAGATGACCGAAATATATCTCATGATTCACAATACCACCATATGCAAAAGTAAGCTCCACCTTGAGCTCTCGGATGAGCGAATATGATTGATTGGCTTTACTGTAGTCATCATCTGTGAGCTTGCTCAGTGTCTCATTGATCTCATTGTATTTCGTTACATATCCGTTGTAGAGCTTCATATGCTCTTCAACAGTTTTTTTGGAGATGCCATTCATCTCATAAATTTTTGGTGAAAAAGTTTGAGGTTTTTTTGGTGTAAACATAAAGATAATTAACAATTAACAATATCAATAATCAATAATTTCAAAATTAGAAACTAATTCTCAACTTAATATTACTAAAATTGAATATTAAAATTGATAATTTTTATATAAATATCATTGACTATTGGTCGTATATAGTACTATATAGTAATAATCTGATACTGAAAATCAACTGAAAAATTTATAACAATTATCATGATCAACCTCATATTACCTTTCGAAGGTAAGTGGACTGTAAGAAATGGTGGCAAAGAATTAGCCTCCAACAATCATCTTATTGAAGGGAGGCCCAAAAACCAAGGACTCGCATATGACTTTGCCATAAACCGTGATGAGTCAAACAATCTCTCTGATTACCCATCGTATGGCAAAAATGTTATTGCCCCATGTGATGGCAAAGTAATTCAAGTAATAAGTGGAGCTCATGACGTAGCAATCGGAGAACGAGATAGAAGTGTTGGAGTTGGTAATGCGGTAATGATTCAAATTGACACAAGCACCTATGCGTTTTTGTGCCACATGATGTACGAATCAATCACTGTAAATGTTGGTCAAGAGATAAAACGCGGAGATTTGATTGGAAAATGTGGCAACAGCGGCAACAGTTCGCAGCCCCACATCCATTTTCATTTACAAGACTCGCCAGAAATCTACAAAGGCAACCCAATACTACCAATATTTAGCAAAATCAAAGTCAATGGGATTATTTTAGAAAATGCTCAAGCCAAGAGATTTGATGAAGTGGAAAATATTTAGTTGGTCTTTCTCCAATCTTCAATTTTTTTATGATCTCCAGATAGTAAGACATCCGGCACTTCCATCCCCATGAATTCAATAGGTCTTGTATAGTGTGGATGCTCCCTCCTGCGCTCTTTTTTGGTTTTTCTCTGCTCTCTACTCTCTGCTCTCTGCTCTGAGTCCACCAGGCTGTAACTCTCCTTCCTTGCAGCGTCATCTTTCTTGAGGACTCCAGGCAGAAGTCTTACGACCGAATCCGCAATAATTGCCGCTGGCATCTCGCCTCCTGTCAAAACATATTGACCAATAGATATCTCATCATCCACAAAGCGCATCACTCTTTCATCTACTCCTTCGTAGTGGCCTGCAATAATGATAAGATGTTCATATTTTTGAGCGTATTTTTCAGCTTTAGCTTGAGAATATGTGGCCCCCTTCGCAGAAGTCAAAATTATTTTCGTCTTTCTTTCTTTTCTTGTCTTACTTGATTTATCAAAAGGTACAAGACAATCTTCACCAAGAACTTTTTTTAGAGCTTCGTAAATGATATCGACACGTAACACCATCCCCGCTCCCCCTCCATAAGGTCTGTCATCCACAGTTCCATATGTATCTTTGGCAAAATCTCGTAAGTTTACGAAGTTTATCTCAACAAAACCATTCTTTTGCGCGCGACCTACGATGCTTTCGGTCAAAAACCCCTCAAACATCTTCGGAAACAATGTCAAGATTGTGATTTTCATAGTAATTGATTTTTGATTAATTCTATACTTGTCATACCGGTGAACACCGGTATCCAGTGAAAAATCTAACTCTGGACACCGTCGTACGACGGTGTGACTACTAATGGTTTATGTTATTATATCAACATGTTCTCAAAAGTAGTGGTTTGGCTTATCAGACTGTATCAAAAATCATTTCCATTAAGATATTCTGTGGAGCGAAATCTTCACCTCCCTTATCATCCATGCCGTTTTGCACCTTCCTGTTCAGAATATACAATCCTAAGTATCAATAAATATGGAGTAATAAAGGGCATGGGAAAAGGGTTCTCTCAAATCTTAAGATGTAATGGTTTTGTCTCTCGATAATTTATTTTTGTAGCAAGAAATCCACCTGAGTGGTTTTTCGCCCCACTGAGGACTGGATAATAACCTTGTTTCGTTTTAACAAAATCCAATACTTTACTTTTAGATTCGTTCTTTTTTACCACTTTGAATACATTTAGTTTGTGAATTTTGGGGTTGTTCACATTATGAACGATACTCTCAACTACTTTATAAACCTCTTGTGAATTGTGTTTCCCACACTCAACCACGACACCATCTCGGTGATGGATGAGACTTCCTTCGATAAATTTTTTATTAATTGGGAACAGCACAACATCTTTTATTCCAACTATCTCCGCCAATTTCAACATTCTTTTGTTTGTAATAATAACAAATGGCTTAGTAGTTGATGAGGCAGTGTGGAGGTCTATTACCCAGCTTCTTGAGCTTACAACCTCTAGCAACTTTGCTGCTTGGCGATGTTCATAAGTTTTACCTTTTAGACCAAAAACTCTATTAAGATCTGTCTCTATATAACGAATATTTTTTTGTAGTGCTTTGGGATTTCCAATAACAAAGTTAATATGCAACTTAATCAAGGCATCCACAGGAGATTTTTCACTCCCGTGGATGCCTGCAACAAAAATGACTTGTTTAGATGTGCTATTCATATATTTAATCTGAAAAAGTAATTAATCCATTTATTGCATCAGATGATCCATGTATTTTGACATTTGGTCGCATCACATATGGACTTGGAATAATCTCATATTCCATATTCTCATTCATCACAGCAAAGAGTCTCATTAGCTTGTGATAGTTTTTGCCATCAATCGTGTCGATTCCGGTGGGTATAAATGGCTGCGCTATACATCTATTTGCACTTATTGCTCTAACAACTTGAGATTTTGTTGCACCACCTTCACACGAGGCATCTCTTGTGCCATCACTTTTGGGCATCCAAATTTGCACATCTTTGCCTTTAGATCCATTTAGTGGTTTGACGCAACATGGTTTTGTAAAATCG
Source organism: Patescibacteria group bacterium (assembly GCA_046350875.1). GTDB lineage: Bacteria > Patescibacteriota > Microgenomatia > UBA1406 > GWC2-37-13 > JAGOLU01. The sequence goes on from JAXLZQ010000004.1 coordinate 60,212, forward strand.
ACATCATCTTCAACCCTCACTGCTTTGGCCATGGCAAGCTCCAACAGATACTCCTTGTTTCCATGGTCCATAAGAGGAGCAACTGATTTCTGATTCATTTCAAGCAAATTACTTGAGCCTATTATCTCTTGATCATCCATTCCACCCCGGATCCACATGAGCCCAGGAAATTGGAGAATGTCACCAGGGTCTATAAAGATACTTTAGACCAACATTCTTTGCGAGAAGCTGTGTGTCTACACTCCTGTCTCTTTGACCAAGACCACCATTTACACTCGGTAAGACACCAATGCCGATTGGCATATTGGACAATTCTGACACAAGTTCAAATACTCGTCTAACAGGCTCGACTATGCCAAACATCTCAGTCAAAATTCCCAAACCCGCAGGTCGCGCTTCTACTTCAAAAATACTAGCTTCTGGCCTTTCAACATCTACGATCGATGACGAATCTATTCTAATAACCGGTGAGGGCAGCCCAGTATTTGCCTGAAACACAGTCTTGTTTGGTTGACTGCATTTTCTATGGGCACCTACAAACCTAGTATTTAAAAACGATTCAAGTGCCCGTTTTATGGATACAGGCAATTCATACTCCTGACCTATGTTCAATTGAAATTCTCCAAATTCCACCCTTTTTGGCATAGCGGAGGTTCCCTTTATTGACAACTTATCAGTTTCACTAGTAAACATATTTATATTTCATTAATAACGATTGTTTGAGTTACAAAAAGAAGATGGTGCTTTAGCACCAATACAGAAGATAGGTGTGGCGATGTCTGATATTTTTGATTTTTTTACTAGACATGTTTATATTATACGGATGCAATAGGCTTAACTCAAGTACTTGAATCTTCCTTTTTTCAGCTCCTTGGCACCTCTTGTGACAGTGGCTACACCCACTTTCAAGATTTTCGCAATTTTTTGATGAGATTGTCCTTTTCTAAGCCTTTTAATAATCATCAGACGCGATCCAAATTCATTGATTTCGTCTTCTGTGAGCAAACTAAGAAGTAAATCTCGTACTCTAGCAGGAGTTCTTGATTTTAGAACATATTTCTCAAGCTCTATTTGTAGCTTTGGATCAATACCCATTGACACATCATATCAATCTACTAGTACACCGTCAAGCGCTGTGTTGACATGCATCAAACAATGTCTTACTATTAAACAAAATTACAAATTGCCTATTACAGGATAAAACTATGGCAAAGAAAAAAGGCGTAAAGAAAGCAGTCAAGAAAGTAGCAAAGAAGAAGACTGCTAAGAAGAAAAAGAAATAACCCAAAATACCCTCCTGATATACACGTTTACGTTATAAATGGGGGGTCTTTTTTTATCTCCACCTCACAAAGCATTGGAAAAACAACGAAAGAGGCGTATACTCACATCCCATTACATATCATCCAAAATATATATGAAAAACATCAAAATATTTGTAGACTCATGCAACCCAGAAGACACAATAAGCGCCACCAAGCTCTTGGGCAAAATTGATGGACAAACTACAAACCCTACACTACTTACCAAGAATCCCGAAATCCAGAAGTATCTGGCAACAGGGAAAAAATTGAAACTTCAAGAACTTCTCAAGATGTACAAAGAAGCAATCGAAGAAATCGAAAAGCACACTGATGGAGCAATATCTGTTGAGGTATATGCTGATTGGGGAACAAAAGCAGAAGAAATGCTTGAACAGGCTGAAGACATGAAAACATGGGGGAAGAATATCTATATGAAATTCCCAACAATCCCTGAAGGTCTAAAAGCAGCAAGAATTTTTACTCTGAATGGTGGGCATGTAAATATGACTCTTGTATTTGACGTTTATCAAGCAGCAGCAGTATACAGTGCAACGCGCGGTACAACAGGCACGGCATTTGTTTCACCTTTTGTAGGAAGATGGGATGACCGAGGATTCTATGGTCTGAGTCTCATCCGCAAAATCAGACAAATGTATGACAAATTTGAAATAGAAAGAGACTCAAAAACATGTCATGTTGAGATACTATCTGCATCACTTCGAAATCTGGACCACATACTTGGCTCTATTGCTTATGGCGCAGATATCCTTACTGCTCCAATGTCTGCATACAAAGCATGGGTAGACGCTGGCAAACCTATGCCGGATGAAGCACCACATAGACCTGATGGGCTTGTTAATCTACCAGACATAAGACTTGAATATGATGCAGAATTCACAGAGTATCAAATCGACAAAAGCGAAGACGGACTTCTGAATCAAGGTCTTATGAAATTCGCAAAGGACTGGAATGGCACAATAGAGAAAAATAGTTGACAATCGCCTAAGAAGAGTAGACAATCATTATGTCATCCCGATATGTATCGGGATCCCTTGTAAATTTGTTTATAATGTTTATTACATTTAAATATTTAGGTATTTAATTAGTATGATCTTCAAAGCACCAGCAGATGTACCCGCAAAATTCGAACAACAGTTTCTTGATAGATTGGACCGCATTACATATAGCACTGGAAGACTTTTTCTTTTTGCAGGAGATCAAAAAGCAGAACATCTCAACAAAGATTTTGTGGGGGCTGGCATAGCTGAGGAAGATGCGGATCCTGAGCATCTATTTCGAATTGCATCACGTGCAAAGATTGGAGCATTCGCAGCACAACTAGGTCTTATTTCGCAATATGGAAAAGATTACAAAAAGATCCCATACCTGGTGAAACTAAATTCCAAAACCGACATAATCGGTGTGTCTCAAAAAGATCCATATAGCGCCACATGGACCAAAGTGAAAGATGTTGTAGAGTTTGCAAAAGAAAGCAAACTGGATATAGTAGGTGTCGGATACACCATATATCCTGGTAGCGAATACGAGGCAGAGATGCTTGCCGAAGCTGCAGAGATTGTGCACGATGCTCATACAAATGGACTCATATCTGTCATTTGGGCATACCCAAGAGGCAAAGCTGTAGAGAATGAAAAGGATCCACACCTCACAGCAGGCGTCGCAGGACTTGTTGCCACAATGGGTGCTGATTATGTGAAGGTGAATCCACCAAAGGCTGATCATATGTCATCTGCCGAGGCACTTCGTGAAGCAGTGCTCGCCGCAGGTCGCACAAAGGTGATTTGTGCAGGTGGAGCCAGTATGGATGAGAAATCATTTCTCCAGACTCTATATGATCAAATCCATATTGGTGGCGCATCTGGCAACGCCACTGGCCGAAACATTCATCAGAGACCACTTGAGGAAGCAATCAAGTTTTGCAATGCAATTCACGCAGTGACAGTCGAAAACAAAAGTGTTATAGAAGCTCTTGCAAAATAAATCTGCTAATCTGACTTTGCCTCAATGTCGAGTTTTTGGTATATTGAATAAATACAAATTATGGTTCGAGGAGACGGAGAATGGCAGTAGACGAGAACTACTTGAAAAAACAAAAGTTCTCACAGATATTCGAACTATAGATTGAGATTTATTTTTTTCTGTCACCCTGAGCTTGTCGAAGGGAACGGGTGATGTATCATGGATTCGGCGAGCTCACCATGACAATTAGAAACCTTAACTGGATATTATTATTTGAATTTTTCAATTACTTTATGTCAAAACTAAAAGTTGGGATCAATGGATTTGGTAGGATTGGAAGAGCTGTTACAAGAATTGCACTTGAGACTGGCGCATTTGAGATAGCTGTCATAAACACCCGCAAAACTCCAAATACACTCATGGCATATCTTTTGAAACATGACTCTGTATATAGAGCATATGGCAAAAATGTTGTTGCCACAGAAAAAGGCATTGAGGTCGATGGCACACTCATCCCAACCACTCTAGCCGATAAACCAGCAGATATCCCATGGGGACAATACGGTGTGCAGGTAGTGATTGATGCAACAGGCGCATTCACCAAAGGTCCAGATCTAGCTCTTCATATCAAAGACACAGTGAAAAAAGTTGTTCTCACTGCACCAGCCAAAGACGACACTCCAACTGTTGTGCTTGGAGTAAATGATGCAAACTTTGATTTTGCAGGTTCACAAGTCATATCAAACGGATCATGCACCACAAACTGTGCAGCGCCAATGTTCAAAGTGCTTCATGATGCATTTGGTGTTGAGATGGGATACCTCACAACTGCCCATGCCTACACACTCACCCAGTCACTTCTAGATGACGCCAACAAAGAACCAGACAGATCACGAGCAGCAGCGTTAAATATTGCACCATCGACAACAGGCGCTGCCAAAGCTGTTGTCAAAGTGATCCCAGACCTCAAGGGCAAACTAGATGGAATGGCGCTAAGAGTCCCAGTCCCAACATCATCGTTCACAGATATATCAGCAGTTGTCTCAAGATCTGTCACAAAAGAAGAAGTAAATGATGTTTTCAAAAAAGCATCTGATGGAGCAATGAGAGGATATCTTGCGTATGCAACAGAAGTGCTTGTCTCATCAGACTATATTGGCAATCCAGCTAGCGCAACATTTGATGCAAATTATACAAAAGTTGTTGGCGAAAAACTTGTAAAAGTATTTGGATGGTATGACAATGAGTGGGGATATTCATGTCGCATCGTAGATCTGGTCAAGAAACTGGAAAACTTTGTGTAGAACAAAGAGCAAAGCTAAGAGAGCAATGTATTATATTTATGAAATTTCAGAGTTTCCGAGAAATAGTGGCATGGCAAAGGGCTCGAATGCTCACGCGAGAGATATATTCTATTTTTGGAAATATTAGAGATTTTGGATTTAAAGACCAAATACAAAGATCTTCCGTTTCGGTTATGGCGAACATCGCTGAGGGTTATGGTAGGGGTTCAAATAAGGAATTTGTTAGATTTCTAGAAATTGCAAAGGGGTCACTTTATGAAACTCAATCGCTCATAGATATAGCTCAGGATCTTGGATATTTAACAAATAATAAACACCATGAACTGAATTCTTTATGTGACGATATTACAAAGGTACTCTTTGGACTAATTAGAAAATTAAAAGTTATGCAGAAGCAGGTCTGATCTATTAGCTTTGCTCTCTGCTCTTTGCTCTATTTTTATGATCCAATATATTGATGAAGTTGAAATTAAAAACAAAAAAATATTCCTGCGGGTGGATTTCAATGTCTCACTCAACAAAGACCACACTATTTCAAATGATGAGCGTATCAGACAAGCGCTGCCAACCATCAAACATTTACTCGCAAATCAAAATACCCTAATCATTGCAACTCATCTAGGTCAGCCAAAAGGTTATGATCCGGAGTATAAGACTGATAAAGTTGCAGTGCGACTCGAAGAACTACTAGGCACTCATGTCAACTTTGTACCATTTGACAAAACTTTCGACAAATCTATTTACCCAGTTCACGCTACCCCATCAACAATATTTTTACTTGATAATATTCGATTCCATGAAGGTGAGAAAAAAAATGATCCAGCATTTGCCAAATCATTGTCAGAGTTGGCAGAGGTGTATGTGAACGATGCATTTGGTGTATGTCATAGACCTGATGCCTCAGTAGTAGGATTATCATCTCTTATGCCTCACTATGGTGGACTACTACTCAAGAAAGAGGTTGTAATGATAGGCAAGGTGGTCGACAAACCTGCAAAACCAGTAGTCGCAATTTTGGGTGGTGCCAAAATTTCTACCAAAATCAATCTCATCGGCAAACTCATGGAAGTGGCAGACTATATGATCATCGGTGGTGGACTTGCAAACACATTCATGTGTGCCGAAAATCACAATATTGGCAAAAGCGTCTGTGAATATGAAGAAGTCCAAAATGCCAGACGAATCTTATATGAAGCCCAACAAAAAAACACAAAACTACTTCTTCCAAATGATGCAGTCGTCGGCAAAACTCTAGAGTCAACTGACAGCATCGTAAAAAAGGTGAAAGATATTGCTGATACAGAGCTTATCCTTGATATAGGTCCAGAGTCCCAAGCATATTTTGGCAATGTCATCGCCAAAGCCAAAACAATCATTTGGAACGGACCAGTGGGCTACACCGAAAATCCTGAATACAAAAGAGGTACTGACTATATATATTATGCCATCACTCAAAACACTGACGCCGTATCTGTTGTTGGCGGCGGCGACACTATCTCAGCCATATCCAAAGAATCCTATCTTGAGAAAATCACCCACATCTCAACAGGAGGTGGAGCCATGCTAGAGTTTATCGAAAAAGGCACACTGCCCGGAATAGATGCACTCAAGTGAGCATAACTATAGTTTGTTTCATATGTCATGCCGGCGAACAGAGTTTATCCTGAGCTTGTCGAAGGGGCATCCAGAGTATAAATATACATATGTATTTTGTTTATATACTTTCAAATATAAAAAACGGCACTCTATATGTTGGAATGACAAATGATTTGAAACGAAGAGTGTTTGAACATAAAAACAACCTGATTGAAGGCTTCTCAAAAAAGTACAATACCCATACTCTTGTATATTTCGAACTTCATAATGATCCATTGATTGCCATAGCTCGTGAAAAAAGGATCAAGGAATGGAAATGATTATGGAAATTGAAACTTATTGAAGAAAGAAATCCGGAATGGGTGGATTTGTATTACAAACTAGAATAATTATCCACTGGATCCCGATGTACATCGGGATGACGCAACCCTTCATTTGATTATCTCCACTACCCTATTCACTGGTAGGATAGAGCTGTATATTTTCATTCCATTATCAGTGATATTTACAAGATCATCACTCTTTAGAACTCTATCTCCCAGCATCCAATAAAGCTTCAAATCTATTAAAGTCCCCTGATTCCAGAATGTTTGGATACCTGGTTGGTCAAAAATAAATATCATTCCGTCATTTCCACATATATCTTTTTTAGCTTTTACATTCATAAGTCCATATGTATGCTTGGCTGAAGAGTCCGCTACAAGTAGTCTATATTTTCTATTTTCAATTTTCTCCTCGACCACGTTGTAAGTAGTAAAGTGTGTGGTGCATTTATCTACTGGGTTTTCGGTAAATTTAAAATCTTTGAAAAAAGAATACAGTCCAAAAGCTATAAAGACCAAGGATCCTAATACCCATCTCAATAAAAAAAGGTTTAGTCTGTCTCTTCTATAACTGTCATTTTCAGGCGTATTCTTCGAGGAGTTTTTCACGATCATATTCTAGCTGTTTTAGCTCTCTTTCTACAACTCGAAGTGCATTTTCTAGATGCGGCTTTTTTGTAAAATCTGGAAGATTGGCAATGTCAGCCCATTTTCTCATGAGCTGATACCACCTGTTTTCAAGACCTTTGCGGATAAGCTGCGATTGGACATGTCGAGATATGATATGCCAGTCAGGAAAGTTTGCCAGATACTTTGGATCATATTCACCAAGCTCAACAGCTTTTTGAAGGGTCATAAATCCAGTTGAAGATTTTTTGCCCGAAGGTCTTTCTAGTGATTCTTTAGACTCAGACATGAGTGCATTGTATCTTGTAACTTGAAGCTTATATCTAGCTTTTTTAATTATTTGGCACTTGGAATTCGCCTGCCTGCCGGCGAGGCAGGGAATTCGGCATTTTGAATTTAGATTTTATTGCTTATTTAGCCTGCCTGCCGGCGAGGCAGGGATTTCGGATTTCGAGTTTCGAATTTATTTTCAGCCTTGTCTTCTATTCACTCTTCTGTCAGCTTCTGTCAGGAATTTCTTTCTGATTCTAAGTGATTCAGGTGTCACTTCAAGCAGCTCGTCATCTGCTATGAAGTCTAGTGATTGCTCTAGTGACAAAATTGTTGGAGGAGTAAGAGATTCAGATACTCCCTCACCCGCTGATCTGTTGTTTGTAAGTTTCTTTTCTTTACATACGTTTACCTCTATATCCATTGGCTTACTAGCAACACCGACAACCATGCCCTCATACACATTCACTCCAACACCTACAAATAGAGTTCCTCTGTCTTGTGAACCAATAAGTCCATATCCAGCAGTTGTGCCAGTTTGAGTAGATATTAGAGCTCCATTTCTAGATGATTCAACTTTGCTACCTTTTGGTTCATAACCTAAAAAGTATGTGGACATCACAGCTGTACCTCTTGTTTTGGTCATTAGAATATTTCTAATACCAAGTAAATTGGCTGAAGATATTTTGAAAACAATTCTTGAAGTCGTTACTGTTTCTGTGTGCATGCTTTGAATTATTGCTTTGCGCTTACCCATTTCTTCATTTACTGCTCCCACATGTTCTTGCGACACGTCAATTGTTACTTCTTCAAATGGCTCACAAGTCACTCCATCAACATCTTTGTAGATAACTTGTGGACGGCTTATTTGCATTTCATATCCTTCACGTCTCATTGTTTCGATAAGGACTGCCAAATGAAGTTCGCCACGACCTGATACTATGAAATCTGTTGTTTCACCCTCTTCTATCTTAAGACCCAAGTTTGTTTCTTTTTCTTTGAGTAGTCTTTCTTTGATCTGACGAGATGTTGTGTATTTTCCCTCTTTGCCGCAAAATGGTGAAGTGTTTGGACCGATTGTGATTTTGATTGTAGGTTCTTCTACATGGATTGCAGGTAGTGCAACCTGATTGTCAGGATGAGTGACTGTTTGTCCAATTGTGAGCTCTGAGATGCCTGCTATTGCCACAATATCACCTGTCTGCACATGATCTACTTCATCTCTCTTCAAACCATTTGAAGTGTAAAGTTTTGTAACGTTGAAATATCCTCTGTTTCCAGTTTCATCAACTATTGCCACTTTCTCGCCTTTCTGAATAGAGCCCTGGGTTACTTTTCCGATACAAAGCTTACCGACATAATTGTCATAATCAAGAGTTGAGATAAGAAGCTGGAATGGCTTGTCTTCATGAACTACTGCATTTGGAATTTCTTTGACAATAGTGTCAAATAGTGGGGCAAGGTTTCCCTCCATATCCGAATTGTAGGCTTCTGGGAGTTCATAGAACATTTTTCCATCTCTTCCTACTCCATAAAGAGTTTTGAAATTCAGAGCTTCTTCACTATGTGCAAGTTCCAAAAATAGATTCTCAACTTCAGCAAGTATTTGTCTTGGTCTCGCATCTTTTTTGTCAATTTTGTTTATAACAAGAATGATTTTCAAATGATTCTCGAGAGCTTTTTTGAGAACAAATCTGGTCTGAGGGAGTGGTCCTTCGGCAGCATCAACTAGAAGAAGTGCTCCAGATGCCATGTTGAGCACTCGTTCTACTTCTCCACCAAAATCAGCGTGTCCCGGAGTATCTATGATATTGATCTTTAGATCTTTGTAGTGAACTGAGGTGTTTTTAGCAAGAATTGTAATACCTTTTTCGCGTTCCAAGTCATTACTATCCATAATAAGTTCTTGTGACATCTCTTTTTGATTGTCACGAAATGTACCTGATTGTTTGAGCATTGCATCCACAAGAGTAGTCTTTCCATGGTCTACGTGCGCGATGATTGCGATATTACGAATTTGCATGGCCTTATTATACCACGTTTTGGGGCAATAGAGTCATCAAATTTATAAGTGCACTAATTACCTAATTGATCTAAACAAACTAGAAAATTTCATTATTATTATAATTAGTCATTCATTTCAATTTTTAATCAGAATCACAAATTATTTAGATTTTAGAAATTAGAAATTAGGATTTCTTCTGACCTTCGATCAGAAGAGCCCTCCCTCAAACTCCTTCTCATCGAGTGATTTGCGAAGTAGACACCATTCACACTCATGATCATCACAAGTCTTATCCCAGAAAGCCAATGTATTTATCTCTCCTGCTACTCGGTGTATCTCTTTTTTGAGATCCTCTACCTCTTCATCCAAGACCTCAAATTCTTCTTTGTGGAACTTTTCATTTTTGTCAGGCTCTACAAAGTCCAGTATTCCGCTTTTCATCTTCCACTTGGGTTGGGCCATAGACAATAGAATTTTGTAGAAAACCAATTGGCGATAATAGTTGGCATCTGAATTTTTTGTTTTACCCATGATTTCATTTCTGGTTTTTGCTCTACCGGTTTTAAAATCTAGCACAGATACATTGCTCATGGAATTGTCTAAATACTGCACCAAATCAATCTCACCAGTGAGCTTGATACTATCTGGGAAATCATTCACAAGGGATCTCTCCACCCGACTCACTCTGCTCGTAGGAGTCGAGATGACGGGCTTTGCCGTATTTATGCTTTCTTGAATCCCTGAACTTGATTCAGGGTCCATTTGAGTTTCATTCATCTCCATTCTAACCTCTGGGATTCTGTATTTCACCCTTACATTTCTATTCATCTCATCTTCATAATTTTTGAAATATGCAGTTAGTATTTCTTTTCCGCGAACCAGGACATCACCTAGCTCTTCTTTGGTAAACTCTTGAGTGAGTGCTGATTTTTCAAATGCTTGAAGCAGATAGTCACACGACTTCTCTCCCGTTTCTTTGAAATGAACAAAGAACATGCTGAGAGCATTGTGGATGGCGTTTCCAAAAAGCAGTGGGGTCTCCTTTCCAGATGGCACTCGCACTAAGTTGACATAAAAATATTTCCAGGCGCACTGCAAATAGTTATTTAGCGCACTGACAGACAGACCATATGATGCGAAAGATGATTTTACAAAATCTTCAAAAAGCTCTTTATCATCATGTTTTTCCTGAAGCAGTAACTGAGAACTTGCTCCAGATGAGGTTACTTTTTCAATTTGCACAAATTCGGTTCTGATTGCCGAAGCAAATCTCGAGAGAAGCATTGGTTTGCCATCAAGAGTCTGAGAGCTATACGTGATGACAGCTTCACTTTTGGCGCGGGTAAGTGCTACAAAGAATAACCTTCTCTCATCTGCTTCATCATCCGATTCTTCACGAGAAGATTTTGAGCCATACACTTCTGCGGGTAATTTGAATAGACTAGATCTCCCACCTTCCCCCCATGTATTATCAGTACAAAAAGGCACATAAACATGCTCAAACTCAAGTCCCTTTGCAGAGTGTGCTGTCATGACCTGTACTTTTCCTTTTTGATCAAGCTTTATCCCCACCTTAAGTCTTATATGATGTTCTCTAAGTTTTCCTAAGTATTCAAAGAAATGTGATAGTTTCCAGAGTCTGTCTTTATCAAGTGAAGAAACCTGATCGAAAAGCTCTCTTATTGGAGCTGTTGCAAGTATCGGGTTTTTGCTTTTGAGCATATAATGTAGGAATCCACTTTCACGAACTATAGTGTGCAAGGTTGTCTGAAGAGATTCATTTTGAGAAAGAATATAAAACTCGCCAAGCTTCACAAATAGATCATGAAACTTTGCAGCATGCTTCACACCCACATCCTCCATGAGCGATATGTTTGAAAGCAAATCAGACAAACTCATTCTTTTTTTGGATGCTGCTTGCGACACCTTGTAAAGCTCAAAAGGTGGAAGTCCGAATACATCAAGGTGTAATGCTCTAAACATCGACACCTCATCTGCATATTTGTAAACCGCCTCAAGCAAAATCAATAATTTTTCTGTAATTGGCTCTTCAAGAACATCTTCTGATAAGTCAGCATATGTTGGGATGTCTTGATCCATAAGATTTTGGACAACCGCTTTCACTTGACTTCGTGTTCGTGTGATTACTGCGATTTCATTTGGTTCTACCCCAGTATCAATATTTTTCTTGATATTCTCTATGATTATCCCCATTTCATCTTGAGGATTTGAAATCTCAAAAATATTTATGGGCTTGCTGATTTTGTGTTTTTGAGCATTTAGTTTTTGGTCTTTCGCTGACAAAAGCTCTATTGCACTGTCGAGAATAGTTTGGGGACTTCGATAATTTTCGACGAGTGTAATTATTTTTGCTGTAGGATAAAGAGTCTTAAAGCTTCTGAAGTTTTCAACTGATGCCCCTTGAAAGCGGAATATTGCCTGCTTCTCATCTCCTACGACAAAGATGTTTGGATTTTCATGAAAACTAGTTAGATATTTTATGATTTTGTTTTGTGCGTTGTTGCTATCCTGATGTTCATCAACGAGTATATATTGATACTGTTCCATGAGACGAAGTCTGAAGTCCTGATCATTTTTGAGCTTTGTAAGCACTGACAGAATGAGGTCATCGTAATCATACAAATCACTTTTTACGATTTCTTTCTGATATTCTCGATACAAAATCACAAGCTCTTCATTTCGCTCTATTTTTGTAAGCATGTCTTTATAAACACCTTTGAGAGATCCTTTGACTCTCGTACTTTCCTTGTCTGGGATAGCATCAAAATCAGTCCGTTCTTTCTTCATCATTTCTCCAAATTCATCAGGAGATACACCTTCACGCTTCAGATCTGATATTGCTCTAAGTGCTTCTGATACATAAAAGTGCGGCTTCTTGAATGGCTTAATACTTCTGAAGTCGTTTGCGTCAAGAACTCTTTCAATGATACGAGCTTTCGTCACATCGTCCATGAGGTTTTGGCCAAGCATTTCCCAGAAATCGTCCGGATGCTCTTCTATGATATGTGCACAAAAAGCGTGAAATGTGAAAATATGTATATGGTGAGCTTCAGATCCTATGATTTTGTGAAGTCTTTCACGCATGTTCGTAGCTGCTGCTTGAGTGAAGGTGAGTGCCAATATATTTGAAGCATTTATAGGTCTTAAGAAGTATATATGCTATCAAAGTGTAAGAATTTGGGTTTTGCCAGTACCAGGACCCGCGACAACCATCACTGGTCCTTCGATAAGTATCAAACTGCAGCCCTTTGCTCAGGGGATTTAGTGCATCATACTTTTTGCTGAAATATTTTTCTAGTTTGCATAAAGACATTATATAGGAGTAGGTATATATGTAGTATTTATATTTCGCGTTCTTATATTCTCATAATAGTTATAAAAATATAAGAACGCGGCCGTAAAATCTGCTCGGCCTCGTCTCTCGCCCTATGGGCGCTACGAACTACTTACTACCGGGCCTTTGGTCGTTTGCGACACTCTGGAGGAACTCCAATGCCTCCGTCTCCGGCGCATTCTCAAGACCGTGAACCCGCCGGACGTAGCTAATGAACGCTGTGAACGTCTCGATGTGGGTGTATCGACCCTTCTCGTCGACATCAGTGCGAAATGCGCTTTCGACTTGCGCATCCACAGCACAACGCCCTTGAAGGACTTCTCAACACCGACAAAGCCCATGTTTTTGCCCACAGCACGGAGGAGTGCATCGACATCTGATTCGTCGACATCCTCGACACGGCTTGGTGCATTTACATTTCCATGTGGCAGCGCGGTATCGACCCACCACTGGTTCGTCTCAGCCTTTTCGTAAGCAATGCGCTGAAGGGTGGGCTTGGGTGTGCGGACCTTTGCAGCCTGGAACTCTGTCCACACCTTCGTGAAGATCGCCGGCAGCTCGGGCATGGTCAACATGCTAAGCGTTTGAGCTTGAGCAATTGACCCGCCACTGTCCGGGATCTCACCCTGCACCACTAGGTAATGCAGGAAAAGGAAACGGTCGGGATCCATGCTATAGAGCGGGTCACTTGGGTCGACGACAGGGTTGTTCGGCTTGAACGGACTGCGCCGAATCATGACGACAGCGCCCATGTCGCGGATGTTGATGACCTTCATGCCATTGTAGGTCGTCATGTTCGCAAGGATAGCCGCGTTGTAGCTTACAGCAGCCAACATGCCATGCATAGCCGAAGTTTCAGCCACATTGGCCGTCACCCCATCGTCACCTAAGACGACTAAGGCTTTTTCGGCATCCTGTTCTGCCAGGTCCTTAAACCACTGTGGCATCTGTCCGTAGGCATCCGACGCTGCAGGAGAAAGAATTAACTTAGTCATGATGTTTATCCTTTGAGTTACTTGAAACGATACTGACGTTGAGATTGATTGACATAAATCAACCATGCACATTGAGACTGATTTTACTCAATCTCATGCTGGCCATAGTTGACTGATGACGTACTAGATAGGTATGTAAGATACATATCTAATATGCCACCAGCCAACTTTTGAGCTTGGTTTGAGTTCAAATTCTTTAGTTAATTTAAGTAGTTCGTAGGGAGACGATCCAAATAGAAAATTCAAATATTAAATATCAAACATCAAAGTTACCTAATGCAAATGGATAAGCAACAATGATTTGAAGTATTTGAATACAATTCTATTCAGATAACTCCCTACGAGTTAGCTATTTGGAAAGGTGCTAAAAATATGAATCATATTCTACCTTAAAATACCCTTTTTGTCAATGCTATAGGTCTTCTTAAGAATCCTATTATTAGCCTCAATATATATGTGAAACCAAGCATTTTACCCTTCAAATGTTACAATTTCGACATGAGTTCAGATGCGTTTTACAAAAAAGAACTTTTCATTTGTCAGGTAGACAAAGATGACAAAATCATCGGACCTGTTGAGAGATGGAAAGCTCACCGTGAAAATATCTTACATCGTGCAATCTCGGTGGTAGTTTATTATGAAGACAAAGTATTTGTCCAACATCGCAAGCACCCGCTTTTTGACGGTTATTTTGACATTACAATTGCTTCACATCAATTCTTCGAAAATGGGAAAGCACAAGACGATATATCAAGTGTTTATCAAAACCTTCTCAGAGAATGGAATGTCACTCGAAATGATCTAAAAAAAGATCCAGAATTTATCGGAAAGATTTACTATATGTCTCCAGATTGGGACACTGAGTTTCATGAACAAGAGTTTGATTATTTTTACAAAGTAGATTTGAAGGATATGAAGCTGCCTATTATGGATTATTGTTATGGATTCTCGCTGCTACCACTGGATGAAATTAAAAAAGGAAAGCATGGAATTCTTCCACATGTCACCCCATGGACAAAAAAAGCTATTGAAGATGGAGTGCTCTAATTAATTTCTAATTTCTAAATCCTAATTTCTAAATAATTTTCCAAATTCAAATAATCTAGAAAACAAAATATACAGTTTCTAACTTATTCCAATTTTCATTTTTGAAATTTGATATTTTAAGCTTGTTTAGAATTTAGTTTTTAGATATTAGTGCTTCTCACAATATTAATTACTTTATCTACATCTCTTGTCGTAAGCTGTGGGCCGAGAGGCAAGTATATTACTTTTCTAAGTTTTGACCAAGGACTATCATTTAATTCAAATCTTACAAATAGCCCATTCTTACGAAGATTGCGTAGCATCTCCTCTGCTCTTTCCAAATTCATGATGATGGGAAATCCTCTAAGGCGTCCTTTATCTTTTTCGGACATTGAAACTTTTTGAACTATATTTGTCTCAAAAACTTCAGAAAGTTTTGATTCATATTTTTCTACTTGTGATTTTTTAATCTTTTCAATTTTTTCATAATTGAGTCTTTTCCTATATCGCACAAATATTGGCAATGTAGCAGCTGCAAAATCGTCTTCTCCTATGATGTCATAACCTTTGATCATAAAATACTCCGCCAACATTCCAAACATCTTTGCAATCTTCGCCATATTTTCTCTATTCTTTGATTCAGCCCAAAGAGCCAATTGAAAAATTATCCAAAGGAGAAAAATTGATAATGAATAAAAAAATGATTGTGTTAATGGCGGTTCACTCCAATCAACATCACTTTTACTTCCATTCATTGCAGCACCTTGGAGTGGCATCACCTTGCGCCAACTATCGATGATAAAATGATTAGTTTTCCTAATTTTTAGCTTTGAAGGGTTTATCACAGAATGCACTGAATCTTCTATGAGGATAGTTTCTCTGGGTAGAGATTTTATCCAATTATTATTTTCTGTGATCAATTTATTTTCGATTCCAACAGCATGAAGCACTACCACTATCAAAGGATTGAGCTCTGATATTCTCTGCATTAGTAATTCTTCACTTGTTTGAAAATTTTCATCAACATCATAAAACTGACATATCACTCCATGATTTCGCAGATTTTTTACAACATGACCGCACCAGAATGAGGGTATAAGAGCTGTTGAACCTTTTGGAATATTTTTGTATTTGATAATATCCCATACTGCATCTTCCCAAGAAAGATAATTTAGTTCTTTTATATTTTTACCAGTTTTATAAGTATTCTTTTTACTTATGTAGGCGAAAATGTTGTATGGTTGAACAGGGATCATGACAGTCAAATATTTGAAAATTTAATCTGTATAAATACTACCAGTTAGAAGAAGCGGGTCATTAGATAAGCTTGGAATCTCTCCAATAGTTATATAGCCCGAAGAACTTTCCCCTGAGTACTGATTTGAAGTAACGACAAATTTATTACCAACTATCCTCATATCCATGAGCTCACCCTGCATAAATCCTTCTTGCAAGTCTTTTGATATCCACATGTCGCCACATTTCTCCCAAAGCTTTACTACTCCATGTTTATAAGCTACCACTACTCGATCATCTTGGGTTTTCTGCGCACTGACTGGTTCCCCAAGACCTGGATCTTTGCCCTCTAGACCACATTTTATCACTTCCTGCTTCCACGTATTATCATCTTGTCGTATATTCATAAGCACTCCATCCCCGCAACAGACTAGCATTAGTCTGTTATTAATAAAATTAATTTTTTCTGGAGGAAAAGATATTGTTTTGGTATCAAATAAAGATTCAGAAGACATACCTATAAAACTAGTGTTTCTGATCTCATGAACTACTTCTGATTTCGTTTTCCCATCTTCATCCATCGACAATCTCATTACCGCAACATTCGCATCTCCGTCAGCCAAAGCTATATCAAAAGATAACTCATTTGAGTCATCAGAAACAGCTGCCGAATGTATTGATTTTCTTCTACCTTTTGAGTTTACAAATCCTACACTAAATTCACTCTTTAGATTTCCGGCATTGTCAAAACTAACTGAATCCACCTGACCAGTGAGCGGACTGACAAAAATAATTTGACCACCTGGCAATAATTTTATGTCAGCGCCAATAGTCCAATCTATAAAATTAGCAGCTGTATATTTGACAGCTTCACCTTCTACTTTCCATTCACTTAGCACTCCTGCTCTGTCCAAACTTATAAGTTTTGATAGTCCACCACCTTCGAACACCCCATCAATGACTTTTATTGGAGCTTTATGTTTTCTTTGATCCTGTATTGCTCTACGAGACTTCCTACCACCATCTTGACTGGTACTTGATGAAATTTCAAAAATTGAGTCAACAGGATCTCCATTATCATCAAATCTTATAGAGTGAACATTGCCGTCTAATCCTCCCAAATAAACCCTCTCTGCATTTGGCGACAACAAAAGCCCCTCAGATACCTGAAAACCTAATGCAATCTCTGTTATAGGATTTATATTTTGAGATTCTAAACCGGAAGCTTTTTCCCCTAAATGCGACCTTTTAGCAAATAATAACGATTCCCCTGACATAAGGCTGGTATTATACTATAAGTCTTTTTACTCACTAACATCATTGTACAATGCGTGCATAAAAAAACAGAAGATCGAATTTAAGTCAAATTCTATAATATAAATATAGCTATATTTAAAATGAAATAGAGGCCTGGAGAATTTGTCTTGGCGAATTTCCACAACCACTCACGAGCGATTATTGGAGGACACAAGAAATCGCATTTCTTCGTTTCACTAAGAAACGATTTCTAGTGTCGGGACGGAGGGACCTGCTCAACTGAGAGTTGACGAACAAAGTGAGTCTTATCTCTCAGTTAGTCCGCCTCTGGCGGAAACCCTCTTTTCGCCCTCCACACCTCGGGCTCTCGCCTTAGTAAATTTATACTGCGGCTCGTGCACTCAGTTGTTGGCGGGCATTGTCATCTCTTAGCTCACAGCTTTCAGCTGTTTGCTAAGAGCTGTCAATGTCGGGACGGAGGGACTTGAACCCTCGACCTCACGCTCCCAAAGCGTGCGTTCTAAGCCATCTGAACTACGTCCCGTGTAGCTCTGAGCTCCGCCAGTTGGTGGATAGCTTTTAGCTGTTAGATAATTTCTTTTTGAACTTTGATCTTTGACTTTTGAATTTGTTATATTGTATCACTCCAAATGAGTATAATCTAGGTCAAGTATGATTAGCAAAAAGCTATTGAAGTCACTCGGCATCCCAACATTGGTCATGTATTTGCTGCTTGCTGTTGTGGCAATCGTCAAAATGCCAATAAGCACTTTACTTTCTGATCCACTGCCTCAAAATATTGTAAAAAATTATGAATACAGCATTCCACAAGGTGCAGATGCTGATCAATACGATTTGGCACTGGTCACCCACGTTTCGGATGGTGATACCATTGAGATAAACGACCAAGACACTATAAGACTTCTTGGCATTGACACACCAGAGCTAGAGCACAAGGCTTTGAATATCAAGTTGGAGTGTTTCGGAAAAGATGCAGAAACACGCATGAAGCAACTTGTTCTTGGAAAGGTAGTATATTTGTCAAAAGAAAGTAGAAATAAAGACAAGTATGGACGACTCCTTAGAAATATTTTCGTCCCACTTGAAAACAAGAAAGACAAAATGCTTTTTGTAAACGGATACATGGTGGGTGAGGGATTTGCAAGAGCATATATACTCGAGAAAAATGCAGTTTACAAAGATGAGCTGAATAATTACCAAGCTACCGCCAAAGAAAACAAAAAAGGTCTCTGGGGATCGTGTGATAGAGAGAGGTTTAGATGGTAGAGAACGAAGGAAAAACAAGGTTTTAAGGCCTAAGGCTTGAAGGCAGGAAAGCTTTTTATACATTCAGCTTCTTATAAGCCTATATGCCTTTGGCCTTCCAGCCTTACGTTTAGAACAGTTTTTCCTTCTGCAGCAAGCCCACCTTTTTCCTCCCCCACCTCACACCCAAGAATGTTGAGATTGGTACAGCCAAAATGATTCCAATACTAGAGACAATGGTTCTTACCACCTCTTCTGCAATCGATTCTTTTTGAAGGACTATCCAAAGTGGTGTGTCTGATTTGTAAATCACTAGAAATAATGGAAGAGCTGCTCCAACATAAACCAAAACAAGCGTATTCACAAGCGAGGCAATATGGTCACGCCCTATTTTCATAGCTTCTGCAAAAAGCACTTTTCTTTTCATATCAGGTTTTGCTTTACTAAGTGATGCAACTATATCAATTTGTGAGATTGTCACATCATCCAAGACTCCCATAGAGCTTATTATCATTCCAGCAATCAAAATATTTGATAACTGGAAGTTTTGTCCGAATCTGAAAGTTACTGCTGTTGCCTCATCAGATGTGTATCCAGTGAGATAAACAAGTTGCGTGAATATTACGGCTAGTACTCCAGTAATTGCCAGAGCAATGAGTGTTGCAATTACGGCTAGTGAAGTTTTGGTTGTAAATCCATGAGAAATATAAAATGTAAGGGGCACAATAATAATTCCTGTTAGGAGCGACATCATGACGGGATCTACTCCCGCAATAATTTGAGGTATTGTGACACTTGTCAAAAATAAAAATGAAGCCATCATGGCAAATATTGACAGCACCCCTCGAAATCTGCCGATCGCAGCAACCACTCCAAAAAACAGCGCAATAATTATTGCGTAAGGTATGACTCGTTCTCTTTCTATGATAGACCCCACCTCTTTCCCTTTAACAACATCAACCGAAATAATCACTCTATCCCCCACCTTATAAACTGGTTTAGAAATATAATTTTCTGCAAATGTTTTTACCTGAAATTTCAATACGCTTGTTTCTTTTTTCACCTCAACTATCACGTCATTATTTTCTAAAGCTTCAATAATTGTTCCGGAGTAAACTCTTGGTGGCTCTGCGGCAAATGCTTTTACATTTGTTATTTGAAATATCAAGATTATTCCAACCACTAAAACTATCCAATTTTTCAAAATTCTTTTCATATTTTTATTGATGAATTCAAAAGTAGATACTTCGATAATACCATGAGTGACGAGCAAATTGAATACGAGAAAATACTATTGTAATTTGAAACATGTAAGTTGTAACAAACGGGGTTTGATTATCTAATTTTTATATCGTTTATTGAGCTTTATTATGTATTAATAGTTCTAGAGACTATAAACTCTGCTCTTTGCTCTAATTTATCCCTTGACATCTTTAGATCTAGTTCTTAAAATATTAGCAGTCAGACAGCTCGTCTGCTAATAACATATGGAAAACCCTTTTGACCAACCAATCCAAAACCCACTTGAGAAATACACTATCGACCTGACGGCTCGTGCTAAATCAGGCAAGATAGACCCTGTAATAGGTCGCGATTCTGAAGTTAGAAGAGTCATTCAGATATTGTCCCGTAGGTCCAAAAACAATCCTGTTCTCCTTGGGGATCCTGGTGTTGGAAAAACCGCAATTGTTGAAGGCTTGGCACAAAGAATTATAGATGGGGACGTTCCAAATGTCTTGAAGAATAAAAACTTTTATCACTTGATCTAGCATCCATTCTTGCAGGCGCATCTTTCAGGGGGGAGTTTGAGAAAAGACTCAAGGCCATTCTCGAGGATATAGAAAAATCAGAAGGACAATATATTTTGTTTATAGACGAACTTCATACAATAGTTGGTGCGGGAGGTGCCGAAGGTGCAGTTGATGCCGGCAATATGCTAAAACCTGCTTTAGCACGCGGCTTGCTTCACGCAATCGGAGCCACCACAGTACGAGAATACAGACAATATATCGAAAAAGACCCAGCCTTGGAGCGTAGATTTCAGCCAATATTTGTCGAAGAACCAAGCATAGAAGACAGCGTATCTATTCTTCGAGGTATAAAGGAAAAATATGAAGTTCATCACGGCATCAAAATTTCTGACGATGCCGTGATAGCTGCAGTAAACTTATCAGTCAGATATATTGCAGATAGATACTTACCAGACAAAGCAATAGACCTTATTGACGAAGCAGCTGCAGCTGCAAAAATAGAAATTGACAGCATGCCAACAAGTCTTGACGAACTCAAAAGACAAATCACCCGAACAGATATAGAACTTGCAGGTATCAAACGCGAAGAGAATGCCAAAGAAAAAGAATCAAAACTCAAAGCCGAAAGAGACCGCATGCAAAAAGAGTTTGATGTGCTTGAAAAAAAATGGAAAGAACAAAAAGAAATCATCAGCAAACTTCAAGAGGCTCGTGTCAGACTCGAGAAAAAGAAAATGGATCTTGAGAGAGCCGAAAGAGAAGTGCTACTAAACGAAGCAGCCCAGATCAAATACGGTGATATCCCAGCTATCGAAAAAGAAATTTCAGATTTACAAAAGAAATGGGAGTCAATTCCCGAAAACGATCGAGTACTTCGTGAACAAGTCACCGAGGTTGATATTGCAAAAATTGTTGCAAGATGGACGGGTATACCACAATCACGTCTCTTGACCACAGAATCTCAAAAAGTAGCACACTTGGGTAACGAGATGAAAAAGAGAGTCGTTGGCCAAGACGAGGCAATTGATAAGATTGTTGGTGCTATCAAAAGATCCCGTGCAGGTCTTGCTGACGAAAATAAACCTATTGGATCCTTTCTGTTCCTTGGTCCAACTGGAGTTGGTAAGACCGAGACTGCAAGAGCTTTGGCCACAAGCCTTTTTAATGATGAGAAAAATATGATTAGGATTGATATGAGTGAATATTCAGAAAGTCACTCCATTGCAAGACTAATAGGCTCACCTCCAGGGTATGTGGGATATGAAGAAGGTGGACAACTCACTGAAGCGGTGAGAAGAAAACCATATTCTGTAATACTCCTTGATGAAATAGAAAAAGCCCATCCACAAATATTTAATACATTCCTTCAAATATTTGATGATGGCAGACTTACAGATGGAAAAGGCAAGACTGTTTCATTCCGAAACACTATCATAATAATGACTTCAAATTTGGGATCTGAAGCCTATGCAGTCGAGAAATACACTCGCAAAATGGTAGAGCTAAAAGTGATCGACACAGTGAGAGCCTTTTTCAAACCGGAGTTTATCAATAGATTAGATAGCATAGTGGTATTCAATCCAATGAATGTAGACATGATGCAATCCATTGTCAAAATCCAACTTGATGCAGCCGCCAAAAGGCTTGAGAAAAATGGATACAGATTCAGCTATACAGAGAGTCTAGAAAAGCATCTTCTGGTTGATGGTTTTGACAAAGTTTATGGAGCAAGACCACTAAAGCGTGTCATAAATGAACAAATCCTGGATGAGATCGCAACAGAGATCATTGAAGAAAAAATAAAACCAAAAGATCTCATCATTGCAGACTTCAAGAACAAGGAAGTTGTGATTGAGAGCAAAAGGGTGAATTAGCAAACAGGCGTATAGGCATGAAGGCTTGTAGGCCAAAGGCACGTGAGCGTGTAGATTGAATTTCTAAGCTCTAATTTCTAGTGTCTAAATAATACCCAAGCTAAAAATACAAAATAATATAAGATTTATAAGCGCGCAAAGCTCTTTGCCCTACACCCTACACCCTACACCCTACACCCTACACCCTACACCCTACACCCTACACCCTACACCCTACACCCTAAAATCAGTATAATCCTCATCTATGCAAATAAAGATTTTTTCTTGGAATGTGAATGGCATCCGAGCGGTTATTAGAAAGGGAGCCATCCAAGAATTTGTAAACACCAAAAACCCAGATATCATCTGCCTTCAAGAAACAAAAGCCAGCAAACAAGAGATGCCGATAGATTTCGCAGAATATGAAGAATATTGGAACAGTGCCACAAGACCAGGCTATTCTGGCACTGCCATTTTTACTAAACACAAACCAGTCAAGGTAATAAACAACCTTCCATCTCATATTGCTGATGAATATGGCATATCTGATGATGCATACGGACATCCAAATGAAGAAGGCAGAGTAATGGCTGCAGAATATGAAAAGTTCTTTATTGTCACAGTCTACACGCCAAATGCCAAAGAGGATCTTTCACGCATCCCACTTCGTCACAAAAAATGGGACCCGGCATTTCTGGCATACTGCAAAGAACTTGAAAAATCAAAACCAGTTATTTTTTGCGGTGATCTAAATGTGGCACATACTGAGGAGGACTTGGCAAGACCCAAAGAAAATATTGGAAGTAAAGGATTCACATATGAAGAGCGTGAAGGATTTCAGAAATTCATTGACGCGGGTTATGTTGACACTCTCAGAATGTTTAAGAAAGGTAATAGTTTCTACACTTGGTGGGCTGCGTGGGGCGGAGCAAGAGCAAGAAATGTCGGTTGGCGCATAGACTACTTCCTAGTCTCAGAGAAATTGAAAGACAAAGTCATCGGAGCTGACATTCATCCAGATGTAATGGGCAGCGATCACTGTCCAGTGAGTATCACGCTGTCGCTGTAGAGCAAAGTTGAGAGAGCAGAGTGTATGGTCTAAACAAGCAAAAGGACTCCAATTATTCTTGTAATTCTGGAGAAACGAAGTGACGGTAGAATCTAATTTTTTGAAGATTTTATTAATCCAGCAAGGGATTTCTCATTCTATTCGAAATGACCATAATATGAACGCAAATTACAGCAATATTTATTTTCTTTAACCTTACACCTTAATCCTTTAACCTATTTAAAATGCTTTTAAGCTTTTATGTTTGTGTGCTTATAATGTACCCATGGAACTACACATCCCCACAGTTGAACTACTAAAAAAACTTGTATCAATAAACTCCATAACAGGAAACGAAGAAAATATTGCTAAATATATTTTT
This sequence comes from Patescibacteria group bacterium, assembly GCA_046350875.1. Lineage (GTDB taxonomy): Bacteria > Patescibacteriota > Microgenomatia > UBA1406 > GWC2-37-13 > JAGOLU01. The sequence goes on from JAXLZQ010000004.1 coordinate 83,790, forward strand.
GAAATTCTCAAGTCAACAAAAGAAACTAAAGTCACAATGCAAAAAGTTGACGAACAAAGATTCAATGTGATTGCCAAAAGAGGTGAAGGGTCCAAAAATATTCTGCTATATGGCCACATGGATACTGTGGCAATATGTGATGGATGGACAAAAGAACCTCATAAACCTAAAGTAATTGGAGATAAACTCTATGGACTTGGAGCATATGATATGAAAGGTGGAGTCGCAGCTCTTCTTGAATCGTTTTCCAAATCAAAATTAGAAAACATCTCACTAACTCTAGCACTTACAGTTGACGAAGAAGAATTCGGCAAAGGATGTGAGGTGTTTTTGAAATCTTACGATTTCAAAAACACAATAGCAGGTATATGCTGCGAACCCGGCTTTCAACACGGACTACAGGGAATTGTTACAGGTCGTAGTGGTTGGGGCGTAATGGAGCTTGAGATCACTCAACCTTCAAAACATTTTGTACATTACGACAGGAAAATTGATATGGCACTTATCTTTGCCAAAGTGACACAAATTATTGACTCATATTCCAGATTTGAGAAAAATGGTGGTAAGCAATTTTTGAGTCTTAGATCAATCGACATGGATTGCAAAGGTATGTCTGTTGCAGAAAGACTACTTGCAAAATATGAATGCAGTATCCTACCACCCGATGATGGTTGGTCATTGGCAACTAAAATTGAAAAAAGTATAAATGAAGCAATTGATAAAGAATTTGATCTATCTATTGCTATAGATGTAGTTTTCAAAACTGGAGCTGAAACATATTATGCACCATATAGTCATGGAACTGATAACAAAGTATTTAGTGCACTATCAAGATCAGTCAAAGAAAATACAGGCAAAGATGCTATCCCCTACCTTCGCCCATCAGTTTCTGATGAAAATATTTTGGCTGCTCATGGAATATATACCTTGGGAATTGGACCAACAGGTGCAAACGCCCACGCCGCTGACGAATGGGTAAGCATCTCATCAGTTGAGAAACTCTCCGAAATTCTAAAAGCAACATTAGAGAAAGTTGATAAAAATTAACCACAAAAAAACCCACCTAATTTTTTAGGTGGGTAATAATTATCATTTGAATTAATTAATAATTTTTTGTTTGCGTGTTTTTACTGTTCACAGTTCACTTTCAACAGTTCACTGATTTTCTCCCTTCAATCTCCCCAACAAACATTTGATATCGCATACGTACAAGTCCTGTCCAAAGTGTTTTTCATGCACATGCAAAGCAAAGTGTATTGGGGAAGTTAAAAGGAAATAAAGTTAGGGTATAAAGTTCGTAAGGTTTATAAGGTTTTTAATGACTGGATCCTAGTGTGATTTTTGTTTAAAAGTTTATTACGTTTCAAATGTCTAAAACGTTTACTTCATCTTCTCTTCAATTCACAAACCCATCTTGGGTGTCATCCCTGTTACGGTCACAAATATCGGTGACAGAAATTAAAATATCTGTTACCTATGACAAGCGCATCTACTCTTCAATCAAACTTTGTAAAAATTGTTAGGATGAGGATAAGTGAATATGAGCAGGTTAAAGCTAAAACACATCCAAGATTTAGATTTGCATCTGATTTCTACAAAGCACACAAGTTAACTAGGCAAAACTTCATCAAGTATTACAATAGGTTCAAATCTATGAATACCGATGATAGTCTAATGCCTCAAAAAAGAGGTAGGAAATATGGGACATTAAAGACATATCCATACATTCAATCAAAGATCCTTGAGCTTAGAAACCAGGGATTTGGTAAATATGATATCTATGACATTATGTATCCAAGATATGGATCTCTTACTCCCTCAATCACAACCATATACAACATATTGAAAAGATATGGGGTGAATAAGCCAAGTGAATACATAGCAAGACAAAAGAGAAGGTATGTTAAAGACAGGCTTGGTGAGCTTGGACATATTGACTGTCACTACATTCAAAAAGGAACAGTAGAAGAGTCTCCCCAAAGACATTACCTGCTTACCTTAGTTGATGATCACTCAAGACTATCATGGAGCATGAGACTTGATAATATTAAAAGCATCACTGTCTCATATGGAGTCATGTCTCTTCTTAGTCTTTTTAAGTCAACCTATGGAATAACTTTCAAAAGATTACTTTCTGACAATGGACCTGAGTTTAAGAGTAAGGAGACTCAATACGTGTTAAGTAAACTCAATATCAAATCGTCATTCACCAAACCCTACAGGCCTCAGACTAATGGAAAAGTAGAAAGATTCTGGAGAAGTCTTGAGGATGAATTACTTAGAGAGACTGTATACATAGATGTTTACTCATTTGAAGAAGAGTTATTCAGCTACTGTGTGTATTACAACCATTTAAGGAAACATTATGGACTAGGTAGACAAACACCCTACCACAAGCTATTATCAGTTAACAACAAAGAAGACATTACAAATCTGTCACCGAATTAAGTGACTGTTACAAGGATGACATACATAGATTCTTCGCTTCACTCAGAATGACGAAAATAGGAATTTGGAGTAAAGTTGAGATAAAACATTGGGACTAGTAATGTTAACAAGGGATCTCTCATTACGCTTCTCTTCATTCGAGATGACATAACACTTTTTTGGCACTGTGATGATTGAATGATGAAACAATCTGCAAATTTTATTCTGATTTAAAAAAGGCCTGCGTGAGCAGGCCTTTATAATTTCATTCGAATTTAGAAATCATGGAAGCTTGTCATAATCTACTTTACTGACAAACTTTGTAAGATTTCTGCCATCAGATGTCTTTGCACGAAGTGCATAGCGAATCTGAGTCTTTCCATCTTTTGTTTCTCTTTTGTATTCAACTTTCTTTACATTACTCTCCTCGATCATCACTTCTTTGCGAAGCTTTACATCATAAAATTTAACTGCCATATTATTGCTTCACCTCCTCTGAAATATTAATTTTTTAAGTTCAACTTGAGCTCATTGTACGCACACCCGAGTTCAAATGTCAAGGGTGGGTGTTTTTAGGTTGCAGGTTGAAGGTTGATAGGTGGACAGGTTTGTTGATATATTATTTTCCCGACAGCTACAACCTATACGCTACAAACTACAACCTAATATATTAGTTGGCTTGATATAATAGGAAGACTGGCAATAAATCAAAAAATAAATAAAATAAAAAAGTAAAAAATATAAATTGAATCTAATCAACGCGTTAAGAAGTAAACATTAAACAAACTAGAAAGTGATATTTTAATTTTGAACTTAATAAGATGTTAGTAGATGAAGTAACTATTAAGGTCCGGGGTGGGAAAGGCGGCGCAGGCCGAGTGGCTTTTTACCCCAATCGCGGTAAGCCATGTGGCGGAGATGGTGGGAGTGGTGGAAATGTTTATGCCCAGATCAAACCTGAGCTCACTTCTCTATTCCGTTATCTACAAGACAGAGAGTTTGAAGCTCCAAAAGGCAAAGATGGCGAATCGCTTGGCAGAAAAGGCACTTCAGGCGAAGACCTAACACTTCTATTTCCAAATGGCACACAGCTAGAGGACTTGGAAACGGGTGAGATAATTGAACTCAAAAATGAGGAGCCTGTGCTTCTTGTTAAGGGTGCATCTGGTGGATATGGCAATATCAGAATGTCGCGTATTTATCCTGGAATTTTTGCGAAAGCCAATGATGGGAGATCTGGCAAAACTCGTACTTTTAGAGTTACCATGAGACTAATTGCGGACTGCGGATTCATAGGGCTTCCCAATGCTGGAAAAAGCTCGCTTCTAAACGCTCTGACGAATGCTGGAGCGAGAGTGGCTGATTATCCATTTACAACGATTGATCCGAATCTGGGGGTAATACAAATTCCAAATTCCGAATTCCCTGCCTCGCCGGCAGGCAGGCAAGTGCCAAGTTCAAAAGACAAGGTGGTGCTGGCGGATATTCCGGGGCTTATTGAAGGTGCTTCAACTGGGAAAGGTCTTGGGACCAAATTTTTGAAACACGTTGAAAAAGTGGGATTTTTCGTACACTGCATAAGTAGTGAATCTGAAGATATTAAGGCTGATTATGAAAAAGTCCGAAGAGAGCTAGGCGACTACAACGAGAGGCTTCTTGAAAAGCCAGAAGTAGTCCTTATAACAAAATCCGACCTTATTGAGGAAAAAAGTAAAAAAATAATAAAAGAAAAAATTGAAAAAGATCTTGGTAAAGAAATATATTTCTGCAGCATCATAAATGATGCGGAGCTTAATAATACAAAAAATCAAATAATCAATAAATCATAAAAGCGATAAAAAGTATCTAATTAGATGCTAGACAAAAAAACATAGCAACCTAAAGAGGCGGAAAAAATGAAAGATCCTATCAATCACTGCGTTCTTTCCTACCCTTCGTCCACCTACGACGAGACTACGGAGTGGCAAAGCAGGATGACAGACGACGGGGTTTTTGCACCTATATGGCTACGAATTAGTAGGTGGGCTAAATAAATACCCTAGCTCTATTTTCACAAAGAATATTTTGAGAAGAGATTGGATGCTAAAAAGTTTAGGACTATTGTCCAAAAAAAACATTCTGCAGACATAACAAAAAAACGAACACGGTCATTCTCTAATTTGATCATTTTGAAAGGTAGCATTTGTTGGCGCAGTCTCATGACTTTCCAGCTGAATTGTCCAGCCAGCAATCCAAAAATAGATGAAGTGACACCTTTGGCATTGTTTGTATATTTGGCGAATGTCATGAATGACCATACAAAAAACCATAACACCTGAACCATAACAAATATGCCAATGACGGGATCCCCTTTTAGTTTTTTGATACCCTGGTCGTTATCATAAGTTGCAACAATCCTTTTTAGTAATTCTGGAGGGAGATCGTTTAGGGATTTGTACGTAATGTTGTTGTAAATCACACTACCGTCATTTTGGATTATGGCGCCTTCTTTTCTCAAGATATCCATTGAAAGACCAAGTCTATATTGTAGTTCTGGGCTTTGGGAGACTGCTTTTGTGATTGTGTCAGAAAACGCTTTTTCAAGCATATTTATTAGTAATTAATACCCCAACATAAGGTGGCGTTCCTTACCAGGATGCTGTATGTGCACTTTTCTGTCCTCCTCTATCATGTCTTCAAAGTCTTCAAGAGCTGACAAAACTTCGCTAGGTTTTTCAACAATGCGAAGGACCCTCACTTCTTCAGGCTTTATATTCATATTTTGGACAAAAGCTTCTATGATATTTCGCCAGAATTTGCCAAATAAAATGAGTGGCTTGTGGAAACCAAAGTAAAGCCTTGCAACAACCCAGCACATAGCAAACTCAGATATTGTGCCAGTTCCTCCGTTAAAGAAAACGTACGCGTCTCCAAGCTCCATAAGTCTTTTGGTGCGGTCAATGTAGTTTTTTTCTGAGTACATTTTGTCAGCTTTGATTGTTTTTTCACGACCTCTAATGGCTGTTGCGTAGTCTGGCTCAAGATACACTGCAGCTGTTTTTCCACCCGCTTCTTGAGCGCCTTTGATACCTGCGTACATGATGCCAGGACCACCTCCATCTACTACTTTTAGGCCGTTTTCTGCAAGAAGTTGGGCTGTAAGAAAAGCCATATCAAAATCGCGCTCTCCCCCATTGCCTATTGCGCTCCCAAATATTGTTACAGTCTTAATAATATGCAAAATCGGATACAAATTTCTAATTGACCTAATTAAACTAATTTACCTAAATAATGGCTTAAAAACCAAACCCTATAAGTTAGGCATGATTCACCTAAAAACCTAAATGTCAAAAGATATTAAATAGTATCTGATTTGACGCCTGTCATTTTAAATTTGTGATTTGTTTAGATAATTAGAAATTAGAGTACTTAGAAATTCATAATACCTGAATCTACAGTTCATTTCCAGCTAGACCGTAGGTTTTCCTTTTCGATTGCTGGTAGTTGATATTTATCTATCCCCTCCTCTACCCTTTTGCGGGTGATCTCGCCAAGTACGAGTGCTGCACAAACTGAAATATTGAAAGACTGAACAAAACCTCGCATAGGGATATATAGATGATAATCTGCATGATTTGCGCCATATTCACTAATCCCTGTGAATTCATTTCCAAAAACAATGGCAATTTTCGGGCCCAAAGTGGGAAACTTTTCGTAGAGATTAACTGGATTATTGGGGTTTAAAGTTGTAGCGTAAATAGTGAACCCTTCTGCTTTAAGCTTTTCATAGCATGATTTTGTATCACGGAAAGTTTCTATACTAAGCAACTTATTTGCGCTTGTAGAGCTTGCTTTACCTATCTTTTTGGGGTTGTAGTATTTTTCTTTTTCGAAAATGTAGTAAGCTTTTTGAAAGCCAAATGCATCGCAGCTCCTGAGGACTGCAGCTGCGTTGTGTGGATCATGGATATCTTCAAAAACGACTACCCCCTCTTGTCTGTTGCTAAGAACCTGGTTGATTTTGTCTTGTCGACTAGTGGTCATAATATGCACCTATTATAGAGCTAATATCTACATCAATGGTCCATTTGACACTCACTTTTACGGTTGTGTACAATGAACTCATAATCATTTTCTTACATTTTTATGCAGCAAAATCCTACAGTCACTTTTGATCAAGGCGAAGAACAGCCACCTTCTTATTGGAAGATTAGTCTTGTTGCTATAGTTGGTGTAGGACTTGCAATTCTTTTTTTTAGCATGATTTGGAAGCCAAACTTCTATGCAAAGCTCATGGGTGCCAAAATAAATGCTGATTTGGCATCAAGCGATGATTTGAGTCTTGTGGCTGCTTTAATTTCGCCAACACCCACTCTAGCAATCACAATGACTCCTGTTCCAAGTATTACGAGAATTCTTATACCCACACTAACTGTTACAGGACCAGTGCCAATAACCAGACCAGTAACTGCAGCTCCATCTGTTTATTTGACACAGGGGATTACAATATTTCCAACCAAGAGCAACACTCCAACCCAAACAATCTCAGGTCCAGTTCCAGTAACTAGACCTCCTACATCAACACCCGCTGTTTATTTGACACAAGGAGTAACATTGTTTCCATCTGTTAAAACCCCAACCCCAACATTTGCAGCTCTTGGGACAACTTACAATCTGATGGCAAATACTACTTACCTTGTAAATGGTAAGGGAAGTCTCAAGATCAGCTCGAAGTTCTCAACAGCAACATACATAAACTATTATATTTCTAATGTTGTTCTTAGTGGACTAGTACCGGGAAGACAATACCAAGTTTATATTTGCTCCAATACCATTTGTAGTACAAATACAGCAACTCGAGTTGTCGCAAACTCAAGTGGTGCTGCATCACTTGTGGGTCCTGTCACAATAGGAAGTACTTATTCAGCAACAGCATCAAGAACAGTCCAAATAAGAGAATATGTTGCGCCCGGATCGCCATTGCCCATAAGCCCGAAATCTTGCACGTCAGTAGCATGTATGTACGCATCAATATCGGGTTCATCTAGTATGTAAATATCAGAATTGAAATAAATCAAGAACTTGATCTTGAGTGACAAATTGTGCTAGGATATCTCTCAATGGGTACTAAATCACAAAAGAACAGGTCGAGCAAAAAGGTGCAAGCCGAAGAACTGGCGTACGGCATTGTTGGCTTTTTTGTATTGGGGATTGTTGCATCGCTCATATTGCTCTCCATGCTCATAAAGCCAAAGTATTTTGCAAAACTGATGGGAGCTAGTGATGACGGAAGCAGTCTTGCAAATACTCAAGATCTCCAAAAAGTCTCAGCTGAAAATAACCCAGATACTATAGATAGAAAAAAAAGAAAACTAACAAATTTCGTTATCGTTACACCTGGAGACTCTGAAATATTACCCGCAAGTGAGACTAGATAAAAAGAGACTTGAATTTTGCGAAGATGTGATAGAATATTAACCACTTGAATATGAAACCATCAACTTTTAATAATGTTTCTATGATGATGCGACCCTGCACATGCGGGGCGAGTTGATGTGCCAAAAAAATGAAATCAACACCCCGCGAAAGCGGGGTTTTTTAATACTTAAAAAACAATAAATTAAAAAAATAAAAAAATAAAAAATATTTGTCATTTTCTCGATTTATTAATTATTTTATTTGTATGTCTATTAACAAGGGATCCCTCGGCATAGCTCAGGATGATAAACAAGTGTTACCTGTAGTAACTCTAACTTGTGATTTTGGAGATAATTTTGCAGCAGCTCAGATGGAGCTAGTGGCTTATGGTATAGCTCCAAAGAACAGATTTATACTGGTGTCGAATGAAGTGCATGAGTATTCTATAGTCGAAGGGGCATTTATTATGGAAAAATCTTGTGTCTTTGCTCCGAAAGGTTCTGTGCATATAGGTGTGGTTGATCCTGGTGTTGGAAGTGAACGAAGAGGTATTGTGATAAAAAGCAAAAATTATTGGTTTGTAGGGCCCGACAATGGACTACTCTACCCTGCAGCAAAAAGTGATGGTATAGAAAAAGTTTATGAAATAAATAGTGAAAAGCTAGGAAATGTCACAAATACTTTCCATGGACGTGATGTATTTGCAAAAGTAGCAGCACTCATTGTCTCTGGAGCAGATGTTATTGAGTCAAAAATAATCACAGAATCTAAGTCTGACATCGTGGCTTTGAATTTCCAAAACAACCAAGTAGTTCATATCGACCCATATGGGAATGTGAAAGTGAATAAAAAAGTAATAAATGAGAAAACTATAAAACTAAAAAAGAAAAATAATTATTTTCAAGTACCAGTTGTGAAAACATTTGCTGATGTGGACTTGGGAGAGCTTTTGGTTTACTCAGGAAGTCATGGGACACTTGAGATTGCGGTCAATCAGGGCTCTGCATCAAACCATCTAGATATTCGATTGGGTGAAGTGCTTGAGATGGAATACAAGTAAACAGCCAAATAAAATTCTAATTTCTAATTACTAAGCCCTAAACAAACTGAAAATACAAATATAAAAATCCAAGATATAGATCAACTGATCATTATTAATTGTTGTGATTTATATTTGTTATTTGTTTAGAAATTAGATATTAGAGCTTAGAAATTTTGAACTTTTTGTTAGATTCTTGGGAATAGTGGCTCGGTTTTTTCGATTTTGCCGGTCGATTTCACCTTTATCTTTTCAGCAGTTTTGGGAATATAACTTTTCAAATCTTCTGCAATAGCTTGTAATCGATTTATTACATTTATCATAAACTCTTTGCGACCAGATGCATCTACCGCCCATGGAGCAAACTCGTTGAATGATTTGTTGATAGATCTTATCTCAAGCCAGACATTTTCGAGTTTTTTCTGATAGTTGAATACACATTCAGTATCGCTTGGAACTGTTTTGTTTGTAGAGATTGCCTCAACAGTGATTTCGTCTTTGGCAGCAATTGCCAAACTTCGACTTACCAAGTTGCCAAGCTCATTGGCAAGATCTGCAGTGAATAACTGCTTCATGCGCGTGTCGCTGTAGTCCCCATCATCATGCATGGGTATTTCACGGGCTAAGTAATATCTCACAGCATCAAGTCCATATTTTTCGATAAGTTCTATTGGATCAACCACATTACCAAGAGATTTGCTCATCTTTTGACCATCAACAGTGATGAAGCCATGAGTGAATAAGTGTGTTGGGAGTGGGAGGTTTGCGGACATAAGCATGGCTGGCCAATATATGCCATGGAACTTGATGATGTCTTTGCCAATCACATGGATGCGGACATCAGAATCATTCCAATACTTCATGTATTTGTCATTATCCTCAACTCCAAATCCAAGTGCTGTAATATAGTTTGAGAGTGCGTCGTACCAAACATACATTCTTTGATCGTCATCGTTTGGTACTGGTATCCCCCACCCTTTCACACGCTTCGTGGGTCTTGAGATTGAGAAATCTCTGAGTCCCTTTTTCACAAAATTCAGAAGCTCATCTTTACGATAGGAAGGTAAAATTTTGAGTTTTTCAGATGTGAGAAGCTCTTCAATTTGTGATTGATACTTTGATAAAGAAAAGAAATAATTTTCCTCCTCAACAAGCTCTAGCTTTCGGTTGTGGTTGGGGCAGACATTGCCCTCAAATTCTCCATCTTCATAAAATGTTTCACAGCCAACACAATAGAGCCCGCTGTACGTTTTTTTGTAGATATCTTTTTCACATAGACTCCAGAGTTTTTGGGCACCTTTTTTGTGCATGTCAGAAGTAGTGCGAATGAAGGTGTCATTGCTAATATCTAGTTTGCTGCACAAGTTTTCAAAAGTTTTTGCATTTGCATCTACAAACTCCTGCACTGGTTTGCCGGCTTTCTCAGCGCTCTCTACGTTTTTTTGGGCGTTTTCGTCTGTACCTGTTGTGAAGTACACCTGGGCACCAGATGCCCGAAAGCTTCGCACCAAGACATCTGACTGGACTGCTTCAAAAGCAAATCCTATATGAGGTTTGGCATTGACATATGGTATTGAGGTCGATAAGAATACGGTTTTCATACAAAGCAATTATAAGGTATGGTTAATAAAGTTCGTAAGGTTCTTAAAGTTTGTAAAGAAGCTCCAAATTATTTGCCTTATAAACCTTAAAAACATTACAAACCTTTTCCTGGTTCCAAGGCTTGCCTTATGTTCCACCTCACTCCAGCTAAGGATTCATCGTCTCTCGTGCTTATTGGTATGGCGTGGTATTTCTTAATTAGCGTGACAATTCTTGCAAGTGGGGCTTGGGGTGGTTCATCCATTTTGTTAAGTAGTAAAAGTGATGGAATATTGTCTGAGCCAATTTCCTTCAGGGTATTTTCAACAACATCTATTTTTTCTTCAAAATCTTTGTCTGATGAGTCGACGATATGAAGAATCAAATCTGCGCTTTTGGTCTCGGTGAGAGTAGATGAAAATGCTTTAACAAGACTCGGTGGCATGCCCTGCATGAAGCCAATGGTATCTGTAATGAGTATTGGTGGGCGCTTCTCAAAGCTACGTGGTGGAGAGTTTGGGTCGTAGTCGCCTTTCATATATCCTGTTGCGCTATCAAGCGTGGCAAAAAGCATATCTTTGGAAAGCTTTTCCTTGCGGGTAAGCGCATTGAAAAGTGAAGTTTTTCCGGCATTTGTGTATCCTACAAGTGCAACAGTCTTGACGCCTGAGTCTTTGCGTTTGCGAATACGCTCACTTAGATCTTCTTGGAGCTTTTTGATCCTGTCTTCAGTTTTTCTGATTTCTTCTCTCCAGTGGCGTTTCATGCGCTCGGTATTGGTTTCGCCTAGTCCTCTGGTTCCCACTCCCCCACCCTGGCGGGATAACACCATTCCCATGCCAAATATTCGTGGGCCCATATGTCTCATTGCGGCAAGCTCAATCTGAAGTTTGCTTTCTGCAGTGTGGGCATTTTTACGAAATATTTGGAGAATCAGGTCTACCCTATCCCATACTTTAATATCTGGTTTTGTGTGCCACAATGCCATAGTGAGATCAAAAATCTGACCAGGCTTCACTATGTCGTTTAGCACGATGCAATCAATATGGTCTTGGAGGATGAGCCCTTTTACTTCTTCGATTTTGCCAGTTCCCATGAAGGTGCTTAGATTTGGGTGTGTTTTTTGCTGGACAATGTGAATCACTTTGCCTTTGTCACCTGTAAGATTCTCAAGAAGTTTCACAGTCTCCTCTATCCTCTTGTCACTTCTGTAAAGAGAGGTGTGTGGTGGAACGATATCAAAGACTATGAATTTGGATGGATTTTGCATAAGGTTTGTTTTATTGATCTAAGCTATCATACTTCGGCAAGCTCAGTATGACAAATTCATCAATAAGGGTTTACAATTGTACTTAATATAACCTGAAAAACATATGAAAACATTTGATATTCAAAAAGAAATATTTCGCAAACTTGTGTCACAAAAGGGGCCATTGAGGTATCGTGACATGAAGCCTGAGGATGTCGAAAATGATCTCTACAATTACCATCTCCAGTTTCTCGTGACAAAAGGATATATCGTTAGATCAAAAGATGGATATTCACTGACTGATAAAGGACATAAATACATCTCTGATGAGAAGCCGATTGATCCGCTAGGCAACATTTCTGATCTCTTTAAAGTAAATGTGATAACAGTTGTCTATCGGAAAAATACTGATAATGAACTTGAGATATTAATGCAAAAACGCACCAGACATCCATCAATGGGACATATATTAGTGCCTGGTGGGTCTATTAGAAAAGGTGAATCATGGCTAGCAGCAAGCGAACGGAATATCAAAACTGAAACAGGGATTCTCATAACAAATCCAGAGCTTAAGGCTTTTGGCAGGCGCATTGCACTTGACGGTGAAGATGTATTCATGGATAGCTTTTATTTGATAGCCATAACTGATGAATTTGAAGGAAACTTACTGCCTGAAACTGAATTTGGAGAAAATGTGTGGATGAAATCCGAAGACGCCATAAAAGCGCAAAAAACTCAAGATGATAATCTTCTGGTAGTTGCCAAGGTAATTGAAGAAATTGGAAAAAACACACAGCTTCTCTACTCTGAAGAGCGAAAAATGTTAGATTAATAAAATTTTCTTCTAATATTTGTCATACATTCGGCAAGCTCCCTCCATAGGCGAGCAGGCAGTATGACAATTGTTTACATGCATATCCTGCTTTAGAAGATGAATAAGAGCTTCTGTTCAACCTACCGAGGACGTCCTCACTATTTATTATAGGTCTTATACTCTAAAATCTGGCTATTATGATAGAGAATAAATCACAATATTTAGAAACTGGAGCTAATATTGGTTTGAGTGATGGGTCTGCATACGGCGGAATTCTTCGCCAAAGTATGGTAGCGGCTAATAGTACAGAACAAGCATTTACATTGAGAAGAATATGCTATTACGAAGTGATAGCCAAAAAACTAGGATTCGAGTATAAAAATCCAAAACAGTTTAAACGAAGAGTGATTGGAGAGATTGGACTACCACAACCTCTTGAGGAAGAGGTGAATTCTGAAGATAAAGCTGGTGTAGCTGGATTTGTTAACTCTGCTTCAATAGGAAGTGAAATTATATGGATACCTGCAGATGGTAAACAAGGCGGACATATACCTAAGGTTTTAATTGATGGGAAACTACCTGATGATTTTCATGGTCAGGCAAAGCTAATGGAAAAGGCACAAAGCAAAAATAGAAGTCCAATGAGAATGGTATGGCAAAAGGGCAGAATACTTATAGAAATCGGAGAATTGGGTGCTTCTGCTGGAGCTGCGTTTAATGGAAAAGGTATGGAGCCTGGTCAAAAACCACCAAAGATCTTGGTTAGAAAAGATATTGCTGCTGATGATGCTATTAAACTAGTAGAAGAAGTGCCTTGGGTTGAGGATGTTGAACAGAAAGTGCGAGGCTTTATGGCCCGAGTTAGAATTGATTCATTTGGTATAGAGGCTTATCTAGATACCATAGACCAATTAGAAGAATCGAGTAATTCTGCTAATTTTTTGGCTGTTGACACAGATTATCCATTGGTTGACTGGGGCCGAATATGACAATAAACTCACAAAGTCAGGAAAATCTAAACATAGAGATTACAAAGATTACCTATAATAATAACGCTGCAAAATATTTTGAAAAACAACAACCAATAAGCGCGACTCAAAGTGATATAGACAAGTATATTTCTTTGCTGCCACAAACACCAAAAGTATTGGATTTGGGTTGTGGTGTTGGAAGAGACTCTGAATATTTTTGCCAAAAGGGATGTCAGGTAACTGGCATAGACTTTTCAGAAGAAATGCTCTGTTTGGCAAAAAAGAACGTGAAAAAAGCAAAGTTTGAAATAAGAGATATTAGAAATATTGACTACCCCCAAAGTGAATTCGATGGAGTCTGGGCTATGGCTTCTCTACTCCACATATCTTATGCAGATATTGGTAATGTCTTTAAAAATGTAAGTCGAATTTTGAAAGTTAATGGTATATTCTTTGTAAGCGTGATGGAAGGTAAATCGCAGAAATTAGAAAGTCATAAATATTTTGTGGGCAAAAGATTTTTTGTCAGATATAGACGAAAGTTTCTTGAGAAAATGGCTTTTGAAAATGGATTTGAGATTCTCAAAAGTGAGACTGTAATGTTTATTAATAAAAAATGGGTGCGACTTTTGATGAGAAAAATTAGTTAATAAATTGGACAAATTTTTAAATTATGAAAACACTCCAGGTAGGGGTAAAAATATTTTTGAAAAATTCAAAAGGTGAATATCTCACCATCCAGAGAGGTCAAGAAGGTAAACCAACAGATGGCAAATGGGATATTCCAGGCGGAAGAATAGACACAGGTGTGACTCTCATGGAAAACTTAGCTCGTGAGCTGCGAGAAGAAATTGGACTGACTGACGTCGATCTATCAAATGCCAAGCTTCTTTGTGCCCAAGACATAATAAGAGAAACTATTCATGTAATAAGACTCACTTATTTGCTAGAAGGAGATTTTAATAACTTTACTCCAAATCTAAGCTTTGAGCATCAGAACTACAAATGGGCATATCTAAAAGATCTAAAGTCATTAGTGAGTGATGATGAGATCACTTCAAAAGGAGCTGCCTTACTCGAATAAGAAATAGATTGTCAAATGACTAACTATAACCTATAATATAGGTACATATGTCAGAAAATAGTGCTTTTGCAGTAGTCTCATTGCTAAAAGCGCAAATAAATAACGGACCTACTTTTAAAAGTTTAACTGGCACATCTTTACCTTCAGTAGACGTTGGAAGCTTTGCTGGGAGAACTGAGAGCGGTGTGACAGTTGAAGGTTCAAACCTAAAAAAGTATAGCGATACAGTTCCTATTACTGTTGATGCGTCGTGTGGTGTAAATACTTGCGGCGCAGAAATTATCGAAAGGCACTTAAGACAAAATGGAGAAAGTGGAGTCTGTATGTATGGCCTCATATTTAATTGTGATAACTGTCCTAGAAGAGCTGCTAGTGAAAGATAACCACATCAAAATCACCTTCATCTCGTATATACTATGCGTTCCATGTTTCCGGCATTTCTTATCACCTTCCGCGAAGTTTTTGAGGCGGCACTTGTCGTGGCGATGATTTCCGGGATATTTGTGAAGCTTCATGAAAAACAGAAATTGAAATATGTATGGTTTGGGGTTTTGACAGCTATCGTTCTTAGTATATTGATTGTGTTTTTCGGATCATATATTGGCTTAGTTTTTCAAAACTACTATACTGGCAAAAATGAAGAACTTATTGAAGGTGTGCTTGCAATAATAACTTCAATATTTGTTACATGGACCGTGCTCACTTTAAACAGTCATTTTCGCGGATACAAACTTCGACTTATTGAAAAGATAAATACGGAGGTAAAAGCAAATCATATGATTGGCATTTTCGTACTTGCTTTTACTTCGGTATTTCGTGAAGGTGTTGAGATAATTCTGATGCTATCCTCTATTCTTCTATCGTCTAAACCCGTTGATGTGGTGTGGGGGTTTGGCTTTGGAATATTTTTCGGAGTAATTATAAGTATTTTGATTTTTACAGCAGCAATAAGATTTCCTGTTCATAAAATATTTAGAATCACCACCATTCTCCTGGTTTTGTTTTCCGCAGGGCTTCTATCCAAAGGTATTCATGAATTAGCAGAATACGGCATTATTCCAGAGATCATGAAACTCAATATTCCTTTTGTTCCAGTTCGTGAAACAGTAATTGGATCTTTTGTATATGGACTACTTGGGATTAGAAATGTGATGGATATTGTGCAAGTATTAGCCTATATGTTATACGCGTATGGCATGATGCATATGCTTCAAGTGCTTCCAAAATGGAATATAAAAAAATCTATTGCCGAAAAACAATGAGACACTGATTATTAGTTGATCTCATTAGTAAATTATATCTTTTAGAAAACAACTGATTTTATTCTCCATTTATCAATTACAAATTCGAGTTCGTAAATAATGGGTTGTGATAGACCGCTCTTTGAGATTGTTCCAGTCAATCTTGCTTGGTCGTTTAATACTCTTCGTTTTTGAAAACTAACTTTTGCGTCTTTTTGATTAGCGTATGCTTCAAATTGAGTTTTAAAATAATCGATAGAAACTTTTTTTCTTGATTCATCTGTGAACAGATCATAAGCATTATCAAAGTTGCCTTCTTTGATATATGCCAACTGCTGCTGCGCAACTTTTATTGGTTCGTCAGTCACAACAAACGCTATTATTGTCATCCCAATTCCAACAAAGATAATAAAAGAAGCTATAACAGCAAGTACCCAAAAGAATGGTTGCTTGATTAGAATTTTGACTGCTTCAATGATTAGTGTAAGTTGTGTGGATGGTGAAAGTGAATTGTATTCCATATTGAAAATCAGGCTGTTATAAATGTTTTAATATTTATTAAATGTTGTTTTGCGAACTCTTGAAATAAGGATAATAAATTCCAAAACCCAATAGTAAAATTTTCAAGATAGACCCAATTGACCCAGTTTAGTTGCTAGCGCTTGGTGCGTTATTACAAATTATAGTATTTTTTACCCTTCAGATTTTCGGGCATGTATTCTTGTGTGACTTCTCTACCCTCTTTTTCTTCTTTCCAAGGGTAGCGGATATGACCCTCGCCATACCCTTCACCCTTCACTACTTTGTTTACGGCATTTCGAAGATGGAGTGGGATAGGGTCAAGAATTTTTTCGTGTACGTCAGAAAGTGCTATCTCAATCCCGTCATATGATGCAGTAGATTTTTTGGCGGTTGCGAGATATGTCGCACACTGAGCGAGGATGATTCGCCCTTCGGGCATACCAATTTGTGAGATGGCTTGCATAGTCGCATTTGCAACTACAAGTGCAGTAGGAGTGGCATTGCCGACATCTTCACTCGCAAATATCACCATGCGACGAGCTATAAACATTGGGTCTTCTCCACCCTCGATCATACGTGCTAAATAATGAAGAGCTGCATCCGGTTGACCTCCTCGCATGCTTTTAATGAATGCGGAGATTGTGTTGTAGTGGTCCTCACCGGTTTTATCATATCTTATAGTCTTTTTCTGAAGGATAGACTCTAAATTCTGAACGGTTATGTTCTTGTAGCTTGTTGCAGCAAGATCAAGAGCATTGAGTAATTTGCGAGCATCGCCAGAGCTGTATGACAACAAAAACTCTTCAGCTTTTTTTTCGATTTTTACATCATTGTAAGAGCTTAGAGCCTTCTTTATTACGACTTTCATCTCAACATCTGTGAGTGCGTGTAGCATGAAAACATGTGAGCGTGAAACAAGAGCTGGGATGACAGAAAATCCTGGATTTTCGGTGGTTGTTGCGATGAGTGTGACAGTCCCCTCCTCCACCGCCTTAAGCAGTGCGTCTTGCTGAGCTTTGTTGAAACGGTGAATCTCATCTACAAAAAGTATTGTCTGATTTTTGCCAAAAAGCGCCTGATTTTCAAAACCTTTGGCAATTGCTTTTTTCACATCTTCTTTGCCTGAGTCAACTGCTGATATGGCAACAAGTTCAGCTTCTACATTACGTGCTATAAGGTAAGCTAGAGTGGTCTTGCCGCATCCCGGCGGGCCCCAAAAGATAAGCGATGGGATGGTGCCGCGCTTGACCATCTCTGTGATAGGTTTGCCCTCCCCCACAAGATGTGACTGGCCTACAAAGTCTGAGAATGTTTTGGGGCGGAGCAAATGGGCAATGGGAGTAATGGACATGGGGACATTATAACTCTAAGGGTGTAGGTTGTAGGGTGTAGCGTGTAGGGGGGGTGTGGGTCGTGGGAAATAAAAATTATTAATTGCGAATGACGAATTACGATTTTTCACTCAAA
>JAXLZQ010000005.1:0-94497 GCA_046350875.1 Patescibacteria group bacterium
ATTACCTGTTATGAGGGTTATGCGGCGATCACTGAGAGTTATTTTTTTCATATGACCACATAGTAATATACACCCAGATTGTGTTTTTACCAAGATATTACAAAATCCAAGCTTCTACCAACTCGTCATGCATAGTCATATTTGAAATAAATAGTGATAAATCGCACTTTACTGATCATTAAGAAGCCCCTGCAGAGTTTGAATTGATATGCAAAAGTGATGTGTCATAAGCAATCCTACGTGGGAAATATATCTCTGGCATTTGTGTTGGCCTACGCCGACTCCAAATTGTCCCTGAACTTAGGCTTCGAGCCTTACCTACACTAATTCCATCGAGTCCTGTAGCTCTCGATAGTGTAATCCCCGATGCACTATATACCTCGTTTGCAGTAGCTACAGCATCTTTATAAAATGGCCATTCGTCATAAGCTTCATATAAGCCATAAATGTCATCTCGCATAACCAGACCCTTATCAAGTGGGTCACCCCAATCTCGATGAGGATTTAACGAGAAGTAGTTTGTCCACACTGACTCTTCATATGGACCTTGATTAATTGAGATGCCATTATCCTCAAATAATCCATATCTCATACGAAACGGCAAAGATTGTCCTAATACAAACTCGCCATGAACTCTAGGAAAATTCGAATCATCTATTTTTCTATGAAATATGTCTCCCGGTTGACCATTTCTGGTTATCGCTACTGATAGAGCAAAATTGGACTCATGACCTTTAGCAGAGTTTGGCAGTATGCCATGAAATGAAAAAGCAGCGAGTGCATTATCTACTCCATACCAAGCATTAACTGCATGAGATTTGGTGATTACTTTTAAGAAATGATTTGGAGGAAGATCATATCTACCAGTTTCTGGTAAATAAACTAAAAGTCGTTTGAGTGCATGCTCCAAATCTACATCTTCACCAGATTCAGCGCTTTTTTCCCACTCAGCTTCAAAACCACTTTCTTTACTTATCATCTATCAATCAAAGTAGAATTTCTATCGTAGCTGCAACTCATGTGTGCAAGCTATTCCTAGTCTAACACTTACATTCCATTTTTCTACTTTTATTTCTTTTTGGCGATAATGACACCATAAACAAAATTACCAGATGAAAAACCTGTCTTCATTACTTTAAAAGCCTTTAGAAAGTTTACAAACTCCACACCATTTTTGAGAGCCAAACTCCAGAATGATTTGTTTTTGATGATCTCAAGAGATATATCCCAAGTTTTCGCTACATTTTTACTAATATCCAAAGCCTTTATGATTTCATATCCAGTAGATTCCAAGTAATTTTCATACTCTTTCATAGTCTGGAGCTCAACAAGCATCCCTTTTTCGATAGGAAGAATGTATTTTTTATATTCTTTTTCATTTAGATCGTCCTTCTTGAACCAATCAACAAGGGCAAAATATCCTTCACTTTTCAAAAAGACACTACTATTCTTGAAGAAGCTCACTTTGTTTTTATAGTGTGAAATAGATTCTATTGACCAAAGAATGTCAAAATTATTTTCAATTTTCATTTTCTCCGCATCCATTAGAAAAAAACTGGAATTCACCCCTGCTTGTTTTGCGGCGTTTTTTGCTATATCGACCTGCACCTGAGATATCGTAATTCCAGTAGTTTTGGCTCCATATTTTTTTGCAAGATAAATACTACTTGCGCCAAATCCACAACCTATATCAAGAATTTTTTGACTTCTTTTTATTTCAATTTGATCTGCTAAAAGCTGAGTCAGCGCAAGCTGAGCTTCTTCTTTTTTTTCATTACCCTTGATCCAATATCCATGATGAAGATGTTCACCCCAAAGGGAGCGGTAATATGGGCTTATGTAGTCATAGTGCCTTATGATTTTGTCTTTTTTGTTGAATGTTATCATATTACATAACAGTGATACATGATAACAAATTTGAAACAATTGTCAGAAGGTTCCATTTGAGTCATCCTGACCCCTCACCAATTCACTGGTGAGTGGGGAAGGATCCAGTGTATTTCAATTGAGTATATTGTACAAATCATTCCAGTTAGAATTATCTTTCTCAATTAGAGAAATTTTATACTGCCTGGTTTTACCTTTAAGATATTTCTCTCTGGCTATCGCATCATTTACATTATGATATTCTTCGTAATACACCAGTTTATTAACATTGTATTTTTTAGTAAAACCATCTACTAAATGATTTTTATGCTCCCAGACTCTCTTTTGCAGATTGGAGGTGATTCCAATATATATAGTTCCATTTCTTTTACTTGCAAGTATATATGTGAAGTAACTCACGATTTGCAATCATACTGGATGTTTCGCTTTCGCTCAACATGACAAATGGTCTGAAACGCTTTTCAAGTGCATTCAAAATAAGTAAGAAAATATGGATTGTCATCCTGACCCCTCACTAATTCACTAGTGAGTGGGGAAGGATCCAGAAATTGAAGATTTAGGAGATCCTGAAACCCCACTTCGCTCTATCGAGCTTCGAGAGGGCGAGACAAGTTTAGGATGACAGAAATATAATTTCTATTGTTTTTTGATCTACTTAGAAACTCTAAGCCTACACCTGGAAGAATAAGAGGACAATATTATATTGTGTAGCCCTCCATGTTTCGGGCTTGACCCTTAGCAGATTTTCGCTTTCCTTCGGCAAGCTCAGGATAAACTTTTCATGTGCGCTCATCATTTGGAGGGCACAGAAATCGTAATTCTACGAGCATATACAAAGTCCTCCATTATTCACACTATCGCCTTAGTAAATCTATACTGCGGCTCATGTGTTCATAAAGGAGGACATTGTCATTTAAACTCGCTTCGCTTGTTAAGATCTGACAATGTGCCCGAGGTGGGACTTGCTCAACTGAGAGTTGACGAACAAAGTGAGGACATTGTTATCTCTAAGCTCATAGCTATCCGCCAGCTGGCGGAGCCATTCGCTAAGAGCTATCAATGTGCCCGAGGTGGGACTTGAACCCACAAGCCTTGCGGCACACGCCCCTAAAGCGTGCGTGTATGCCAATTTCACCACTCGGGCAATATACATTTTTACACTATTTACTGTTTGTTAAAGAATACCGTATGCCTCCGCCAGAGGCGGATTAAGCAGTAGTAAGACTCACTAGTCGTATCGTCAACTACTGACTTGAAAATTCCTGCCTGCCGGCAGGCAGGTCACCACTCGGGCTTATCAGCTATCAGCTATCAGCTATCAGCTATCAGCTATCAGCTAGCGTAATTATACCCCACAGTAAGCCAAAACGAATGAAGATTCTACGAAAGCATATGCTTTATTGACTTCGCATTTCCTGGTAGGCAGAATCAAACACCCCCTGAACTGGAGCGCTGACTTGTTGAGGCTCTTCTTGAGATGAAGTTCGCTGCAAAAGTGTTGACACTTCTTGGCGTAAAGTAACAGTCTCTTTCTCTACAAGATAAAGTCTTGTGAGAACCATAACCACTATGACAAGAGACAATATTGAAACAACAATAAGGACTGCGTGATTGTGTGATTTGCTGTGAGTAGTAGACACAGATTTTGATGATTTTGCCATATTTATTTGGTCAATTTATATTCTTTGCAATTCATCGTAACGAAAATGAAGCTGCATGTCAAGCTGGGTTAAGACTGTGATTTTTCATTTCATACACTTTATCTGCAAGTGAAAGAAGTTTTTTCTCATGACTCACAATAATAAGTGATTTGTCAGTTTTATGATTTTTGATATATCTACAAACCCTATCCACATTTCTAGCATCAAGATGAGATACCGGCTCATCAAGGAGAAGTAATTTTGAATTTCTTAGAAACGCCCTTGCAATATTGAGTCTTTGTTTTTGACCTGCCGAAAGCTTGAGTCCCTTCTCACCAAGCACCATGTCCAAGCCCTCAGTTCTAACTTTTGCGATTTTTGCAAGGTCAAGCTCATCGAGAACTTCCCAGATTGAGTCGTCTGATATATCTTGTCCAAATATAAGGTTGTCTCTGAGACTCAAGTTCAAAATCTCAACATCTTGAGTCATAAGCACCACTTGAGACTCTCTAACACCAAGATTAATTTCACCTTTTTGTAGTGGCAACGCTCCGGAGATAATACCAAGAAGTGTGCTTTTGCCCTCACCAGATGAACCGGCGATACCCACCACCTCATTTGCATTCAAATCGAACTTTGGCACTTTTATCGAGGTTTTTGTCCCTGGATATCTGAATGACAAATTCTTTATATCAACTACTTTTTTCTGTGAGGTTTGAAGTGCAAGCTTTTTGTTGGTTAGATTATCTGCAAAAACAAGATCCAGTTGATCGATGTATCCACTCACTTCAGTGTATGTCTTAAGGTTTTCGGCAAGCATGTTGAGGTCGCCTCTCATATTCCAGAACAATCCTACGAATACCAAAAATGATCCAAAGTTTAGGAATCCAGAATTGAACTGAGCGACAAAAGACAGAAAAGTCACCACAAACATGGTGCTATAAAGAGCATGGAGTATAAGCCACCTAAATGCATGAAATTTTTGCT
Organism: Patescibacteria group bacterium; assembly: GCA_046350875.1. Lineage (GTDB taxonomy): Bacteria > Patescibacteriota > Microgenomatia > UBA1406 > GWC2-37-13 > JAGOLU01. Next base: position 4,515 of record JAXLZQ010000005.1, read on the forward strand.
GATCGGTGACTGATGTTAGCACTGTTTCCATTCCTTTTTGCAACTTAGCATGCATAAATGTCTCAATATGCATCCGCTTAACAGTGTTAATATTTGAAAGAAAATCCGCGTACACACCCATGAACTTACTTTTTTCTTCATTCACTTTTTTGTTTTTGGGCAACATGAGAGATGATAGATATTGACTTGCCAGTACAAATAGAATAATTAGCCCCATGTTGAGAAATACCAAAACCCAGGACTCGCGAAAAAGTAGTATGAAAAACATTGTAAAAAGGACTATTCCACGAGCTGCCCACCAATAAATATTGAAGGTAATTGGAGGTAACGAATCAGCGACTCTCCCAACTAGTGAAAGCACATATACAGAGTGATATTTTTGCATTGTGAGAGTGGGTACCTGGAGTATTTTGCGAGACATTCTGATTCGCACTTGTTCTGAGATTGTCAAAGCAAGAAGTTCTCCATATCTTCTGATGATGTAAGAAGTGATGAGCGAAAAGAGAAGTAGTATCGAGGCTGCGGATATTGCCTTAATATTTCGTTCTGAATCTGAGACATTCAAAAATGAAAGAGCGTATGGGACAGAATATATGAAAAGACCATCAAGAAGCGATACTACAAATATTTTGACGAAAAAACTTTTTCTATTTTCCAAATTGAACCAAAGAAATCTAAGAACTTTCATACAATCATGATAGCAGAGGAAAGGTTGCAAAATTTCTAAGTACTAATTTCTAATTTCTAAACAAATCCAAAAATTCTATTCAAAAAATTTAAAATCAACCTGTTGTGCCAATCCAAGGCTCAAAGTACTAAGGGTGGATAGATGGCCCATACCATACCAGTGCTCTGCAAGTGGTAATATATTTAACAGTGCACCGATATCTGCAGAGCAGATTTTTGCTCAAAGACGTAGATCGAAATATAATCATTAGCAGTTCAAAAATTTTACAACTTACATGTTACAAGCTGAAAGTTTTTATGGTTTTTTCACGAGTCTTGCAGATCTAACAATTGATAGCACCTCACCATCTGGCCCCACAAACTCAGTGGTATTAGTCATGGTGATGTACTGATTCAGATAGTCAGATAGAGCAGTCTGACAGCCTTTTAGCTCTTCTGTGAGCTCATTTACTTTGATTTGAGTTGCTATGACCGATTCGTTTTTCTTGAGGGCTTCTTTCACTTTTGCCACCTCTCGCTTCACTTCAGTTTGCTTGTCGGCTACAACTGAGTAGTCTTTGTCTTGCTCTATGGTGCTTTTTAGCATTTCTTTTTGGGCTTTGAGCTTTTCTTTGATAGCTGCAATATCTGCCAAGTATCCTTTGATAAGGTCTTCGATTGCGGATACATTTTCATAAGATTGGTTTGTGGTTTTGTCTGTTTTTGCCATAAGCGAAGAAAACTTTACCATAAAGGGAGGTATGAAAGCAAATGAAGAGATGAAAACTATTACTATGAATAGTCAGCTACCAATCTACATATTTGAGTTATGTCGTATCCATTTACAGTACTTCCAGAGTTTGGATCAAGCTCAACATGTTCATTTGATCCGTATTTTGCTTTAAGATAATCAAAATATAACGGTCTATTGGTAGTGGATTGACCAGTTCTTTCTGCTATTGGCAATACAAGCTTTGCTTTTTTGTTTTTTGCAGCTTTCTCAGCATACTCAAGCAAGGCCTTATGAAAGCTGTCACAATCTACCGTATTGAGGAAGGTTAATTGCGGATTTAGTCCGCGAAGTATTAGAACTGGTTTGCCATCTGCGCTTTTGGCATCAACAAGTAATATTGCCCCGACCATTCGCTCTTTGTCTGTTCCTTTATTTATCGCAGGTATTAAAGCTGTAACATTGGGATATGTCTCGGCGAGGAGCACACCTCCTGCTCTAGTTGCCCAGCACGCATCCGCAAGCTCCCCCGAAAGCTCAAACAAATTCGCTCTGCTTGGGACAAATGATATCGGCAATTGACCTTTTTTCTTTCTATCTGCTCTGGCGAGAGATAATTCTGCCGCCATACTACGGACATAAAACAAATCTGCAATCTTATCAGCAATTTTGGGATCAGAGCTTATAACTGCTTTTATTTCATCGAGATCCAAAAGATGGTTGAGCACCAACTCCTGAAGACCTTGAAGATAGTCAACTCCTGAATTACTTTTTATATCCTCAGAACTATTTAATAAAGACAAATCTAAGCCACTATTTATTGCAGTCATGATAATGGCAGCTCTTATTATCGGAATAAATTCTTTTTTCTTGATCAAAGAGGGGATAGAGGATATGATGTCCTCGATTTTCTCTATCCTTAGACCTCTAAGCTCTCCGATATATTGCGTGATACTATCAATTGCTTTAGGATTTCCCATTGTTCCGATACTTTCTTCCCCTTTTGTAATAAACTCTCTGATTTTCTCCCTAACTCCATCAAGAACCTCACGCATACTGCCGCTACTGTTTGAGAGCATATCAGCCTCATGAAAAGACTGTCTAAGTGCCCCGATACATTTCTGAATATCGTCAGATAATACGTACCCCTTATCTTCGAAATCTAATTTCTGTAATGTTGAAGTGATATCTACTTGAAGCTCTTTGGCTACAGCTGTGTTTTTAGAGCTTTGATACGCATATGCCATCTCAAGCTTACTTTGCAAATCTTGTGTTGTTTTTACACCATACTGAATACCTGATAGATTCAGTCTGTCAAAAACAAATTTTATAACTATCGGATTTTTTATTTGTTCTAAAGTTAGACTATCGATAGAATCAGCTCTCATAAGTTCAGTCAAAGCTTTTTTCAGTTCTCCAATTCCTGCATCACCGGTTGAAACGACTCCAAGGGCTTTCAGATTTTCATTTGCATTTCCTTCAAATATATCTCTTGTGGCTTCAAAGCCCACCCCAAATACTGTGTCGCAGATAGAGAGATATTTGCTTGTAGAATCATGCTCTGTTGTTTTTTCATCGAAATATTTTGCAGACTTAATAGCATCATATTCAATACAAAAATTTCTCAAATCTTTTGGACTATCATTAAATGAAAAGCGACTTAAGTGCTCTTGGATATATTGTGCATATCCTGATTTTATAACCGTTTTTACAAAATCATCTGCATTGTCCAGATCACTCTTGAGGAGATATAGTCTCGATAAATACTTCGCTGCATTTTCTCTTTGAGCTGCAATTTCTTGTATATAGGAATCGCGAAACTCAGGATCTATTCGCCCTTCACTTACACTTGATGCCAATTCGTTTATGTTATTGAGAATTCCAATAAGTCTATACTGAAGGTATTTTGAGACTTCATCCATTGTCTTGGGTAAAATCTTATTGTATAAATCCACTAAATCACGCTCTAGGGAAAAAACTTGATTGCCCGGGTTGCGCGAATTCAACATATCAACTTTGCTCAGGACTGAAGACAAGTCAGGATACAATTCCAAAAACAAATTCAGCACATCTAGTCTCTGGGTCACAAACAACTGTTGAACAATTTCAACATTTTCCTTATCGTTATCTCGGGTAAAAATATTTTCACTAGATATTACAAGTGATAAAGTTTGAAGTTGGGATTGTATGAACAATGTATTTTGAGCATTGGCCTGCCTTAGCAAAAAGTACAGAAGTTCTTTCTGAAGACTGGGAGAGAACATCTCTTTGAATTTACTTATATCAAAATCGTCTTCAGTGCTTGCTGCAAATGAAGTCGCAAATTGCTCAAGATGCTGAAGGACAAACTGTGGAGGAATGTCAAATTTATTTGTAATCCTTAATATTTTTAATTCGGTTTTTTTGCTCCGCACAGTATCAACAAGCTCTTGGGAATCTGAATGCAGATATCTCTCATTTCCAGGATTTAGCTGATTGAAAGGCTCTCCAAACTCCAGACCGCTTATCTGCACATGGAGAAGCGTATCTACAAGTGTTTGCATATATCTCTCGCCTTCTGATTTGTCTGCAACAACCGCAGTCCATTCACGCAGTGCATGATTTTTCAGTTTCACTGATCTTGTGTCAGGACCACTGATAATAGATCCCAGAATCTGTTCACCTGATCTGTAGTCAGAGAAGTGGACGTCTGCTTGGGCAATATATTCATGGATTTCACGCCCACTACCAAAAGAAGTGTTATTTTCAGACCACAGTCTTTTCAAACCTTCTACACCGGCTTTATTAGCACGGAAAAATCTGGCGACAGGGAAATAAATATTCGAGAGCATTCGAGATGTGATTTTGTCTGAGTCAACTGTTCCAATAAGAGTTCTTGCATGCTCAAGTAGTTTATCCACGAGAAATGCCGCATCAGCCCTATCAATATTAATTAATTCCTTATCCTTTGATAAGAGCTCGTCCAACCCCAAAACAACATCAGAGTACCTTGGGAATTCGGCTTGAAGACTGGAAGTTTCATAAAAGAAATTTATGAATTGCTTTGCTACTGCAACACCAATATCTTTGTTTTCTGTGAAAAATCTTGATCTTGATAATACTATCAAAAAGTCATACACAATATTCGCTTTGCTCTCGCCAAAAATATCTACGATAGCTTTGGGCGTCTCGTTAGAAGCTGAAGCGGACTCTGATTCATTTTTGGTTAGAAGGTTCAAAACTCCACCCAAGTCCTGTTCGGTCATACTTATTTATACAATAGATAGATTTTCCTTACAAGTCAGGCTAGATATTAGTACATTACTTACCCCACACCTCTTTGGTGAGACCGCCTCGATATGAATATTCTTTGGTGAGTGAAAATTTTTGAGATACCAAAATTTTACGATAATCGACCCCATGGATTTCCGAAGTGTAGGGAATTACTACTATTTTGTTTTCTTTAATGTTTGTAATATCGGTTTTGAGTGATTTGATATTAACTTTGGAATTGTAAAAAGCGAGTGGATCAGAAGAACTCGGGATCATATACACATCTTTTGTGTCCATATTTGCCGCAAGTGTTTTCCAATCTTCACGATGATAATTAGGATTAAGTGCGTATGTTAATGACCATATAAGTTGAACCATTATCACAATTACTACCAGATATTTGTTCGACCTGGACAAAGCAATTGCCAAAAGCAAAGTTAGCGGTATTGCAATATAAAGGAGTCTGAAATATGAAAGCATCGGCTCACCAAATGATATTACTATCGCGAAAATTATCGGAAAGACGAGAAGTAGAACTATCCATAAATATTGCCTAAATGATCTTCTTGTATATGCAAAAATATATATAAGGAGTGTTAGGTTTATACCAAAAAGTGAATAATACAATTTTTTGGACTCCAAACTAATCCTCCCTGTCACAAACTTCAGAGGAATGAGAATGATGTTTTTGGGTGACACCACCCCGAGCACCTGACTCCAATTCACAACAGTTAAAAGCGCCTGTTTTGCATAACTAAGTTGAGAGAGTAGAAGTGGAAGAACAATCAGAGCCCCGACTGCAGGACCGATTCCAAGCAATATTGCCACCTTGTATTTACGAACAACTATTGATGTCAAAATAAGTCCCGCGATATATAGAACCGATCCATAAAAAGTAAGAATAGAAAGTGCTCCAAAAAAAATTGCCAAAACAATAATCACTCGTGACCTTTCATGTTTCGGCAGGCTCAACATGACAAAATTTTTGTCCACCTCTGTGTCACCCTTAGCTTGATTTAAGTTTGCCCTGAGCCCGTCGAAGGGAACGGGTGACTTTTCATGTTTCGGCAGGCTCCCACAAAAGGCGGGCGAGCAACACGACACTTTGTTTGAATTATTCAGGTAAATGAAACAATATGTATACACCGACAAGTAAAACACCACAAGAGAATACATTCTCGCCTCATGTGAGTAATACCAAATAAGTGGTTGAGTCAGAAAAACCATTATTCCAATAAGCGGTGTCCTGTATTTTTCTTTTGAAATGATCTGAAGCGATAAATAAATCGGGATGCATGAAGCAAACATGGCTAATAGGCTCAGACTTCTCAGTGCTATTTCTGATGTTCCAAAAACTTTCGACCATACCCAGAGGACGATGTAATATCCCGATGGATGGAAATCATATGGGCTAAATATTTTCACAATCTCAAAAGGATTGTATTTCATCACAACTTTGGCAGATGTTGCCTCATCAAGCCAAAGTGACTGATTGAGACCTGCTAAATGAAGTAAAAATAAAAAAGCTATAGAGACAACTATATATTGTTTGGAGTATTTGCTTAGGTGTTCTTTGGCAGTTTTCATAAACTAAGCTTGATTATATTTGATTTTTGCCGTCAGTGAAGAATAGAAAAATATTTGGGCTCACATCTTCGTCCGCTCATAAAGATAAAAGTGACCTATCTGATTTTTCAAAACATAGTTTTTGCTTTTGTTGAGTTTTTTGATTAGTTCCATCTCGAACTTTTTTGGTTGATAGTCACCGACCAGGCGATTTTGGGTAATTATTGCTATGTAGTCTGCTTTTTCAGACATTTCCGGCAATGTGTAGGAATATTCACGCTGTGACACATGAGGTCGAATTTCCGGGGATGCTGTAATGCTTGAATTCCTTGGGATGTCACTAAGAACTTCTTCAAACAATGTGTCTTCTTTTGTCACATTATAAATCTGACAATAACAATTGGGAAATGAGGGAATCGGACTACTACGATAGAACACCACCAAAGAAACAAGTAACGCTATGTATATTGGCAGATGCAACAAATATTTTTGTAATTTGTCATTTCTGGATATATTTTTTTTGACAAGAAAGCTCCAAAAATATGCTCCATATATAGCAGACACCACTATTCCAGGTATCACAGCACTGTCATAGTGCATCATGATAGATCGCATCTCTGCATGATCACTAAGCAAATTGATTGCAAGGTCGGGGCTTGACATAAGCATTAGTGGAAAACCCAAGATGGACAGAAATCCAAATGGTCGAAGCAATAAGTACAAATATGACAGGGCATCAGTAGTCAACAAATAATTTTTTATCATTTCAATAGGCACAAGATAAGGCGGAGTGCCTCTGACCCTTTCTAGAGCTTCCAGATACCACCCACCATACATATACCCATTCATACTAAAAGATGGAATTATCTTTTTGATCATGAGAAACGAATACAAAAACCCAAAAATCATAAAGCCAATTCCAATTCTGAGAGTGTTTTTGTTTTTGTGAATAAATGAAAGAGTCAATCCTATCGCTCCAACCGTTAGTGCGACATTTTCTTTGGTAAGAATTGCCAAAAAAGCAAATAAAGCAAACCACTTCCACTTAGATTTCAGACCGAAATAAAAAGTAAATAGAAGCAGAGGAATAGCAATCGCAACCGAATGAAAATCATAAATATTTGTCCAGTGTATCGAGGGGTTTAGCAAATAAATAATCGAAAAAATGAGAGCAATATTTTTGTTTTTGAAAATATAATTTGCAATGAGATATGTTGGCACGGCACCAAGAGCTAGAGCAAATGCCTGAAATACCAAAAGGGTTCGAACATTACTGTATAGAAAATACAAAGGAGTGAGGAATACCAGAAAAATGTCTGCATGAGTAGCCAATCTCGACACAGTTTTTGGTCCTAATGTAAATGAAAAAAATCTTCCTTGTGAAGTGTTCCACACAGTCTGATCCATATTACCAAGATCATACCCTGATGCAAAAGCATTGTGTTTTTGGATTGCCAGATATGAGAAAAGGAGTGTGAATGATACAACTCCAAGTAATAGAACATGCACGTGCCCGAACTTCTGAAAATCAAGAAATTCTATTACTCTTTTCTTAAGTCTTTGTTGAACAAGTTTCATATTTTTGCATTCATCTGCGCAGACACAGCAGATCTTAGACTATAGGGGGTAGGTTTGCAAGTGAGGGAAGGGGAGTAACAAAATAGAATATCAAAAAGGAAAAGATAATAATCTTTAACAAAATACTTGCTCTGCCGATTAGCCCCGTAAATTACCAACTTCGAGATATAATTGGGTTGGAAAAATTGGAAACGTGTCGGAGTGCTCAACTCGCACTTGCCGAAATACTGTGAGGCTTAGAGCGAGTTAGTCCCGATAGCGTATGCGTATCGGGAGTCGATTAAATATCGATTGTATGTACAAACTGTAGTAAGGGAAACGTGTCGGAGTGGTCGATCGAGCACGCCTGGAAAGCGTGTGTCGCTGCAAGGCGACCGGGGGTTCGAATCCCCCCGTTTCCGCAATAATCTCAAGAGTTCCTCCGATGGGTCATGTCTACACACCCATCGGGACTAGTCCCACCATGCGGGGATATCCCTGACGCACGTCAGGGTCCATTTCATTTTATCTACAATCCCAAAAACTCCAATTCATTTTAATATTATCAAAACTAGCAACTCAAGTATAATTAGACTGCTATAATGCTCCTTTATGCGGAATAACAGAATCATTCATCTATGGTATTTACTGGACTCACTAAATCCCGGAAACGGAATATATGTGCTTTATCTTAGCCAAGCTTTGGCATCTGCTACTTTGGGGATGACTATAATTGGAATTGAAAAATTCGCACAAGCACTCTTTGAGGTCCCTACAGGAATTCTTTCAGACAAAATAGGTCGCAAAAATACTTTTGTCTTTATGGCTTGTGCTGCACTTGTTGGTGCGGCATTTTATGCATTTTCAAATAGCTTCATTTTTTTTGCGATTGCTGCTATTACAAATGGTTTATCCCGATCACTATTTAGTGGGAGTGTCGATGCATATGTTTTTGAGTCACTTAGAGATGAGGGGAAAGAAAAAGATTTTGGCAAAGTCACAGCTAAGCTTCAGGCTACCTGGCAGACAGGTATGATTGCCTCAACTATAGTCGCAGCTGGGGTCTCCTATTTTTTTGATCTAAGACTTGTGATGATAATCGGTGTGATCCCGCTAATTATCGCGCTTGTTATAAGCTTTTTACTTACAAATCCCAAAAGCTATACAGTGGATGAGATGACAAACGTACTCACGCATTTTCAAACATCACTAAAACTTATTTTTTCTGATATTCGACTCCGAACACTTACTTTGACAAATGTCTTTCACGATACTCTATCTGAGAGCGGCTACGCCTTCCGAAATGTATTTCTTGCGACACTTTGGCCAGTATGGGCTACCAACTTGTCCCTTCTCATAAACAAGATTTTTGGAGCTATCACTTTCACATTTGCGCACAAATATATTGACCGGTTTGGATCTGTGAAATCACTCATTCATGCTGTCATGTATTCAAGTGTCATTCGAATGATTGCTAGTGCTTGGCCAACTATTTACTCTCCAGTCATAATCCAGACTGGACAACTTGGCTATGGGGTAGAGGTAGTTGCTGTCAAAAAACTTCAACAGGAATATTTCACAGACACTCAGAGGGCTACTCTTGGATCAATTGAATCATTTGCAAGCTCACTTCTTATAAGCATTGTGGCACCAATAATTGGATATATTGCAGACAAAACCACACCTGGAATTGCTCTTACTATTTGTTATACACTCCAGCTTGGAGGAAACTTTGGGTATATATACCTTGGCAAAGTACTAAATGAAAAAAAGAGAAGAGAAAAGTAATATAATTACGAAAAAGCTTGAGTTTTATAAATTCTTAATATTCTCATGATTTGCACAAAATGTAATATAGTAATGCTAGAGGGTTATGAACTTATGCCAACAAAAATAGGCTATATGCCAAAATTATGGGTTAATAAACTTGAGGATAAAAAATTTCTTGGAATAGGTATGAAAGTACCAGATATGAAAAATGCTGTAACAATAAAAACATTTAGATGTCCAAGCTGTGGATCACTAGTTGATGAGGCAAAATAAATAAACTAAATATGCAACAAAAACAACTCAATAAAATAATCTACTTGCTCAGACATGCAGAAAAAGACCCTAACGGTACACTCACAGACAAGGGTAGAAATGAAGCCAAAGAGTTGCGACTAAAACTTCCCCAGTTTGAAAAGGTAATATGTTCTGATTCTGCAAGATCGGAAGAAACAGCAAGCTTGATAACTGGAACTAAACCACAAGTTGACAAGCGCTGTGGTTTTTATATGGCACCAAAAGAAAAAAGCGATTTACTAAATAAAATTGCTACAGATAGGAAAATACCTTTCCTAAACGCGGTGGCAATTCTAAATGATGCGGAAGTAAATGAAGGAATAAACAAGAAATCTGATGAATTGATATCACTCATACAAGAAACTCTTCAAAAACTACAACAAAATGGAGCAGCGCTTATAGTGTCACATGACTTGAGTATTAGCCCTGCAATGGAAAAATTTGGAATTCCACTAGAATCTATTGATTACCTTTCGGGATATATCATAGATGGTGAAAATAAAGTCAAGAAATTCAATAGAACTAAATAAATATGAAATTTATTTTGAGTGGGGGATGGAACAATAAATCCGAAGATAGCATCAAAAAATGCTTCTTGTATACCTACAAAGACCAAATACTACAAGATTTCGAAAATGGGAAAAAAATTGCTTTTGTAAACCTTGCAAAACCAGCTAAGTATTATGACGCTCTTATATATTCTATATATGAGGACAAGATAGAAATAATAGAAGATGATATAAAAAGTGTAGAATGGTCAGAGTATGACGGGTTATATTTTTTGGGCGGGACCGCCATGACTCTCAAAAATAATCTTCTGAGTCTTGGATTTTCTCTCGATAATATAAAACCTACTGCAAAGATATTAGGTGATAGCGCTGGAGCGTATGCGATGTCCTCCTACTTTTACGATTCACCTCCTGGGGAGAAAAGGGGAGTGGAGATAAACTTCATTGCGGGATTCAACAATATATACAATGTCATCACAATTGCTCACAAAAATAATCCTTTCTATTGCAATGACATTCTTATCACAAAAGTTAATACTTTTGCCAAAGAAAACAATCTCCGAGTCATAATGCTAAACGAAAATGAACAAGTGGATCTATAATTGCCCATAACTACTAAAATTTTTGGATCTTCTTACATTTGACAAGCTCAGGTGGTTTTCTTTATATTTACATATACATAGAGATATAGCCATTACTAATATAGTCCCAATAATGAAAAGAAAATCAAAATTTAGAAAAATACTACGAATTGTTGAGTTAACAGTCATTGTAGTAGGCATCGTCTCAACACTAATCCTTATCAAAAACCCCCCAAAGTACGTCAGCAAAGCTTTCGATGGCTCTGTCACATTCAATCTCACTGCCGACACATCTACTGTCAAAACCAACTCAGAGCTGAAGCTTAATGTGGCTCTAAATCCATTGAACAATCCAGTATCCGTATTGGAACTCGGCTTGAATTATGATCCTAAAGTGCTAGAGTACTCCGGACAAATGGAAGTAGGCACTATGCTACCTGTGCAAATAGGACTACCCAAAGTAGAGAACCTAGACAATGTGAGTAACACTCTAAAAATTACCCTTATTGCCAAATGTGATACAAATGGATGTCTTCCAGCACTCGCCACAGACAATCTTATATCGGTGAAATTCAAAGCGCTCACCCCAAACGCAAACACCACTATTTCGGTGTCACCAATCACCAAAGTATTGTCTGCTAAAAACACAACAATAAATTCTGATACTCTGCAATTTACTGCAAATGCTGCACAGATCGCTCTCTCAAGCACAGGCACCACTCCACCACCCACATCAACAGATACAACAGGCACTCTTAAACCTGTAGCTGATGCATATGTAAAAGAAGCATATCCCACCAAAAACTATTCTGAAGAAAATGTGATTGCTGCTTCAAATTACGAAACTAGAAATACTCAATCTGCTTACATGAAATTTGATCTTACAAAAGTAACCTCTAGCATCTCAAGCGCCAAGCTCAAGTTTGTTCCAAAACTTAGCAGAACTGTAACCAAAACCATCAAGATAGATTCAAATACATCATGGTTAGAAGATACCATCAATTGGAAGATACAACCAGATGTTGGTTTGACAATTGGAACATTCACGGGCAAAGTTGAAGCAGAGACTCCCATTTATGTCAATCTTGATAGCTCTGCTCTTGCTGCTTTTGCTGGGAAAATTGTGACTATCAAAATTGACAATGTGGACGGTGATAGAAGCACTCTACAAGTTTATAGTAGAGAAGAGTCTGGCAAAGAACCTACACTTATTTTCGGCGAGGGAGTCACATCCTCAGGTGAATTACCACTAATAGAAGATACATATGTTCAATCAGAGTCAGACAGAGTAAATAACAATTATGGTCAAGAAGCAGTACTTATAGCGTCTAGTTACGAAAGCAACAACAAAAAGACTGCCTATCTCAAATTCGATGCTTCATCAATTGCAGGCAAAACAATCAAAAAAGCCACACTTTATTTAACAGCTACTATGGCTCGAACAGTCGACAAACAAGTGAGACTCATAGCAAACAGTACTTGGTCAGAAGACTCAATGACATATATCAACAAACCTCAAAATGGAGAGATAATAGGAGTAATAAATTATTTGAAAACAGAACTAAAACCCGATGTGCCATTTGGGATAACACTTAACACCTCCAAGCTTAGCAGGGCTTCAAATGGTCAAATCTCACTTGTTATAGACAATTCAACTAATGCAAATACTTTGTCTGTGTATTCCAAAGACTCACCAAAAGTTGAATATAGACCAAAACTTATTATTGAAACAAATTAATATGAATATGATCAAAAATATGAATATAAAAACATTTTCAATAATAGGAATATTCATCTTCGTTTTAGCATTTCTCAATAGACAAGCTCTTGCCCAAGTACTCACTGGAGATGTGAACAAAGATGGTCAAGTGAATGTGGTGGACTATCAGCTTGTTCAGTCTGTATTTGGCACATCAGCTGCAGCTGCAGATTTCAATCTAAATGGCATAGTAGATCTTTTTGACATAAATGCAGTTATTGCGAATATATATGCAAAACAGAATACAACAAATCCGACACCCACTACTATTGCCGGCAATCCCACAAGCACACCAAGATCCCCGACAGCAACTACTAGACCAACATCTGGCGTAACTAGCGTACCACCAACTTCTACACCAATACCTCCAAGCGGAGCATCACCAACAACAGCTCCGCCAAACACTGGCAATAATCAGATAGGAGATTTGCAATTACATTATCAAAAAGGTGGCATTTGGCTGACAGATGATGAAATAAGAGCCATTCCAACAAATAATGACGGTTGGACTGCTATGGTAAACCGTGCACGTGATCCAATGAATATTGTAAGTGACTTACCTTGTACAGCAGGTGGCGGCTGTGCAGATGCAAGAAGTCCTATCAATATGCTTGCAAGAGCGATAGTCGGTACAAAATTCCAACTTGATGGAAATCCTGAGGGAGGCAAAATGATCACAGAACTAAAAAACGAATTGGACAAAATGCAAACAGCTATTGACGCCACCCTCACTCGCAGTGGCGATATTCCACAAGACGAAAAATGGGCTGAGCGAAATATTGGTCCAATCGCTACAGCAGCAAATATCATAGATTATCGAACTGATGCATTAAAAAAAGCATTGAGAGGCGTGATCTATGAACGCAAATTTGATGGCAATGCTTACACTATTCAATTTGCTGGTCTTCACTGGCTACCAAACAAACCATCTTGGGGCAGATGGTCGACGCTCGCAACTGCATACCTGCTTGAGGACTGGGATACAGTAAATGCAGCTGTAAAAGCAGAAGCGAAGATGCTTGGCGAACCACTATGGAACGGTCGTCCTAATGATGCGCCAATAGAGTATATGGGTGATGGCAAAAGTGTTGACAAATGGCACACGCTGGAACCTGTGGGTGGCAGAGTACTTCTTATTATGCCCGCAGGAGCAACATATGATTATGGTGGAAAGACCAGATATATAGGTGGACTATATATCGGAGATACTTGGAGATCCGCACCAAGCACGACTTGGCCACCTGCCAAAACTACTGACTCAAATTACATTTGGGAAGGCGCTGCGTCAAACAACACAATAGTCTGGGCTGCACATCACCTAGGATACAAAGACGCATTCAAATGGGGAGACTATGCCATGCTAAGAACCGCCATATTCAATTATTCCACGCATGACGGTAAACCAGCTATAACCGCTGAGTCTACTGGTGATCAGTGGCAAAATGCTGCGATCATGGCATGGGCAACTTCTGAGATTGGACCTGTTTTGCCAGACAGACTGAAACCAGATCCAACGTATCCAGCCGTTTGGCCACTACCAGTAAAAGCAAACACTGAACCAGGTCGTGGTATGGGATTCATGTACGCAACCCACTATGCAAGATTGGTGAAATAAATTTATGCTAAAAATATGTATATTTGGACCGGATGATGAAAAGGTGACAAGCTCTCTTATCCAAGCCGCGTCTAACGCAGGTGCTGGCAAAATAGGCAATTACTCACAGTGCGCTTTTATTATAAAAGGCACTGGTCACTGGAAATCTGAAGAGGGTTCAAATCCAACAGATGGAAAAGTGGGAGAGATATCTATAGAACCACAAGTCAAGATAGAAATGGTTTGTCCAGAAGACAAAGCAAAAGAAGTGGAGTTAGCAGTCCGCAAAGTCCACCCCTATGAAGAGCCAGAAATTAATTTCATAAAACTTAGCAACTAACTTTAATCAAAATCTTACTTTACAACACCATATCCATAGGTATAATTCCAGGATGGTTAGAGAAATAGAAACAACATATGGAAAAGTAACCATGGACGACAAACCTTCTCAGCCTGCCAGTGTGTGTGGCTTTAGAGTCAAGGACACAAGCATTACTCATCAATTTTGTCCACTCAGTAAACTTGGCATAGCTGGTTTTGTCGAAGGAGGAGACAATACAGCCAACTGTCAGCTTCCATCAGTTCTTACTAATCCTGCACTTAAAACAAAGCTATACGAAAATCATGGAGAAGCTGGTGTTGCAAGAACGGTAGCATCATTTTTGAGAGACTCAGTAGCTAATGGCACTCCAATAACTTGTACGGTTTTCTCACACCCTAATCCTTCCGAATCCACACAGAAAAAAGAGAATCAAAGCTGAGTAATCATTTTCTTTATTTGATTGTACTTGAAGCCTCTATACATGAGAAATCTTATGAGTTTTTGTTTGCCTTTGGGAGTTGTTAGTAGTTCTGGATGATGGCGGGTTTTTGATTCAATTAGTTTTTTCAAAATTTCAGACTCCCTATCTTCATCATGACCCAAGACTCGATCTATCATCTCTTTGTTTATACCTTTTTGCATGAGTTTGCGCTCTATCACACCTCGGCTTTTATTCTGTCTTAGTAGTGAGTCAGCAAAAGATTTTGCAAACTCCTCATCATTTATGAGTTTGAGATTTGTCAAATATTCAATTACTTTTTCAATAATTATTTCTGGATCCCGGATCATGCCCCACCCTTCGCTCTGCTGAGCTTCGGAGTGGCTAGGCGGGATGACAGACGAATTAAAGGAATTTACATTTTGCTCTTTATAAACTTTATGAACCTTACGAACTTTATCAATTATCTTTATTTTTTGCATCACCTTTTCCCTCATCTCACTCGTTGAATAGGCTCGTCGGCCAAGCAGGTATAGAGCATATTTCTTCATTCGTTTCTCAAGTGAATCCATGGAGTAATTATAAGCAAAAGATCGTAGTCCTTAGTAAGGAAAAATCATTAAGTAACTGGTATCAGGTGTCTGGTGTCAGGGTGAGAGCAGCTAATTATCCAGATACCAGAAACCGGTGACTGATTCCTTACAAATTGATCTACATTTTTCTCTTCTATGCCCTACAACCTACGAACTACGCACTGCCAACTTGAATTAGTATGGATATTTCCCCTTCACAAGTCCGTCGAGCATTTTGGAATAAGTGTCCATCACCTGCCAAGTGGCATATATGGTGAGACTGATTGCAAAAACTGTCAAAAGTATAGAAATAACTCCAATTACTTTTGCCTTTTTATCTTTGCTGAACAAATATTTGAATCCCCATCCAAGTCCAAATGGAGCCAGACAAAAACTAACAACATATATCAAAAGCTGTTTGCCAATAGAAGTGTCAAGCTTCGTAGGTTGAGTGGACTTACCACAGTTTGGGCAATAGAACCAAAGCTTTTCTAGCTCCTGACCACATTTTTGACATTTTTGTTTGATTTCAACTGGATGGGTATCCATATTTTTCATCCATTATACGCACACTTTAACGTATTTCATACCTCTTATTTTTCTTATCAGAAAGACCAGATCATTGACTTTTGAGCTTTATAGGTCTAAAATTGCAGCTGGCTTGTACTGAAAGGCTCAGAAGGAGATCAGACACTCCTGATACGCTGCAGGAAGAAATCATATTGTTAGAATATGAAAGTAGAACCTTGCCGGCTGGTATCCGTAATAATACTCTAATTAAGCGCAAAAACATTTTTTTGCGGAATCAAGGTGGCACAGCGACATAAAATCGCCCTTGTCAGAGACTTTTTATTAAAAGTTGGACATCGGCAATTAATATGTTGTTATCAAAAAAAATTCTAAATCTTTCTCCGTCTCCAACATTGGCGCTTGATGCGAAGGCTAAAGCACTTACAAAACAGGGAAAAAAGGTGATAAACCTTACCATCGGAGAGCCTGATTTTGCCACACCCAATAATATTTGCCATGCTGCAATAGAGGCTATAGAGCAAGGCTTCACACACTATACACCAAGTGCGGGCATACTAGATTTACGGATTGCTATAGCAGACAAGCTCAAGAAAGAAAATAATTTGATTTATGACCCAAATACAGAAATAGTGGTCGGTGTGGGAACAAAGCAAATTTTGTATTCATTATTCCTGACTATCTGTAACCCTGATGATGAAATCATAGTCTTTGCTCCTGTTTGGAGCACGTACATCGAACAAATCAAACTAGCAGGGGGCAAACCAATTGTAATAAATCTAAAACCTCCTTTTGATATAAGTGCAAATATTCTTCGCAAATATATAAGCACCAAAACAAAAGCTATCGTGATCAATTCTCCGTGCAATCCGACTGGACGAATGATTAGCGAGTCAGAACTCAAGAAAATTGCAGATATTGCTGTTAAAAATAAAATCCTTGTTATCTCTGATGAAATATATGAACATATTATTTATAACAAAAAGCACACATCAATTGCTTCATTAGGCGAAGAGATAAAGGAACTGACCATTACTGTTAATGGCTTTTCAAAATCATATGCAATGACTGGCTGGAGGATAGGCTATGCAGCAGGACCTAAAAACATAATAAAGGGTATGGTTGATATCGCCAGCCAAACCACATCAGGCACATCATCAATTAGCCAGTACGCAGCACTTGAAGCTTATAAAGGCAGTAACAAAAGTATGAAAAATATGAGTGCACAGTTTGCAAAAAGAAAAAATTACCTAGTGAAACAGCTCAACAAAGTGAATTATCTGGACTACATTGAGCCAGATGGGGCATTTTATATATTTCTGGATCTTAGAAAAATATTATCAAAACAACACATCACATCTTCACAGTGGTGTGAAAAACTTCTTGAAAATAAGGGTGTAGCTATCGTCTCTGGCGAGGCATTTTGTATGCCTGGATATGCGAGAATTAGCTTTGCAACCAATTTGCAAAATATTAGGAATGGGATAAATAGAATTCAACAATTTGTACAACTAAGCAAATGAGAAATCAAAAAAGTATCCCCAAAATAATGTTTACTCAGCATCCTGACAACGCATGTATCCCATATTGGTATGATTCAGCTTTTATAAAAACCCATAGAGAACCAAAAGAATGCTATCAATTATTTTCAGATTTCGGTAATCACGAACTAATGTGGGATTGGGAAGGTAAACTTGTTGATGAGTCGGTGCTTGAAAGATTGCTGGGCAAGTATGGAGATTTCTTCAGCAAACACCAAATAGGCAAAGACGTCTTTATTACTTTCAGGATTCCAAATCCAAAAGTAGAGTCAGGATTTCGGTTGGGCAAAGCATTTATGACAATGCTTTCTTCAGAAAATATTGCAAAAAAAGCAGGTCTTCACACCCCGCCCATGTTTGAAGTGATTCTACCACTCACAGAAAATGCAGAAGATCTGTATAGGATTCACAAGCTTTTTGCAGATCTTTCACACACAATGAAACACTCTTTTCGTGAGTCATACTCATTCAAAGAAATTGATCTAATTCCACTTTTTGAAAGCGTTGAGACTATCATGAAATCAGGCAATATTCTAAAAGAATATGTAAAAATCCTGAAGAAAGAAACAGGTCGTAATTTGAAATATCTAAGGCCTTTTGTAGCAAGATCTGATCCATCCCTAAACTCAGGAATAGTCGCTACAACGGTGTCAATTAAATGGGCTCTGTCAGAATTTGCGAAGTTTTCATCCTTGTCAGATATACCTACATATCCAATAATCGGACCTGGAGCATTGCCATTTAGGGGAGGGTTGAGACCTGACAGAGTAGGTGAATTTTTGGACGAGTACAGTGGTGTAAAAACAGTTCTTATCCAATCATCTTTCCGATATGACTATGAATTCATTGATGTAAAAAATGCAATAGAGGAGTTGGTCAAAGAAATTCCAAAGCACCACACACAAATACTCATGAAAAGTGATTACAAAAAAATTCAATATCTTATCGAAATATTTGAAAAACCATACAAAGAAGTTGTCGAAGAGATCGCGCCTCTTATACAAAAAATTGCCAAAAGTATTCCTCAAAGACGTGAAAGAGTGCAACATATTGGCCTTTTTGGTTACTCTAGATCTTTGGGCAAAACAAAACTCCCAAGAGCTATTGGATTTACAGCGTGCTGCTATTCTATCGGAATTCCTCCAGAGTTTTTTGGGATTGGAGAGGGACTTGAAATTCTCGCAAAAACACAAGATTTAGATATGGTTTTTGACTATTACATCAATCTGAAAAGAGATCTTGAGCTTGCTGGATGTTACTTACGCAAAGAAAGTCTCAAAGAACTTAGTTTCAAAAAGCTAGCAAAGAATATCGAGAAGATAGAAAATATTCTTGATGTTGAGTTTGGTCCAAAAAACAAAGACGAAAAGCAACATGCCAAAATAGTAGAACAAATACTTGTCAAATTCAAAAAGGGAGAAGATGTCACAGAAGAAATTGAGCAGGCAGCAATACTTCGAAAAAGCCTTGGCTAAAACACATAAAATATTATAGACTTATTGGTCTATGCGGAAAGTATTTTTGTTTGTTCTTTTGCTCTTTTTGGTAGCATTTGGATTTTTTCTTTCTGGAAGTAGAAAGAGTGTTGACAAAGCCAACCTCAAGCAAAATAACGTTCAAAAACAAAAAGAAATGAAGGATTTGGACCCAACTCCCATAGCAAAAACGTTCATTTTTGATGGTCAACAATATAAATATGCTTACAAAATGGTTCCTTCATCTTCCAACATTTTTTTGTTTCCAAATTTCACAACAAAATATACATCTAATGAAATAATAAAAAATTTGAATTGTATTTTTGGAATAAATGGAGGTTTTTATCAAAAAGACGGTACACCTCTTGGTCTTTTTTATATAGATAATAAAATGCTATCTGTTCAGATTCAGAGCGCCACCTTCGATGGCTTTATAGCAAAGAAAAATAACTCAAAAAATCTGATAATTGGTGAAATTGCATCTGATCTTGGAGTAGTTGACTCTTATGAATTCATTGTGCAAAGTGGGCCTTACTATGATCTTAGAAATGAAAGTACAAAAATTTTTACGGATGAGGAGTATGCGCGAAGGAGTGTGATTGCCCAAGATCAAGATGACAACACTTTCTTTTTCACCATATTTCTAAATAGCAACAAATACAAAGGGCCGCGTCTATCTGATGTGTACAATATATTTACAAAAAGCGAATTAGCAAATATTTCGAAGTTTACTAAAATAATTAATATGGACGGCGGAACTGCATCATCTTTTTATGATCAAAAAACCGATACATCAGTACGAGAACTAACTCCCATAGGTAGCTTCTTGTGTGGTATATGAACTATTTAGAACTTAATGTATCCCACATATTGTCCACTTAGATATTTTTTGGTAAGTGTCTTTGTGTTGTACAAATAAGTATTATTCTGTATATCGATAGATTTTGTGAATCTTTCTGGATAATATGCTAAAGAATTTGCATCCTCTACATATGCAACCATCTTCATTTCGTCACCCAAATTTAGGTTTTCTTTTTTGAACTGCTGCAAATTCAGTTTTACAACTTTCCCATCTTCTTTATATAGTAAGAAACGCTTATTGTCTGATAACAAAAATTCAAAAGTCAACCTCTCAACATTCTTTCTCATTATTTCTCTTTGCACTTTACCTCCACTTAGATATCTCAAAATCAATGAGTAATCCAAACCCGTTTCTCCTTGGTATGCTCGACAAATTAAGACCATATCATTTCCCAAATAACTAGCTATTGGACTCGCAGGACAGTCCGAGATTGGACGAGAGACGAGCTCTGTAAGTAAATTTTTCTCTCCGGTCTCAATATTTAGCTTGAATACCGACACTACATCTTGCTTTTCCGTAGTGGTTTGTCCAATAAGTACATTATTGTTATCAAAAAAACCAATTAGAAATGGAATGGCTGATCTATGAAGAATGACATCCACGCTGTACCGATCATCTAGAAGTTTTTGACTTTGCTTTGTTAGATCTATTAGGACAAATGCAAACTCTTTGTTTGGTACTCCAGATTTTTCGACTTTACATACTATTTTGGTTGAATCAGGTGACCATAAGCAAAGATTTTCTCTACTGGACTCAGAGGTGATACTTGGCAGAACATAATCATCTATTGTAGGAGTAGATATCATTTCTTTTCCATCATATATATCCAATATTTTGTTACCATCTGGAACGTTGTAGCCCAAGAACATTTTTGATTTGTCGGGTGAACTTTGGGTAAATCTAAAACCAGTAGCAAATGACTTGTTGTCTGCATTGAATAATATTTTTTTCGTTCCGTTACTCGTATTAAGAGAATAGATATCATTTGAGAGTTTATTAGCATCATCTGTCCCTATTGCAGCTTCATATTCGCTTTGATTAATATTTTTGCCATTTTTAGTAGTTGTCAAATACAAGATACTTCCGGACGAAGCTGACTCTTCACTTGTGAACTCTGAATCATTTTCAGATACCTTTTTGGTTTGATTATCTAAATTGTTGTCTGTCTCGACGATGGCTATCGGCTGATCATTAGATTTACTTTGTTTCTTGGTTGTAAGAACATTATTTATAAGAAAATAAAATACTCCTCCCAGAACAGCCAGACCAAAAACTGCAATAGCTACATATAAGACCCATTCTGGTATTTTGTCCAAGAAGTTTTCTTCTGTTTTCTCAAGAGCTGGTATTAATACTTCATCATTTTTTTCAACCATGAAATAATGATACACAATTTCGATACAAACTAGAAATGTTCACATATAATGCCACTTATGGTAAGTTTGTCTTCGGATCAAAAATCAGCACTTGACTCTTTGATGAGTTGGCAAAAAGGGAAAAATATCTCCAGGAATTTCATTACAGTTGGTGGTTACGCTGGCACTGGCAAAAGCACACTAGTTGCTCATCTTCGCAAAGAGCTAAAAACACTAAAACCAAACCTCAAAGTCGGTTTTGCAAGCTATACAGGCAAAGCTGCAAGAGTTTTGAGAAGCAAACTCAACGAACAGAATATATTACAGGAGAAGGATACTGTTGGCACAATTCATTCGCTCATCTATTCACCAATTGTTAATGACGACGAAGAGATTGTAGGATGGCAAAGGAAAGAAAAACTTGATAAAGATCTTATCATCATTGATGAAGCATCTATGGTCGACCAGGTGATCTGGCAACACTTACTCTCATACCAGATACCAATAATTGCAGTGGGGGATCATGGACAACTTCCGCCCATAGAAGGCAAATTCAATCTCATGAAAGAGCCTGATCTTATGCTTAACAAAATCCATAGACAAGCAGAAAACAACCCGATAATCGGACTTTCTATACAAGCACGAGAATATGGTCTAATAAAATTTGGTGAATATTCTTCAACTGTCCGAAAGTTTGATATGTCAGAGTATGATGCGCAAGAAGCCCAACAAGAGCTGCTTGGTAATTACAAAAACGATACACTTGTGCTTTGCGGCTTCAACGCCACACGAAATAGATTGAATACATATATACGATCTTCCCTTGGATTTGAATCAACATCTCCCACAAGCAGCGACAGAGTGATTTGTCTTCGTAACAATCACAAAATAGGCATAGCAAATGGCATGCTTGGCACAATAAACAAGATCAATAAACGAGGTGAAGATTGGTATGAAGCTGAGATTGTAATGGATGATGAGGAAGACGTATACAAAGGCTTGATATCTGCCAAACAGTTTGGTGCAAAAACTGCATTCAATTTCACTGAAAAGCGAGGAGAATTCATGATGGGTGACCTATTTGATTTCGGTTATGCGCTGACGGTGCACAAAGCACAAGGTAGTCAAGCAAAAAAGGTGGTGCTTCTTGAGGAAAGATCTCCTAAGATGGATGATGAGCAGTGGCGCAGATGGCTCTATACAGCAGTTACAAGAGCGGAACAAGAACTATATATTTTCGGAAGAAACAATAGCCTATTGGAATAACTTGCTTACTTTGCCAAAATAAGAGTGATCACATAGTACACACCAAGTAGTGTGAATGCGATTACTGGCAGCATTAGAGCAAACTGTGAGAATTTGTTCTCCATGAGAGATTTTTTTGGATCGTGTTTGTGGATCTTCATAAATAAGTTAAAATTTTGGTGCTATTTTGTTGCACTTATTATCATACTAACACTTTCTAGATCAATCTGTCAAATCACAAAATTAGAGCAGAGCTGAGAGAGCATAGAGCAGAGAGCAGAGAGCAGAGAGCAGAGAGCAGAGAGCAGAGAAAATTATATTCGAAATCTCCATTTCTTTATATTTATACCTAAACCTACACTTTGTTTGAGCTATATTTATTGTATGAAGCTTTCAAAAACATTCACAACAGTTACTCCTCTTTCCAAATCTATTGCTCTGGGCATTTTTATTTTATTTCCTTTTTTAGGATTTATTGCAGGTCGACAATATCAAGCACTCGTGTCAATTCCACAAACTCAGATTGTCACACAAAATGTTTACAAAACTCAATATCTGGCACCAGACCCTTCATATCTAGATACTGAAAGATGTGGTTCCTTTCCAAATCTTCCAAGTAGTTCTGTTAGAAATGAGTCTCAAGAAGTGGTTGGGCCTATATGGTCACCAGACTGTCGACATATCGCCTGGTCAACAAACAGTATGAACAATAATAACAAAGACAATATCAAGCAAAAATCTAACTCAATTATCAATATACCATCAACAGAAGGCGATTCCTCATTTGGAATATATGTATACAATGATCGGACCCAAAAAATCCAAAAAATCTACATACCCAAAACTAAAGATGAAACTTTTTTTATCAATGAATGGAGTACCAGTGACAATCTAATCATCACAATAAACAATATTGTGAAAGAGTATTCTATAAATTCTGACAAAATCGAAATCCCAGAATAATAAAAAGATATTAGTAAAAATACAGAGCTTTATTCTTAATACATATTATTTCGGGATGACATGTTTTCTTGTCGTGTCGAAGAAAATTGGACAACTCATTTTGATAATGCTAAAAGGGGTTTCCCTGCCTGCCGGCAGGCAGGTCACTTTACTTAGTTACATTTGAAAAGACAGAACTACCCACATGAAATCTGTGCTGTCTTTATAAACCTTATGAGCTTTATAAACCTAGCATGCTATCTATCTTCCTCTTATCAAATCCAACAACCACTTCATCTCCTATCCAGAGCTGGGGCACTCCCATTTGTCCTGATTTTTGGACCATTTGCATAGCTTTCATCTGATCTCTTGACACGTCAACATCTTCAAAAGAAATGTTATTTTCCTTAAGATATGTTTTGGCCATAGTGCAATATGGACATGTTGGAGTAGAGAACACTGTCACTTTTGGATGAGTTCCTGGTGCTGGCGCGACATAATTTTTGGCTTTCTCAATGGAGCTTGCATAATCTTTCTTGTCAGCAAGGCCTATCATCTGATTGACCTTTTTACCATCTTTGAAAAATATAACTGTTGGAATACTCATGATGTCATACTGCATCGCAAGATCTTGCTCTGCGTCGACATCTATTTTGACAAACTTGACCGATGAGTCTTTGTTTTCTGTACTCATGCCCTCAAGCAGAGGTGAGAGCATCTTGCATGGTCCACACCACGTGGCAAAAAAATCTGCAACGACAACACCCTTAAAGTTTTTTACTTCTGAATCGAAGTTTGATTTTGTTACATTGATCATATGAATAAAAAAACTAATAAATCAATTGAAAACGTCAGGTTTTTAATGTTCATAAAGTTCATAAAGAAAAACACAACTCTAAAGCCTCTATCCTTATAAACCTTATAAACCTTATAAACCTTATAAACCTTATAAACCTTATAAACCTTATAAACCAGTACCCTTACCCCTTTAACCTATTGTAATTTTGTATCAGCTTATTTATTGTATTATTGTTTTCTTCAAGCTCTTCTATCCACTCGGCCAATAGTTTTTTTCCATCATCTGTGATTTCATAAACTACTTTAGCTGGCCCCACATCTCCTTTTATTTTTTTCTTTTTTACTTTTTTACTATTTTCGAGTCTTGCAAGCCCTCTATAGAGATTTGCGACATTTACACTGCAAGTGCACTTCTCCGTAAGCTCTTTCATTAGCTCATATCCGTAGCTTGGTTTTTGCATGAGAAGGAACAATACGCACGGCTCAAAAAAGTTTTCAACAACTACATGTGAACAGAATTTTCTCATATTTGCTTAACTATATGTAAGTGTAATATAGTAGACATATAAAGTCAATGATATATTTATATTACAATTCTTTGAACTGCAAATATAAGGGTCAAATCACTGAGAAGATGAGCTATGAAGACGCTATATGTAGTTCCAATAATTATCTTAGGCTATCAAATATGGTTATTTATGATCACTAGTGTTATAGTATTAACATGCTCAAACAAATCGCATGGCTAACACTCTCAACAGTCATCACCATGTTTCTTAGTATCGTTGTATACGCGTCATGTAACTTATTTATCGCAGATCTTCTATGCAGTGGTGGCAGACAAAAAGGTTGTGTTGTAAACGTACAAATATTCGCCATCATTATTGTTATAGTTTCTTTTCTCCCAACTATATTTTTACTTTTTAGATTTTTTAATTATAGAAATAACAAAGAGGCATAGTTAAAAACCATATAAGAAACTAGCAAACATCGATCATCTATTATTTCACAACTCAAACAAATTACTTGGTTATAATACATTAATGAATTCTATTTTTGATAATATCAAAACTATTGCAATAGTTGGACTTTCAGACAAACCTGATAGACCAAGTTACGAGGTGGGGAAGTATCTACAGTCTCAAGGATTTGAGATCATTCCTATAAACCCAAATATAAGTGAATGGGAAGGACTCACAAGCTACAAAGATCTTTCGTCGGTTCCTTCAAATATCATGATTGACGTAGTGGATATATTCAGAAGATCTGACGAGGTGATGGGTATAGTAGAGGAGGCGGTTCTACGAAGCGACGCACATACTATCTGGATGCAAGAAGGTGTGTCTGAAGAGGAAGCGAAAGAATATGCCGAAAACAATGGACTTACCGTAGTCATGGACTTTTGTCTCATGAAAGCCCACAAAAGGGAAGCTCCCAAAGATACTGAAGAACAAAAAGAATGAATCGCTTCAGGTTTCTCTTACACAAAACTACTTTGGATATGTTAGATTTGTAAGTTCATACCAAATCATTAGAAATATGAAAAAAATCTTTATTATTACATTTCTTTTCGCTGCGACTGTCGCATTGGTGTACTTTTTCAGTGATTCAAAAACACAAACACCTAAAACAACTACGAAAGCGCCAACTCCAACACCCATGCCATTTGTAGAGATGACCATACCATACCTAAGAGAAAATAATTATGATGGGAAGCTTGGCGAGCTCAAGACTTATGCAGATCAAGGCAACTATACTTCGTATCTTGCAAACTATACATCTGACAATCTGAAAATTAATGGATTTCTGACTATTCCAAAAGGAGATAAGCCCACAGGGGGATGGCCTGCGATAGTATTTGTGCACGGATACATCCCCCCCACCCAGTACCAAACTACTGAGAGGTATGTGGCATATGTTGACACACTTGCCCGAAATGGATTTGTAGTTTTCAAAATTGATCTTCGGGGACATGGTGAATCAGAAGGCAGTGCGACAGGTGCGTATTATACTTCTGACTACATAGTCGATGTTTTGAATGCTAGGAATGCTTTGGCAAAGTCTGACTTTGTAAATCCCAAAAAGATTGGACTATGGGGGCATAGTATGGCAGGCAATGTTGTAATGAGGAGTTTGGCTGTGAAAAATGATATTCCGGCTGTTGTCATATGGGCTGGAGCAGTATATTCATATGAAGATTTTGCGAAGTATGGACTCAATGACACTTCATATAGACCTCCGGCACAGGTCACCCAAAGAACAAATAGACGCAATAGAATAGTAGAAAGGTTTGGAGCTATTACTAAGAATAGCCCTTTTTGGAAACTAGTGATACCGACAAATTATCTTGAGAATTTCAAGGGAGCTATAGAGCTTCATCATGCAGTAGATGACAATGTGGTCAACATTGGATATTCCAGAGATTTAGTAAAAGTGTTAAGTGATAAGAAAATCAAAAATGAACTTTTCGAATACCCCACAGGGGGACACAATGTAGACGGGGCAAGCTTCGCAACCGCCATGCAGCGCACTGTTGATTTTTACAGAAAGAACCTATAATTGCTGTATGTACGAGATCGTTGATCTTCCCAAATCATTCAATTGCTACGGTTATGTTTATTCAAAAATAACAGGCGAACCCGAAGAAGGACATATGATGATGGTTCATTTCATGGAAAAAATTACACAACTGGGCTATAAAGTAGTTTCAGCAGCAGAAGCTGAATTCGTATTAAAAATTGAAGAAGGAATAGAAGGAGATGGTATGCCTTATCACGCCATGTACGTCGAAGGAAGAGACGATAAAGGTGAAATATATATTAGCCATAGACCAGGCAGCCAGGATGAAGTGGAGAATGCAAAACTGAAAGACCTAATTGCCAAAAGACCAGAAACTCGGTTTGCCTACTATGGTAAATAAGAATAGAAATAATTCAAAAATCTAATTCTTTGTCATTCTGGTAATCCACAAATTGGCGCTTCGCCAGCTAGCGAACAGAATCTGACAAGAGATCCCTGCCTGCCGACGATCTGAGATCCGTTGTTATTTTTTCCATAAGGGATTTCTCACAACTTTCGAAATGACATTATTTGGAATTCGACCTCTTACCCGTCATTCTGGGCGAGCTACGGCGACCGAAGAATCTATGCGTTTTGTAATAATCTATTTCACACATCTATTTGTACTTTCTAAGCTTATATGCATTTAAGCTTTTAGATTTGTTTCCACCTTTCTAGCACTTCATCAACCGTGCTTACAAACAAATAATCTCCATCTTTGTTGCTTTCGTAAATAAAATCTTTGAGTGTCTTGCTTGGGTATTTGCTAAAGTCTCCTACAATTGCAAGTCGAACGCGATAGTTTGCAAATTTTTGCATGAATTCACCTAGCTTTTTGGTACTAAGATCGAAGAAATCCTCTTCAAAATACCTGGCATACAACACTACCCGGTCTGTCTCAATATTTCCAAGAATGTCAGTTGACTGGTCTGCTGATCCAATAAAGAGTTCTTGCTCTATTACCTCTGAAATCTCAATGTTATATGCTTTGTGTTTTTTAATATTCATATATTAATACCAGTATAATGAACATATCTTACATTATTATTTCAGATTTATGACAAAGTATGAATACTCAGGAGAAAATTATTGAAGCGCGCACCCCCAAAACCAAAAAACCAAATGTCCTCGATGTGATAAAGAAAAGATTCAGTCCACATATTTACTCTTCCAAAGAAATTTCAAACGATGACCTGGCAACAATTTTTGAGGCTGCAAGACTTGCTCCATCAAGTCGCAATTTCCAACCTTGGTATTTCTATTTTTTCCGCCAAAATAACTCTTCATTCCAAAAAGTTGTTGCATGTCTATCTGAGGGTAATAAGTGGGCTTCAAAAGCACCCACTCTCATCATAGCCTGTCATATTCCTATAGACGAGTCTGGCATAGAAATAAAAACTTCAAAATATGATCTTGGTCTTGCTGCAATGTCACTTGTCCTTCAAGCTCATGACATGGGCTATTACTGCAGGCAAATGGGAGGATTCGATAGAGAAAAACTATCAGAGACAGTTATTCCAAACAAACACCACAAGCCAATGACTCTTATCACTCTTGGATTGCTGGGCAGTGATAAAGACTTTGAGACGGTAGATGTAAAGCTTATCGAAATGGACATGAGAGCAAGTGGCCGCAAAGAAAAAATATTTGAAGAGATTATCTAAAAAGTGAAAACTTTTTGGTAAATTCTCTTAGAGTGTCTGTTTCTCCAAATAGACAGATACCGTAGTACTCAAGATCTGCTTCCGCAGTGTTTCTTGTATTTCTTACTTGCTCTTCAGATGTTCCAATGGTCATGGTCGACGTGAAATCTGAATAAAGTATATTTCGTTTTATAGCTTCAAGCCTGACACTTCTTATCTGATTGGAATTATCAGCCTTGAGCACAATGAAAGGGAAGTGGGAGATATTTGGGTGCTTGCCCCCGTCTTTGTCTTCATAAGGCAAGAAGCACATATCATTTGGATTACCGTTTCCACCAGCAAGCCCTGCAGTCATGTGACCAAGTGCGTTCATGAGGCGACCAATATCTATCTTGCCATTTAGAATGGCAATGAATCTTTTTGAGTTTTCATTTGGAAGGCTTGTAAAGTCCATATGCCTAGTAATATATCACATCAACTCACGAATATACCAATACCCATTCTCTTATTCGAGCGAATATGAGAATAGAAACAACTTATATTTCGGCAATAATTTCAGTGATAAACTTCGGAAGATGGGGTGAGATGTCATAGTAAATATAAAGAGACTTTTGTTCTTTTATTAGAATTTCAGCAGAGGAGAGAAGCTGTATATGTTTCGATGTGGCTTTCATTGATAGCCTTATGGTTTTTGATATTTCACCCACATTGGACGGACCATTTTTGTCCAGATACTTGAGTATCGCGAGCCTTCTTTTGTTTGCAAGCGCTTTTAGGATTTTTTCAAGAGCCATTTGTATGCCTCCATATAAAATTCTTTTCTTACAATTGTACTCACTTTGAACACAATCTATCAATACCCATTCTCATATTCGCGCGAATTAGAGAATGGGCTATAAAGAACTGAAGACAATGAAGATATTGGCAAAAGCTCTGTATAATACGTAAATTTGGAGGGGTCGCATAGTGGTCTAGTGCAGCAGTTTACTAAACTGCCGTTCGGAGCAATCCGACCGCGGGTTCGAATCCCGCTCCCTCCGCACATTGGATTTACTTCAAGCTAAACTTTTTAACACTCTTAGCTCCACCCAAATTCTGAATATTGGTTTTGTTTTGCAGTTTTTATTATTGCTTGTCGTACGTAGGGTATTAGATTTTTTGGAAGCTTTTTTATCGAAGTCCAAAGCAACTCACTGTGTTTGTGCGGCTCATTAATTTTTGGTTCCCCTCTCCATTTATCCGATAAGAAAAATAAACCTACCCATTCTTCTCCATGGTTTAAGCAGTGTATTGTGTGAACAAGATATAAATCTTTTTTCGATACAGTCACGCCCACCTCCTCTTTTGCCTCTCGGACTATTGCACTTAAAACACTCTCCCCTTCATCAAGAGCGCCAGCTGGTACGCTGTAAAATCCGTCCATCCAGCCCGTATTGCTCCTTTTAATAAGCAGAACTTTACCGTCTTTAATAAGCAATAAAAAAACTGAAAGTGAAAGCTTGAACCTGTTTCTTTTGGACATTGTTAATGTAACTTAGAACTGGCCTGATTGTACAAGAAAATTCCAACGTCGTCCCACGCTTTCCGCATTATCAAATGAACCCACTATGGGGGCCCATTTGATAATATGCGAGGCACGAGGCGAACCCCTTGTTTTTTAAAAACATGTTCTACATATATGTTCTTCAAAGTCTTATAGACAATACTTACTATGTGGGTTATACAAAAGATGTAAAGAAAAGATTAAAAACTCATAACTCAGGCAAAGTAAGATATACCAAAGGCCATCTTCCTTATAAACTGGTCTATACAGAAGAATGCAAGTCAATTAAACTCGCTAAAGATCGAGAGAAAGAGATTAAGATTTTGAAGAACATAAAATACTTTTTGAAAAAACAAGTGGGTTCCCCCGATAAATACAAATGTATTTATCGGGACTAGTCCCGAAAGAAAGCTTTCGGGAATCCTGCCTGCCGGCAGGCAGGCCGCTCCCTCCGCCGGTCTTAGAAAATAATTTATTGTCCGGAAGTGAGAAGGGCACAGCATGATCTGTCATTTTTATCAGAACATGCCCTGTGTTTTCTAGAATCATAGTTTTTACACTTGGCAATAAAGATTCTAATCAGTCTTAATCGCAACATTATCCCGTATAACATCTTGTTTCCTCAATATATAGCACAGGCATAGTTAAAGGTTTAACTCAGAATCAGAGAATATATATTCCTTAGTGAAGCGGGGTAAAGTGATGCATGATCGCATTCATATAATCGAAAGTCATTTGATCTATCTGAACATTTCCAAATACATATTTGTTAAGTTTGTTTGTACCCCATTTGCCAGCATTGTGAGTGCAATAGCCATTAATAGAAATGAACCTTGTATTACATATACCTGCAGAAGCCAGAAGAACCAACTTGCTGACTTTTTCAGGATACCTAATAGCATAGCGTGTTGCAATCCATCCACCTTGCGAGAGCCCAACAATAGATACTTTTGAACTCCTAGTTTTGTAATAACTTCATCAAGCCATTTGGAATATGATTCATCTGTTAACTCTGGTCGGGTATCTGCGCTTTGCGGCTCTCAATTACATCGATGGCAAAACTCTGTAGTTGCGACTATATGCTTCGACGTCAGCAAACCAGATGCTGCATTGTATAGCCAGCACCGCAACCAAAGTAGTGCAAGCGTCTTCCCACTTCGTCACAGAAAGGTCACCAGTTTATTAAAAACCACACAAGTAGGACCAATATCGGATGCAACTTTATCGTACAGGGAAACACAATTTTTGTCCTTCCTCTGTTTTAAAAAGTTTGTTATTCATATTTTTATTATAGACCATACTACCAGCTCCCGCATAGTCTGGGGATAAAGTTTTGGTTTATTTTTGAATTTATATATAATACCGGGATGGGACATCTTGAATCGGCAATGGATACGATCCTGCTTAGTTAACACACTTCCAATTGGCAGCAAACAAATCGTTCGATTGCCTGCGATTATGGAGCCATGTAATACCCACTAATGAACGCTGACTATGACCGTGTGATAGAGCAGCTTATGCGGAGAGAATAGTTGCACACAATGTTGCAAGTGTCAAGAAGAGTTAGAAAAGTAGAGGATGGAGAATTGCACTTAGAAATCAAAATTGTCCCTTCAAGACATCAAAAAATTGGCCATCTACCAAACCGTAGAGCGGTAAGAATTTACCACCGCAACCGATATTTCTGAATATTTCTGATACGATTGAGAATATACAACATATAAAGGTCATCTCTCATTCCCAAAATAAACTCTCAGGCACTCTAGAATCGAGCATAAATGCTACTGAATCGATGAAGATAGTGCCTCAAGTTAGTTCTATAAAGACACATTCTATATAAAAGGAACTTTTCCACGGGCAAATATTCTATGCCGATAGATTTTTCATTCAAGTGATGTCGTGGGAGAAAGGAAAAAGCGTGGATTAACCACAAAAAATCTTCAGATTCGGGATCAATTTCTCAGATATGAATCCGAAATGTCCAAAGATTCCAAAGGTGATATAAAAATAAACTCACAAAAATGGATTTTGCATGATTCAAAAAATTTCTACTCATTTAGCCATTATGGAGATGAGGAGCTAAATAATATTTTCGAGGCAGTTATCTCAAGCGCCAAGTTTGGAAAATAAGAGAGAATACCACACCTATACATCTAAGCAAATCTTACTTGAGCCCAGTCTGAGAGTATCTTTGCAAGGAGTCTGAATCAAGATCTTGTGAATCCTCCTAACAGATACATTGATATATTTGACACTTACTTTCCACCCTTCATCTCCTCAATGCCTATCTTTTTCATACTTATAAAATCTTTTGCTCTCTATTTGGAACACTTCATTAAAACGAAAATGTGCTTCAGCAATCGCAATACTCTAGGAATTTTAGGTTTAATAGAGTTTCATGAAGATTGATCTTAGAGCTTAGCAAAAGCCTTATCATACATAATTTAGTAATATTTGTGTTATAATTGTGTATGAAAAACCCAACGAAAAAAAAGTGTATCGACATTTTGAATAGTATAAATGCGGTTCAACTTTCATTTAAAAATGAATTTGAAGCAAAACCAGGTGTATTTGCACCGGTTTATGTAGACATCAAGAAAGCCTTATCAAGTCCATGTTTGAGAACAGAACTCGTCAATGAACTAGTCCCAACAATACCAGACCACACTACTCATATTTGTGGAATAGAAAGTGGGGGGACATACTACGCTTCTCAAATCGCCGACCTACGATCGCTTAAGTTGATTTTTTTGCGCTCAAAACGCAAACATTATGGAGTTAAAAGCATGTTTGTAGGAGATGCTCCCACAAAGGGCTCGCACATTGCTTTTATTGATGATGTCATAGCAACAGGAGCAACATTAAAAAAGACACTCGATTTGTTTCCTGAGACCGATGCTAGTTTTAGTTTTCACACAATATTTAGTTATGACCAGCATGACTATATTGCAGACAAAACTGGAATACCAATAAGCACACTACTAACATTCAGCGACCTAAATAAACAAGATCATGAAGCTTGGTCACAGGTAGTGGAGCATGTCAAAGGATACAGATCAGTTGTTGATTCAAATTTTGCTTAGTGAAATATGATTCTTATATTAGACTTTGGAAGTCAGTTTACTCATCTTATTTATCAAAAAATACAAAGAAGCGGGTATGAATGTTTGGTATTACCAGCTGACACAACAATCAGAGAAACAAGCCAACTAAAAATAGACGGCATTATTCTGTCTGGAAGTGCAAAATCTGTTGAGAATGATGAGATCAAGTTTGATTGGGGTTGGATAAATATGGATACCCCAGTACTAGGTATTTGCTATGGTCATCAATTGATCGCAAAAAAATTTGGGGCTACACTCTCAAAACAAAACTCAGAGTTTGGATATTCAGAAGTAAAGGTCAACAAGTCAAATGAGCTTTTTGTAAACTTGCCAGAAAAAATGCAAGTTTGGCAAAGTCACAATGATTCTGTGATAAGTATGCCAGTCGATTTTCACGCAGTAGCAAGCTCCAAGTATGACAAATTTTCATCTTTACAACACAACAGTCTACCAATATATACAGTACAGTTCCATCCAGAAGTAAGCCACACCACTCTTGGCGATCAGATTTTATTAAACTTCTGTAAAAATATTTGCAAAATAGAATCAGCGGGAAAATGGAGTGCTACACATTTCATAAGCAATTTCAAAAACAAAGTTGCGAGAGATATTGACAAAAAAACAATACTTTGTGCATTATCGGGTGGGTTAGACTCATTTACGATGACCGCGCTACTTGCAAAATATCTGCCTAAGAATCAAATGAAAATTCTTTATGTCGATACAGGCCTTATGCCAGACGAAACAATGAAAGAATGCCAGGAATTTTGCAAAATAATAGGTCATGATTTAGTTGTTATCGACGCATCAGATAGATTTTTCGAAAAATTAAAAAAGGTCAAAAAGCCAGCCCAAAAGGGCAAAGTCATAGGTGAGCTTTTTATTAGAATATTCGAAGAATATGCTCAGAATAACGACATCACTATTTTTGCTCAAGGTACTATTTGGTCGGATGTTGTAGAAAGTGGAATAACAAAATTCTCATCCCAAATAAAACCTCATCACAATGTAGGCGGCTTGCCTAAGAAAATCAATATCAGTATTTACGAACCTCTTAGGAAACTCTTTAAAGATCAGGTCAGACAAGTGGCCAAAGGTCTAAAACTACCAATTTGGATAGTTCAAAGAAAGGTTTTCCCCGGACCTGGTTATGCAATTAGAGTGCAAGGCGAAGTAACTCGAGATAAAGTCAAACTTGTCAGAAAATCAAATGCAATCTTGAATGAGATTCTTGCAAATGAAAAATATGCAAATAAAATATGGATGGCATTCACAATACTTGTTGAGGTGCCAAGTCTGGGTGTAAAGGGTGATGAACATGTAGACAATCAATTCGCGATCGTTGTAAGAATTGTAGAGTCAACAAATTCAATGACCGCAAACTTTTCCAGAAGAGTAATGAATATTCTGCCCAAAGTATCAAGCAGAATAGTAAATGAAACAGAAATAGGTAGAGTGATTTACGACATTACAGACAAACCACCAGCAACCATCGAGTGGCAATAATTTTTTTTCAAAAAATGCATATAGACAGAATACAAATGCCAGGACCACCAGATTATAGAGTGGGTTTCTTAGCATCTGTTGAAGGCATAGATGGAGTAGGCAAATCAACAGCTGTGGCAATGGTTGGAAATATTTTCATGAGTAAAAATCTGCCCTTAGGAATAATTCGATGCCCAACAAAAAATGGTTTGGGGAAATATTTACGCGAAAATTACAATACTATACCAACTTGGATGTTACCTGCGCTATTTCAACTGGACATGCATAATGAAGCAATGAGATACAAAGGCAAAGCTGCAATCGCTGATAGATGGGTTGATTCAAACTGCGCCACAAATCGTGAAATCAGCATTCCAGATGGACTTCGCCTAAATGCAGGCTTGCAGACACCTGACACAACCTATCTACTTGATGCAGACCCCCGAGCTTTAGTTCAAAGAAGGCCGGATGATCCAGATTTAATAGATTTTGATTGGCAAGATGAAAAAAGAAGACGATTTTTAGAATTGGCCGAGATGTTTCCAAAAAGGATTCATGTCCTGGATGCAACATTACCACTGGACAAGATATCATTCAAAATAGCTGCAGATATGATGAGTTCCATTAGAAGTATGCCTGAAGACCAGATCAAATAAATAATACATGCTAACTCTTAAAGATATAAACAAATCACATAAACAACAATTAACAAACCCTTTCATTGGTGATGAGGATGGACTTTTGATGACATCATATCAATCCTCAGCAGAGAGAATTGGTCAAAAAATATATAATGAATTGGGTCCTGCAAATATCCTAGAGCTTTGTTGTGGAATCGGAGGAATTACAGCATTTTTGGCTAAACAGCACAAACATATATGGGCTGTGGATTTTGACAAATCAAAATTAGGATTTGCCAAAACAAATCTAAAGAACCAAAATGTAGATTCAAAAGTTACGCTACTTGAAGGTGACATACAAGATGAATCATTTCTGAAGAGCTTTATGAAATACAACATCAACGCAGTCGTCACAGATGTTCATTGGAGATCCGATTTGACTGCTGATATTTACTCAACTACAAGTGATTTGAATTCTACAATACCGCCTACGCCCCCACTTTTCAAAACGATTCAAACATATATCACTGAAAATATAGTAATGCACTTGGGCCCACACACAAATTTTCAGCAGCTGAAAGATTTGGGGAAATGTACAATAGAAAAACATGTAAATAGTGAGGGTGTTGTAAAAAGTCTAACAGTATATTTCGGCAAACTCACATCATTAAATGAAGTTGAGGTATTTAAATTATGAAGATCAAAAATATCATCGTAAATGTCGTAGTGTTTAATGGGAAAAAAATCCTTATTGCGAAAAGATCCATGCAGGAAACACATGCGAAAGGATTTTGGACTATTCCTGGTGGAAAAATGGAAATCAAAAAAGGTGATGAGTGGGGGGTACTTGAAGAAACTGCCCATAGAGAAGTTTTGGAGGAGACTGGCATAGAGATCCATGACGATCTAATGCTGCTTTGCAACAATATATTCATCCGTGATGACAACAATACGGCATCTTTAGCGATTACATTTGTGGCAGCATACAAATCTGGAGACGTAGCAACCAGTTCTGAGACAACGCAAGTCGAGTGGATATCCAAGAATGAGATGCAAAACTATACTTTTGCTCCTAACGTTCGTAATTATATTGATTTAGCATATATAAAGAGCAGTAAAAATGTGTCTAAGACACCGAGATTCTAATGTACTTTTGCCAAACAATCCAAATAATCAAGATTGCTATATATTCTTTTGAAAATAGCATCCTGAAAATCTGAAACAAAAACTATTTTTCACCTTTCATCTCCTCAATATCCAGTTTTTTCATATTCATCATCTTTTTGAATGCGCCGGGATACTTGAGCAGTTGTTCGAAGTTCTCTGGCACGATCTGCCAGCTGACACCAAATTTATCTTGCAGCCATCCACATTGTTCAAACTCAGGACTTGAAGACAATTTTTCCCAGTAATAATCTATCTCTGCCTGATCAACACACTGCACCATAAGTGAGATGGCAGGGTTGAAGCTAAAGTTGTGATCTATGCCTCCACCATCCATTACAGCAAACTTTTGCCCAAACAATGAGAAGTCTGCATATGAGATAGCATTTTCTTTACCAGTTGGTGAGCTTTTGCCGTAGCGGTTGATGTTTTTGCTCATCTCAGCGTCTTTGAAAACTGACGTGTAGAATTTCATTGCATTTTCTGCCTGCCCATCTTTGTCTTTGGTAAAAAGAAGCGAGGGAATGATTCTTGGAGCACTATCGTCCACTCCAGTACTCAACATGAGTTGCCAGCTATAACCATATTTGTCTTGCACCCATCCATAATATTCACTAAATGGATATTTCCCAAGATCCATAAGTGCTGTGCCACCATCAACAAGTTTTTTCCACATTTCATCTATTTCTTCTTTGGATTGACAGTGGTAAAAAAATGATATTGAAGGGTTTGGTTTGAAAGTGGAGTCTGCATTGATTGCCAAAAATCGGTAGCCGCTTATTTCAAAATCGATAGTTAGCACTTTTCCAGCCAAGTCTTTTTGAAAATCAGCAAGACCTTCTTCTGCAGTTTTTGGATAATTTAGTGTTGAGTTGATTTTGGAATCACGAAATACTGAGCGATAAAAATTGATTGCTTCCTCAGCATTATGATCAAACCAAAAATTTGGAACTATTTTTTGCATAATAGTCGAATATACAAAACAATTGTAAGAAAACAATGAGAAAAAGTGCTAGCATCGCTTATTTATATTTCATACTATAGTCTTTCCTAAGCGTTGTAGGTGATAATCGTGTTCTTTGACGAACTAGATATTTTTACTAATGTTAGAATAACTAGGTAAAATTTTCAAAATCACAAATGCAATTTCTAGGCGTTCATTGGGACAACGAGTCTCAAAAGCCCTCACTAAACTTCAAGAGTGTACCAAATAGTGGCAACGAAGAAAGAAAGCCGCTAGAGATCTCTAGCAACTTTGCGATCGAGATAAAAACTACCAAACATTGTATAGGATTTCATAATCCTCCAAAATATAATCGAGAAAATTGCCCTGACAACGTAGATCTGACCGGCAGAGATGAACATCAGTGTGCCAAATGTAGGTACTCCGATTCAAAATATTTCCTTCCACTTGATGTTATCAGCCAGCAGTCAAAAGAAGAACTAAAAACACTCAAGCATTACAACTATCTCAACCTTTTCGGTACGAATATTGTGAAGATTGGGGTAGCTGCGGATAATAGACAATACACGAGGTTGCTTGAACAAGGTGCTTTTGCCAGCATTCTTTTTGCTGTGGGTAATGGCTACAACACTCGTATGGTAGAGGATTACATCTCAAGAGCACTAAAAATAAGACAAGCTGTAAGCTGGCAAACGAAAATAAAACTCATGAATAGAGGCGTCACACCTGCCCAAGCATTCGCAGTTTTGGATGAAATATATCGGGATGTAGTTGATATATTGGACAAACACTTTCAGAGTGGAGTAACACTAATAAACGAGCACTTATTTCTTCTTGATCGATACAATCTACCGCTTAGCTCAAAAATAAGCGAACTAACTTATATAGACGACATATCTCTGGGGAGTGTAGTCTCGGGCAAGCTGATAGGAGTCTATGGCCAATTACTTGTATTTGAAATTGGAAATATAACTGCTGTTCTGAATTCAAAAAGTATTTTGGGGCATGACTTCACAATATCAAAGAATGTAGACAATTCTTCACACTCTAGCACTGACTTCGCAACAAAGAAAATTACATTCATCAACCACACGCCGGAGGGAGGTTTGTTTTGACAAGAGTCTGATATATTACATGCAGTTATTTGCTAATTGATTTATTATCTTTCGTTGAACGGTATATATAAGGTTGCTAATAGTTGTAGACACGGTATGAAAGAGTTTGCTCCTGATACAGTCTTAAGGGCTATAAACATTGCCGAAAAACGTAAATACCCATATCACAATTTCACGGGACTTGATGGTCAACAATATGGATATTATGTTCTACCTCAGTCTTTGAAACCCGAGGTCACAATGTTTGGCTCAGCGGTAACGGGTATTGAACAATATGGAACATTTTGGGGGATATTTGGGGTAGCTGATACTGTGCCAGAACAATACCGAACACCTTGGATGCAGTATGAACAGGAGGCATTTAGGGAGTACCACAAACGAGCACAAGCCGAGGAACATACACCATTATCCGAAGATGATACTGTTGAACTTGTAATAAACCCATTTTTAGCAGCTGAAGCTGCAGTTTTGGACAGAATGCCACATGACGATCAAAGAGAATATCGCAAACTAAGATTGGATTATTTTCAATAAGCTACAGCCTACATAAAACAAATCATATACTCATCAGGTGACTCACAAGGCTACACTCAAAGAGATCTTGTCGAGCTTGAGGCTGTAAAATCATGGCATCAATATGAATATGACAAAGGAGGCACATTTCGAGGTAGGATATTCCCCCCAATAAGGCACTAACACAAAATACAGTGAGACTATAAAAACCCCTTGTTCAATTTAAGTCCAATTAAATCTGTATTGTTGCAATAGGCGATATAGCCTATAACGTTCAAACTTATAGGTGGAAAGGTTGATTTGGCGGCATTATCCCAACTACTAAACTCGTTAGCACTCTATATACATATCTGCTAATGGGGGGTTATTATAGAAAATTGTTTTGAGAGCAAAATACTATGAGCACCTTGATAATTACTATGTTACTATTGTTTGGACTGTTACACTTGGACAACTCAAAACGAGATCAAAATATACCAGACAGAAAATGACTTCAAACACTTTATTACTATTTTATTTTATTCTGCTTACTGTCATATCGACGAGTGTTTACGAGGAGATATCCCTAGTGAAATCTGCCACAAGAGATCTCTCCATCCTCGATAAATCGAGGGGTCGAGATGACAATTTGTTTAGGTGAGTATGGGGTTAATCTTCGCAAACATTCAAGCTTTTCAGCTTCTATGCTTATATTTGCTTTGTCTATGTCCTAGACCCTAGTATTAACGTATCCTACAGGTTAGGTGTCATGGTAATAGTCAATTCTGGCTTTTCAATCTTAAGATTCTTTCTTACAAACTCCATACTCCTCAAAACGGCTGTCGGCCAACTACCATTTTGGAAGTTGTGATTTTCACCTGGATATGTGAAATATTCTACCTTTTTGTCCGCTTTTTCAAGTTTCTCAACAAACTCAGATGACCAGTTTTCTGGCACCTCAATATCAGATATTCCTTGGTGGATCTGAATAGGGGAGTTGATCCAGTCTAAATGCTCGGTTAAAGAATATTTTTGGGCGTCATATATTGACTCAAAATCTGCCACAGCTTTGCGCATTGCCTTGCCGTCGTCATTGTATTCGTCTGTATAAAAAAGGATCGAGTAGGGGAAAGGTTTACTCACAGGTGCCCAGAGTACCATAGGGTAGTCAAAACCTCGAAGCTCAGCTACAGTGAGAGCAATCTGACCCCCATTACTATGCGCCCAAATACCAATCTTGTCACTGTCGGCGCTTACTCCCTTGACGTCGTAATCCTCAAGTGCTTTGCTAACATTTGGAAATGATTCAAGCAAATCCATAGTCGTGATGTAGGTAAGAAATCTATCTTCAAACCCATCTTTTGACGGCTTATCTGATGACCCATACCCCAGGTAGTCTGGAGCTAGAGTGATGAAGCCATTTTGGGCAAAAAATTCTCCCACATGCTGAGATCCAATGCCAGTCTCGTAAACGCTTGGATCCACATAGCCTCTAATAAGAAGCATCATGGGGTATTTGCCTGTTTTTTTTGGCACATTCATAAGACCACTCACTTTCCTACCATCTTTGATATAGAAATTGAATAAATACGAGACAAAATCATCTTTCTCATCTTCTTTAAGTGTTTGTTCGATTTTGACATCTGACGACTGAGGAGTGTAGTTTTTGAGGTTGTCATAGGTATACTTTAGTAATGGCTTGGGTGCGGGAGTGGGTGATGGGGCAAATACCAAGCTTCTTGCAGGATTCTCAGATTTCCAAAAAATCAGAAAAGCTATAATAGCAGCTTGAAAAGCTACAACTATTACAAGTATCTTTTTCATAATTTAGATATTACCATATTCACATGCGAGATATATTGATGTTTATTTTGGGGGTTGTTATAGGAATAATTGCTTATTATCTTGGTACTCGTTATGTTATGACTCCAAAACAAGCAGTTATCGTGCCTAGTACAAGTATGGCCCCGAAGACAAATG
The DNA here is from genome assembly GCA_046350875.1 of Patescibacteria group bacterium. GTDB lineage: Bacteria > Patescibacteriota > Microgenomatia > UBA1406 > GWC2-37-13 > JAGOLU01. The sequence goes on from JAXLZQ010000005.1 coordinate 45,541, forward strand.
AGACCGAAACATTTTCGATAGAGGACCCACCATCAAACTCACTTTTCGGAAAAATTTCTTCAAGCTCTGGCACTCTTCTTCATCAAGTCTCGGCAGCAATGAAATCATGAACAACCGATAAAAATATTACAAAGGCGAAATAATTGCATTATTCATCTCATGCCAATGAATTTTGATGAAAATTAGTTGTAACTGATCTTGGTAGCTGAAATCATTAATCCAAACGCCGATAATTTCTTTATGTCAAGAACGTAAGTCAGGCAACAAACAAACAACAATTACACAAGAACAAGGAAGCGGCATATTATCATCAAGTGGAGAAGAACTAGAAGTGGCGTCTATTTTGACAATGATTCGATAGTCATCATAAAGCCTCTCAAAGGCAGTGTAAAGATCAGCTTCAATGACCTAGATTATGTAGATCCAAACGTTCACCCTGAGAGAAGGTGAAGAATATGAATTTAATACAGACGAGAGAACAGTGGTGAACATTAAAAACAAATAAGGGTATAGGTGGTAGGGGCTAGGCGCCAGCCCATAGGGCTTCTGCCCGGAGGGGTGTAGCGGTTGGCTCGGGACGACAAAATTAAGTGTTGTCATTCTGAGAGAGTGGTGGCGACCGAAGAATCTGTGGAAACATCGGATCCTTCGGCGGACTCCACCCTTCGACCGCCTTTGGCAGAGACTACAGGTGGCAAAGCAGGATGACTTAGAGATATAGAACACTATAACATTACAACTTTCAACTTTATAACATCGACCCGCCTTCCTACGCGCCTTCAAGCCTGTTGACCTACTTGACTTGTCTAAACGGTTCAGTATTGTTTTCCCTTCATACCCGAGGGCCCAGAGAGCTAGGCCGCCTATATCATATTTTTTCATAAGCTTTATCTTTTCCTCCATGGCTCTTACATCCGGATAAAAAATATGGTGATATGTGTCTACATCATAATCTTTGTAAATGAGGTATGACTCTTTTGTAACAGGATCAAATTTGGCTTCACAAGTAGCGCACTTCTCAAGAAATTCTTCTACCCTTTCATTACTTGCTGTTATGCTGTGCCCGGGATTACTGCAGCACTGGGTTTGTCTTCTAGACTTTCCCATTCATAACCATATAGTGGCACACCCATTATTATCTTATCTTTTTTCATGATCTTTACAGCTTCAGCAATGGCTGTCTCCACATCAAACTCCAAAGTTTTTCCAGCGCCATTGACAGGTGACACAGATCCTGAGACGTAGGAATTTTGGTAATGATAGTCGTAAGTCATAAATATAACCTTATCTACATAGGGGTCAATATCTTTCACATTTATTTGATAAGTTTTTATAAGGGCAGTAGGTGAGACGTCAATGCTAAGCGTGATATTCTTATTTCGCCTCCCAAGTTCGCTCTTTACTGTTTTCATAAATAACGTAAATTTTTCCTGTTCTTCTTTGGGAACTACAGTCACACTCTCTATATCGATATTAAGATCGTCAAAGCCATAACTTGCTAATATGGGATAAACATCATTCAACAGATTCTTGGCTGATTCAGTGGGATTGTCCATCATCATGGATATATCTTCCTCATCTCCACAAAAAACAACAAGTGATGTTTTGACTTTTGATTTTTCAAGCTCCCCCAAAAGTTTTTTGACTTTTTCTGTCTTCAGATTATTCCAACCCGGCTCTGATTCAGTTTCATTGTCATCCGTATACCTCACAATCTTGCCCTCACCTGACAATGTCAAGCTGAAATATGAAATGGTGTTTGTATATTTTGTATAGTAACTAGCGTTTTTTTCAATTTGCCAAAAAGGCAAAAAACCCATGACCATAGGGCGCTCGAGTTGAAGCTTTGTTAGTAGATTGTTGTCATTGAATGTTTTCACTGGCTCAAAGGATCGCAATGTCCAAAGCAAAAGCACCCCAAACAAAATCCCAATAACGAAAAATGTTACTCTCCTATACATTTGTATGTGACTAATAATGACAGACATAATAATTTATCCCTTTTGTAACATGTATAAAAGCTGTAAGCAAGAGCAAAAATTCAAAAATATAAACAAGCACATGATAACTTGCAAAATAATTGCCTGCACTTAACACCATTGAAAATGTTTTAATCTAATCTGTAAGTAAATGAGCAAAGAGTATCATCAAATAGAAATAGTAGATATACCAGCATATGTATCTTCGGTACCTCTTGGAGGGTATTACAATCTCCAAGCCAGAAGAGCAGCAAAAGATCTAAATCATGATTTTAGCGCAATAGAAAAAGGTGCATTGACGGGCGTTATGGAAAGGAATATGTATGACACTCATGATAGTGGGTTTGTTTTCGTTGAAGTTCCTATAAAAGTTGATGAGGGAAATATTTATCTTCGTATTTCTGCCTTGCCTGTCTATTCACTAGATATTCAACCACCTGATTTCTCACGCATAGGAAGTTTGGATTCTAAAATAGATTCAGCTCTACTCATAATATGTTGTAAAGTCCCAAGCTCAACGGTAATATTTTTGTATCTGAAATATTCGTATAAGATATTTAGATCCAAATTAAAATCTAAGATGCGTTTCCCGCACTTTTATTTGTGCGGAAACGCATAGTATTACGCCCCCGACGTAACGTCGGGGCTTTTTTTATTAGTGAAATAATCTCAAAAAGTACAATTCTATGCATCGAAAAGATTCGGATAGGGTGTATACACCCAAAGCAGATTTTTCAAGTTTAGAAAATTTTGAGAGCACGGGCGTCTGTTGCCAATGTTGCACAATCACTTCAAGGAGCATATACAGACGGACTAAGAATGATGCCCAAAGTTCAACGGATTAAAATTAATAGACAAAACAGTCACGCAGACGAAGCTGGAATTGATCTATTTGCCAAATTGAACAGAGATTTTGTTAGGAGGTATGGACTGGAGGATGACGAACTAAAAATCCAAGTAAAAAGTTCATACCCGCGTGAAATAGCTTTTATTAAGCAGTGCGATGAAATGGTTAGAGGTATTAGGAAGCACAAAGGCACAAAACCTCCAATAAATCAAATAATTCTTATCAATGGACAGAGATCGCCATATACTATCGCTAGTGATCTTGCTATGGGATTTCTGAGACAGTCAGGATATCGATCACTGGACCCAGGTGATGTACACATTCAGAGCCTACTAGGTGAATTTCTTCATCCACAAAATTGGTCATATGACACTTGCACGTATGAGAGCACTTGCAGAAGATCCTCATTACGATGCTTTCCCATTTGACGGAGCAAATATTCATGGCCAAGTGATCAGACGACCTGCTCACTCACTCGGACAGATCCGTGGAAGTGTTTATCTGAGACAAAAATACACATAAGTATGACTTATGAATAATTCAGGCAGCAATGCTATACTTTTCAAAAGGTTATTTTGACAATATCAATTATCGGCAAAAGATGCTTCATAATTCAAGTCCTGAAAGCAAATTCATAAATCATCACAAAAAACAAAGATCAGTTGCATGGCTAACTTTTAGCTTTGTTATTTTTTCACTTTTTATATTTGCTGTTTACTATAGTTTTACTCTCAAAAAATAGACAAGAAATTCAACTAAAATTAAGCAAGTCATCAACAAAGCGTCAAACTTCCATAACCAAAAACACTCCACAGTGATACCTGAAAATGTCCTAAATTCAGTCTTTATTATCTTCATAACGGATACTTATACAGAAAAATAGGATTATTATTACCTCCAGAGATTCTTTTCAAGGCAGATTCATATGATGTGTCGAGTGACAACAGTAAAATTGTTTATTCTGTCTATCCAGAGGTTGATCCTTACAAAGATGAAAGCAAAGTATATATTTATGATGTCAATACAAAAAAGAAAATTGAAGTCAAACTCTCTGACTATGACAGGTTGAGAAGCACGAGTTTTCGTCTAATGGTGATTTATTGGTCGTGGACTATGGAAGCAGTGCCAATGGTGTGATGAAATTTTTTAATCTGGGCAATGGCAAATTGCTAGGGAGCATCTCCGATGGATTCATTGTTTGGCTAGATGACTTAAAAACTTTCTAATCGGCAATTCTGATAACCGCGTTAAGAATAGACCGTGGGAAGCAGGATATGGATATTCGATAATAAAAGTAAATCTTGACGGATTCAAAGAAACTGACCTACTAAGAGCAACAAGCACTGAAGACTACCATTTATACCCCCAAAAATTTGATGACTGCATTTTGGTTTCCAAAACTTTTGTTGATAAAGAATCAGACTGGCAAAAGTCTGATATATATTCAGAACGAAAATCAGAGTTGGGATGTATTGACAATGATGGAAATATATCGAAGGCACCAGAACAAAATATAGTCAAACTCAAAGAAAGCCTTGCCAAAAAACTTACAGACAAAATCAATTTCGATACCCATGAGCAAAAATATAAAGTATATGAAAATGATATCTATGTTGATCTGAAACTAAATTCTTTCATATTTAGGTTTAACAAGAAGAGTAGTGTGTACGATGCAGACATTTACCTTGCCAGCTTAGACAACCCAGAAAACGATTGGACATTACTTGGTCAGGGAGCAGATATAGTTTGGAAATAATATATGACAGAAATCAAAATAGAAAAAGTCTTGGCGCGACTCACTATCTGAGGAATTTGGTAAAGAATATTTTTGAGACTTGCAAATTTTGTCCGAGAAGAATACATACACAAAAAAAAGTATTCCCACCTCCGACCCAGGTGTTTAGGGCATTTGATCTTTGTCCATTTGATAAAGGTAAAGGTTGTGATTGTCGGACAAGATCCATATCATGAAATGGCCAAGCAAATGGACTTTCATTTGCAGTAGGGGAGAACTTGTCACCCTACCTCCATCACTCAAAAATATCTATAAAGAAATCAAAAATGATCTTGGGATAGAACCTTATTCTCATGGTGATCTATCTCGTTGGGCTAAACAGGGCGTTCTCATGCTCAATGCAGTTCTCACGGTACTTGCGCACACACCAGCATCGCATAAGGGTAAAGGCTGGGAATTATTCACTGATAGTGTGATAAAAACCTTGAATGACAAAAAGAAAAATGTTGTTTATATGCTTTGGGGGAAATATGCCCAAGAAAAAGGACTTGTTGTGGATCGAAACGAAAACTTAGTTCTCATTTCAGCTCACCCATCTCCTTACTCTGCCCAAATGTTTTTTGGGAATCACCACTTTAGCAAATGCAATAAATATCTGCAAGAGCATGGAATGACTCCGATTGATTGGAGGTGAAAAAAAAGGCGTGTAGGCAAGAAGGCCAAAGGCTTAAAGCTTGTAGGAAGGATTGTAAGCTATCAGTAACTGGTATCTGGTGTCAGTGAAAACTCAAATATCAAAATACAATTTATCATCCCGGAAGGAGTCCGAAGGGCGACTGATAGGATCTTTACACATGTCAGAGATTCTATCGCTCGTGCCAGCACTCACTCCAGAATGACAATTAACAAGTGTCAGGCAATAGAGAATAACCAAAGTCAATTTAACCCTAGACCTAAATAGTTATTAAATTAAAATTCAAATAATATGGGGCGGGCAAAAATTGCCCGCCCCAAGTTTTCTTTCTCCTTGTCTTGCTACGCGCCTATGCGCCTACAAGCCTGTTTCCTGTTTCTCACTTCCACCCCATACCTCGACCCATTCCTTTTCCTCGTCCGTATCCCTCACCAAACCCCATGACATAAGAAATGTCTATGTTGTTTTTGTTGCTTCAAGCTTCTAGTTGAAAGTTTGTCTTTTGGCCATCTCGGTCATACGCTCCAGCTGGGGTCATTGATTGCCACTTATTCATATCTGACTGTCTTTGGGTCTGAAGTTCTTTATGTTTGTTCAGAATCAAAGTTTTTTTGATCCTCAGTGATCTTACCTTCTTTTACAAGAGTGGTAAGTCTTTCAGTGTTTTTTGTAGTCATCTCTGCCTGTCTTGCATTTTGTTTCTCAGTTCTATAGTCTGTAAAGACTTTTTGAACATCAGACTTGTTCAATTTGAAAACCGAGACTATTTTGTCAATAAGTCCAGTCTCCATATCTGCAAAATTGCCAAAACCCATGGCATAGGTACTCGTCGTCCCCACGGTGAGCACCCCTACAACAAGTGCCGAAAGCGCAATTGCTTTTGTACTGTTTTTCATATTTATAAAATAAATAATAACTATCGCTATGATACGATCACTAACTGAAATCTTCCTGAATAATCGCTTTTGCAGTATAATGGCTTTGTAAATCGTAATTTTTTTAGTTTTTTATTTTTTATTATTTGATATTTTTATTATGGCAGACCGAGAAAACTACAAAAGAAACATACAGTGTCAAAGGATCTGATGTTATGAAAAAGATACGAGAAATCATAAAAGAGGGCAATGCTAGACACATCAAAATTTCTGACAAAAATGGAGAGACTCTTCTCAATATTCCACTCACATTTGGAGTGGTTGGAGCTGTGATCGCCCCAGTTCTTGCTGCAGCAGGAGCAGTTGTTGCACTTATCACCGAATGCACAATAACGGTAGAGAGAAAATAGAGAAGGGACAAAATTCCAAGTTCCGAGTTCCAAATTCCAAGTTTTACAAAGGTTTTGAGTCAAATGTAGTTGTCATTCTGAGTGAGCTATAGCGACCGAAGAATCTATAAGCTAACGTGGATCCTTCGGCAGGCTCAGGATGACTTAGACATATAAGAACTTTATAACATTATAACTTTCAACCTTATAACATCGACCGGTCTCCCTAAGCACCTTCAAGCCTGTTCGCTACATTCTCGATATCACATACCAATTTGTTCCGTTTGAGTAGACTGTCACTGCACCGTAGTTAGTGTTTATGACATAAGTATCCTGGCCATCTATTTTTTCGGTGCCCTCTGTGGCAACAGTAATATTATTGGTACCTGCCGCTCCGCTTTCATCTTTCACAATATAGGTTCGACCTGCCACACAATCAGCAGTTCTAAGATTTATTGTGTAAGGTGAAGATGTAGAAGTAACTCCAAGCACAATTTGAGCACCCGACGAGACACTACTTGATACCGCAGTTCTTTTGATACTTAGCGACCCACCTATATCCAAGGTAGATAGTGGAGTTGCTTGAAGCACCCCAAGTCTGCTATTTGTATTATCCCAAGCAAAATTGCTGTTTGCCCCAAGGACTCCACCATTATTAAACTGTACCCCTTTGGTTGATCCGGCAACAATCTGACTTGAATATGTGCGCCATCTAGATCCACTATTAGCAACCAAAGTCACTGCCCTCAAATCGTTGATTGTAAGACTGGTTGTGCCTGGTGTGTCTATCTCATCTGTGCCGGCAGCGGTCACTGTTACCGGATTTGTCGCAGAAATCACCTTGATTACGAGATTTTTTCTGGGATTTGAATACTTGGATGACTTGCTAGGCAATGTCAAAGCAACAGCATTTGAAGCTGCATTTACAAGGATTATATCTTTATCAGCGGCAATAGTATAAGTCGCACTTGCTACTTCTGTTACATTTTCTGTTGCCGATCCAGAAGTACCACCAGATGGCTTGTAACTTGAGATAAGTCTCCACTTGTTAGCGTCTGGCGTAAACCATACCGATTCATTTGCTTCTGAAAAAGCGTAACTTGCGACAAAAGACCCATCTTTTTCGATACTATCTGAGCCACTTGGATAAATTGATACGGCATTAGCAAGACTTATCGGTTTTACCATGACACGCTTAAGTGCAGTCAAAGCTGAAGGTAACTAACATCAATTGCCCCACTTGCTGCATTTATTAATACAACATCATCATTGAAATCTGGATTAACAAACCCATCTACAATATTTGCAGTAGTGTAAGTATTTTGTTGATAATCTTTACTCTCATTGAAAAGCTGGGTTTTGACTCCAGTCCCCATCCTAACACCAGACACAATTATTCCTTTTGAAGAGGAATTCGTCCTGTTATCAACCCAAAAATTTTTGCCAGACCCAGCATCGATAAATCCTCCTGTGATATTGATACTTCCTGTAGCAAAGAGTGGGGTCATTGCCCGTGGCATCATCATCAAATATAAAAGCTTGTCCTGATACCTGGTTGAACTCATTGTTGGAAGATGGATTTTGTTGCTTTTAATAAACTGAATGTGAGTCACGGGATGTCCCAAAAACAAGCTATATTGATCCAGTCTTGAGTGTTAGCCAAATTCAATCTGATATTTGCATGTCAGATAAAGAAATATTTTCTCAACTCGAGGTCACCCTGCCATAGTCAGGTGCTGCTGCCTCCGTTGTACATCCATCAGATTGATGGGGAGCCAGTAAATTTACAGTCTGAAACAATTGTGTGATCTGTGTTGTAAAGCAACAATCCCACATCTGACTTATTATTGCCATTGAAAATTATTCTTGAATATTGGGAAGCATGTGAATGATCTGCGTTTGATGTGTCTGCAACTAAGTTACCAGCTTCTTTGATAATTGCTTCAAGATTTGTTCCAAGTCCAGAATATGCTCTGAGCTCTGTCCCTCCATACCCAAATTTTGTGACATATTCACCCTCTACTCTCAATTTTGGATCTTTGGGGATAACTATCGTACTTCTTATGTCGTACACTCCTGCCAATATTTTCACGACTCCACCTCCTCCTGAGGTTACTGCATTTATTGCAGCTTGTATCTGGACATCATCTGATGTGCCATCTGCAATATAATCTAGCTCCAGATCCGAAGTTTTGCCAACTGTCACAGCATCACTACTTGAGTTGTCCGTGGACCAACTGAGAGCTCCTGCACCATTTGTTTTTAGGACTTGACCTGAATATCCATCAGTGAGCGGTAGTGTGTACGCTCCGATTGTCGTGGTGCCATGATGTGAAACTAGATGTCACAGTCATGGTTTGTAAAGTAAGAGAGTTACCTATAGTTGTGTTTGCATCATCAGACCAAGCGAGTTCACCTGATCCATTTGTTTTTAGAACTTGACCAGAATGCCCGTCAGCTGAAGGCAAAGAGAACGCTCCGATTGTTGTTGTGCCATTTGAAATAAGAGATCCTGATACTGTAAGATTCGTGAGCGAAAGCGTTGTACCAATACTTGTGCCAGATGAGTCATCAGACCAACTCAGCACTCCTGAACCGTTTTTTTTTAACACTTGATTGGCAGAGCCATCAACAGAAGGCAAAGTGTATGTTCCTACTTTCAAAGATCCTTTTGCTGTAATTACCCCAGTTGATGTGAGATCTTTAAGATCAAGTGTATCACCCACACTTGAATCATTGTCTGACGCCCATATTAGATTTCCGGCACCATCTGTTTTGAGTACTTGATTTTGTGACCCGTCTGAAACAGGGAATGTATATGCGCCTAGTTTGGTTTTTCCTTGCACCGTGAAAGAATCTTTTATGGTTGCAGAATTGATAGTCAAACTTGCACTCGAAGGGATGGTCGCATCATTTATCCAAAATGAACCACCCGATCCATCACTTGCAAGCACTTGAGCATATTCACCACCACTTGGCAAAATAGATTTGGCATCTTTGTCGTCTGATTTTTGTTTTTCTGATGACTCTTGAACACTATTTGCATTTGCGGATATCTCAACTGGCTCACCTGTTACGGTCTTTACGGTTTTTGGTGGCATGTTACTAACTGCAAGCCAAGTGATTGCACCACCTGTGAGAAAAAGGAGGAACTCCAATAAGTAGTATTGGAGCTATCATTCCAACATTTTCTTTCTTAGTCGACGACATGTATTAGTTAGACTCAAGAACTAATTTACTAGAGCATTTTACACTCACTCATATAGCATTCAATATGTATCTTTCTATAAGACAAGATATCAATTTCAATACATCTTTTATCACATCATAGTAAGCAGTATTTTTTATACAAATCCTATAGTTCAATGTGGAGAATTTATACAAGGTTTATGGTTGAAGGCGTAAGGTTAAGGAAAAATCTAAAATCAAAATGAAAAATGAAAAACTAAATTTCAAATTTAAAAGTTTCAAACATAAAGTTACATTAAATTTGATTTTTTAACTTTGATTTTGACAATTGATATTTGCACTTTGACTTAATTTTTGAAGACCTCAAGCACGCGTGACTTTTCTACATGCTACCTACTACGACCTCTCATCATTATTTTTCTATCTCACTTCTTACACAATGAAGAATTACAAATGGTATTTTCGAATTAGCATGAAACGAAATGTTTACAAAATTCTCGGTGCCAGACTTACAAGTAATTGGAGAAAAGTTTGGACTTAATATACCAAACGACCTGAAATCATCATCCATGTCTATTAGCAGAGGTATGAGTACTTTTACGATTACTCAGAAGGACAATGTATTCAGACTTCATAGCATGAAGTGGGGATTACTTCCTAGCTGGTCAAAAAGGAGCAAAGATGGAGTAACAGTAGCGCCATATGACAGCATAGATCAAAAGAAATTATTTAGAAAACTGATTTCTTCTAGCCGTTGCATAGTACCAGCAAGCTCATTTGAAATAAAATTTGAAAACTATTTCGATGGAACAAAAACTACCAAGGAGTTCGCTTATGAAAATGGAGATCTTATGACTTTTGCAGCAATATATGATGTTCAAAAACACATTTTGCACCCGACAATATATTCATTTGCAATTCTAACAAATCATTATTCAACAATAGATTTACCATCATATGCAAAAATACCTCTCATAATAACTGGAAAATCTGAGAAATTTTGGCTGTCTAAGAAAGAATATATTCCTGATGAAATTTTGAATAATGTCACTCAAAACAACAGACCCAACTTGAAATTAATTAATATGATAGAAGAAAGAATAGATAAAAAGAGATTTCAATCTGAACAAAGAAATAAACCACAAGCTGAAATAACTCTCTAATCTCCTCTGTAAATCATTACATTTGTAATGTATAACTTGTAACTTACTACGCAAAAGGTTGATGGTGAAAGATCGAAGGAATATGGTGCTTTCAAGTAATACCAAACTGAAAATACATAACTTGCAGCTTCCAAGTCAATAAATTGTTGGTCTTAAACCTTACCACTTTAACCTTAAACCTTATCCCGCTTTAGTTTTGGTTTTTATTTTTGAAAATTGATGTTTGTGTTTGTTTAGTAATTAGAAATTAGATATTAGAAATTTGACAAGTCCTTTACAATTTGTCACAAGCTTTTGTCTTACTTTTTTCTGACTACCGCCTAATGCAATAGATAAGTTCGAGTAATAAACTAGCTCTAAGTTGTAAGTTATATTTTATTTCCATATGAGCATTATTATATTTCTCATCATTGGTCTTATTGCTGGATGGTTAGCGTCAATTGTTATGAATACAAATCGTGAACAAGGTCCAATTGCTGACATAATAGTTGGTATTTTGGGCGCTGTTGTTGCTGGAGTTTTGATGAATATGGTTGGCGGTAGTGCTGTAGACGGACTAAATCTCTATAGCATAGCTGTAGCAACGGCTGGCGCCATAATCGTATTATGGCTAAAGAAGATGCTGATCAAAGCATAAGATATTTATGAGTTTGGCAAATCTTATGCGGTTCTTACATTTTCAAATGTAAGAACCGCATTCTTTTTTACTTTCACTTTTCTTACTCTTGTTTGCATCTTCAGAAAATACCCTCATCTAGACTGAAACTGAATCAATATTTCTTTGTTAATTCATTAATTGTTTAATTTATCTGAAATGAGAATTGCACAAATTGCACCACTCACAGAGAGAGTCCCACCGAGAAAATATGGGGGGACAGAGCGGATAGTGCATGTTCTGACAGAAGAACTTGTTAGAAGAGGTCACAAAGTCACACTTTTTGCTAGTGGCGACTCCATCACAAGAGCTAGGCACATTGCATTACAAGGAACTTCACTGAGAGAAAGTGGAGTGAACGATTTGTATAAGAGCAACTCGGCTCAACTAATGAATATTGGCTATGCATATTCACTTAGGTCTAAGTTTGACATAATCCATGATCACAATGGAGTTCTCTCACTTCCAGTTGCCAATACATCAGATGTGCCGGTAGTTATGACTTTGCATGGTGCATTTGAAGAACATATTAGTGATATCTATACAGTATTGAGTAATCCAAACCTAGTGTCGATCTCATATGCCCAAAGACAAAAAGCACCCTTCCTAAACTACAAAGCAAATATCTATCATGGCCTTCAACTTCACAATTATCCATTTTCAAGCAAGCCAGAACCATATTTACTTTTTGTAGGAAGGATATCTGATAAAAAAGGTGTACACCATGCTATATCGGTTGCGTTAAAGACAAATTCCAAACTCATAATAGCTGCAAAACTTGATGAGCGAGACAAAAACTATTTTGAATCAAACATAAAACCATATATTGATGGAAATCAAATCAAGTGGATAGGCGAGGTGGATTCAGATGAAAGAAATATCTTGATGAAAAATGCCAGAGCATTTATACATGCAATTTCTTGGGAGGAACCCTTTGGACTAACACTTATTGAGGCAATGGCATGCGGATGCCCTGTGATCGCATTTGCCAGAGGCTCAATTCCTGAAGTTGTCAAAAACAAAAAGTCAGGTTTTGTGGTAGATAATGAAGACGAAATGGTCGAGGCTATCAAGCATATTGGAATTATAGATAGATATTATTGTGCCGAATATGCCAGGATGAGATTCAATGCTGCGAAAATGGTGGATGAGTACATCTCCCTCTACGAAAAAATTCTTAATGAAAAAGAAAACATAAGCAAAACAAAAATGAATCAAAACTATACTAAATACTTTTCACTTGGATAGTTTTGAAAGTTTGAAATTTGAAAATTTGTGAAATATGAACGATGTGTATACTGAGTCCCAACTTATGAGCATCTTTAATAAATTTGAAGATAGATATTATCAGGAGCTAGAAATCTACAAACACAACGTAGCTGCGGTCAAGGCACTTTCTGAAGACAATATAGTTTTTGCATCTTCAAGACAGGAAGCATACGGATGCGTATTTGGAAGAGACACTGCCATAACTTGTATTTTTCTCTTGGATTCAATCGCCAATATGCAGGAAAAGGGAGTTTTAGAGATTGTAGAAGCGTCACTCAAAAATCTGATGACGCTTCAAGGTAAAGATTTTGTTTTGGAGAGTGGCGAAGAGCCAGGCAAAGTAATCCACGAATATCGAATTCGAGATTATGAAAGACTTATAAACAGACAAAAGCCATGGTATGTATATCCAGATGGGATACTTCGAAACTATGATTCTATCGATAGCACACCTCTGGCACTGATTGCCATATACAGACTCATCCAGATTTCAAAAACTAAAGAAAATATTGACTTTTTTATTCCTCTTGTGAAAAAGTCTCTCAATTGGTTGCTCAATTACTCAGATAGTAATAAAGATGGATTAGTAGATTACGAACTAAAAAACAATAGAACATATGGAGGACTTTCAGTACAGTCATGGACAGATTCTTTTCACATATTCGGGGAAGATCTAACAAAAATACCAACCTATCCTATAGCTCCACTTGAAGTACAAGCTATCGCATGGTATGCGGCAAAATGCTGGTCATCATATTTCAAGGATATCGATTCAGAAATTAGCCACACTCTTACAAGCTATGCCTCCAAAATAAAATTAATTTTTGTAGAGAAATACCTCGCCAATGACAACTTTGGATCATATCTAGCCCAAGCAATAGATGGAAAAGGAAATACCATAAAAACATTATCAGGCAATATTGGTTTTGTACTTTATTTTTCTATTTTTGAAAATGAATATCTTATTGATCATGAGCTTGCAGAAATCCTTATCAAAAGACTTTTTTCTTCGGATATGTATCATCCTCAAGGTGGCATACGAACAATGAGCAAACTAGCATCTTTATATGACCCATCCATTCACTCATATCACAATGGATCATTTTGGCCAATGTTAAACACTATTACTTATCTTGGACTTATAAAGTATGGACATTTAGAAAAGGCAAAACAACTATATGAGGCGTCTATGTATTTTTACACTAAGTTCAATTCGCCATTGGAACTGTATATAATAGACGCCCAAGGAAATTTCCGAGAATACGTATCAAAACTTAGTGGCAAGAAGGGATGCAGATATCAAGCATGGAGTGCAGCGGGTCTGATGTGTATGATTTCTTGGCATAAGAAATTATTATTAGTCTAAAAATTTATGCATCAAGTAAATGAGATAGTTGATGTTTCGCACTTTTTTTTGTCACCGCTTACCGGTATATCATCTATTCTACAGACTCAAAAAATTAAAAAGGAAGTGGATCCTGAGAAAAATGCCAGAGCTCTTCAAATGATCAAAAAATTAAAAGCTAGGATTGAACTGTATCAATGGTACCTGATGCTTCAAAACCTAGAAAAGAAATCAAAAGGTGGAGAGTCAGTACAATCTGAAAAAGACATAGATGATCTAATCTCACTTCATGAGCTAATGAAAAATATTTTTCTACTGACAGATTCCAAAGTGTTCTCAGTAAATGATCACAAGATCGAGATTCACATTGGTGCAACATCAAAAACTAATCATGATGATTTGCTTGCTATAGACTTACTTCGGTCTTGTATCTTGATGTCAGGACCAAGCAATATGTTACTAGAATACAAATCTGCGGATGTGATAGAAGTTACGCTGTAAAGGAGAGCCTAGAGCCTAGAAAATTTTACCCTGCTCCTATCAACCTACAACCTACAACCTACAACCTACAACCTACAACCTACAACCTACAACCTACAACCTAAAAAATTATATAATTCCCCCATGGACAATTTTGCATATTTCCGAATACTGTTTTTGTGTTTCTTGGGGCCCACTATTATGTTTTACATACATCGAAGAGTTGCTCCAAAATATGGATATAGGTGGATAAATTTGTCAGTACTGGCATCAGCGATTCCATTTATTATCTGGGATTATATAGCGCTATACCGAAGTCATTGGAGTTTCAACGACAAATATATCTCTGGGATTAAGTTTTTTAGATTACCAATCGAAGAGTTTTTCTTTTTCATCATAATCCCTCAATCATGTCTCCTGATATGGGTAGTAATGAAAAATACAAATGAAACAAAAAACTGCTGGTCTGCTATCAAAAGACATTTTTCTAGATTCAAAATCTTATGAAAGAATATTTCATCCTTTCAATATTATATTTATTCATAATTGCATTACTAGATATATCGTTGAAAACCAAACTTTATCAAAAAAAGTTATTTTGGAATTTTCAACTTATTGTATTTTTGCTCACAGCGTTTGTTGATCATTTCTCTGCTGCTCGTCCAATAGTCTTGTACAACGAAAATATCATACTGGGACCAAGAGTATTTCAGGTTCCAATTGAGAACTTTTTATTTGGTTTTAATATGCTTTATCTCAACCTTATTATTTTTGAAAAGTTCAATCAAAAAGTTTAGACCAGTACAAGTATTACGAAGTAAATTCAGCATATTTTCAGTTTGGAGAATATAATACGTTTTAGCAATATGAGAATACTTGTTGTCGAAGACGAAAGGCTTATAGCAAGCTCCATCAAAAAGGGGCTTGAGCAAGAGCGCTACGCAGTAGACGCCGCATATGATGGCATCGAAGGTTTTGATTTGGCTGCAACCGAAGAATATGACGTGATCATACTGGATCGAATGTTGCCAGGAAAAGATGGTATAGAATTTTGTAAAGAACTACGAAAAGAAAAGAAGAAAACTCCAATATTGATGCTCACAGCCAGAGGAGAAGTGAGAGATCGCGTGACTGGGCTTGATGCAGGGGCTGATGATTATTTGCCAAAACCATTCTCATTTGAGGAGCTTCTAGCCAGAGTAAGAGCTTTGAGCAGAAGGAATTACAGTACAATGGAGCAAATAATTCAGGTAGATGATCTAACTCTTGATACAAAGTCATATATCGTAAAAAGAGGAGATGTTGAAATCAAAATATCAAGTAAAGAATTTGCACTGCTTGAGTTTCTTATGAGAAATGCTGGCGAAATTCTTAGTAAAGACAAAATAATTACGCATGTTTGGGATTATGATGCTGACATTTTGCCAAATACCATAGAAGTTTATATTAAAAATTTACGCACAAAAATAGACAATCCCTTTCCTGACAAAAAACCCCTTCTACAGACAGTGAGAGGGTTTGGGTATAGGATTGGCTGAGAAAGTTATAATGTTGTAATGTTGAATGTTATAAAGTCAAATTTAGCTTTTTCAAATTCATAACGCTTATTACTTTATAACCTTATAACTTGAAACTTTATAACTAAATTATGTTTCACTCTGCTAGACTAAAACTCACTGCATGGTATCTTCTTATCATTTTCTTCATTAGTCTATTTTTTTCTGTGACTGTTTATCAAATGCTTACATCTGAAGTTGATAGGTTCGTAGCAATGCAAAAGGCCAAATTTGAACGAAGATTCATGGATCAAGATTTTTTGCCCTCTGAGCTCAGGAATAAACTACAGCCACCTCAACTAATGATATATATCGATCCAGACCTGGTAAATGAGACAAAAGGCAGAATTGCTTTATCTCTAATTATTATTGATACAGCTATACTTGGCATATCTGGAATGCTTGCATATTTTCTTGCGGGCAAAACTCTTGTACCAATTGCAAACATGGTCGATGACCAGCAAAGATTTGTAGGGGATGCGTCGCATGAGCTTCGTACCCCACTCACTGCATTGAAAAGTGCAATAGAAGTTAATATGCGTGATAAAAATCTATCACTTGATGATGCAAAAGAACTTTTGATTAACGCTAAAGATCAAGTTGATAGACTAACACATTTGTCAAACGCACTACTTGAGTTGTCTACGAGTTCTAGTAATAAAAACTCCAAAAAAATAAACACTTTTGAATCATCCAACGCTAAAAAAGTTGTTGAAAATGTGATGAGCGAGATGAAATCTATTGCCGATCAAAAAAATATCAAAATTACCTCATCGCCTATAGATTTGAATTTGCAAATTGGTGAAAGAGAGCTTTACAGAGTAATAAATATATTGGTCGACAACGCAATAAAATATACAAAAGATGGGGGAGAAGTTCAAATAAAATTAGCTAAAAACAAAAAAAGTGGAATTATTATTGTGAATGATAATGGAATAGGGATATCAAAAACAGATGCTTTACATATTTTTGATAGATTTTACCGGGCAGATGATGCGAGAGTTTACGCCACTTCAAGCAGTTATGGTCTGGGTTTGTCTATAGCAAAAAAACTAGTAGAGGAATCAAGGGGAAGGATCAAAGTAACAAGCGAGGTTGGTAAAGGGACTACTTTTGTTGTGCATTTGCCATTACATCAAAATCAGGAACAAACAAAGTAAAAGTTTCAGTAATAATTCAGTATTATCTCTTACAATTGCTACAAAATTATGAAAATAAATAAATTTCTTGAAAAAATAAAATCGTTACCTCTCATTGTCAAACTACTGACCACAATCATCATTTTGGCAACTGGATATTTCATATTCACAAAAATAAATACAAACAAAACTCCTACAACCACATATCAAACAGAAACCGTAGAGAAGGGGACACTCGTGGTCACTGTGACGGGATCTGGTACAGTCTCATCAACAAATAGCGCAAATGTGAATACTAAAGCAAGTGGGGTTGTAAAAGCAGTGTATTTCAAGGATGGAGATAATGTGAAAACCGGAGACGTCATAGCAGAAATTGATCTTGATTTGGAAGGTCAACAAAATGCATCAGCAGCACTTGCCTCGTATCAGAGCGCCAAGAATAATCTTGATTCTGCAAAGACCGCACTATACACACTTCAATCAGACATGCTTGCAAATTGGAAAGATCACTATGAACTAGCGACTAGTTCTACCTATCAAAATTCCGATGGTACCCCAAATACCGAAAATAGAACTCTCGCGGAGTATCATATTTCTGATGACAATTGGCTTGCTTCAGAAGCAAAATACAAAAATCAACAAAATGTCGTTCAGGCTGCGCAGACTTCTCTAAATTCTTCATGGCTTTCGTATCAACAATCTTCGGGAATGATCTATGCTCCAATAAGTGGAAAGGTGTCAGGACTTTCGCTTCAAGTGGGATCTGTAATATCCGGAAGCAACTCAAGCTCTTCAAGTAGCAGTTCTACTTCAAGCTCTACAAAAATTGCTAGCATCAAAACAGATGCTCCACCCACCATTTCAATCAATTTGACAGAAATAGACGTGCCAAAGATAAAAGTTGGAAACAAAGCGACAGTCACTTTTGATGCGCTTACTGACAAAACATTTACAGGCAAAGTGATTAGTGTAGACACAACCGGAAGTGTTAGCTCCAATGTAACAACTTATCCTGCGACAATTTTGCTTGACAATCAAACCAGTGAAATCTTACCCAATATGGCAGCTTCAGCCACAATCATAACGAATATCAAAAATAATGTCTTATCTGTTGCGACAAGCGCACTGGAAAAGCAAGATGACGGAACATACCAAGTAAAGATTATGAAAAATGGCAAGCCTCAATCTTCAGAAGTCTCAATTGGGATTGCGTCTGACTCACGCACTGAAATAACATCAGGTCTAAACGGCGGAGAGACTGTAGTAACAGGCACCACGACACTCGGCGGAACAACATCAACTAGAAGTTCATCATCTGGTCAGTCTGTATTTAGCCAATTTGGAAGCGCTGGTGGAGGAATGAGGATAGCAAGATAAAAACTTGTTAAGCAAAATTTGTTCACAAGAATGGAAAATATTATAAAAGTTGAAAAGATTTCGAAAATCTACAATACTGGTAGCGTTGAAACTACTGCCTTGTCTGATGTATCTTTTGATGTGAAAAAGGGAGAGTTTCTTGCAATCATGGGACCTTCTGGATCTGGAAAGTCTACACTTATGCATATACTTGGCGCCCTTGATCTCCCAACCCATGGAAAATATATTCTTGATGGTCACGATGTTGGATCACTATCTGATGACAAACTAGCTGATATTAGAAATAAAAAAATAGGATTTGTTTTTCAGGCTTTTAATCTGTTACCACGAACTGAAGCGATCAAAAATGTAACACTTCCTATGATGTATGCTGGAATCCATAAAAGCCAAAGGTTTGAATTGGCTCAAAAATATTTGGAGATGGTGGGCCTCAAAGACAGAATGCATCACACCTCAAATCAATTGTCAGGCGGTCAACAACAAAGAGTTGCAATTGCTCGCGCTCTTGTAATGAGTCCAGCAATACTACTAGCCGATGAGCCAACGGGAAATATTGCCTCAGCTCAAGCCGAAGAGATTATGGCAATTTTTCAAAAGCTAAATGAAGAAGGACACACAATTCTTATGATCACTCATGAACCAGATATTGCTGAACATGCGAAGAGAATTATTCATATCAAAGACGGAAAGATTGTTGAAGATTCGCAGAATCAAAAGCAGAGAATCGCAAGGGTTTAGGGGGTAGGCTTTATTGTGTTGAGTTTAGGAATTAGAAATTACTTGTCCCCTCTGGGCATAGCCTACGGGCGGAGCCAATCGAAGCTCGCAGAGCGAAGTGGGAGAGCTTAGAAATTTGATTTTAATTAGATGGATTATTTAGAAATTTTCGAAGAAGGAATAAGCACGTTGACCCTGAACAAAACCAGGACTAGTCTTGCAATTCTTGGAATTGTTATTGGCATAGGGAGTGTTATAGCACTTCTGTCACTTGGCGCAGCAAGTCAATCTGCTGTGCAAAGCCAGATCCAATCACTTGGAGCTAATCTTCTAACAGTATCGCCGATGGGCAACAGAAACGCCACAGTGAGAACAGCGGGTGGTAGTGGAACCACCCTCACTCTTGAAGATGCAGAAGCTATCAAAAAATCCAAGAGCATCCAATACATACAAAAAGTATCACCGGAATTATCTCAAAGAACTCAAGTAACAACAGGTAGCAGTAATACTAACACTCAAGTAATTGGAGTTTATCCAGAGTACTCATCAGTTCACAAGATTGCTATTTCATCAGGAGTCTTTATAAATCAATCTGATGTTGACATGATGAGCAAAGTGGCAGTGGTTGGACCTCAGGTCGTAACAGATCTTTTTGGGGAAAATGCTAATGCTTTGGGCAAAAACATAAGAATAAAGGGTCAAACTTTTAGAATAATTGGTGTCACCACCTCAAAGGGAGGATCTGGGTTTATGAATCAGGATGATATTGTGTTTGTTCCGCTATCTACAGCCCAAAAACAATTATTTGGCGCAAAATATCTTTCTAGTATTGCACTTGAGGCAAAAAGTGAAGATGTGATGGTGGATGCTCAAAATGAAGTGGGATATCTGCTTCTTGATAGGCACAAACTAAGCTCACCAACACTCGCGGACTTTTCAATTTTTTCTCAAGCAGACATTCTAAATACTGCAACAGCAATGACTGGAACATTCACATCATTACTATCTGGCATTGCTGCTATATCGCTTCTTGTTGGAGGGATCGGAATCATGAATATTATGCTTGTTACAGTGACTGAAAGAACTAGAGAGATAGGTCTTAGAAAAGCGCTTGGAGCCAAAAAGAGCACCATAACAACACAGTTTCTCATTGAGTCCATCATATTAACACTTACTGGTGGAGTGGTAGGTGTGGTGCTTGGAATACTTGCATCATATGTAATTTCCGTATTTATGAATATGGCATTTGTAATATCTATTCCATCAATTGCTTTGGCATCAATGGTGTCGGCTGCTATTGGAATTATTTTTGGCTGGTATCCAGCCAAAAAGGCCTCTGAACTAACACCTATTGAGGCATTGAGATACGAGTAGTAAATTCCTAATTCCTAATTTCTAATTACTAAACAATCACAAATATCAATTTTCAAAAATAAAAACCAAAACTAAAGCGGGATAAGGTTTAAGGCTAAAGATCAAAGGAATATGGTCATTTCAAGTAATACAAAGTTGAAAATATATAAATTGCAGCTCCCAAAAATATATTTTTAGTCTTAAATCTTACAACTTCAACCTTTAACCTTTTATTCATACACCATCACCTTTTTCGTTATAAGTTTCAAATTACAAATTACAAAACACATGAACAAACACATAACAACAAACATAATCATTGGGGTAGTTTCTATATTAGTGGGATTTGGAATTGGTACACAGTACTCATCACTTACTAATGCAAACAACAATTTGCAATCAAGTCAATTTGGCAATCGCATGATGCAACGAAACGGCACTGGCCAGTTCAACCAACAAAATGGCAGTGGCACAAGAAATACCATGCGAGGAGGTTTTCGTCCAGTATTTGGCGAGGTAATAAGTGCGGACGACACTTCACTTACAGTTAAAATGTCTGATGGGAGCACGAAAATCGTAATTCTGACTGATAAGACTGTTGCCAGTACACAAAAAGAAGCTGCTATCAAAGATATTAAAACCGGAGAGAAAATTAGTGTGATCGGAACTGAGGGAACTGACGGGACATATACAGCCCAGAGCATCCAAATCAATCCTGTGATGCGAGCGGGTATGATGCCAAGTGGCTCACCACAGAAACAAAACTAAAGAATATTTATTACCAAAAAAATACTGGGCACAAGTGCTGGCCCAGTATTTTTGTTCATGTTTTTGAGATCTTAGAAATCTATTGTTTTGATGTCTTCACCATCGTTATTTTCCATGATCTTTCTGACCTCATCATCAGATTTCTTGTTCGTTGGAACAGCTATCAAGATACCACCATTTCTGATTCTCTCTTCATACCTACCAACTTCTTCCTTTGGCACTCCCATCTTTGAAAGCCCACCAAGTATTCCACCACCTAGGGCTCCGGTCATTGCACCAGTTGCTGTTGTGGCAGCGGCACCCGTTAGTCCAAGCGCTGCAGCAATTGGCCCTCCAACGAGAAACGCCCCAACTCCTGGAATTGTGAGAGCACCGATCCCGATGAGAAGTCCTGCAAGACCACCTATAACTCCGCCCGTTGTGGCTCCAGCTGCAGCAGCTGAGGCAGTATCTGTACCGGCAGCAACACCAACATTTTCTCTTGTAATAAATGAAATTTCTTTGCCATCATAACCAGCAGCTTGAAGATCTGAAATCAAACTGTCTGCACGGCCTTTTGTTGTAAAGACACCCATTACTACTGTACTCATAAAATAAATAAAATTAATAATAAAAATACACTAATTCTTATCGCATATTAAGTGAAGAGTTTGAGACAGATTATTAAGAAAAGTAAGAATAGTGTATGCACATAGAATAAGTCTAAAATATTATTTTCTTACACATCTCTTACATTAATTTGTAAGAATACGACCATGCTTAGCTTAATAATGTCGACTATGGACACTCCCAAAGACATGCATACTCAAGTAGTAAAAAAGAAGATAGAAGATAACAATTCAAAAATCGGTGAAATGGAATCTGAGCAATACATTTCACATGAAACTGTTCCAAAAAGCATTGCACTAGTTGACATACTGCAGCAAGTGAGCAGATTCTTGATAGTGCTTTTTGTAGGCCTTTTGTTGCTTAGAATACTTTTGTCACTTGTTGGGGCAGCAAGAATCGGGATAGTGGACATAATATATAGATTATCTGATCCTATTCGAGAACCATTTAGTACAATTGCGTTTCCCCAAACTAATTATCCTGTATATATAGACATTACATCAGTTGTTGCAATAATAGTTTGGTCGGTCATAATTTGGCTATTTATCCAACTGCTAAACATATTCCGGAGCAATTATGATCGAAAAGTTATTTATGAAAAAAACTCAATAAAAGAATAATTATTAATTGAATTAATTGCCATATGTCACTGCAAATACTTATTGTCGAAGATGACAAAGACGTGGCCGACTTTCTAACCAAAACTCTTATTGAGAAAGGTTATGGGGTAAGACACACAGAAAAAGGGAGTCAGGTTCTACCAATGATTGATGAAAGGAAACCTGATATTCTGATACTTGATCTTAAGCTCCCAGATATGAAGGGTGAGTCAGTCAGTAAACTTATCAAAAAAGAATATCCTGAATTACCTATCATTATGCTCACTTCGAAGTCTGGGATACTTGATAAGGTAAATGGATTCGATGCAGGAGCAGATGATTATATTACCAAACCTTTCGAAATTGATGAACTACTCGCAAGGATTCAAGCAAAGGTGAAAAGAATTCATGCACAGACAGACGTACTAACTGTAGGAGATCTTGTTCTTGATCGAAGGACTATCAATGTCAGGCGCGGTGACAAAGAGATCAAAGTAACACCGCAAGAATTCAAGCTTCTTGAATATCTTATGATCAACAAAAATACAGTACTTTCACGCGATATGATTTTGTCACGTGTTTGGTCTTTCACTACAGAAGTAGAATCAAGAGTGGTAGACGTGTACGTAGGATATTTGCGTAAAAAAATAGATAGGGGATTCAAAACCAAACTCATACACTCAATCCGAGGATTTGGATATATGTTGAAAGACGAAAACAATGGCAATATCGAGGCCCCAGCCGAAATGGGGGAAGGAGAAGAGTGATCTAATTACGAATTATTAATGACGAATTACGAAAGCAGATCAATTAATGATTGACAGAATTTAATAACTTATCCTATAAATTCGTAATTATTAATTCGTAATTCCAAATTAGTATTTGTTATAGTAATTTATTACCTCTTTCTTTCAATCTACTTACTTGGCGATATGTTGCTCTAAATGAAAAATAACACAGTCTTACATTTTATTGCTGAGCTTGACTTGAACACCTAAATATAATAATTTATAACGCTGTTAACTTTTCAAAATATCAGATGTTAAACACGAGACAATTTAGTGTTAAACGTAGTGGTCCTTTATTAGAAAATACACGCTTTGAGGATACCAAAGACCCTTGCCCTGTACATGATGGCAAAATCTGGCACATATTTGGCTCAGGGGGAAGCAGTAGAGTGGAGAAGTGGCAAATACTTCACGCCACTTCACCCAATTTTTCAGGACCATGGACAGAGGTGGAGCCAGCATTTGTCCCCTTAGAAAATCCCCATGTAGCCGCCCCTGGAGTAGTCTTTGACAAAGAAGAAAATAAATTTCATATGTTTGTTCAAACAGATTTTATGGCTGTAAATGGGACTATAGAGCATCTTGTATCTTCAGACGGACATATTTTTGAAAGCAGAGGTTGTGTGTTGAAATCTATCACTGGCACTAATCATGCATGTATATACGACCCGCACCCAGCACTAATTGGAGGACAGAGATATATGACTTATTCAGCAGCACTTCAAGTTGGACGGCCAGATATATTTTTGGCAAAAAGCAGCACCAACATGTGGAGTGGACCCTGGGAGAGTATAGGCCCAATTCTCACTCATGAACAGATCTCAGAGCATCATAATCAACATTCACATCCTGACTATGAATGGGGTGTAGAAGGTTCTCAACTTGTGGAACTACCAAACGGCAAGATTCTCCTCAACGCCGTTTGCTTCTTGCCATTTGGCAAACGAGGAACGAGACAAAGAGTCTTTTTCGCAATTGCAGAAAAAATCAACGGCCCATACAAAAGCCTTGGACCTGTGCTTGAGCCAAACCGTGATAGTAAGTGGGAAAGAAATGGAGAAAATGGACATGCAACAGCCATAATTGACAATAATGAACTTCATCTTTTTTACCAGGCAAGACCATATGCCACCGACAATGATTTTTGGAGATACGGGATAGCTACTTTTGATGTGTCAGAAATCATAAAAGTAGAATCATAAATGTGATGATTCAAGTTCGGAAAATAGGTCAAGTGCGTTTTTGAATGCTTCATCCATATTAAAATATTTGTAGTTTGCTAGACGCCCTACAAAGTAAACATTTTTTATCTTGTCTGCTTCATCTTTGTATTTTTGATATATTTTTGTATTGTCAGGGTTTGGGATGGGGTAATACGGCTCATTGACTCCTGGCACATGATCTACAGAGTACTCCTTACTAATAGTTGTGTATGGTAATTTTTGTTTTGTGAAATATTTATACTCAACAATTCTTGTGAATTTCTCCTGATTTGGATAGTTTATGACTGAATTCTGCTGGAAGTATTCTTTTTTGTAAGACTCGAAAACAAAATTGATTGACCGATATTCAAGTTTTTGAATGTTTGAGAATTTGAAATCAAAAAATTGATCAATAGGACCTGTGAAAAAAAGTTTTTCATTATTTGACAACTTGCTCCTTACGTCTATATAGTCTACCTCCAAGACGATATCAATATTTTTGTGATCTAACATTTTTTCGAATATTTGGGTGTATCCCTTACTAGGTAAAAATTGATATTTGTCAGAAAAATATCTGTCATCAAAACTGGTGCGTACTGGAATTCTATTCAAGACTGATGCATCAAGCTGTGAAGGCATCTTGTTCCATTGTTTGAAAGTATAATTTTTGAATATTTTTTCATAAAGCTCTTTACCCACTCTTGAAAGTGCCGCTTCTTCGCCATTTATTGGATTTTCAAATTTTATTTGGTTTTCTTTAAGCCATTTTTTCATTTGCCTCTCAGTCTGGATATTCTGATCCAACAATAGATTCACCGTTTTTATATTGACGGGAACAGGGACCAATTTCTCATCAACTAGCGCCAATACTCGATGCTCATAAAAATACCAGTCACTAAACCTCCTAACATACTGCATCACCTCATCACTATTCGTATGAAAAAGATGGGCACCATATTTTGAAACTCTTACTCCAACGTTGTCATAGAAGTCGTAGCAATTACCTGCTATATGGGTTCTTTTTTCGATTATTAACACTTTTTTATCTAGCACATTGGCATATCGCTCAGCCAGCACTGCGCCAGATATGCCTGCACCAACGATAACAATCTCGTACTTATTCCAATTTATTTCATCCACTTTTTTTACACCTTGAATATTCAGTTTATTTCTATTATCCATAGTTGATCGTTTTTAATTTGTTTACAAGAAGTCGCTTTGTCCTATTACTTTTTGGAGATCTGATTTTGAGACAGAAACTTTGTTGGTGTTTATAGCCTGATTGATATTCGATCTCATAGCTTCAACGGTTTCGTCCCACGATGTTTTTTCCAAAATCTGATTTTGTGAGTAGATTCTCATCTTTCTGGCACTATAGTTTTCTGCAAGTAAATAGTTTATGGCTTCTACTGTTTCAATAGGATTTTTAACTATTATTACTGCTGGATTGTCATAGGATCTAACAACATCTTTTATAGGAGTTGAGATAATGGGCTTATATGCGGCCATGTATTCCAAAGTCTTAGTGGGGCTTATGAATCTAGTGGCTTCATTTAGCGCAAAAGGCATCCAGGCTATATCAAATCGATAAAGATATTCCGGAAGTTCTTCATATTTTTTGGGACCGAGATAAAAAATATTTTCTGATTTTGGCAATTCATTTTCTGATATTTTTACAATAGGCCCAATCATTACAAAAGACACTTCCGGCATCAATTTGGCAACTTTCTCAAGTAGATCTGTATCTAGTCTTTCGTCTATCACACCATAAAATCCAACAATTGGAGATTTTACATTCTCAAGATCTTTGGGCATTGTATCTTTGCCAAATAATGCTCTTGAGGCAAAATGTTTTCTATCTACGGAGCTTGGATAAAAATACACATTTTTGTTTTTTTTGGATTTTGCCTCAAAAAGAGATCTTCCACCAGTAAAAACTATGTCTGCATCACTCAGGAGTTCTAATTCTTTGTTGATAAGCTCTACAGGCGCGCCTCGGAATGCACTAAGCTCGTCCATGCAATCATATACCACAAATGATGGAGTAAAGTATTTTAGTACATCGACAAATCCTGGAGAATAAAACCAAAAAATAGGATTTAGAATATTGTATTTCCCACAATACATTGCTGTAATTATTGCAATATCTGCAATCCCATCATTCCCAATACATGGTTGAATAATATGTATATTTTCACTTATTTCTTTGTGAATTACTGTTTTGTCGTCTCGGTAAATTGGTTCTTCGATAAAAAATATTCGATAGTATTTTGAGAGTCTACTCATAATATGTTGTGGTCTCTGATAAACAAATTCCCATCTAAGATGTGAAAATACAAAAATATCCTTTGGAATTGATATGGCAATATTGTTTTGTTCATTTGGTTTTAATAATCTTGCTGCTGTCATAGTATTTTTCCTTTTCGGGAATATATGATGTCAATTGTTGACTTTATTCCCAAACAACTTGTAAGTTAATGTGGAGTATATATTGCAGAAATGTGGACAAACCCATACGCCCTGTAAGAAAAAAGAAAAAAGAAGAGATTTGTATCCAGAACACCTCCGCAGGAGGACAGACGACGTTTGAGATATGACCGGTATCTAAGGTTGACGCCAAAGACAAACGGAATGAGTCTCGCCCGCCGCCCATCACTACGGTTTCAGAAACTAGAGCTCTTCAGTAGTCTTGATTATGGTCATCCCCAATCAAGAAGAGTTGGTCTCTATTTAGAAGATAAAATAATAAAAGTAAAAAAGTAGAATAACACCCACTTGTCTTAATACGGTAAGTTATGTTTTTTTAGATTAAGTATTATCAAATGCCCTTCTATATACCCTAGAAACACGCTTTTTAGGTAATCTATTTGGGGGGAACTCAGCACCTACAGTAATACTGTGCTTTGCAGCATAAATACCAACAGGACAATCTGTACAGGACACGCTTGAACCACTCATGCATACTCGGAGTAATGACACATCTACTGCATGTTTTGCCATTTTGACTCGTGGTTTTGGTTTGCCTACCTCTGGTGGCACTTCATCTGCTACAACCACATCACTATCACCTAGCTCAATAGTATTTGTAGACCCAGCTAAAACAGTATTTTCTGGAGGTCTTAATACCCTCATCTTTATGGTTCCACAAACCGGTGAGCAGTATACTAACCCGTCTCTCCCAATAACTCTATATTTTGTGGGTGCATGATTTGAATCACAACTAACGCCACTTTCTAAACCTTTTTGACTCCCCATAGGTGGATAATGCACTGATAATTTTTCATTGTAGTACTAGTTCTTACAAATACAAGCCACCTATCCGCTTGGTTGAATAGCTGACCAACATTTATATGTTTTATCTCATATCACCGATCATTCTCATATTCGCGCGAATATGAGAATAGTAAATAAGTAACTACTACAAATGTCACATCGGATGTACGCAGTTAATATTTCAAGATCCATGAGAGATGTCAAACAACTATAAATCACTATAAAATAACTTCATCCTAGTTTTTTCGACATCTCTCTGAGTCTAAATTACGCACAGCAGACTCACTTGACATAGTTTATAGTTCACTGTAAACTATAAACTATGATTACACAAACCAGAGAAAACATACTCACTTTCATCAAATCCCGTGGTCAGGCACGGGTACACGACCTAGTGCAAGAATTCAAAATAAGTAATGTCGCAGTCCACAAGCAAATTAAAAAGTTGTTATCAGAAAACCTTATCGAGAAGCGGGGAGTCCCACCAGTTGTTTTCTATGTACCAAAGATCGAGAAGAGTTTTGAAACATCCAAGCTCAATATAGAAGACAAAGTAAGCAGTATCATAGAGCAAAACTTTCTTTCAATCACCCCAGATGGGAAAATGTATTATGGCGTTGAGGGATTTGTGTATTGGGCGTCAATTTATGGCAAAAATAAGCCAATAGAGGAGCTGGCAAGAGACTACGCTGCCAAGATGAAAGAGAAAGACGCTCACCTTACACCAGAGGGGCTGGTCGATGCCACAGCAAAACTCAAAGGAGCATTTCCTTCCACTGTGATATCAAAATTGATGTATGCAGATATCTATAGCATCCCGATATTTGGGAGAACCAAGCTTGCCAAGCTAGTCATGCATGCCAAAGGATCTCAAGACGAAAAACTGGTATCTGAGATTGCAGAAATCATAAAAAATCCTCTTGGAAGGTTATTAACAAAAAACAAGATTGAAGCTGTGGGATATATACCACCCACTGTTCCAAGACCTATGCAGTTTATGACTGCATTGTCCCGCAATCTCTCTATATCCTTACCTGAGCTAAACCTTGTGAAGGTGATGCCGGGTAGTATTCCTGTACCGCAAAAGTCGCTTTCTAGTACCAATGAGAGAGTCATAAACGCAAGGGCAAGTATTTACCCCAAAAGCCTAAAATCTTTGCCTTACAAAAATATATTGCTTATTGATGATGTGGCAGGTTCTGGAGCATCTTTCAACGAAACTGCTACAAAAATCGCCAACCTAAATGGTGAGGGGAATATGAATATTTTTGCCTTTGCAATTGTAGGAAATATCAAAGGGTATGATGTGGTGAGGCAAATATAGCATTACACCACTAAACGCCAATCTTAAAAGCTGTTTTTATTACAAGTCGACCAGCTACAAAGGTTTAAATTACTTGTACGATATTAGGCTTTAATGCCCGGCGGATTGTAGATTAACAAATACAAAACCGAGCAATAGAATTACCCCAACGAAGATTGTAAGAAGAGCCAGAAACAATAATACTGACAATAACTGTGAGACTGACATCACCATAGAAGCAATCGCTGAATTTTTTAGACTAATTGGAGTCGTATTATCATTGAAATACTTGATGTACTTAGTTGCAAATTTATTTGTAAAGATATCTAGAAGTTTTAGGGAGAGATACATGCTTTTGGATATCAGTCCTGTTTCACCATATGGGTGTAGGTTTTTGAAAAAATATCCTATTGTAAAATCATTGTGTCTAATAAACTCATACTGTTTGGGTTTATACCCACCCACATGAAGTTCAAAATGATAGAAAAACATCAATATACCCAATGTGGCTAAACCTGCCCAAAAAAGAACACCAACGGTATATACTGGATTGTTTTTTTCTAATCTCAACAATATGCTTATTGAAATCAAATAAAAAAATGCAAAATATAGTAGATAATTTACATACAAAATAAATTGGGTAACTTGGTCAGAAAAAAACATCTTCCTTTTATCTTGTTTTTTACAAACAAAGTAATTCAAAGAATAGAAAAAAATAATTATGGGGGTGGTCCACACAAATGAGTTTATAGAGTAATTAGAAAATAATGACCACATCAACCCAATTACTATAATAAGCACGCTGATACCTGAAGAAACGAACCTTTTCGATTTGATATTTACAAGTCCAGGAAGTAAATAATCTAACAAAGTAGGTTTAGGAAGGATAAATTTGTTCATAAAAGGTGTCTTTGGTATTAATTCTAATATATTTATTCAAGCTCAACAATACTGCTATATTAATTTAGCTTCTATAAATAAGTCTAATTTCTATATTTGGTGATTGTGAGGTTAAAATAGCATAAATCTTCACAAACCAGACTGACAACATAGTTTGATTTATTAAGACCTATAGTATATAATACTATATGAAAAAATCTCTCTATTTCTTGTCGAATTTGACATCAAAATTTGCTATCGCATACCTTAGATACCTTGTTATCATATTTGGTATTGCCACATTATTTGGCAATATACTTAGTCTCAAAGCAGAGAAGGGCATTCTCCCACTATTAATAAGCGGCAGCTCTATTATCGCATCTATCATATTTTTGTTTCCAATAAACCTCATCAAGAGTAGAAAATGGAGAAATGTTTTCTTTTATGGACTTTTTCTACCAACTTCAATCTTAAATATCTGTTTATTTTTTCTAGCTAGTATTTCTGCACCAGTTTTCATAAGTACAGCAAATAGTTTGACACAGGCCCAATATAGAGAGATATATCTGCCACTTATCGCAAACATCTTTGCGGTATTTTACTTTTTCAAATATAAAAATGGCGAAATTGCATGGAGTCCATTCTTTACTGGCAAAGCAAGTTTTCTAAACTATATTCTTATTCCGGTGTTATTTGTATTCACCTTTTTCTTTGGCATCTTTATTGCTGGCATCAAACAAAATGGTTTGATTAGTGGCAATCCTATGGAGGATGTCCTAGTTGCGCTCCCCATAAAAAAGGTTGTATTTACAAATGAAATACAAAATAGCAAATTCAATGTTGCAAGTGAGACAATGGGTCGAGATGATAGTACAAACTGCATATACATAACTCAAAAAGACAAGAGCCCAACAATTTCTGAGTTTTATGATAATGAGAAAATATTTGCAAAGATCGACAGATCACAATCTCCATATAAAGTTTGGATAATCAATCAGGACGGTTCAAGCCTTGAGTCAACAAGGATCAACCCAGAAGATTTTTTGGAGACAGAAATATATAAAGATATTGATGGAGTGTTTCAAAAAATTGATTGGAGAGAATCAAGACAAGACCACTCAACCACTATTTCTATAGTTCGTCCAAAAATCGGCCTAGTTGGAACATATGAAGATCAGAAAAAGCTTGTAACTGGTGATGGATTGGTAGTTAATTATTGTAAATATTTTCCTTTTCCGGAAAATGCGTCCAAAACTTCAGATCCTTCCTTAGACAAACCAAGGTCCACATCAAAAGTAAAATGGAATATACAAGTCTTAGATGGGGGTGAGAGGATACAAGTAGTCGACCATATCAAAATGGTTTATCAGACAGATAAATAATAAAATATGAAAATACAAAATGTCCAAAACAAAATGTTTCCAGAAGATTTTGAAAAGTTTATAACCGAAACCCACAAAGCTCTTCTAGTCAAAACTCCACACAAAGACATACGACTTCATATCTTGGGAAGAAGTGTGAAGCTTGCTGAAGAATTTGGGGAGCTAAGCAGCGAAGTTTTGTCTTCCATCAATCTGCAAAGAAAATCAAAACTCTCAAAATCAAAACGCGTGCACCTTGAGAATGAATGGTGTGATACATTTTTCTCACTAGTACTTCTAGCTATTACTCTTGAGATACCAATTGATAAAGCTCTAAAAAAGAGAATGAATACGATCTCACAAAGAATTAACAAAAAGCGTTTATAGATTTCCAACATGCTCTCTAGCCATCGCTTGACTTATGCTCAATTTGAGGTCAATATAAAAACTACAGCACATTCTCAATAGTAATATAAGACTAATATATCTATTATATTACTATTACAATTCCAACTCACGGATATGAATAAGTATTTATTTAAGGGTCTCGTTATTGGAATATCGTCTATTTCTACATTCATTTTATTAATAGTATCAACCATCCTTAGTATGGTTTTGTGGGTCAACATTTCAAAAACGCACTCTGGTTATATGTGGGGCTTGTTTTCCCTGCATATACTGCTTGCCATACTTTTAATCTACAAAGGTCAGTTCATGAGTGGTTATAAAAAGTATATATTTTTGGCTATAGGAATCACTTTACTACTGTCGCCATTATTACTAAGCATGATCGAAATAATTGTATTTGGATCCAAGTTGTGTTTCGGACTAACTTGCCCTTATTTCATATACTCAAATAGCAATAGGGTTATAGGGGAATAGTTTTCTATAGGCTATTTGCTCAACATTTCTTCGAAATATCTGATATAATATTTACTAGTTCATTGTGTATTGACAGAGTCTGCACTCTATCTACTTTAGATAGACTTTTTACTTAATAATATTTACTAGCGGAATCTCTCAATCCCATGAGATATAGGCAAATTTAGCCTACATCGAAGTAAATAGCGAGAAAATAAAAACTTTCGTACTAATAAAACTTCGAATTTACAAATATCCACGTTATTATCGTGGAAATGATTTTAATATATATGTTCAATAACAGACAATCTTCTTTTAGAAGATCAAACAGTAGCGGTAGATCTTTTGGCAGACCACCATCTCGTGGTTATGGTCAAAGATCTGCCCAATCAGGCGAATCAAGAGATGGTTTTGCAAATAGATCCTATGGATCATCTAGACCTACAAGATTTGGAGGAAATAGACGATTCGCTGGAGGAGGACGAGGTGGAGGAAGGGGAGCTGCAAGAGGTAGAAATATGGGTCAATATATCCCAAGAGAAAAATATATCAAAAAAGCTTCACTTGAAATCGAGCCAAAAGTTGATATTCCAGTCTCATATACTCCATTTTCTGAAATGAATCTTTCACAAAATCTCAAAAGCAATATCAGCCAACATGGGTATGAGAAGCCAATGCCCATACAAAATGCCACAATTCCATATATTTTGGAAGGCAAGGATGTCGTAGGTATTGCAAACACCGGGACCGGCAAAACCGGAGCGTTCCTAATACCTATTCTTGAGAAAATGACAAAACGTGAGCTTCGAAAAGCAATTATCATAGTCCCAACCCGAGAGCTTGCCCAGCAAATTTTTGACGAATTCAAATACCTATCATATAGGTTGAATATTTTCGCTGCTGTATGTATCGGTGGATCTTCTATGAATTTCCAAATGAGACAACTTAGGAGAAATCCAAGAGTCATCATTGGTACCCCAGGTAGACTCAAGGACTTTGTATCACAAAATGTCCTAAGATTAAACGAATTTGATACTGTAGTACTTGATGAAGTAGATAGAATGATGGATATGGGATTCATCCATGACATCACACATCTCTTGTCTCAACTTCCAGCTGAAAGATTATCGCTATTTTTCTCAGCCACAATAACGCCAGAAGTCTCAAGAACAATCGAGAAATTCTCAAAGTCACCAATAACAGTGTCTGTCAAAACTCACGAAACATCAGATTTCGTCGAGCAAGATATAGTTGTTGTAAAGCCTGGTGAAAATAAAATTGACAAACTTGCCGAGATCCTCGAGCGAGCAGAAGTAGAAAAAGTGCTCGTTTTCGGAAGAACCAAACGAGGAGTGGAAAAGCTTGCAAAAGAGCTATATCAACGCGAATTCAAAGCAGTTTCGATTCACGGCGACAAAACTCAAAGAAAAAGAGAAGAAGCGATAAGACTTTTCAAGGATAACAAAGCCGATATTCTGGTTGCTACGGACGTTGCCGCCCGTGGTATTGATATCGCCGACATCACTCATGTCATAAACTTTGATGAGCCAGCCACATATGAAGACTATACCCACCGTATAGGTCGAACTGGTCGCGCTCACAAGAAAGGCTTTGCATATACGTTTGTGGCAGGGTAAAAATTCAAGATATAGGTTCTATGGGCTAAGTGCTAGGTATTTCACTTTAGTACTTGGTCTTATTAAATTGAAACTTGAATCTTGTTTAAGTGTTACAGTATGTCTTATTCTTCATATAGAACCTAGAACGTAGAGCATAGATCAATACGCCTTCTTTCGTTGCTTTTTTGGCTTCGTCCTTTAGCCTATCTTTTCACGTCTCGATCACAACGATTGGTTGGATTTCACCATCTTTTAGTGTTTGGATATAGGCATGAAATCTCTTCATTGTGCTAGTTTTTATATGATTCAATTCATCTTGGACAAAAAGCTTTTCTGACACCTCAATATCTTCACCCATTTGACGAAATGATACTTTTGTCCCAAATCTTGATACCTCATACAGAATGTCGTTGTTGAGCTTTCCGATACGAGATGTTACAAACGTGAGTGATAGACCCACTCTTTTACCAAGCTCTGAGATTTTGGAAAGTCGCTTACTGTTTAACATTTGTACTTCATCCAAATATAAGACAAGCTTTTGGTTTTTTGATTTTGAAAAAATATATTTTTCTATATAGCTCATTATTAGTGTTGTAATCACAGTATATTTTTGACGATCAGCAGATACATTCCCCAAATCAAAAATGACCGTCTTGCCTTCTGAGAAATACTCTTCAAATGGAACATTATCGTTACCTTCAATAACATTTTTTATAACTTCATCTGTCAAAAGTGGTGTAAATTTTGTAAGAATATAATTATTAATTTCTGATTTTTGTAAATCAGAAATTTGCTCCAAGTGCTTCAACCAATAGGATTTTACTAAATCATTATTGACTTTTGGCAAAAGAGATCTGACATATTCAGGATCAATAAATATTTCGCTTAGTTTATGAAAATCTGGAGCATCATCTACAAGCAACAATAGCACAGCGTTCCTTATTGCTTGTTCAAATCTTGGTCCAATGATCCCCTGACGATTTGGATCATACAAATCAATAAACAGATCGATGACACTTTGCGCTTTTTGTGAATCGCTGATTCCTTTAATATTAAAAATATTTAATGAAAGGTTTTTGAGCTTATCTCCTACTTTGTAAAACATGATATTGGTTTTATCAGCTTCGCTTAGATTATTTTCAATGCTTTCTTTGAGATCGCCATATGGGTCTAAGACAAGACAAGGAGTCCTTGATACTGTGTCCTGTGAAATTAGTTTACAAAGGTAAGTGGCTATACCACTACTTGGATAACCTGAAATAAAAATATTAGAAAGTCGATCTTTACCTGAAAGCACGAGGTTTGTTTTTTGGTCTAGAACTAGATCTTTCATAAGATGATTAAATAGTATTGGAGTGATTGTAACAGAATGACTAAGGGGCTAGGGGCTAGGGAAGAAGTAGCTAGGGGCTAGGGGCTAGGGGCTAGGGGCTAATAAATTATAATTGAACTCTACATATATTCTACTACTCTTGTTATTACTCTTGCTATACTTACCACATGATCAACTCAGAAGAGCTTTTGCTCGTTGTAGACGAGAACAATAATCCCATAAAACCCCTTCCTAGAAAACAAGTTCATAGCGAGGGTCATTGGCATCGCACTGCACATATATTTATAGTTGATGGTAAAGAAAATATATTATGCCAACAAAGATCAATGAAGAAAGACCAGAATCCTGGGAAATGGGAGCCTTTTTTCGGAGGTCATTTGCTCTCAAATCATACATATTTTGAGAATGCAATTATAGAACTTCGCGAAGAGCTAGGGATTAACGCAGACAAAAAAAACCTTACCGAATACTTAATCCACAAAAATCATAAGTCGAAAGAATTTACTCAAGTATTTGTATATACATGGATTGGAAAGATTGAAGATTTGGTGATCGAAAAAGATGAAGTAGAGAAGATATTGCTATTGCCAATCTCTGAAGTCATTAAACACTATATTCCGAATAATGACATTATGTGGACTCAGATTGGTTATGAAGGAGATTTGTTAGATATATTATTGAAGCAAAGATGATTAATTCAGAAGAGCTTTTGTTTGTTGTTGATGAAAATAACAATCCACTGACACCATTACCAAGGCATATTGTTCATAGCGGAGGACACTGGCATAGGGTGATTCATGTCTGGACAATTGATGGTAATGGAAATTTATTGTGCAATAAAAGATCAATCAACAAAGACCAAAGTCCTGGCAATTGGGCTGCCGGTGTGGGTGGTCATATTTTAGCTGGAGAAGATCCTGTCCACACCGCAGTTTCTGAGTTTTATGAGGAGCTTGGAATAAAAATTTCTGAAAACGATCTTCAATTCTACAAAATATGCAAAAATGTTAATAACAAAGAATTTCAGTATGTTTATTACATCTTGTGGGATGGAAGCATAGACGAACTAAAACTAGAAAAGGAAGAGATTGATGAGGTGAGGTGGTTTGACATACATGATGTAGAAGACAATATTTCAGACAAAAAAATCACGAACTGGTCCAAAGCACCCATTTATTTTCACGAAATTATCCCCAAATTATTATCTATCAAAAATTGATTTATGATAAAAGCAATAGTTTTTGATGTTGATGTCGTCTTGGTCATCAACAAAGAAGTTTTCTCACAGATTTACGCTAAAAAGCACAAACTATCAGCTGAGGAGATGATTCCATTTTTCAAAGGACCCTTTGGAATGTCTTATTAGTAAAGCTGATCTAAAAGAAATATTAAACACACACATCCACAGAGTTTTCAGACATAAAGGCTCAATAGATGAATTTCTTGATATTTGGTTTCGGAGCAGGCACAATGTTGATGAAAAGCAATTGCTTTTGTTCGAGAGCTTAGGAAAAGGGGACTAACAGTTGCTATTGCAACAAACCAGGAAAAATACAGAACAAAATATATACAAGATGTCATGGGGTTTGGGGAAACATTTCCACCATATATTCTCAAGTGCCCAAATTGGCCACATGAAGCCAAGCAAGAGACTTTTTTGCACATGTGCAAAAAAGTCTCAATAATCAAGATGAGATCCTCTTTTTCGACAAACAGTGAAGAAAATGTAAAAGGGGCAAGAAGACTTTGGATTGAGTGCCTTTCTCTATACAAATCTCACAGAATGTAAAAAGATAGTGGCAAAGAGCCTAGAGCCTAGAGCCTAGAGCCTAGAGCCTAGAGCCTAGAGCCTAGAGCCTGAAACCTAGAGCCTAGAGCCTAGAGAGCATTTTACTTCTTTAAATTTCACCATGGACACTCCAATCGAAATGGATGATTCATCATGGATTCGACAGGCTCACCATGACAAATGGATAGTTCAAAATTTACGAAAATAATTTGTGACACTTTTACAACTTACAATTAGGCTTTATAAGTAAAAATACTAGGTACTAGGAACTAGGGACTAGGAACTTACTTGTACTGACTGTATATTTGAGCCAGCGATGCATCGATGTTCTGGTAGTTTATCTGGAAAGGTCTAATTCTTGGCAAGAGAAGTTTTTCTTGAGGTGAGTGAGCTATTCCTGGAACAGTGGTGAATGCAATCACATAACCTGCTTTTCCCACTATAGTCTCTGCTTCATCTGAAAAAGCACCAAATGGATATGCGAAAGTCTCTATCTTTCCTCCAATCATTTTCTCTATATCACTTTTACCATCGATCACCTCTGTTTGTATATATTCAGATTTGAGTCCTTTCAAATATGCATGATTTTGGGTATGACCACCAATCTCAACTAATCCACTTTTTGACATTTCAATAAGTTGCTCTTTTTTCAAGAATCCATATCTCCCGACAAAATTGGAGATAACATACACAGTACCTTTCATCTTATATTTCTTAAGAAGTGGAAAAACAATAGTATAAAAATCTTCATATCCATCATCAAACGTGAGGACGACATCCCGTCCGTGTATATAGTGATCATCGTCTAATATCTTTTCCATTTCTTTGGCAAAAAGTGTTCTGTATCCAGAGCTCTTCCACGAAGCTAGCTGATATTCAAACATAGATGCCATCACATTGAGTTTCTGTTTTGTTGTGTCATGCGGATCAACGAAGTACTCTATATAGTGATACATCACAACTGGCACTATTTTTTTTCCATTATTTATGTGAGAAATATATTCCTGATATTTGGTGATGCGAGGATTTATGACTTTTGTAGAATTCGAGCCCCTTTTCATATTTTCAAAATATTCAGGAGAATAGGTTATGACAGGCTCATGTTGAAGAATTTCTTTTTTACTACTTATTTCTTGCCCACTAACATACCAGAAACTTTTTATGGCAAAAAATGTCGCCAAGATCAAAACTATTACAAATATTCCGATAGTTTGTTTTTTCATACAAATGATGAGGTATTATACTATATACATAACAGTTTGGAGCTTTAGATGAAGATATTCACGAAGTGAATTATTCACTATCATTCTAAACAAATCAAAAGAAAAGAGTCAAAAGACCTAGTGAACTCCCAATTATCATAACTGCCACTGCAGTGGCAAATTTTACAGCGAATGCTTTTGAACCTGACATATAGGAGTAAAACGACTTTGCAATAAGATTGGTGGCATTCGCTGAAGCCAGAGCAAGTGCTGCTAGTGGCAAAGATATACTATTACCAGCAAGCTCAGATACGTTAAAAATCACAGCATCAAGACCTGTGGTAGAGGCAATTACATTACCTACCAAAAATCCTGATTCACCAAAAATTATTAGCAACACTTTTGTCACTATCTTTATAACCATGAACACAAGTGCAAATTGAAGCGCAGGAGCAAGTGAGAAAATATTAGTTGATTCGAGGTTTTCTTTTGTATTTTCGAGATTTTCGTTTTTATGTCCATTTTCTTCTTTCTGTAAAGAGAAAAATAATGCCATGCCCAAGGAGCTTATTAGAAGTGTCACTATGAAGGGTGTTATTTCAATGAGTAGCTTTGTACTAATACTTGCGATAAGAATGAACATTTGTAAAAAGCTTGAGATATTTGCAAAAATAGCAGCAGCCACAAGTTTGCTTGAATTTTTGGACTTTTTGCTTTGGAGAGCAAGAGATTGTGTTGTTGAAGTGCTTGATACAAATCCTCCAGCTATACTTGTGAGTAGCCAGCCTTTTTGTTGACCCAAAGTTTTCTGAAGAATATATCCAGCTATTTCGACTCCTGTAATGATTGCCACAACTCGCCATACTCCAAATGGATTTACTATCTCCACACTAGCAAACCTTTCTATCGGAAATCCATAAGCCTGAAGAAGACCTCCAAGTATAGGAAGATTTGTAATGGTGATACTTGTATTTGGAAGGAATGGCAATATTACAAGTGCAATAATGGCATAAGCAATAAATCCCGAAATCTCATAGTCTCGCATCGTTTTTACAAATGATCTTACTTGCTTTTTGATTGAAAGGATAAATGCCACAACTACAGCAATAGCAACAGTTACCTGAAGCGGTATTTGGGGAAGACCCACAAGTGCACCTATCACAAATGTCAAAAGTATGGCAAGCTCTGTAGTAAATCCATGATCTTTTGTCACCAGACTACCAATAACATAATAAACCACCGTAATAGCAAGAAATACCAGAGCAATTAGAAAGAATAGACCCGGATGAATAGGGGAGACAATGGTTGATATTGCGCCAAGCAGAGCAATAAGTGAATAAGATCTTACCCCAAGACTACCTGTGCCGCTTTTGTCTGTTGTGTCGACTCTGTCCTCATACGACTCTCTCTCAAAACCAATCGCCGCACCAAGAAGAAGTGCTAGAGCACATTGCAAAATAACAAAATTTTCCATAACTATCATTTTACAGGAAGCTAGGAGCATCGTCTAAGGGAAATAGGCATGTAGGAACACCTTACAACTTCAATCTTCAACCTTTTATTCTTACACCTTAAACCTTCAACCTTAAACCTCTAGACCTGCACCTTTAACCTTTTGCTCTAAAAAATCCAATTTTCAAAAATTTGTGCTTTGTGATCAATTCGAAGTATGCACTTTTTCATTTGAGTTTTGTGCAGAGTGTTACAAGTGACAAGTTTCAAGTTACAAGGTATAGATTTCTATCTAAGTGACTCAACGAGCAGATATCGTACTTCATCATCACCCCATCGAAGATACGCAGTGAGCTGAACTTTTTTTCCAATATTTTCTTCCATTTGCTTCCATGCAGCAGAGTTACCAGGAATGAGAGACATCTCAGAAAAACTTCCTGTCTCTGAGTTTGGATTATACACTCCCTGGAATGGCGGAACGAACTTGATCTTGTAATCATAAGTAATATCTATTGCTGGTCTGACTTGATTTTCTATCACTCCTTGTACTGTGAATTTCTTTTTCTTTTGCGAGTTTGTGAGACTTATCATCTCAGGATATGGTGCACATGACTGGAATGAAGTTTCGGATGCTGATTTTGGTATTAACACCGACCTTCCGCCAATCATTTGTTTTTTAGCATCTGCAAAAACTAACATTTCATATGCCTCTAGTTTTACACATTTTCCCACATATGGCATCATGTGTAGTTGACTTTTTTCATTTTCAAAAGCCAAAACATACCCCACTGTATTTGAATCTTTTATATTGTATTTCTCTGATGATTGAGAAATGTCGGTGATTTGATACATAGAGTAGGGAAGATTGAGCTCTGACTTGACATCATCTTTGAGACCTGTAGTCCTAATAACGCCTATATAAGTTTTTGGTTCAGATGTTTTTTGATAAATGACTTTCGCATCGCCCAAGAAACTAGATGTCTTATCCTGTGAATAAAAAAACGATTGCATAGAAGGCAGTGCAGCGGTGAAAAGAAATGCAAAAAAGGCACCAAAAAGAACTATTAGAAATAGGAGATTGAGTGACCACCTCATATGATTGTTTATATCAGTGTACACTCATCAATAAGTAGAATGCAAGAGGATCATATACATGTAAGCGTTGTCAAACACAGCCAAAAATCATCTGAGACATTCTTCTAATAGTTCTGGAAATTTGGTTGATTGCATATCTTCTACACAAAAGTGTCCGTATCCTGGAAAGCTAATAACCCTCGCGATACTTATTTTACTTTTTATAATATCCACAGACTCCAAAACGCTTGGCTCATCATTGTCTGATACGAAAATCACGATATCCTTGACCCTCTTACTCAAATCTGAATCTATTTCAAAATCATCAAAGAAGTTTTTGGTTTTTTCATGCTTTGGATCGATCCACGGAGCCACAAGCATCAATTTTTCGACATTCAAGTTCTTGTTGATACTAAGATACTTCACAAAAAACCCAGCTCCAGTACTATGACCAACAAGCAAAGTGTTGGGGTTTATTTCAAATCTATTTATTTCTTTTTGCCAAACTGTCCAATTTCTATCAAAACTGTGAGGAACTTCGGGAGTATGTGCAGTAATTTCGTTTTTCAATAGTTGAGCCTGAAGCCAAGGTATGAAGTGAGAGTTACTCATGCTTGGCATTTCTGGATCGTAATATTCTTTTTTACTTGGACCTCCATGCAGAATTATGGCATTATTTATCATAATTCCAAATTATACTGAAAATATATGTTTAAAAAGAATATTGGTCGAAATGATAGAATCATAAGATTTCTTATTGGATTAATTCTTTTGGGTATAGCTTTGTACTTTCGTGGAACTTTCTTATTTTTTATTTTTTTAATTTTTTCGTTTTTTTCCTTTTTTGAATCTTTGTTTAGCTGGTGTGCGTTTTACCAGCTAATTGGCAAAAATACATGCCCAATCAAAGCGCAATAGAGCAAAGAGCAAAGTTGAGAGAGCAAAGAAATATTGTAGGTCAAGTTGTAAGGTGTTAGGGACTGATTTCTAGAATCTGCACTGAAATATTATAAACCTGATACCAGACACCAGATAACAGTTACTTAATAATTCCCACATACCCGTAAGTCCTTCAGGCCTTCAGCCTTCATGCCTTCCCCTATATTGTTATAATGAACC
This sequence comes from Patescibacteria group bacterium, assembly GCA_046350875.1. Classification (GTDB taxonomy): domain Bacteria; phylum Patescibacteriota; class Microgenomatia; order UBA1406; family GWC2-37-13; genus JAGOLU01. The sequence goes on from JAXLZQ010000005.1 coordinate 87,534, forward strand.
ACTTATGTCAAAGAAGGTCACAATTTCAATAACTGGGATGCACTGCGCATCATGTACATTGCTTGTGAAAGAGGCTCTCCAAAAAGTAAACGGTGTATCTGAAGTAAATGTAAATTTGGCAACCGAAAAAGCCAGCTTATTTGTGAATAGTGAAACTCTAGCTGACAAAGATAAAGGCATCCTTATTAAAGCTGTAAAATCAGCTGGATATGATGCAGAGCTTGATGAAAAACCTGACCCTGCAAAAGACAGAATTCGCAAACAGAATGAGTACAAAGCATTACAAAAAATCACAGAACTTGCCGCGCTATTAACTATTCCGTTTGTTTCCCCTGGATGATAGTTGATTTCATTCCGCTTCCATTCAAATTTTATGTATGGCAATACTCAGGAATTATTTCATTGATTTTGGCTACACCTTTCCGTGCAATTTTGGATTGGTAAGCGATTCATATGGGCGCCTGGTCAGCTCCTTAGAGTGAAAACCCTCAACATGGATAGTCTTATAGCGCTTTAAGTACAACTGTGGCTTATCTTGCCAGTTTTTATAATTACACAACTTTCGTAATAAAACACCAGTCACTCATAGCCTCCCTGGCATAAAATCCCAGATCTGTATTTTGAAACTTCTGTATTCCTCATTGCTTTTGTGCTTATTGGCAAAGTACTTGAAGCTAGACAAAAGCAAACATCAAGTGCTGTTGAGGCACTAGTCAGTCTCCAACCAAAAACAGCAAGAGCGGAAAGAGAAGGAAAAGCAATAGATATCCCCATTGATGAAGTCCAAAAAGGGCGATCTAGTGATCGTTCCAAAATGGTGAGAAAGCGCCAGTTGACGGAGATCTTGTAAAGGATGGCGTGACATTTAATGAGTCAATGCTAACTGGTGAAAGCATGCCAGTTGAGAAAAATATTGGTGACAAAATATTTGGGGCAACTATTCTCACAAGCGGATCTGTTGTGATGAGAGCAAATGCGATTGGTCAAGATACAAAATTATTCCAGATAATAAAGTTTGTAGAAGATGCCCAAGGCTCGAAAGCTCCTATCCAAGATATTGCCGACAAAATCTCTTCTGTATTTATACCAATTGTTTTTGTAATTGCGATTTTGACGTTTGTTGTTTGGTATTTTTTGCTTGGTGCTACTTTCACATATGCCATTATGGCGCTATCATCAGTGCTTGTTATAGCTTGTCCATGTGCCTTAGGGCTTGCGACCCCAACTGCCATAATGGTTGGAACAGGAATTGCAGCAAAATATGGAATACTAATTAAGGGTGGTGAGGCACTCGAAAAAGCAAGTAAAATAAACACAATTGTATTTGACAAAACCGGTACATTGACTGAGGGCAAGCCTATAGTCACAGACATTCTTACTATTGACGATAACACTGAAAATGACATTTTGCGTATTGCATCTACTCTTGAAAAAAACTCCACACATCCTATTGCACAAGCAATATTCACACACGCTCAAGACGCATCAATTCCAACCGCACAAGTTGAGGGGTTTGAAACACTCAAAGGGATCGGAGTAAGGGGCAAGATAGGAGAAAAATATTATACTTTAGCAAAACCTTCATATTTCAATTTCGACAACGAAACAAAATCAAAACTAGATTCAATGCTAAATCCACTTCTAGAAAAGGGTAAGACAGCAATAATTGTAAGTGAAGACTCCAAACCTCTTGGCATCATTGCTATTGCTGACAAAATCAAGCAGTCTTCAAGAAACGCTATTGAGAAATTGCGAAGTAATGGCATGGAAATATGGATGATTACAGGAGACCATGAAATAACAGCCAAATCACTAGCTGTTGACCTTGGAATAGAAAACTATTTTGCAGAGGTAATGCCAGAGGACAAAGCAAAAAAAATACAAACACTTAAGGAATCTGGCAAAATAGTAGCTATGGTGGGGGACGGTATAAATGACGCACCAGCTCTTGTTGTGGCAGATCTAGGTATTGCTATAGGGTCAGGCTCTGATATAGCAATAGAATCTGCGGATTGTGTGATTCTTGGAACTGATTTGCAGACTATTGATATTGCACTTCAAATCTCAAAACAAACCGTCGAAAAGATAAGGCAAAATTTCTTTTTTGCGCTCGTTTACAACTCACTTGGTATACCAATTGCCATGAGAATTTTCGCTTGGGCTCAAATAATTTTGAAGCCTGAACTTGCAGGGCTTGCCATGGCCCTTAGCTCTGTATCAGTTGTGTCAAATTCGCTACTTCTTAGGTTTTTCAAGCCATTCAACAAAAACATAGTCTCAAAGATTGCTCCCATCATCCTGACAGGAGCATTCTTGCTCATGTTTTATGAGTTTTCAATCGGAAGCAATAACATGAGTAATATGCAAAATAGTTCAATAATTGTTCAAAATAGTACTACCGAAAAAGTAAAGAAAATAATAAAGAATAACGAGTGGTATCTGACATATTTGGATACCTCTCCCAAATTATTCGCAATTTCAAATAATAATAGTATTGATCTTCCACTACTGGAAGGAAATATTAATTTACAAAATGATGCTTTTTTACTTGGGTTTGATGAAGCCTCTATGATGAAGACAGAATCGCTTATCTGGGGAGATGGAAGCATACTCAAAAATTTCTTTGGAATAAAAGCCGCCAAAATTGTAGGAATATTTTTGCCGACCAAATCCATACTAGACTATACACACTTTACTACAGATCAAACCAAACTCAAACTCCTAAAACCAACTCATCTCTCAGTACTTGGAATGGGCAGTGAAAACCCAACAATCTTTTTCAAACTAAATGATGGTAATGCTCCTCAAAATTTCAAATCGTTAAGCGAGTTCAAACACCTCAATACAAGACTTATAAAAAACACTCCTAGAATACCAATATTTTTGGGCTTTGAAGAGGCAAAAAGACTTATCACAGTTGGCAAAATAAGAGAAGACGGGGATACCATGGACAATTATTTTGGCAAAAAGGTTGTGATAGCCAAGATTCTTCCAAAGACTAATTCTGCTTTGGACTATCTAGTCTACGCACCGGGGGAGATGTTTGGGAAATAGGAGGGGAAGAGTGGTATTAGTAGAAAGTTCTTATAGTTTATAAAGTTCATAAAGAAAATACAAGCTCTAAGGAGTATATCCTTATAAACCTTATAAACCTTATAAACCTTATAAACCTTATAAACCTTATAAACCTTATAAACCTCTAATTAGTACTTCGTTTCCTATTACCACTCACTTACATTCCAGAACCTTTACTTTGCTTCAGCGTATTTAGACTATAGTGTTGGTCTTCCATGACTTTGTGAGACTTTTGACTTGCAAAGTTGTTTTCATTGTTCTAATATGATACATATGGTCATACTACATATAAAACCTCAAGAAATATCAATCCTACAAACAAAAAAGTCGGTCCTTAGTGGAAGTGAGACAGCATGGGCTTCGCAAAATTTTGCAAAAACTATCACAAAAGATGGTGATTTCACTTCAATTGATGTACTCGCATCAGCCATAAAAGAAGCCGCCGCATCAATCCCAAAATTAAGCGACAAAGAGCTGGTTGTAGTACTTGATCATAGTCTTTACTCAGTCATAAGATCCGAGATCCCAACTGACGTGACACCAGACAATTATCACAACTATCTGAAGGACTCATACATCAAATCTCTTGGTAATAAAAAGACTGAGGGATTGGAAGATCAAGTTTTTGAAATGATTGTGAAGGAGTTTGAATCCAAAAAGTTCGGATTTGTTTACACTTTCCAAAGATCAGTTCTTGAGGCCCTCGAGCAAGCTTCAACACTGCTTGAACTCAAAGTTACTGCAATCGTACCAGAGCACCTAGCATATTACGCATTGTTTGAAAAAACTCTGCGACTCGACAAGCATGAACACATCATGTATGTGCAATTTGAAAATGAGTCTGTAGAGGGGTATTACTTTGACACGTTCGGTCCACTTCCAAATATAAAACCTTGGAAAAAGGACAAAGTGACCATGAACAATGTTGAGTCAATCCTCAAAGACAAAGCTGACAACTTTGCAAAAGACAACACCAAACTAAATAGGGTAGTTATCGCAGGTAGTGATTCTGACAAAATCCGCCAAGATACGTTCACCAAAAATGTAGGTGTATGGACCAACCCGCTAAAGCGCATAGTCCCACATTTTTACCAGGAGTATCTCAATTTGCTAAAGTCCAAACAAGAATCAGCGCCAGTTTTCCCGGCTCTGAAACTTGCGGCTCTTTTTGGAGGATTTATCACAGCTCAAGACGGCAAAGCATTTCCATTCCAAAAAATCGGCACTCAAAAGAAAATAAAAATTCATGATACACCAGTTACTCATTCTAATACTGAAGAAAATATGAGCACTCAATCTGAAAGAAAGGGCTTTAGGATACCAAAAGAGATCATACTCTTTGTGGTGATATTTATTATTACTTTCTCACTTTTCTACTTCATAGCAGCTAGTAGAAGTGAGGGAGGAGTAAGCGTGCCATTTTTGGCTGCTAAGCCCACCGAAACCCCACCCCCAACAATGACTCCAGTCCCACCGACACCGACACCAACGGTTGAAGTGAAGCGTGAAGAGGTGAATGTGAAAGTTCTAAACGGCACAGGAGTCGCTGGACAAGCAGGAGGTCTCAAGGCTGCGCTTCTCAAGGCTGGATATGTAGGAGTAGTGACAGACAATGCCGACAAATACGATTACACGCAATCAGTTGTGCAAATTAAGAGTGATAAAGAATTCTTAAAAGGCACTATAAGTGAAGATATCAAAGGCTTTATCACAGATCCCAAATATGAGACTCTAGAAAAGACCGAAAAAGCAGATGTTGTGATAATAATAGGGAAGGATATCAAATAAGAGCAAAGAGCAGAGCTGAGAGAGTAAAGTCTAAAATCAATCTAGAAATAACTCTGGCGCGGGAGAAGCCGAGTCTGACTCGGGCATCACCCGCGCCTTTATTTTTATCAAGAAAATTCTGGTAATTTAGTAACTATTAAGCCCAAAATATTCAAAACATCATTCTGAGTAATCCGTTGGAGCGGGCAACAAAGCAGGTGAACCATCAAAACGCTGTAAAGCAAATACATTCCTATATACTCCACAACACAATGCCTCATGTTTATTTAAATGACTGGCATAAATTGCCGCATCCCAAAGTATTCTGCTATCATCTGGCAAACACAGACACATAAGACTACCGCTTGGGTTTGTCATCCTATAAATTTTGTTCATCAATCCTTTCAGCAAACCACTAGTTGGCAAATAACTATTTGTTCCTCCATGTCCTCGTTCTAATACGAGATCAAAGCCTCTATCTGGCCATTTTATTTTACGAAGTTTGTCTACATCTCTTAATGTTCTAACATCGAAAACACTACCTTCAACCATGTACCTACGATGATCTCTATCACCTAATCTAGCTTCATAGGTTCTATCATCACAAAGCCCCACGGAAACTCCCTGAGCATTTTCAACGCTGCGTATACATGAGGTATCTGCAAGCAAGTCTAAGACCAAAGGAACATCACCTCTCTCACTCAATGAGTTTACAAATGGAGTAATATCGACCCCTTTAAGTTTAAAATACTTATGATAACTTTCAAAATCTCTTTGATATATTCCCCAATACTGCGCCTTGTTCTTTTTGGATTCTTGTTCACTATCATAAAGTTGCTCAGCTGTTATTTTTGCCAGCCTAATACTGCGTCCCAGCTCACTATTTATCATGCCATATATTACTATAGGTCTAGTATATAGTCAATTACAGCGACATATAAAGATTCTGTCAATCACTATTAGCAAACTTATTGTAGACTCGTAAGGCTATTGCGCTCTGATATAATTGGAGCTCAAGAGCAATATGGATGATTTACAAAAAAAATATCAAGCAATATTGACCGGAGTCAATCTTGACGCAACAAAAGCCACCCTGAAAAGTCTCCAGGACAAGACATATGACCCAGAGTTTTGGACAGATCCTGAGAAATCACGAGACGTCATGAAAGAAATCAAAAGACTTCAGATACTCATTGACGATGTAGAGATGATGGGGCTACTTCTTGAAGACAATCAAATTGAAGAAGCTCGCAAGATGATTGAAAAGTACGAGATCCAGCTATTTTTATCAGGACCTCACGACAAAGGTGATTGTATATTCGGAATACACGCTGGACAAGGCGGCACTGAAGCAATGGACTGGGCTCACATGCTATACCGAATGTACAGTAGATATTTTGAAAAGAAAGGATTTACTACAGAGACCATCGACTGGGTAGATGGGGAAGAGGCGGGAGTCAAAACTATCGTCATGAATGTGAAGGGACCTTTTGCTTATGGCTTACTTCACTGTGAAGCAGGAGTTCACAGACTTGTAAGACAATCTCCTTTTAACGCAGACAAGCTAAGGCAGACTTCGTTCACACTTATCGAGGTGCTTCCAATGATTGAAAATGAAGAGGTAGAGATAAAAGATGCAGACCTCGAGTGGGATTTTTTCCGAGCAGGTGGACATGGAGGGCAAAACGTCAACAAAGTGGCAACAGCTGTGAGGCTTACCCACAAACCAACAGGGCTTGTGATTACATGTCAAACAGAACGTGAACAAAGACAAAATAGAGAAACAGCACTAAAAATTTTGAAATCCAAACTCTGGCAAATGAAACAGGAGGCAAACTCTGAGGCTCAAGACAGTTTCAAAAAAGACAAGATAGCGGGTTGGGGGAGACAGATCAGATCTTATGTCTTGCATCCTTACAAAATGGTTAAGGATCTTCGCACAGAATATGAGACTTCAGATACCATAGGCGTACTTGATGGAGACCTCGATCCTTTCATCGAAAGCTACCTAAAGAGAAAGAAATAAGTTAGTAAATAGAAAGCAATCGTCGCTATATAAACCTTATAAACGTTACAAACCTAATAAACTCAGAGTACTTCTCGGTTGCGTCGAGTCAAACTC